>NZ_AP029021.1:3322500-3986061 GCF_037076535.1 Novosphingobium olei | reverse complement strand
GCTGCCGTCACGTCCCTTCTTGCCTTGCCCTGCCGAAGCACCGTTTGCCGGGCCGGCCTGTACCGTCGTCTTGTTGCCGGCGGCTGCCTGCGTGGCGCCGCCCATGCCGAATTCATCGATCTTCACGCGCCGCCGCCCCGCATCTTGCGGCCTGACCTCCTCTTGCCGGGAGAACAGGCACGACCTACCCCTTGCCCGGATGCGCGCATTCGTGCGCCCGGGCCCTGCTTCAAGCGATTTCGTGACACCGGCCAGACGAGTTCCCTGTCGAAACAGAAGGCCCCCGCCGCTGCCGGTCCGTCCTGTCTATTGGCCCTTCGCGTTTGTGCGCAAGCGCCGGAGCGCAAAAAAACTGAAATAAATCGCCTTGACTCTGGTCTGGCCCGCAGAACTCCATCAAGTACATGATTTTATTCGGTTTTCCTTACTTCAACAGCCGAATCGCGGAATTTCCGTGACTTGTTGCGATTGCGAAATTGGTGGCGCTTTGAAACTATCGCGCAAAAGAAAAGGCCGGCGTGTGACACGCCGGCCATGTTCTTTTTTTGTGCCGTAACGTGCCGGTCATCACCCCGACACGATCAGCGCTTCGCCGCGAATCAGAGAGCGGCGACTCGCTTGCTGAGACGGCTCATCTTGCGGGCGACGGTGTTCTTGTGGAGCACGCCACGGGCAACGCCGCGCGCCAGCTCGGGCTGGGCAGCCTTGAGCGCTTCGGCGGCCGCAGACTTGTCGCCACCTTCGAGCGCGGCTTCGACCTTCTTGACGAAGGTGCGGATGCGCGAAAGGCGGTTGCCGTTGATTTCGGCGCGACGTTCGTTGCGGCGGATGCGCTTGCGGGCTTGCGGCGTGTTGGCCATGTGTTCCTGTCTCGTGTCCTCTGGCGGGCCACCGAAAAGGCGCCCATGCAATCATGATGGAAAGCGGGTAAAGCCCGCCGGAAAGCGGCGCCCTTAGCGTCAAGCCGCGATGCGGTCAACAGATTCGGCGCCTGCGGGCCGCCCCTTACCCCAGCCGGCGCAGCGACAGGCGCAGGCCGTCGCGCGGCTTGGGGATCGGCCAGGCCTGCCACGAAGGCGCATAGCCCGGCGCGGCTTCGAGCGCATAGCGCGACAGGATCTGCGCGACCAGCACCTTGGTCTGCATCGTGGCGAAGTGCAGCCCCAGGCACATGTGCGCGCCGCCGCCGAAGGGCACCCAGGCATACTTGTGCCGCGCGGCGACCTTGTCGGGGGTGAAGCGCAGCGGATCGAAGCGGTCGGGATCGGGCCAGAGCGCGGGATCGGCATGGACCGCGGCCGGGCTGATGCCGACGCCCGTGCCCGCCGGGATGAAGTGGCCGCGGAAGGTGAAATCGCGCAGCGCGCGGCGCGGCATGGCCGGAACCGGCGGCATGATCCGCAGCGATTCCTTGAAGGCGAGGTCGGTCAGTTCGAGCTTGCCGAGATCCTCGTAGGCGAGCGCGCGGCCCGGACCGCCGGTCACGGCCAGCGCCTCGGCGCGCAGCTTGTCCTGCCATTCGGGCGAGGTGGCGAGGTGCCAGGCGAGCGTGGTGAACGAGCTAGTGATGGTATCGTGCGCGGCCATCATCAGGAAGATCATGTGATCGACCACCACGTCTTCGGCCAGCAGGCTGCCATCTTCGCGGGTGGCGAGGGCGAACTGGCTGAACATGTCCTGCCCGGGCCTTTCGCGCCGTTCGCGCACCAGCTGGGTGAAGTATTCGACCATCAGCCTGCGCCCGGCAACGCCCCGGCCCATCGCGGTGAACGGCAGCGGGCGGCGGATCGGCGCGACCGAGGCCTGCACCATGTCGACGAAAGCCTTGTTCAGCCGGTCGGCCTCTGGTCCCAGGGGCAGGCCGAGGAAGCTGACCGCGGCGGTCTGCAGGGTAAGCGTCTTGATCAGGTCGTAGAAGCGGACCTGCGTGACCCCATCGGCCCCGGCGCCCTTGCTCCACGCTTCGACGCCGCGCGCGATCTGTTCGTTGAGCTGGCCGCAATAGGCGCGCATCGGTTCGGGCTTGAACGCGATCGACAGCGCGCGCCGGTCGATGCGGTGCGCTTCGTGGTCCATCAGCATCAGCCCGCGCGGGAACAGCAGGTTGAGGATCGGGCCCCAGCCCTGCTCGTTCGAGAACAGCTTGTCGCGATCGAACAGCACGAGTTCGTTGGCATCGGGGCCGATCAGGTTGACGCCGCGCCGGCCGAAGCTGCGGGTGCGGTAGACCGGCCCGAACTTGGCCAGCATTTCCTTGCCGAAGCCGATCGGATCGCCAAGCTGGCGGAAGGTGGTGCCGACGATCGGCCAGCCATCGTCCCCCGGGATCGCATCGAGTGCGGCATCGCCGGGGTGGCGCGTCCAGTGCGGGTTGCCGCGATCGGACTGGACGGTCACGTCGGTGAAGCTGCGGGCCGGAACGCTGGCCATCGATCGTCTCCCAGGGTCTTTTTAATCGCTCCATTAATGACACGACTGTCAGCAGCGAGGCAAGACCCGGAAGATTTCAGATCCAGCCGGAAAGTTCGCGCCGGACGAGCGATTCGATGAGGTCGATCCCGGCCTCGCCCGCGTTGAGGCAGGACAGCGCGGCGAAATGGCTGCCGCCGGCGGCGAGGAAATCGTCGCGCCCGCGGATGGCCAGTTCCTCCAGCGTTTCGAGGCAGTCGGCGGAAAAGCCGGGTGCGGCGATGGCCACGCGCTTCGTGCCGTTCCTTGCTTCTTCCACCAGCACGGTGTCGGTCGCGGGTTCGAGCCACTTGGCGCGGCCGAAGCGCGACTGGAAGCTGGTGACGATGCGCAGGTCCGGATGAGTCTGCGCAAAGCGTTCGCCGATCAGGCGCGCGGTCTTGCGGCAATGGCAGTGGTAGGGATCACCCCGATGCAGCGTGCGTTCGGGCATGCCGTGGAAGCTCAAAAGCAGCAGTTCCGGCGTGAAGGCCAGCGCGGCGATCTGGCGGGCGAGATCGGCGTGGAGCGCGGCGATCGCGGCGGGATCGTCGTGATAGGGCGGCAGCGTGCGTAGCGCGGGCAGGCGGCGGCGGCCCTTGATCCAATCCGCCATGGCATCGAGCGCGCTGGCGGTGGTGGCGGCGGAATACTGCGGATAGAGCGGCGCGACGAGAATGCGTTCGCACCCCTGTTCGAGCAGGGCGTCCAGCTCCTTGCCCATCGCGGGGCTCTGGTAGCGCATGGCGTGGCGCACGATCGCCGCATCGCCCAGCCGCGCCTGCAGACCGCGCGCCTGGGCGGCGGTGATCGCGGCGAGCGGGGAGCCTTCATCGCTCCACACCTGCTGGTAGGCGTGGGCGCTCTTCTTCGGCCGGGTGTTGAGGATGATGCCGCGCAGGATCGGCTGCCAAACGAGCGTGGGGATTTCGACCACCCGCTTGTCGGACAGGAATTCGCCGAGATAGCGCTTCACCGACTTCGCATCGGGCGCATCGGGCGTGCCGAGGTTGACCAGCAGCACGCCGACCTTGCCGGTGCGCACGACAGGGTGTTCGGCAGGAAGATGCGAAGCGGTCATCAGAAACCTTCGGACAGGAGGGGCAGGCGGCGCAGGCGCGCGCCGGTGGCCGAGAACAGGGCATTGGCGATGGCAGGGGCCGTGGCGACCATCCCGAGTTCGCCGGGATCGAACGGCTGCTCTGTCGAATCGGCGAAGGCAACATCGACCTTGGGGCAATCGGCCAGCAGCGGCAGGCCGAGCTGCGACAGCCGGGCCGCCAGCGGCAGGCCCGAAGCATAGGCGGTGCTGCCGCCGATCGCGTGGGCGAGGCCGAAGAGAAGGCCGCCCTCGATCTGCTGGCGGGCGATATCGACGTTCACGATGCGGCCGATGTCGGCATAGGCGGAAAGCTGGTCGACCCGGATCGTGCCATTGTCCTGCCGCGCTGTCGCCACCACGGCAATGAAGCCGGAACGCGGGCCTTCGCCCGCTTCGAGATCGAGCTTCCAGCAGGCGATGCCCTGCCCCGAGGCATCGGCGCCGCCGCCCCACATCGCCATGCGCGCCACGCCCTGCAGGCAGGCGACGAGGCGCGGCTGGCCCGACAGCATGCCGACGCGGAACGAGAGCGGTTCGGCGCCCGCGAAATGGGCGCATTCATCGACGAAGCTTTCCACGATGAACGCGGTGTAGCCATGCGCGCCGCCGCGCAGCCGGCCGGTGGGCAGCGGCAGATCGACGGCAATGTGATCGACCGCCTTTTCGGGAATGCCATAGAGCGGCAGCGCGCCTTCGCAGGCCATCGGATCGGGCTTGCCCTGCGCGGCGGCTTTGGCGCGTGGCATGCTGGTTTCGCCGAGCAGGCGCGTGCCCCATTCGATCGCGGTGGCCGGCAGGGCAAGCCGCGCGCGCCAGCCGAGCAGGCGCTGCTTGTCGGGGCTCATCGCCGCGGACAGCTGCGCCGAGACGGGCGTGCGCGGATAGCTGCCGAGCGATTCCTGCCAGCGCGACCACATCAGCTGCACCGGGCGGCCAATCGCCTTGGCGATGGCGGCGGCCTGCGAGGCGATGCGCACATCGAGCCGCGCATCGAAGCTGCCCCCGGCGTGGAGCGGATAGAGCACGACATCGCGCAAGGCGACGCCCGCGGCGCGCGCGGCGGCGCGGCGGGCGAGTTCGGGCGCTTGCGTCGCGAGCCAGAGTTCGAGCCGCCCTTCCTCCAGCCGCGCCGTACAGGTGGCGGTTTCGAGCGGGGCGTGGGTACCGGGTTCGACATCGTAGCGCACGTCGAGGCTGGGGCGCGCAAGCAGGGCGTCAGGATCGCCTTCGGCAAGGATGCGCCGGGGCGTGCCCTTGTGCAGGGCGGTGTCGATGCGGGTTTCGAGCGCGGAACTGTCGGCGATGCGGCCCGCCGCCTTGAAGCGCGGGTCCATCGCCTTCAGTGCCTTGTCTGCGGCGTGCCAGGTGGTGCCGGCGGCGGCGAGCCAGCGCTTGGCGCGGACGACGCCGACAAGACCCTTGATATCGGCGGCGGCCTTACGGTCGTAGCTTGCCAGCACGCTGTCGCCCTGCGGGCCCATGGCGATGGCCGCGTGGACCATGCCGGGCAGGCGCACGTCGCCGGCAAAGACGAAGCTGCCATCGACCTTGGGCGGAAGATCGAGCCGGGGAAAGGCCGGGCGCGCGCCTTCGGGAAAGGCGCCGGGCTTTTCGCGCGGGGGTTCGGGCCGCAGCACCGGCGGATCGGGCGGGTCGAAACCGGCGGCGGCGGGGATCAGCTTTTCGAACGCGATCTGGCGCTTGCCGTCGGTGACGGCATGGCCGCGTGCATCGAGCGTTTCCCAGCCGACGCCCCACTGCGCGGCGGCGGCTTGCGCCAGCACGGCGCGGACGGCAGCGGCGGCATCGCGCAAGGGCGCTTCGAACGCGGCGAGCGCGGTGCCTTCCGCCGTGATCTGCAGCGGCTCGCGCTCGGCATGAAGGCGGGCGAGCACATCGCCGGGCCGGTCGGCCAGCGACGGCGCCAGCGGCAGCCACAGCCGTGCCCAGCGCGCGGCGAGCACGGCATCGCCATAGACCGGGCTGACCGGCGCGGGTTCGACGCCGACGCGCTTCCAGTCGGCGCCCATCTCCACCGCGACGATCTGCGCGGCGAGCGTGGCAATCCCCTGCCCCATTTCGCAGAACGGCACGGCCACGCTGACATCGCCATTGCGCGCAAGGCGGATGAAGCTGTCGAATACGCGCTCTCCGGCATCAGCCCCATCGCGCGCAACAAGCGGGCTGGCATAGTGGCGCGGCACCAGCCGGAACGCGAGCAGCAGGGCGCCCCCCGCACCAGCGCCGATCAACAGGCCGCGCCGGGTCAGCCGCATGGCGCTAAACGCGGGCGTCGAGCCAGGCGATCACGGCTTGCGCGATCCGGGCGAAGGCATCGGCCTGCGGCCCTTCGCCCGCCGCCGGTGGCCGCCCGGCGTCGCTGTCCTGCCGGATCGCCAGATCGAGCGGAATGCGGCCGAGGAAGGGCAGGTTCATCGTCCTTGCCGCGGCTTCGGCACCGCCCTGCCCGAACGGATCGCTTTCCTCTCCGCAATGCGGGCAGACGTAGCCGGCCATGTTTTCGACCAGGCCGACGATCGGCACGTGCGCCTGTTCGAACAGCTGCACCGCGCGGGTGGCGTCCATCAGCGCGAGATCCTGCGGGGTGGAGACGATCACCGCGCCCGCCGGCTTGTGCTTTTGCAGCATGGTCAGCTGCACATCGCCGGTGCCGGGCGGGAGATCGACCACCAGCAGATCGATATCGCCCCAGATCGCATCGGTCAGCTGGCCCAGCGCATTGCCCGCCATCGGCCCGCGCCATGCGATCGCCTGCCCCGGCTGGACGAGGTGGCCCATCGACAGCAGCGGCAGGCCCCAAGGGCTCTGCACCGGATGCAGCTTGTTGCCTTCGGCGGTGGGGCGCATGCCTTCGGTTGCGAGCAGGCGCGCCTGCGACGGGCCATAGATATCGGCATCGACGAGGCCCACCTTCTTTCCAGCGCGCGACAGCGCGACGGCGAGATTGGTGGACAGCGTGGACTTGCCAACGCCCCCCTTGCCCGAGCCGACCGCGAGGATCAGCGGGGCCGCGCGCTTTTCCGCGGTCATGCCCACGCGCACTTCGGCAGCGCCCGCCGCCTTGGCCGCGTCGCGCACCGCAAGATCGAGCTTGTCGCGCGCGAGCCGCTCCATGCCGGCGACATCGAGCACGATCGTGGCGACTTCGCCTTTCACCGTGGCCGACTGCAGCCTGTCCCCCGCCACTTGCCGCACCGCATCGTGCAGCGCCTTGCCATCGAGGCTCACGCCCGCTCCTGTTCCTGCCCGCCGGTTGCAGCCATTCACCCCCGGCCTTCGGGGCAGTCCCCTAGCAGAGGAATTTTGGGAGCGAGACACTGTTTTTCGCGAGCGTTGTTCCTATAACGGTCGGATGAAGGATTTCGGTGAGGCAGGTGCAGGGCCCGGACCCCTGCCCGGGACCAGCAGCGCAATGACGGGCAAGAAGAGCCCCTGGGGCGACCCGGGCGGCGCCGACGACCGTGGCGGAGACGCCGGGACCGAAGGCGGCGCAGGAAGCAACAGGCCCGAGAGCGGCGAGCGGCCCAGCCCGCCGCCGGGATCCGAAGGTCCGCGCAATCCCTGGCTGCCGCCCGCATCGGGCGAGCCGCGCAAGGGCCCGAGCATCGAGGAGCTGTTCCGCAAGCGGTCCGCGGGCCCGGGCGGCGGCGGGCGCGGCCCCGCGTTCCGCCTGCCCCCGCGCCCCGACGGCAAATCGTGGGTGCCGATCGGCGTTGCCGCGTTCGTGCTGCTGTGGCTGGGCACGTCGATGGTCCATCGCATCGCCCCGCAGGAACAGGGCATCGTCACCACGTTCGGATCCTATTCGCGCACGCTCCACCCCGGCATGGCGCTGACTCTGCCCTGGCCGGTGCAATCGGTGAGCGTGAAGGACGTGACCTCGATCCGCCGGGAATCGATCCCCGAGGGCGAAGGCGAGAAGCTGATGCTGACCGCCGACCAGAACCTGGTCGACCTGACCTATCTGGTGCGCTGGAACATCAAGGATCTGAAGCTCTATTCCTTCCAGCTGGCCGAGCCGGACCAGACCGTGCGCGAAGTGGCCGAGGCGGCGATGCGCGCCTCTATCGCCGAAGTGACGCTGAACGATGCCATGGGTTCGGGCCGCGCCGCGATCGAGCAGAACGTGCGCGAGCGGATGCAGCGCGTGCTCGATGCCTATCGCTCGGGCGTGAAGATTCAGGGCGTTGAAATCAAGAAGACCGACCCGCCGGCCAAGGTGGTCGATGCCTTCAAGGAAGTGCTTGCCGCGCAGCAGGATGCGCAGAGCGAGGTGAACCGCGCCGAAGCCTGGGCGCAGCAGCTGACCGCCCGCGCGCAGGGCGAGGCCGCCGCGTTCGACAAGGTGTACGAGCAGTACAAGCTTGCCCCCGAGGTGACGCGCCGGCGCATGTACTATGAAACCATGGAGCGCGTGCTGAGCCAGACCGACAAGGTGATCGTCGAGACGCCGGGGGTGCAATCGTACCTGCCACTGCCCGAGATCAAGCGCCGCCCGAGCGATGCTGCCAGCGATGCCTCGAACGGGGGGGCGAACTGACATGGACGCCATCGAACGCATCTGGAACGACTACAAGGCCGCGGTCATCGCGGTGATCGTGCTGCTCGTCGCGCTGGCGAGCACGCTGATCGTGGTGCCCGAAACCAAGCAGGCGGTGATCGTGCGGCTGGGGGACCCCGAGCGCGTGATCAACCGCTTCCGCCCCAACGCCGACTTCGGCCAGACCGGGGCTGGCCTTTCCTGGCGCATCCCGTTCTTCGAAACGGTGGTGTGGGTCGACAAGCGCGTGCTCGACGTCGACATGGAGCGCCAGCAGGTGACCAGCGCTGACCAGCGCCGCCTGGAAGTGGACGCTTATGCCCGCTTCCGCGTGATCGACCCGGTCAAGATGTACGAGACCGCAGGGACCGTCGACCGCGTATCCGAACAGCTGCAGCCGATCCTCAATTCGGTGCTGCGCCAGGAACTGGGCAAGCGCACGTTCGCTTCGCTGCTGACCGCCGAGCGTGGGCAGGCCATGGCCAACATCCGCCAGGGGCTGGACAGGGAAGCGCGCGAATACGGCGCGCAGGTGATCGACGTGCGGATCAAGCGGGCCGATTTGCCCGACGGCGCGCCGCTCGATTCGGCGTTCACCCGCATGGCGACCGCGCGCCAGCAGGAAGCCGCGACGATCCGCGCGCAGGGCCAGAAGAACGCGCAGATCATCCGCGCGCAGGCCGAGGCCGACGCATCGCGCACTTATGCCGACAGCTTCGGCAAGGATCCTTCGTTCTACGACTTCTACCGTGCGATGCAGAGCTACGACACGACCTTCGCGCAGAAGGGATCGAGTACGTCGATCGTGCTTTCTCCTGACAACGAGTACCTGAAGCAATTCCGCGGAAAGTGACGGAACGCCCCCATTCAAATCCCGTTCATGCGACGAAGCGTTGATCGGCGAGGGGGATGGGAGCGGCGCCCGGCAAGGCCGGGAATCCGCCGCCAACGCATAGGACAAGAGGAACGAGCCACGTGCGATATGCTTACGGAGTGACTACGGCGCTGCTCCTTGCCGGCAGCGCGGCGACTTTGGTGACCGGCTTCCCCGCCGGCGCCCAGGTGGCCCAGAACGATTCCGCGCAGATGCAGAACGTGGTGCCCCGCGCGGGCGCGCCGGCGAGCTTTGCCGACCTGACGCAGCAGCTGCAGCCGGCCGTGGTCAACATCTCGACCCGCCAGCGCGTGAAGGTGCAGAACCAGAACCCGTTCGCCGGAACGCCTTTCGGTGACCTGTTCGGCGGCGGCCAGGGCGGCGGCGGCGCGCAAACGCGCGAGGCGCAGTCGCTGGGTTCGGGCTTCATCATCTCGGCCGACGGCTACATCGTCACCAACAACCACGTGATCACCGCCGACGGCCAGGGCGAGGTCGAATCGATCACCGTCACCATGACCGACGGCACCGATTACCCCGCCAAGCTGATCGGCCGCGACGCCGCGTCGGACCTCGCGGTGCTCAAGATTTCGGGGACCAAACCCTTCCCGTTCGTGAAGTTCGGCGATTCGCGCCATGCCCGCGTGGGCGACTGGGTCATCGCCATCGGCAACCCGTTCGGCCTTGGCGGCACGGTGACCAGCGGCATCATTTCGGCCGTGTACCGCAACACCGGATCGGGTTCGGCCTACGACCGCTATCTGCAGACCGACGCTTCGATCAACCGGGGCAATTCGGGCGGTCCGATGTTCGACATGAACGGCAACGTCATCGGCATCAACAACGCGATCTTTTCGCCGACCGGCGGCAGCGTCGGCATCGGCTTTGCGATTCCCGCCGAGATCGCCGCCCCGATCGTGGAAAAGCTGCGCAGCGGCCAGGCGATCGAGCGCGGTTATCTGGGCGTACGCATCCAGCAGCTTTCGGACGATCTTGCCGCCTCGCTCGGCCTTGCCAAGAAGCGCGGCGAATTCATCCAGTCGGTCGAACCGGGCCAGGGCGCGGCAAAGGCCGGCATTCAGTCGGGCGACGTGGTCGTTTCGGTGGACGGCAAGGAAGTCACTCCCGACCAGACGCTGTCGTTCCTGGTGGCCAACACCGCACCGGGCAAGCGCATCCCGATCGAGTTGATCCGCAACGGTCAGCGGCTGACCGTGCAGGCGGTCGTCGGCAAGCGCCCGAGCGAGGAAGAGCTGGCCAGCAACACCTTCGACCCCGACGCGCAGCAGGACGACAGCGACAACGGCGGCTTTGCCAAGCCCGATGCCAGCAAGCCCGCTTCGGGCGCGGCGATCCAGCAGTCGCTGGGCATCGCCGCCATCCCGCTGACCGCGCAGATCGCGCGCCAGCTGGGCGCGACCGAGGACACCAAGGGCGTGGTCATCACCGCAGTCGATACCTCGGGCGACGCGGCGGCCAAGGGCCTGCAGCGTGGCGACATCGTGCTGTCGGCCAACTACAAGGCAGTGACCTCGCTGGCCGACCTGGAAGCCGTGGTGCGCCAGGCCAAGGCGGAGAACCGCGAAGCCGTGCTGCTGCGCATCCAGCGCCGTGGCCAGCCCGCGCTTTACGTGCCGATCCGCCTGCGCTGATCGAACGGATCTGACCGCAAGAAAAAGGCCGCCTCTGGAAACCGGGGCGGCCTTTTCGCTTGGCTGGTCGGGCAGTTACTGGCCGGGATCGAGGTGGAGGCCGCGGCGCCCGTGTTCGGGCGTATCGTGCGGCGGCAGCGGTTCGGACGCGTCCGGATCCATCGGCACCTGCAGCATGCCTTCCCATTTGGTGATGACCGAGGTTGCCACCGCGTTGCCGACGACGTTGGTGGCGGTGCGGCCCATGTCGAGGAAGGTATCGACGCCGAGCAGCAGCGCGATGCCTTCGAGCGGCAGGCCAAACTGGGTGAGCGTGGCGGCGATGACCACGAGGCTGGCGCGCGGCACGCCGGCGATGCCCTTGCTGGTGACCATCAACGTGAGCAGCATGGCGATCTGCTGGCCGATCGACAGGTGGATGCCATAGGCCTGCGCGATGAACATCGTGGCAAAGCTGGTGTACATCATCGAGCCATCGAGGTTGAACGAATAGCCCAGCGGCAGGACGAAGCCCGAAATGCGCCGCGGAACGCCGAAGCGGTCGAGCTGTTCGAACAGCTTGGGCAGCGCGGACTCCGAACTTGCGGTCGAGAAGGCGAGCAGCAGCGGTTCGCGGATATAGCGGGCGAGCACGATGACGCGCTTGCCCAGGAACAGGCCGCCCATGGTGAACAGGATCACCCACAGCAGCGTCAGCCCGAAGAAGAATTCGGAAACGAACACGCCATAGGTGACGATGATCGACAGGCCCTTGGTCGCCACCACCGAAGCGAGCGCGCCGAACACGGCCATGGGTGCCGCGCGCATCACATAGTCGGTGATCGTGAGCATCAGCGTGGCGAGCGCTTCGGCCCCGCGCACCAGTGGCGCGCCCTTTTCACCGATGGCCGAGAGGGCGACACCGGCGAAGAGCGAGAACACGAGGATCTGCAGGACGTTGTTCTTGGCCATCGCCTCGAACACGCTGGTCGGGAAAATCTCGAGCACGAAGTGGCGCAGGGTGAAATCGGCGGTGGCAAGATCGCCGACCGGGGCGGCGGGCGTGAACTGCAGGCCGACGCCGGGCTTGAACAGGTTCACCAGCACCAGGCCAAGACCGATCGAGATCAGGCTGGCAGTGATGAACCAGCCGAGCGCCCGCCCGCCGATCCGGCCGAGCGCGGCGCTGTCGCCCATGCCGGCGATGCCAGTGACCAGCGTCGCCAGGATCAGCGGCGCGATGATCATCTTGATCAGGTGCAGGAACACTTCGGGCAGCAGCTTGAGCGTGTCGGCAATGCTGGCGAGCGTCGCACTGTCTGCAGGATAGGCGCGGTTGAGCGCAAAGCCGGTGAGAATGCCCGCGATCATGGCGATCACGATGTAGAGGGTAAGGCGTCGGCCCAAGGTCTTTCGTCCCCGCAAGATTGTTGCGTGCGAGACTAACCTCTGGCTAGGCATAGGGCAAACGCACATAAGGAGACGCCGGTGGAGAGGATCAAGATCGAGCGCGAGGAGCGGGTCACGTGGATCCGCCTGGCCCGGCCGGAAGTGCTGAACGCGATCGACGCCGACATGCATGACGAGCTGGAAGCCGCGTTCGATGCCTTTGCCGCCGATCCCGACCAGTGGATCTGCGTGGTGACCGGCGAAGGCCGCGCCTTCTGCGCCGGGTCCGATCTCAAGTCGGTGGTCGCGAACGGGCATCGCGACTACCCCGCACACGGCTATGCCGGGCTGATCGAGCGGTTCGACTGCGACAAGCCGATCATCGCCATGGTCAACGGGCTGGCGCTGGGCGGCGGGTTCGAGGTGGCGCTCGCCTGCGACCTGATCATCGCGGCGGAAAGCGCGAGCTTCGGCCTGCCCGAACCGCTGGTCGGCGCGGTGGCGCTGGGCGGCGGGGTTCATCGCCTGGCCCGCCAGATCGGCCTGAAAAAGGCGATGGGCATGATCCTGTCGGCCCGCCGCGTCAGCGCCGCGGAGGGCGAGCGGCTGGGCTTCGTCACGCAAGTGGTGCCCGACGAGGAGCTGGAGGCGGCGACACGGGCCTGGCTCGAGACGATCCTGAAGGGCGCGCCGCTATCGATCCGGGCATCGAAGCAGGCGGTGATGCGCGGGCTGGACGAGCCCAGCCTGGAAGCGGCGATCGAGGGTCAAGAGGATTACCCCGCCTTCGCCGCGTGGCGCCGCAGCGAGGACGCGCGCGAAGGTGCGCTCGCCTTTGCCGAAAAGCGCGCCCCCGCGTGGAAGGGGCGCTGACTTATCGCTGATCAGCGTCCGGGCGTTTAGCGTCCGGTTTGGGCGCGGTGGAGCAGCTTCTGGTCGGCAAGGACCAGCGCCATCATCGCTTCGACCACGGGCACGCCGCGAATGCCGACGCAAGGATCGTGACGTCCCTTGGTGAACAGCTCGGTCGCCTCCCCTTCCCGCGTGATCGTGGGCATGGGGGTGAGGATCGAGCTGGTCGGCTTGAACGCCACGCGCACCACCACCGGCTGTCCGGTCGAAATGCCCCCGGCAATGCCGCCCGCGTGGTTGGCGAGGAAGCTCGGCCCATCATTACCGGGCCGCATCGGATCGGCATTGCCTTCGCCGGTGTTGCGCGCGGCTTCGAAGCCATCGCCGATCTCCACGCCCTTGACCGCATTGATGCCCATCATCGCGTGGGCGAGTTCGGCATCGAGCTTGGCATAGAGCGGCGCGCCCCAGCCGGCGGGCACGCCTTCGGCCACGCATTCGACCACCGCGCCCAGCGACGAGCCGGACTTGCGCGCATCGTCGACCAGCTTTTCCCAGCGCGCAGCCGCCCACGAATCCGGGCAGAAGAACGGGTTGCGGCCGATTTCGGCTTCATCGAAGTGATCCATGTCGATCCGGTCGCCGCCGATCTCGCTGACCCAGGCGGTGATCTTCACTTCGGGAATCACGAGCCGCGCAACGCCGCCCGCCGCCACACGCGCCGCCGTTTCACGCGCCGAGGAGCGCCCGCCGCCGCGATAGTCGCGAAAGCCGTACTTGGCGTCATAGGCATAGTCGGCGTGACCGGGGCGGTAGGCCCTGGCGACATCGCCATAGTCCTTCGAGCGCTGGTCGACGTTTTCGATCATCAGGCTGATCGGCGTGCCGGTCGTGCGTTGGATTCCGTCTTGGCCCTCGAACACGCCCGAAAGGATCTTCACCTGATCGGGTTCCTGCCGCTGCGTGGTGAAGCGCGACTGTCCAGGCCGCCGGGCATCGAGGAAGGGCTGGATCACCGCTTCGGAAATCGGCAGGCCCGGCGGGCAGCCGTCGACGACCGCGCCGAGCGCGGGGCCATGGCTTTCGCCCCAGGTGGTGAAGCGGAACACGTGTCCGAAGCTGTTCAGGCTCATGGAGCGCGGCTTTGTCGCAAGCGCGCGCAAAAGTCCATTGCCCGGCCGATCGCGGACTAGGCGGCGTGGACAAATTCCACAGCGCCACGGCTGGAGGCAAAAAGCGCCAGCGCGAGGAGGCGAGGTGGAGCAATATCGGGAATATTGCGAGCCGAGCCGACGCTGCGATAGCGCTTTTTGGTCCAGCCCCGAAGGGGTTTCCCTGTAAAGGGCCCCTGCAGCGTCGCTCGGCCTTGATGGAGGCCCACTCCACCTGCGGCCTCGCTCCTTGCCGGGGCCCTTTACAGGGTAACCGTGGCGTTGCGGAGTTTGTCCACGCCGCCTAGGACAGGCAGCCCATGTACCTCGTCGTCTTCCGCAACCGCAAGCGCGCCGACCTCGACGCCGCCGCCTATGCCGCCGATGCGCAGGCGATGGAGGACCTGGCCCGCGCGCAGCCCGGCTTTATCTCGTTCAAGAGCTACACGGCCGACGACGGCGAAGTGATCGCGCTGTCCGAATGGGCCGACGAGGCCGCCGCGCTTGGCTGGCGACGGCAGGCCGACCACGCCGCAGTCCAGGCCCGGGGCCGCGCCGAATACTACGAAAGCTATACCCTGTTCGCCGGGACTCCCGCGCGCCACCACCACTTCGACAGGACCGAGCGATGAGCGTAACCGTCTATGGCATTCCCAACTGTGACACCGTCAAGAAGGCGCGTGTCTGGCTCGAGAGCCAAGGCATCGCCTACACTTTCCACGACTACAAAAAGCAGGGCGCCGATCCCGCGCGCATCGCCGGCTGGATCGCGCAGGCGGGGCGCGAGAAGATCGTGAACAAGGCGGGGACGACGTACCGCAAGCTGGACGAGGCGCAGAAGGAGGCGCTGGCGGGCGATGGCGCGGCAGCGGTGCTGGCGGCAAACAGCTCGGTCATCAAGCGGCCGATCGTCGAGCATCCGGGTGGTCTGCTGGTGGGGTTCAAGCAGCCCGAGTGGGAAGCCGCGCTGGGCTGAGTCGGCGAGGCAAGGCGTTTACACCGCCTTAACCATACCGCGCGATAAGTGCGGGCATGCTTCAGGATCTTCAGGACTGGCGGGTCGAGGGGGCCCTCAATCCGTGGCGCAAGCCCGGGCGGGTCGGCCTTTCGGTAGTGATACCGTGCTATAACGAAGCGCCGGTAATCGATGCGCTGATGGCGCGCCTGATGCCGGTGTGCGAGGCGGCGAGCCCCGGCGACTACGAGATCGTGCTGGTCAACGACGGGTCCAGCGATGCGACCTGGGCGCTGATCGCGGCCCATGCGGCGCGTTCGGCGCACGTGGTGGGCGTGGACCTTGCGCGCAACCACGGCCACCAGCTGGCGCTCACCTGCGGGCTTCAGGTCTGCCGCGGCGAGCGGGTGCTGGTGATCGACGCCGACCTGCAGGATCCGCCCGAACTGCTGCCCGAAATGATGCGGCTGGCCGATGAAGGCGCCGACGTGGTCTATGGCCAGCGCGTAGTGCGCGAAGGCGAAACCATGTTCAAGAAGGCGACGGCGGCGGCGTTCTACCGCGTGCTCGAAAGACTGATCGACATCGACATCCCGCGCGATGCCGGCGATTTCCGGCTGATGACGCGGCCAGTGGTCGATACGCTGAACGCCATGCCCGAACGCTTCCGCTTCGTCCGCGGCATGGTCGGCTGGGTCGGCTTCCGCCAGGTGGCCCTGCCCTACAAGCGCGATGCGCGCTTTGCCGGCGAGACGCACTATCCCTTGCGCAAGATGCTGGCGCTGGCTTTCGATGCGGTGACCAGCTTTTCGGTCAAGCCGCTGCGCATCGCGTCGCTGTTCGGCGCGCTGGCAGGCCTAGCCGGTTTCGTCATGCTTGGCTGGGTGCTGAGCGTGTGGCTGACGAGCGGGACCGTTCATGGCTGGACCAGCATGATCGCGGTCGTGCTGATCCTGGGCAGCGTGCAATTGCTCGTGCTCGGGGTGTTCGGCGAATACATCGGCCGCATGTACATCGAGACCAAGGGCCGCCCGATGTTCGTGGTGCGGCAGGTGTTCCGGGGCGATCAGGCATGAGCGCCTTGCCACCGCAGGCCGAATTCGACCTGCATTGCGACCGCTACCGCGCCGAGCACGCCGCATCGATCCGCGCAAGCGGCGAGGATGTGGACTTCTTCGCCGGCTACAAGGCGGCAGATGCCCTGCGGCTGGCCGAAATGGCGGGGCTTGCCGTGCGCGACATGCTCGATTTCGGATCGGGCGTGGGCAACGCGGTGGCACCGCTGCGCGAAGCTTTCCCGCAAGCGAGGCTGACCTGCCTCGACGTATCGGCGCGGTCGCTCGAGGCATCACGCCGCAAGCATGGCGACGACAACGCCTATGTTCCCTACGACGGGCAGACGCTGCCGTTTGCGCCCGCTTCGTTCGACCTCGCGTTCGCAGCCTGCGTGTTCCATCACATTCCCCACGAGGACCATGTCGCGCTGCTGGCGCAGATCCGCGCGAGCCTGCGGCCCGGCGGTCTGTTCGTGCTGTATGAACACAATCCGTGGAACCCGCTGACCCGGCAGGCGGTGGCCAATTGCCCGTTCGACGAGAACGCGGTGCTGATTTCCGCGCCGGTGATGGCCGGACGGCTGCGCGCGGCGGGCTTTGCGCCCGTGACGCGCGAATACCGGATGTTCTTCCCCCGGGCGCTGGCCGCGCTGCGTCCGCTGGAGCGCTTCCTGAAGGCGCTTCCGCTGGGCGCGCAATACGTGCTGGGCGGGTGCGCTTGAAAATCGTCGAAGCGATCCCCGCGCCCGCGCGCTTCGCCGGCGTAGGGCTGATCAACACCGCGCTGGGGCTTGCGCTGATCCAGATGGGCCTGCTGCTCGGCTGGAACGATTATGCCGCCAATGCCGCCGGCTATGCGGGCGGGTTCGTCTGTTCCTACCTGCTCAACCGCAGCTTCACCTTCGCCGCGAGCGAAGGACGACACGCGCGCCAGTTGCCGCGCTTCGCGCTTGCCGCCGGGGTTGCCTATGCGCTGAACATCGGCGTGCTGGCGATCGGGCGCAGCATCGGGATCGGCGGGACGCTGGCACTGCAGGCGGCGGCCGTGGCGATCTATACCGTGGCCTTCTACCTGCTTTCGCGGCGGTTTGTCTTCGCGGGCGGACCTTCCGCGACCGCCGACGCCACCCGCTGGCATGCACTGGTTGCGCGGACCACGCAAAGCCCTGCGCTGATCGCCCTGCTCGTCGCCGCCGCGATGGCGCCGCTCATGTTGGTGACGACGCCGCCGCTGGTCGATGCAGGCGGGCACATGGCGCGCTGGATCGTGCAGGTCGATGCGGGCACATCGCCGGTGCTGCGCCAGTGGTACGACTTCAAGTGGGGGCTGCTCGGCAACCTTGGCTGCGACCTGCTGGCGCAAGGGCTGGTGCCGCTGCTGGGGCCGGAGGCGGCGCTGCGTGCGATCGTGGCGATCATCCTGGGTGTCCAGGCGCTCGGCATCCTGACCCTTTCGCGCACCGTGCATGGAAAAGTCGCGCCGACCGCATTCTTCGCGCTGCCCTTCATCTTCGGCTTTCCGCTGCAGTTCGGCTTTCTCAACTCGCTGCTGGGGATTGGCCTTGCGCTGAACGCCGTGGCGCTGTGGACCGCGCTCGAGATCAGGGGGCGCCATCGCCTGCAGGCGGCGCTGTTCGTGCCGATGGGCTTTGTGCTGTGGCTGGCCCACACCATGGGGCTGGCGGTGTTCCTGGTCGGTGCCTTCGCGGCGAACGCGGCGCGCGCCGATGCACGGGGCGAACCCGCCTGGCGCGTGGTGTTCGTATCGGGGCTGCGCCTGCTGCCCGCCGTGATCGGCCCGCTGATCGCCATGGGCATGGCCCGCCACGGACCGGTCGAGCCGTTCGCCTATCACCAGGGTGGCGGCAAGTGGCTCTGGCCCTTCGATGCGCTGCGCGACACGTGGCAGGCCTGGGACTTGGCCGCGCTGCTGATCGCCACCGTTGCGATCTACCTGTTCTGGCGCACGCCGTTTTTTGTGCGCGACCGCGGTGTCGCGGTGTTCGCGGTGCTGATGGCGGTGATCTACGTGATCATGCCTGACACCATCCTCGAATCGCAGTATGCCGACATGCGGCTGGTGCCGGTAACCTTCGCGCTGTTCCTGATCGCGGCTACGCCACGCGCCGACAGCCCGCCGGCGCTGCGCACCGTGCTGGCGATCGCAGGTCTGCTGTTCGTGGGGGCGCGCTGGACCGGCAATGCCGTGGCGATGGTCCACAACGACAGGATCGCCGGCCGCGCGCTGTCGGTGCTTTCGGCCGTGCCGCGCGGGACCAACCTGGTGACGATCGTGCCGCGCACCTGCGATTCAGCGCAGACGCCGTGGAACATCGACCGGCGCGACCATATTTCCGGCTATGCGCTGGCACGCCGGCAGATCTTCGACAGCGCACAGTGGCAGATGAACGCGGGCCAGCTGTTGAAGGTGCACAATGCCGATGCGGAACCTTACGATCACGATCGCCAGACGATGATCTACGATCGCAGCTGCAATGGCTGGCCGGGCGTGAGCGACGTGCTGACCGAGCTGAAGCCCGCCATCCGCTATGCCTGGGTGATCGGTATGCCGGCCGGACTGCAGCACGATGGCTGGAGCATCGCTGCCCGAGCGGGCGATTCGGTGGTGTTACGCCGCAACCGCTGAAAAGGGTGCCGCGTGCCCCCTGTCGCATCGGGCCGAGGCATGCTATCTACACCAGTGTGAGCAACACGATCCCCCATACCTTTGCCATTATCGTCGATCCGGCGGACATCGATTTCATGGGGCACGTCAACAACGCCTCATACCTCAAGTGGGTGCAGGACGCGGTGGTGGACCACTGGCGCGCCTTCGCGCCGGTGGAGGCGGTCAGACAGTACCTGTGGGTGGCAACGACGCATTCGATCACCTACCGCCGGCCGACGTTCCTTGACGACACGGTGATCGCGCATGTGATCCTGGAGAAGGTCCAGGGTGCGCGCGCGTTCTACGAAACGGTGATCAAGCGCGGCGAGGACGTGCTGGCGGAGGTCAAGTCCAGCTGGTGCTGCCTTGACGCTTCGACCCTGCGCCCGGCGCGGCTGGCGCGCGAACTGGTCGAGAAATTCCTGCCTTCGCAGGATTGAATCGCCAGACGGGGCTTTAGCGCAGCTTGGCGATAGAGAGGCCGTCGGCCTTGGCGCGTGTCTTGACCGATTCCTCGCTGCGGGTGAGCGCCTTGGCGATGGCTTTCAGCGCCATGCCCTTCTTGGCAAGCGTGTGCAGCTTCTGGATTTCATCGGCGGTCCAGGCCTGCTTGTGACGTTCGAAGCGTTCGGCCATCGGTTCAGCCCTTCGTCGCGGTGACGATGAAGTTGAGCGACAGGTCGTCGGACAAGTGCAGGCCGCTCGCCGGGCCCCAGGCGATGCCCATCGGGTTGCCCATCCTGAGCCCCGCCTGTTCGAGCAGGGCGTGCAGTTCGACCGGGGTGACGAAATCCTCCCAGTGATGCGTGCCGCGAGGCACCATGCCCATGCGCTCGGCCCCTTCGACCAGCAGCAGGCGCGAGGCCGTGGTGCGGTTGGGGGTGGACAGCACCATCAGGCCATCGTCGGCCAGCGTTGCGGCAAGCGCAGCAAGGAAGGCCGCCTTGTCCGCCACGTGCTCGATCACTTCCATCGAGGTGACGAGGTCGAATCCCGAAAGACCCAAGCCGCCGATTTCACCGTGGCGGTAGTCGATGGAAAGGCCCGTGGCGGCCGCGTGTTCGCGCGCGACCGTGATGTTCTCCTCGGCCGCGTCGACGCCGGTCACGGCACCGCCCAGCCGGGCCAGCGGTTCGGCCAGCAGCCCCGCCCCGCAGCCGACATCGAGCGCGCGCTTGCCGGCCAGCGGCTTCAGCGTGCGCGAATCGATGCCAAAGTGCGAATCGATCGCTTCACGCACGAAGCCGAGCCGCACCGGGTTAAGGCGGTGAAGCATCGCCGAGGAGCCCTTCGGGTCCCACCAGTCGGCGGCGAGCTTGCCAAAGTGCGAGGCTTCGGCGGGGCGGATCGTGGTTGCATTGCGCATGACCCATCCCTAAAGCGCCGCTCTCGCATGGTCCACCGGCCATGCACGAAAGATTGTTGCAGTAACCCTTGGGAGCGTGACGTGGCCCGGATCGTGATGAAATTCGGCGGCACCTCGATGGCCGGAACCGAGCGCATCCGCCGTGTGGCCCGTATCGTCCAGCGCCAGCAGGCCGCCGGGCACGAGGTCGCGGTGGTCGTTTCGGCGATGGCTGGCGAGACCGACCGGCTGGTGAATTTCTGCCGCGAGGCGAGCGCGCTGTATGATCCGGCCGAGTACGACGTGGTCGTCGCCGCCGGGGAGCAGGTAACCTCGGGCCTTCTGGCGATGCATCTGCAGGCGCTGGGCAGCAAGGCGCGTTCGTGGCTGGGCTGGCAACTGCCGGTGCGCACCGACGATGCCCATTCCAAGGCACGCATCGAGGGCATCGATTCGGACGAACTGCTGGCCAGCATGGCGGCGGGCGAGATCGCGGTGATCCCGGGCTTCCAGGGCCTGACCGCAGACAACCGCGTCACCACGCTGGGCCGTGGCGGTTCGGACACTTCGGCCGTGGCGGTGGCGGCGGCGATCAAGGCCGATCGCTGCGACATCTATACCGACGTCGACGGGGTCTACACCACCGACCCGCGCATCGTGGCCAAGGCGCGCAAACTCAAGAACGTGACCTACGAGGAAATGCTCGAGCTTGCCTCGGTCGGCTCGAAGGTGCTGCAGACCCGCTCGGTCAGCCTCGCCATGAAGGAGAAGGTGCGCGTGCAGGTGCTGTCCTCGTTCATCGACGACGATGCCCCTGCTGCCGACACCATCCCCGGCACGATGATTGTTTCCGACGAGGAACTCGAAGGACTTGATATGGAACGCCAGCTGATCACCGGCATCGCAGCCGACAAGAACGAAGCCAAGGTCACCCTGACCCGCATCGCCGACCGTCCGGGCGCGGTTGCGTCGATCTTCGAGCCGCTGGCCGAAGCGAACATCAACGTCGACATGATCATCCAGAATATCGCCAAGGACAAGGGCGAGACCGACGTCACCTTCACCTGCCCGAAGTCGGATCTGGCGCGCACGCAGGCGCTGCTCGAGGAGCGCAAGGAGCAGATCGGCTTCTACCGGATGATCGCCGACAGCAAGGTGGCGAAGGTTTCGGTCGTCGGCGTGGGCATGCGCAGCCACGCGGGCGTTGCCAGCACGATGTTCAAGAGCCTGGCCGACCGGGGCATCAACATCCAGGCGATCAGCACCAGCGAGATCAAGGTTTCCGTCCTGATCGACGCCGACGAGGTCGAACTGGCGGTGCGCGTGCTGCACACCGCCTATGGGCTCGACGCCGCCTGACGAGCCCTGCGACTTGCCGGACGGGCCTGCCGCGCCTAAGGGCGCGGGCCAAGTTGCAACGGACGGACGGCAAGACGCGATGACCAGCACCCCCAAGACTTCCGCGCTGATGGCGCGTGGCGCGGAATTCCTCGGCACCGAATACGCGGTGCTGTGCGGGGCGATGAGCTGGGTGTCCGAGCGCAACCTCGTCGCCGCGATCAGCAATGCGGGCGGTTTCGGCGTGATCGCTTGCGGGGCGATGACGCCTGAGCTGCTCGACAAGGAGATCGCCGGGACCAAGGCGCTGACGGCCAAGCCATTCGGCGTCAACCTGATCACCATGCACCCGGCGCTGTTCGACCTGATCGAGGTCTGCGCGCGCCACAAGGTCGGCCACGTGGTTCTTGCCGGCGGAATCCCGCCCAAGGGCAGCGTCGAGGCGATCAAGGCGTTCGGCGCCAAGGTCATCGTGTTCGCGCCGACGATCGCGCTCGCCAAGAAGCTGTTCCGTTCGGGCGCCGACGCGCTGGTCATCGAAGGCAGCGAAGCGGGTGGGCACATCGGCCCGGTCTCGACCTCGGTGCTGGCCCAGGAATTCCTGCCGGCCCTCGCCGCCGACCACCTCGTGTTCGTTGCCGGCGGCATCGGCCGCGGCGAAGCGATCGCGAGCTATCTGGAAATGGGCGCTGCGGGCGTGCAGCTCGGCACGCGGTTTGCCTGCGCCAGCGAATCCATCGCGCACCCCGCGTTCAAGCAGGCCTTTTTCCGCGCCAATGCGCGCGACGCGGTGGCGAGCGTGCAGATCGACCCCCGCCTGCCGGTGATCCCGGTGCGCGCGCTGAAGAACAAGGGCACCGAGGAGTTCACCGCCAAGCAGCGCGAAGTGGCGCAGGCGCTTGACGAAGGGCGCGTCGACATGGCGGCGGCCCAGCTCGAGATCGAGCACTTCTGGGCGGGCGCGCTGCGCCGCGCGGTGATCGACGGCGATGTCGAGAGCGGATCGGTGATGGCCGGGCAATCGGTGGGCATGGTCACGCAAGAACAACCGGTTGCCGAAATCATGGCGCAGTTGCTGGCCGAAAGCGAAGCGGCGCTCACCCGGAGCTGACGCCGGTGCCGGCTTGACCGGCCCGGGCGGCAGCGGGCGCAACGCTGCTTGAACGAGGCGCTGGCAGCGCGCGAATTCGTGCTCTAGGCGGCGTGGACAAATTCCGCAGCGGCCACGGCTGGAGGCAAAAAGGGGTTACCCTGTAAGAGGCCCCTGCAAGGAGCAAAGCCGCAGGTGGAGTGGGCCTCCATCAAGGCTGAGCGACGCTGCAGGGGCCTCTTACAGGGTAACCGTGGCGTTGCGGAATTTGTCCACGCCGCCTAGAGCGCGGGGGACAACCCCAGCCCCGGAAAGATCACACCCGTGCAGCACCGCGCCTCGATCGGCTTCGTCTTTGCCATCGTGCTGATCGACATGCTGGGCTTCGGCATCGTGATCCCGGTGCTGCCCGGACTGATCATGCATCTGGCGCACGTGCCGATTGCCACGGCGGCGGAATACGCTGGCTGGCTCGGCGCGGGCTACGCGGCGATGCAGTTCGTGTTCGCGCCGATCATCGGCAACCTGTCCGACCGGTTCGGGCGGCGCCCGGTGCTGCTCGCCTCGATCCTGGCCCTCGGCTGCGACTACCTGATCCAGGCGCTGGCGCCGAGCATGAGCTGGCTGGTGCTGGGCCGGATCATCGCCGGGATTACCGGCGCAAGCTTTTCGGCCGCCTATGCCTACATTGCCGACGTCACTCCGCCCGAAAAGCGCGCGGCAAGCTTTGGCATGATGGGCATGGCGTTTGGCATCGGCTTCGTCGTCGGGCCCGCCATCGGCGGCATCCTTGGGGCGATGAACCCGCGCTATCCCTTCGCCTTCGCCGGTGCGATGGCGCTGGCCAACTTCGTGTTCGGTCTGCTGTTCCTGCGGGAATCGCTGCCGGCGGACAAGCGCCGCCCGTTCGACTGGCGCAAGGCCAATGCGCTCGCCTCGCTACAAGCCCTGCGCGCGCAGAGCGGCGCGGTGCTGTGGTTCGTGGCCGCGCTGGGGGTGTGGCAACTGGCGCACATCGTCTACCCTTCGACCTGGTCGTACATGGCGATTGCGGCCTATGGCTTTTCGACGAAGCAGGTCGGCTTTGCCCTGGCAGTGGTCGGTTTTTCGAGCGCGCTGGTCCAGGGCTTCGGCCTGCGCCTGCTGCTGCCCCGCCTGGGCGAACGCAAGGCGGTGGCACTGGGCATCGCGGGGCTGTGTGTTGCCGCTGTGCTTTACGCCGTTGCGCACCAACCCTGGCAGGTGTGGGTGGCGATCGTTGCGGGCGCGGCGCAAGGCTTCGTCCAGCCATCGATCTCGGGCCTCAACAGCCGGGCGGTCGACGCGCGCAGCCAGGGCGAATTGCAGGGCGCGGTGCAGTCGATCGGTTCGATCGCGGCGATCGTGGGGCCGGTGCTCTATACCCAGGCGCTGGCGCGGTTCAGCGGACCGGGCGCGATCGCGCAGATCCCGGCCATGCCGATGCTGATATCGGCCGCCATCTCGCTGGTGGCGCTGGGCCTGTTCCTGAAGGGCGCCGGACTGCTGGCGCGCGAGGATCAGCTTTCCAGCTCGACGTCCCAGTAAAGCCAGTCGCGCCAGCTTTCGTGCAGGTGGCCAGGCGGGAAGGCGCGGCCCCGTTCCTGCAGCTGCCATGTCGTCGGCCGGATCGGCTCCTCGAACAGGTGCATGTGCGCCTGCGCCGGGGTGCGGCCGCCCTTCTTGAGATTGCACGGCGCACAGGCGGTGGTGACGTTCTCCCAGGTGGTCCGCCCGCCAAGGCGGCGCGGCACGACATGGTCGAACGTCAGCAGGTCGGTGCTGCCGCAGTACTGGCACGAAAACTTGTCGCGCAGGAACAGGTTGAAGCGGGTAAAGGCGGGAAACTCGTTCGGCCGCACGTATTGGCGCAGCGCGATGACCGAGGGGATCTTCATGTCCAGCGACGGGCTGTGCACCGCCTGGTCGTAAGTCGCGATGATGTCGACCCGTTCGAGGAACACTGCCTTGATCGCCGTCTGCCAGGGCCACAAGCTCAACGGATAATAGCTGAGCGGGGTGTAGTCGGCGTTGAGCACAAGCGCCGGGCAATCATCGAGATGACGCGAATTCCGGCCCGAAAACAGGTGGGCGGCGGCATCGCCGCTATGGGGCCTGGCCGCAGCCGCCCGCTCGATCAGCGCCTTATGAAGCATGCTCCGGTTCGGCCCTTACGCATCGCCAATTGCCTCCTGACGGGGGAGGAAATGGGGACCTTGCGTGACCGCTTCGTGACGCATGCGATGGAAGGAACACGCTTGGCGCCCTTTCGTCAAGCGTGGTGAGACGGGGCGGCGCACGGCTGTCCACAGCCTTTGCGCCGCCCCTTCCCCTTACTGGGCGAGCGTGCGGACCAGTTCGGTCAGATAGGCGCGCCCGGTCATCAGCGACTTCACCTCGACACGTTCGTTCAGCCCGTGCAGGCCGTTGCCATCCGGATCGAGCCAGACGCCCGGAACGCCGTACGTCGGGATGCCGACCGCGCCCATGTACACGCCATCGGTCGCGCCGGTGAGCATGGTCGGAACGACCGTGACCCCGGGGAAGTACTTGGCCGCGACCTTTTCCACCGGCCCGACGATCGCCGGATCGAGCGGCGGCGACTTGGCGATCGGCTTGTCCTTGACGCGCGGTTCGATGGTGATGCCCGGATCGCTCATCGCCTGCACCAGCGCCGCCTGGGTTTCCGCCGTGGTGCGGCCCGGGAACATGCGGCAGTTGACGTTGGCCGTGGCGCGCTGCGGCAGCGCGTTGAGCGCATGGCCGGCATCGACCAGCGTCGCCACGCACGACGTGTGCAGCATCGAGGCCAGCATCTTGTCCTTCTGGACGATGGCGAGCGCCGCAGTGTCAGAAGGATTGGCGGCGATGGCGATCATCGCCTTGCCCACCGCATCGCCGCGCAGCGTGCCGATGCGCGTGAAGAAGGCACGGGTGGTGTCGTTGAATTCGACCGGGAACTGATAGTCGCGGATCTTGAGCAGACCTTCGGACAGTTCGTAGATCGCATTCTCGCGCACGGGCTGCGAGCTGTGGCCGCCCGGGTTGGTCGCCGTCAGCGTGAAGTCCTGGTAGGCCTTTTCGCCGACCTGGAACGACAGTCCTTCAAGCTTGCCGCCCTTCGAGATCGGCGTGCCGTTGGTACGACCGCCGCCGCCCTCGTTGAGCGCAAAGCCCGCGTCGATCAGTTCGCGACGGTTCTTGGCGAGCCATTCCGCGCCGTTGAACGCGCCCGAAGTCTCCTCGCCGCAGGTAAGCGCAAGCTTGATCGTGCGCTTCGGCTTGAACCCTTCCTGGGCGAAGCGGACCATGATGTCGGTCCAGATCGCGGCCTGCGCCTTGTCGTCGACGGTGCCGCGCCCGTAGAAGTAGCCGTCTTCCTCGATCAGCTTGAAGGGATCGCGGGTCCAGTCCTCGCGCCGCGCCTCGACCACGTCGAGGTGGGCCAGCAGCAGCATCGGCTTCAGCTTCTTCGCGCTGCCCGGCAGGATCGCGACGAGGCCACCATCCTTGGGATGTTCGGGCGTGGAGAACAGGGTCAGCTGGCGGTCGGCAAAACCCGCTGCCCTGAGCCGGGCCGCCATGCGCTCGGCCGCCAGCGTGCAGCTGCCCGACGAAACCGTCGTGTTGGTCTCGACCAGCTCCTTGTAGGTTTCGCGGAAGGCCTGCTCCCCGGCATCGGCGGCAGGCGGCGGCGGCGAGGCGGCAAGCACCGAGGCGGTGGCGCAGAGCGCCACGGCAGCGCCCGCAGTTGCGGCAAAGAGTTTGCGGATCAAAGCATTACCCCCATTGAACCATGGCATTTCCGGTTTCGGATGCATCTTTCCACCACCTTTCGCAGGCGAGTGGAAGTGCTTCTTTCGCAGGTGCCGCGCCGCGGCGGCGTCACTGGGCCAGACCCTGTGCAAAACGGGCCGGATTCGCTTGGGATTTCGCGCCCGAATGCCTATGTGCAAGGTATGGCCAGTACCAACGAAAACATCCCCAACGCCAATTCCTATGGCGCGGACTCGATCAAGGTTCTCAAGGGTCTCGACGCCGTGCGCAAGCGTCCCGGCATGTACATCGGCGACACCGACGACGGGTCGGGTCTGCATCACATGGTGTTCGAAGTATCGGACAACGCGATCGACGAGGCGCTGGCCGGGCACTGCGACCTGGTGCTGATCGAACTGAACCCGGACGGATCGGTCTCGGTCGAGGACAACGGCCGCGGCATTCCCACCGGCATCCACCCGGAAGAAGGCGTTTCGGCGGCCGAGGTCATCATGACCCAGCTCCACGCCGGCGGAAAGTTCGAGAACACCAGCGACGACAACGCCTACAAGGTATCGGGCGGCTTGCACGGCGTGGGCGTTTCGGTGGTCAACGCGCTGTCCGAATGGCTGGAACTGACGATCTGGCGCGACGGGCAGGAGCACTGGATGAAGTTCGCGCACGGCGATGCCGTTGCGCCTCTCGAAGTGCGGGGCCCTGCGCCGGAAGGCAAGAAGGGCACGCGCGTGACCTTCCTCGCCTCGGACGAGACGTTCAAGAACGTCACCGTCTACGATTTCGACAAGCTCGAGCATCGCTACCGCGAGCTCGCCTTCCTCAATTCGGGCGTGCGCATCCTGCTGCGCGACAAGCGCGGCGAGGAAGTCAAAGAGCACGACCTGTTCTACGAGGGCGGCATCGCGGCCTTCGTGAAGTACCTCGATCGCAACAAGGTGGCGCTGCTGCCCGATCCGATCGCCATCTCGGCGCAGCGCGACGGCATCGGCATCGACGTCGCGCTCGAATGGAACGACAGCTACTACGAGAACGTGCTGTGCTTCACCAACAACATCCCACAGCGTGACGGCGGCACCCACCTCGCCGCGTTCCGCGCCGCACTGACCCGCACGCTCAACGGCTATGCCGAGAAGTCGGGCATGCTGAAGAAGGAGAAGGTCACCCTAACCGGTGACGACATGCGCGAAGGGCTGACCGCGATCGTTTCGGTCAAGCTGCCCGATCCCAAGTTCTCTTCGCAGACCAAGGACAAGCTGGTCAGCTCGGAAGTGCGCCAGCCGCTCGAAAGCCTGATGGGCGACAAGATGACCGAATGGCTGGAGGAAAATCCCGCCTACGCCAAATCGGTCATCCAGAAGATCATCGACGCCGCCGCCGCGCGCGAGGCGGCCAAGCGCGCGCGCGAACTGACCCGGCGCAAGGGCGCGATGGATATCGCCAGCCTGCCCGGCAAGCTGGCCGACTGCCAGGAGCGCGACCCCAGCAAGTGCGAACTGTTCCTGGTCGAGGGTGACTCGGCAGGCGGCAGCGCCAAGCAGGGCCGCGACCGCCACTATCAGGCGATCCTGCCGCTCAAGGGCAAGATCCTCAACGTCGAGCGCGCGCGCTTCGACCGGATCATCTCGTCCAAGGAAGTCGGCACGCTGATCCAGGCGATGGGCACCGGCATCCGCGACGAGTTCAATCTCGACAAGCTGCGCTACCACAAGATCGTCATCATGACCGACGCCGACGTCGACGGCGCACACATCCGCACCCTGCTGCTGACGTTCTTCCACCGCCAGCTGCCCGAACTGATCAGGAACGGACACCTGTTCATCGCCCAGCCGCCGCTCTACAAGGTGGCCAAGGGCCGCAGCGAGGTCTACCTCAAGGACAACGCCGCGCTCGACCGCTATCTGGTCGAGGCGGGCACGGCGGGCCGGATGCTCGAATCGGCAGGCGGCGCGCGCAGCGGCAAGGATCTCGAAGACCTGGTCGAGCATGCGCTGCGACTGCGCAACCTCATGGGCTTCGTGCCGCGCCGCTACAACACCGACATCATCGAGGCGCTGGCGCTGTCGGGCGCGCTCGATCCCGATCTCGACGCCGCAGGCCGCACCGCGGCACTCGCCCGCACCGCCGCCTGGCTCGATCGCGGCGATCCCGAAGCGAAGTGGCAGGCCGAACTCGGCGAGGAAGGCGGCTATCACATCCAGCGCCTGTGGCGGGGGGTGACCGACCATCACATGATCGAAGCCGGGTTCCTGACCAGTGCCGAAGCGCGCAAGCTGGCCAAGCTCGCCGCCGAGAACGCCGATGTCTATGCGCAGAGCGCGCGGCTCGTCCGTCTGACCGCGCAAGTCGAAGCCGAGCCGGTCGAAGCGCCGCAGGCCGGCGAGGGCGAAGCCGAGGAGGCCGCACTTTCCGCCCCGCGCGCCGCCGCCAAGGAAGGCGACATCACCCGGCCTTCGCAGTTGATCGATGCCGTGTTCGCCGGCGGCCGAAAGGGCCTGTCGATCCAGCGCTACAAGGGGCTGGGCGAAATGAACGCCGAGCAGCTGTGGGAAACGACGCTCGATCCCAACAACCGCTCGCTGCTGCAGGTCAAGATCGAGGACGCCGACGTGACCGACGAGATCCTGACGCGCCTCATGGGCGACGTGGTCGAGCCGCGTCGCGATTTCATCCAGGAAAACGCGCTCAACGTGGCGAACCTGGACGTCTGATGTCGACGGCGGATATTCCCTGGGACCAGCCGGCGACGATGATCGACCTGGAAGGACGCACCCCGATCATCGGCACGATCCGCGAATGTGCCCTGCACTTCTCGCTCTACAAGCCGCACGCCAAGGAAAACGCGCGCGTGCTGCTGACCGTGCCGGTGCATCGCGTCGGTCGCAAGACGCGCACCTGGCTGCTTGATCCGCCAGAGATCGCGGAGCTGGCAGAACGACTGGCCCGCGAGACGAATTGACGCGTTCAGGGGCCATTCACGGCAATGAGGCACTTGAAAGCGCCCGTGCTTCTGCGCTTGCCGCGCGGCTTGCCGGGGTGATAGAGGCGCAGGGCAATTCCGCCGCACTGCGTTGTGGCATATTGGGCGCGCGGGCTTGTCCGGCGCTCGCAAGGACAGGATCGACGATACGATGAGCGCCATGACCGCCAGACCCGCGAAGTTGATTGCCGTGGGCGCGCTTGCGCTGGTGCTGTCTGCGTGCGGCCACAAGGAACGCCCGCGTACCGATCTTGCCGCGAGCAAGGTGACCACGATCGGCGTGAACGCCTACCTGTGGCGCGCCAGCCTCGAAACGCTGTCGTTCATGCCGCTGCTCCAGACCGACAGCAACGGCGGCGTCATCGTTACCGACTGGTACGCGAACCCGCAGAACCCGGGTGAGCGCGTCAAGGTGACCGTCTCGATCCTCGACCAGGACCTGCGTGCCGATGCCATCCGCGTTGCGGCGAGCCGCCAGGTGGCGCAGGCCGGCAACTGGGTCGATGCGCCGGTCCAGGCCGCGACCGTGCAGAAGCTGGAAGACATCATCCTTACGAAGGCGCGCGACTTGCGTCGCCAGACAATCAAGGGCTGATAATAGCCCATCGCTGACAAGCGCGTCGCTGCCGATGGTTGCGCCGCGCCCCTGCGGTGAATAGAGGGACGCTCCATGACCGCAGAGCGTTTCGATCCGTCCGTCGCCGATATCCGCTGGCAGAAGGCCTGGGACGAGGCCCAGTCCTTCCGTGCCGACGATTCCAGCACCAAGCCGCGCAGCTACGTGCTCGAGATGTTCCCCTATCCGTCGGGGCGCATCCACATCGGCCACGTGCGCAACTACACGATGGGCGACGTGCTCGCGCGCTACAAGCGCATGCAGGGCCATGAAGTGCTGCACCCGATGGGCTGGGACGCGTTCGGCATGCCGGCCGAGAACGCCGCCATGGAAAAGGGCGTCCACCCCGGCGGCTGGACCCGCGACAACATCGCCAACATGAAGGCGCAGTTGAAGCGCCTGGGCTTCGCGCTCGACTGGAGCCGCGAAATTGCAACCTGCGAGCCCGAATACTACGGCCACGAACAGGCGCTGTTCCTCGATCTCTATGCCGCTGGCCTGGTCTACCGTAAAGAATCGACGGTCAACTGGGACCCGGTCGACATGACCGTGCTCGCCAACGAGCAGGTGATCGACGGGCGCGGCTGGCGTTCGGGCGCGGTGGTCGAAAAGCGCAAGCTGAACCAGTGGTTCCTCAAGATCACCGACTTCGCCGACGAACTGCTCGAAGGCCTCTCCACGCTCGACAAGTGGCCCGAGAAGGTCCGCACGATGCAGGAAAACTGGATCGGCAAGAGCCAGGGGCTGCAGTTCCGCTTCGACCTGTCGGACGGTGGCAGCGTCGAGGTCTATACCACGCGTCCCGACACGATCTTCGGCGCGAGCTTCGTGGCGGTCGCGGCCGACCATCCGATCGCGCAGGGCGTCGCCGCGCGGTCGTCCGACGCGCAGGACTTCATCGCCCTGTGCAAGAAGGGCGGCACCACCGCGGCCGAGCTGGAAACCGCCGAGAAGCTGGGCTTCGATACCGGCATCACGGCAAAGCATCCGTTCACCGGGGCGGACCTTCCCGTCTACATCGCCAACTTCGTGCTGATGGAGTACGGCACCGGCGCGATCATGGCCGTGCCGGGGCACGACCAGCGCGACTTCGACTTCGCCACCAAGTATGCGCTGCCCATCCTGCGCGTGGTGGCGTCCGACCCCGCCGACGCCGACAAGCCCTTTGCGGGTGAAGCCGAGGCAGGCGACGGCGTGCTCGTCAATTCGGGCTTCCTCGATGGCATGAGCGTGGCCGATGCCAAGGCCGCCGTGATCGCTCGCGCGCAGGACGAAGGCTGGGGCGAAGGCAAGACGGTGTGGCGCCTGCGCGACTGGGGCGTTTCGCGCCAGCGGTACTGGGGAACGCCGATCCCGTTCATCCACTGCGAGATCTGCGGCGTGGTGCCGGTGCCCAAGAAGCACCTGCCGGTGGTGCTGCCCGACGACGTCAGCTTCGACGTGCCCGGCAACCCGCTGAACCGCCACCCCACGTGGAAGCACGTCGACTGCCCGCAGTGCGGCCATCCCGCGCGGCGCGAGACCGATACGCTCGACACCTTCGTCGACAGTTCGTGGTATTTCCTGCGCTTTGCCAGCCAGCCCGAAGATCGCCCGTTCGATCCGGAAGAGATCAAGCGCTGGCTGCCGGTGGAGCAGTATATCGGCGGGATCGAGCATGCGATCCTGCATCTGCTTTACGCCCGGTTCTGGACGCGTGCGCTGGCCCGCATCGGCAAGGTCGAGGTGACCGAGCCCTTCGCCAGCCTGTTCACGCAAGGCATGGTGACGCACGAGACCTACGAGCGTCGCAATCCCGAGAACGGCCAGCCGATCTTCTTCAGCCCCGGCGAAGTCGAGCGCAGCGGTGAGGGCGCGACCCTGAAGGCGGACGGCGCTCCTGTCGAGGTCGGCCGCGTGATCAAGATGTCCAAGTCCAAGAAGAACGTCGTGGACCCGGACGAGATCGTCGCAAAGTACGGTGCCGACGCGATCCGCTGGTTCATGCTTTCGGACAGCCCGCCCGAACGCGACCTGCCTTGGTCCGAAGCCGGGATCGAGGGCTGCGCGCGCTTCGTGCAACGTCTGTGGCGCCTTTTTGCACAGTACGACGCTTCTGCCGCCGGCGAGGACAAGGCGCTGGACCGCAAGGTCCACCAGACGGTGCATGCGGTCGCCTCCGATATCGAGGCACTGGGCTTCAACAAGGCCGTGGCGCGGATCTACGAACTGACCGGCGCGACCGAGAAGGCGCAGCCATCGGGCAGCCGTTCCGCCGCAATCCGGTCGCTGCTGCTGCTCGTCGCACCGATGATGCCGCATCTGGCCGAAGAAGCATGGAATGCGTTCGGCAGCGGGCTCGTGGCCGATGCGGCCTGGCCCGAGGTCGACCCGGCCCTGCTGATCGATGACGAGGTGACCGTCGCGGTGCAGGTCAAGGGCAAGCTCCGCGACACGCTGACCGTCGCCAAGGGACTGCCCAGAGAAGAGCTCGAGCGGCTTGCCCTCGCCTCCGACAAGGTGCAGCGTGCGCTTGACGGGGCAGACGTGAAGAAGGTGATCGTGGTGCCGGATCGGCTGGTAAATGTCGTTGCGTAAGGCACTCCTTGCCCTGACCCTGCCGCTTGCCCTTGCGGCTTGCGGGCTTTCGCCGATGTACGCTGGCGGCGGCAGTGGCGAGACGGCGCGCGCGGTCTCTGCGGTCGAGGTTTCCTCGATCGAGGGCAAGTCGGGCTGGCTGGTGCGCAACGCGCTGGTCGATCGCCTGGGCGCAGGTCGCGTCGAATCGCCGCGCTACCGGCTCGACGTGCGGCTCGATGAGCGGCTGCAGGGCCTGGGCCTTGTCGGGAACGATGCCATCACGCGCGAGCGCCGCATCCTGCGCGCGCGCTACCAGCTGGTCGATACCGCGAACGGCAAGATCCTGCTCGATGCCACGGCAACGGCTGATGCGGGGCTCGATGTGGTCCAGAACGAATATGCGGTGATCGCGGCCGAGCAGACAGCGCTCGAGAACCTGAGCCACGAAATCGCCGATCAGATCGTGACGCGGGTCGCCGTTCGCCTGCGCGCGAGGTCGTGAAGGCAACGCAGAAGACTTTCGCGGGCCTTGCCGAGCGCGCCGCGCGCGATTGCAGGCTATTCTATTTCTGCGGACCGGACGAAGCCGGCGCCAGCGATGCCGCAACGCGCATCGCCGCCCTGCTGCCGGCGGCTGAAAAGGTCGAGCTCGCAGGATCCGAACTGCGCCGTGACCCGGTGCGGCTGGCGGACGAGGCGCGATCGACGTCTCTGTTCGGCGATCGACGCCAGATCCACGTGCGCAGCGCCGGCGACGAGGTTTACGACGCAGTGGAAACGCTGCTCGCCAGTCCGGTCGACGGATGGCCTGTGCTGATCGTGGCAACCTCCGCCAGCGACAAGTCGCGCGTTGCCAAACTGCTTGCCGATCGCGGCGATTCGCTGGTGGTGATGTTCCATCCGCCCGAGTTGCGTTCGGTCGCGGGGTCCATCCGTCAATGGGCCGATGCCGCAGGGGTGCGGCTGACGTCGGACCTTGCCGAAAGGATCGCCCGCTCCACCGCGCTCGACACGCGCATGGCGCGCAGCGAAATCGAGAAGCTGGCGCTCTACCTTGATGCTAGCCCCCATGCGCCGCGCAGCGCCGACTCCGGCGCGCTCGATGCAGTCTGCGCGGAAAGCGAAGACGACGGTATGTCGGGTCTCGTCAACGCGGTGCTCGGCGGCAATACCGCCAGGCTGACGGCTGAGCTGGCGCGCTTCCGCGATCTCGAGATGAACGCGGTCGGGCTGCTGCTGGCGTTCGAGCGGCGTGCCGCGCAGCTTGCCGCGCTGGCAGGAAGGCTCGGCAACCGGACCGACATCGTCGCCTTCGTCGAGGAGGAGACAGGCGCGCGACGGATCTTTTTCCGCGACAAGGGCGACATCTTGAACCAGCTGAAGCGCTGGCGCGGACCGCGATTGGAACGGCTTGTCGCGCGCATCGCCGCCCTTCACGCGGCGTTGCTGGCCGACAGCCGGAACGCCAATCTACTTCTGATTCAAGGCCTTACCGAGATCACCCGCGCCGCCGCCCGCTAAAGACCGCACCGTGGCGGGACAACGGCCGCAGTGCCGCGTCTTGCTTATGGGCTGCGATACTGTACGTATTGCGCCGCAGCAAAGCTCGAAACACGAACCGTGCTGCAGTCCTGCGCTGGCATCCGCAGATCGATACGGCGAAGATACGCTCGGAGACGATGGACCGATGGCGACCCTTGAGAAGGACATGGCCGGACGATCGGGCGCCACCAGCGCCGGCTCCGCCGCGTCCCAGCGCCTCAAACTGCCGCTTGCGCCTTCGCTGGAGCGCCGCCGCCTCCAGAGTTACCTGCTGCTGATCGTTTGTGACGGGCTCGCCCTGACGATCGGGCTGCTGCTCACCGCTTACCTCTATCTTGGAACAACATCGGAGGACGGCACCGTCCGGCAATGGGCGATCATGCTTCCGGTGTACTGGACCGCCGCGCTGAGCCTGCAGACCTATTCTGCAAATGCGCTCATCTCGCTGCGGACCGCGCAGAAGCGAGCACTCCTGGCGCTCCTTGCGGCCTTTACGCTCAGCCTGTTCGTGGCCTTCTTCGCCAAGTCGAGCGGCGATTTCTCGCGCATCACGACAGGGTTCGGCATCGTGGTCAGCGCGGCGCTGCTCATGTGGGTGCGCGTCCTGCTCAAGCCCCTGTTCCGCATGCGCTGCGGGGCCACGGCAGAGAACGTGCTGGTTCTTGACGATGGCGGGATGCCGGTGCGGGTGCCGCATGCATGGCACATCGATACGGCCGAGCACCGGCTCTCGCCCAACCGGCAGGATCCGCACATGCTCGATCGCCTCGGCATGTTCATGGCGAACATGGACCGCGTATTGGTGAGTTGTCCACCCGAACGCCGCATGGACTGGGCCTTGGTGTTCAAGGGGTCCAACATCTGCGGCGAGATCATCGAACCAGAGGTCACCAGCCTTGGCGTGCTGGGCGCGCGCCGCGGGCAGGGTTTCGGCGCGTTGATCGTATCGACCGGACCGCTCGGCCTGCGCAACCGGGCGGCCAAGCGCCTGATGGACATCTCCATCGCCGGCGCGGCACTGATTTTCCTTGCGCCGTTGCTGATCATCGTCGCCGCGCTGATCAAGCTTGAGGACCGCGGCCCGGTGTTTTTCCTGCAGCAGCGCCAGGGCCGCAACAACCGTCTGTTCTGGATCTACAAGTTCCGATCGATGCGCGTGGAAAGGCTGGATGCTTCGGGAACACGCTCGGCCAGCAAGGACGATGATCGCATCACGCGGATCGGCCGGTTCATCCGCAGCACCAGCATCGACGAGCTGCCCCAGCTTCTCAACGTCCTGCGCGGCGACATGAGCATTGTCGGCCCACGTCCGCATGCCATCGGATCGCTCGCCGGATCGAAGCGTTTCTGGGAAGTCGATTCCCGTTACCTGCTGCGCCACTCGCTCAAGCCCGGCCTTACCGGCCTTGCCCAGATCCGCGGGCTGCGTGGCGCTACTGATTCGGAGCAGGATCTTTCCGACAGGCTTCAGGCCGATCTGGAATACCTCGACGGCTGGACCGTCTGGCGGGACCTGCGAATCATGGTGGCGACGATCACCGTACTGGTTCACGACCGCGCATTTTAGGACGAGCTGTTAGCTAGATGCGACAGACTGTGCAGATGCGAAGAGTGCACCTACCTATGGAAAATTCCCCTGATTTTCCGACTCCGGCGCTTTTGTGCATCTGCACAGTCGTCCTTGCGCGCCTGCGAAAAAGGTTGAAAATGGAGTAATCTTGGGTTAGCGGTTTCTGCGTACGCCGAATCTGGAGGTTGCAGTGACCAAGCTGAACAAGATTGCACTGATGGGCACCGCGCTTGCGCTCTGTCTGTCCGGCACCGCCCAGGCGGCCACTACCCGTTCGGGTGATGCCGTTCCTGCCGTTGGAAAGAAGGCACCCAAGCGTACCGTCGCTGCCGTTCGCGGCAAGCGCAGCGCTGCCGGCGAAGACACGGCGATCATCGCCGCGGCTGCTGTCGGGACGCTGGTCGTTGGCGGCATTGCGCTGTCAGACAGCGGCAACGACAGCCCGGGCTGATAGGCCAGACGGTCGTTTTGTCTCATAGCAGAACATAGGGAACCCCCTTCGTTTCGGAGGGGGTTTCTTAATTCCATTGCATGTCTAATTTTCCCCCGGAACCTGAGCCAGGAAAGACAGACTTCGACGCATGGATCCCGTTGTCCTATCTGCTATCCTTCTACTGATCGTCTCCACTCTGCTAGGTGGCGGCGGCACCCCCTCGCCTTTGCTGGAACTGGCCGTGCAACTGATCGGCGCAGGAATTGCGGCGTTCTGGGGCATCCAGATGCTGCGCCGCAACGCGAAGATCTCGCTGCCTGCGCTGGTGATTGCAGCGCTTTTCCTTTTGGTCCCGCTGGTCCAGCTGGTCCCCCTGCCGCCGTCGGTGTGGCAGGCGCTCCCCGGCCGCGCACCCGAAATCGAAGCGCTGAAGCTGGTTGGGGCCGAAAACAGCTGGCGTTCCATTTCGATGGCACCTGACCGGACGCTTGCATCCCTCCTCGCCAGTATTCCGCCGCTGCTGCTGCTGGTCATGGTCGCCAGCATGCGCCGGCGCGACCGCGCCTTGATGGTCGCGGTGGTCGGTGCGATCGGCCTTTTGACGCTGTTCGTGGGCCTCCTGCAAGTCAGGGCCGGCGTGCTGCTTTTCTGGGATCGGTCCGATGTCGTCCTCACCGGCTTCCAGGCGAACCGCAACACCACCGCCGATGTCCTTCTGGTCGGGCTGCTCGCCGGCGTAACTGCGCTGCGACTGTGGAACGAGGGTCGGAGCCGGCCGCGCAGCCCGGTGGTGATCCTTACCGCTTCTGCTGTCCTGTCGATCATGATTGCCACGGGCGTGTTCATGACCGGATCGCGGTCCGGCGTCGTACTGCTCCTGATTGCCGTTCCGGCTGCGGCAATCATCGCCTTTCTTCAGGTCCAGGGTTCGTCGCGACGCCCGCTTCTTGCCGGACTGGGCGCGCTGATCATACTGGCGGGCGCGGGCCTGGTGGTTGCGCAATCCGCCAACGGCAGCATCGTCAAGGTCGTGTCCCGCTTCTCTACCGATGACGAGACGCGTCCCGAGCTTTGGCGCGACACACGCTATGCCATTAACGAATCCTTCCCCTTCGGAACAGGGATCGGCACCTTCGTTCCGATCATGTTTGCTGCGGAACGGCTCGAAGTCGTCGATACGCGGTTGCCCAACCGTGCGCACAACGAATATCTCGAATACACCATGGAGAGCGGCATCGCCGGCCCGCTCGCGATGCTGGTAATTTCACTATATCTCATTGTAATTGCTTGGAAAGAATGGCGGAAGCATCAGCCATTTTCCCGTGCACAAATCTCGTGCGCGATTGCAGCAATGACCATTGTTGCACTGCACTCTATCGTGGACTATCCCTTTCGTTCGATGTCGATGGCCAGCCTGATCGCCATTATGGTTGCTCTGCTGCTGCCTGCACCGGAGCGGAAGCCCGAATGAATTATTTCGTGGAACCCATCACAATGCGCCATCTTCGCAGCACATTTCTCATCGGTTTTTCGGCAGTGGCGCTGGCTGGATGTTCCAGCGGAGTGCAGAACCATTTGCCCGTGGGTGCGGCCGCCTATCAGGCTATCGGTGATCGTAACTCGGACACGTCGGTGACCGAGGTTCTGCAGCCCGGCGATCGCCTGGCGATCCGGGTCATCGGCGAGCCGGAGCTTACGTCCGACCAGTATTTCGTCGACGCCAACGGCTTCGTGCAGGTCCCGCTGGCAGGCGAAGTCACCGCCGCAGGCAAGTCGCCCAGGCAGCTTCGTGCAGATATCATCGACAAGCTGGCCGCAAAGTACATCCGCCATCCCGACGTGTCGGTGATCGTGATCGAAACCACCCGCAACACGTATTCGGTTGAAGGCGAAGTCCGCGAACCGGGTGTATTCGAGGCTGGCCCGGATACCACCCTGCTGACCGCGATGGCGCGCGCGAAGAGCCCGAATAACGTCGCCAAGCTCGACGAGGTGATGATCTTCCGCACCGTCAACGGGCAGCACATGGGTGCCCGCTTCGACATCCGCCAGATTCGCGCTGGCAATGCGCCCGACCCGCGCGTGCTTGCGGGCGACATGGTCGTCGTCGGGTATTCGAGCACCCGCGGCGTATGGCGTGACATCCTGACCGCAGCGCCGCTCCTCAACGTTTTCGTCCTGTTGAACAACAACGTCCTCAACTGACCCGAAAGACCGCAGCCTTGTCCGACACAAACACCGCGTTTGCCGGTTTCGCCTCTCAAAGATCCGCAGCCGGATCTGAACTTTTCGGCGAGGGGCTGGGGCGTCCGAGCTTCGACTTGCGCTTCATGCTGGCGGTTGCCCGACGCAACCTGTTCGGCATCGGGGTGATCGTCGGCGTCGTGCTGGCTCTGACCGTGGTGGTGACGCTGCTCACCACGCCGAAGTACACGGCCGGCGCGCGGATCCAGATCAATGACAACTCGAGCCGGGTGTTCAGTGAAGAGGACATGCAGGACGAACCGGTTGTCGCTGGCTACGACACGGACCGTTTCCTCAAGACCCAAACCGAAGTCATTTCGAGCCGCAGCCTGGCCCTGCGTGTTGCGCAGCGCCTGAACCTTGCCGGCAACCCCGCGTTCTTCGCGGCGCAGGATTCCAAGCCGCCCGCCGAAGGTACGTCGCTTGCCAATGCGCAGGCCATGGCGGCCTCGCTTCTGCGCACCGGCCTCAACGTCCAGCTGCCGCGCGATTCGCGCATCGTGACGATCGAGTTCACCAGCGCTGATCCGGCGCTCGCGGCGAAGATCGCCAACGCCTATGTCGACGAATACATCCAGTCGAACCTGCAGCGTAAGTTCGACAGTTCGTCCTACGCGCGCAATTTCCTGGGCGAACAGCTGCAGCTCGCCAAGCAGAAGGTCGAGGATTCCGAGCGCGCCCTCAACGCCTATGCCCGCAGCAATGGCCTGATCATTCCACGCAGCGCGAGCAACGGGAGTGAAAAGGACAATTCGAACGGCAGCAACTCGGTGACCACCTCGAGCCTGCTGCAGCTCAACACCGCAGCAAACGACGCCACGGCCAAGCGGATTGCTGCCGAAGGCCGCTGGCGCGCCATCAGCTCGGTGCCGCTGCTGTCGAGCAACGAGGTGCTGACCAGCCCGACGATCAACCAGCTGGTGACCGCAAAGGCCGAAGTCGAAGCGTCGCTCAAGGAAGAGCAGAGCCGCCACCTCGATGATTATCCGGCTGTCCTTGCCAAGCGTTCGCAGCTCAAGTCGCTCAACGACCAGATCCAGATCACAGCCAACAACATCAAGAACTCGGTCCGATCGGACTACGAGGCCGCGAAGCAGGCCGAGCAGCAGCTGATGAGCCAGGTGGCCTCGCTCAAGGGCGACACGCTCGCCGAGCAGGATCGCACGGTGCAGTACGGGCTTCTGTCGCGCGACGCCGATACCAACCGGCAGGTCTACGACGGCCTTCTCGAACGCTACAAGAAGCTGAACGCCACCGCGGGCGTCAGCCTGTCCAACATCTCTATCGTGGACGAAGCCCAAGCGCCCAGCGGCCCGTCATCGCCGAAGCTGCTTCGCAACCTGCTGATTGGCCTGATTGCCGGCTTCGTCGCCGCAGGCATCTACGTCCTCGTCCGCGAACAGTTCAACGACTCGATCCGCGTACCGGACGATGTCGAGCCCAAGCTCGACATGCCGCTGCTCGGCGTCATTCCGGGTGCACGCGACGACGATCCGGATGCGGCCCTGGCCGACCCCAAGTCGGCGGTGACCGAAGCCTACAACTCGCTCCGCAGCTCGCTGATGTATTCGACGAGCGAAGGCCTGCCGAAGATCATCCAGGTGACCAGCGCGCAGCCTGCCGAAGGCAAGACCACCACCAGCCTTGCCATCGCCACCGGTTTCGCCCGCATGGGTCGCACGGTGCTGCTGATCGATGCCGACATGCGTCGCCCTTCGATCCATCGCCGCGTCGACGTTCCGAACGAGGCCGGGCTTTCGACCCTGCTGACCTCGCATGCCGAACTCACCAGCATCGCGGTGCAGACGGGCCAGCTGAACCTGTCGGTCCTGCCGTCGGGTCCGGTCCCGCCGAGCCCGACCGAGCTGCTTTCCTCGCACCGCATCGAGGAACTGCTGACCGAGGGCGCCCGCCACTACGACACCGTGATCGTCGACTCCCCGCCGATCCTGGGGCTTGCGGACGCTCCGCTGATTTCGGCCTTGGTCGATGGCGTCGTCTTCGTGGTCGAAGCCAACCGCAATCGCCGCGGCTCGCTTCGTGGCGCCATCCGCCGCCTGCGGGCGATGCGTCCAATCATCCTTGGTGCCGTTCTGACCAAGTTCGAAGCCACCAAGGCAGGCAACCAGTACTACACCGACTACTACGGCTACGATTACTACCAGTACGGAAGCTCGGGGAAGGCTGACGCCTGATGTCCGTCGGGGGCGAACGGCGGCGTCCTGCAGGGACCTTGCTGGTCGCCGTCTCGGCGATTGCCTATGCGGCGCTGGCGCTTGCCAGCGGACTGGACCGGGCGGGCGCGCTCGATCCGGTGCTGGCGGGAATGCTGCCCACGGCCATTCAGGCCCAGTCTCTCCGCAACAAGGCGACCACCGTCCAGTCGATCGGCGACGCCGCAAGAGCCCGCGCCCTGGCCGAAAAGGCGGTCGAGCGCACACCGATCGAGCCGGGCAGCACCGCCGTGCTCGGTGCCGCGCTGCTGGGCGCCAACGACGCTGCGGGGGCGGACCGCGTATTTCGGGTGGCCGCACAGATGGGCTGGCGCATCCCGCTCACCCAGCTGTACTGGATGCAGACATCGCTCGCGGTAGAGGACTATCCGAACCCTGCCGTGCGGCTAGACGCGCTCCTGCGGCAAACCCCCAGCCTTCTTTCCAACCGCAAGCTGCTCGATCCGCTCGAACAGACCGAGGACGGGCGCAAGGCCCTCGCCGATCGCCTTGTCGAGCGACCCAACTGGCTTGATCCCTACACGACCGACGTTTGGGAGGTCCCCCCGCCCGTGCTCGACCTGCGCCGAGCGGTGCTCCTCGACGTCGCGAACCAGGGCCGCAAGCTCGGCTGTGTGGATGTCTCGCCTTTCGTCCAGCGCGAGATTGCGCTCGGCAATCCGCGCGGCGCGCACGATGTGTGGATCGCCCACTGTCCCGGTGCGGGCAAGGCCATGATCTACGACGGAGACTTCCAGCAGGCCGAAGTCTCGCAAACGCGTTCCTCGCTGTCATGGACGTTCGTTGGCAACGGCAACATTTCGGTGTTTCCGGAGCCGGGGCAGCGGCCTGGTCAACGCGCCCTTGCCGTCGACGGCAAGGTGGCGATGCCGACAGTCTTCGTCCGACAGATGCTGCTGCTTCCGGCGGGCCGATATCGGGTCACATGGACGGCGTTGAGCGAGAGCGGCGCGCCAACCACCCGGATCGTGGCAGGCCTCGATTGTGGCCATGGCGTCGAGTGGCAGACTGGTGAGGCAGGCCCCAACGGATTGCGCAGTGCGGTCCTGGAAAGCGATGGCAGCTGTGACGCGCCCTGGCTGTCGTTCGGCCTTGCGCCCGGCGATGGCGTCGCCCGTCTCACAGGCGTTGCCATGTCTCCCCTGGGCGCGGCTAAGCCCTGATCCTTCGCGTTCCCCGCGATTGCGCCGCGAACCAGACCCCCGCACGCTGAGGCTGCCGTCGCCTGGTCAGTGCCGGGCGACGGCAGGTGCGATCAGTGCCCCGCTTGCGGACCGCGCTCGAGCCCGGATGCTGCGAGTTGTGCGTCGATCATGCCCATCAGGCGATCGAGCCCGTCCTGCGAGTAGCTTTCGGCGCGGGCCACGAGCACATCCTGCGTGTTCGACGCGCGCAGCAGCCACCATCCGTCGGGGGTGTTGACGCGGGCGCCGTCGGTAGCGTTGACGTCGGCACCCTCCGCTTCGAGCCGGGCCTTTACCTCGTCGATCACCGCGAATTTGCGGCTCTCATCCACCTGGAACCGCAATTCGGGCGTGTTGATCATCGCCGGCATCGCGCCGCGCAGCTCTGTCACCGATCTGCCGAGTCGGGCAGAAGCAGCGATCAGGCGGATGGCGGCATAGAGAGCATCGTCGAAGCCGTAGTACTGGTGGGCGAAGAACACATGGCCGCTCATCTCGCCAGCGAGCGGGCTGCCAGTCTCCTTCATTTTGGACTTGATGAGCGAGTGGCCGGTCTTCCACATCAGCGGCTTGCCGCCCAGTTCGGCCACCCTGTCGAACAGCGCGCGGCTGGCCTTTACATCCGCGATAATCGTGGACCCAGGCTCCATCGCCAGCAGGTCCTCGGCATAGATCATCAGTAGCTGGTCACCCCAGATGATCCGGCCTTCCCCGTCGATCGCACCGATGCGGTCACCATCGCCATCGAAAGCCACTCCGAAGTCGAGCTGACCATCCGCGACAGCCTTCTTGAGATCGAGAAGGTTCTTCTCTTCGGTCGGGTCCGGATGATGATTGGGAAAGTTGCCATCCACTTCGGTGAACAACAGGGTGTGCTTGCCCGGCAGGCGCGCGGTGAGCTTTTCGACCACGGGTCCGGCAGCGCCGTTTCCGCAGTCCCATGCGATCGACAGCCTGTCGAGCATCGCGCCGTCGATGCCGTCGAGCCCTTTCAGCAGCCGCTCGACATATTCGTCCATGATATCGAGCGTCTCGTGCGTCCCGTTTCCGGAAGTCCAGTCCCCGGTCTCGGCCAGGGTGCCGAGGTCGAGGATATCTGGCCCGAAGAACGGACGCCCCTCAAATACCATCTTGAAGCCATTGTAGTTGGCGGGATTATGGCTGCCGGTTATCTGGATGCCGCCATCCACCTGATCAAGTGACGCTGCAGCGTAGTACAGCATCGGCGTCGGCCCCATGCCAACGCGCACCACGTCGACGCCGCTCGCGTTGAGCCCTTCGACCAGCGCATGCTCAAGGATCGGCGAACTGACCCGACCGTCGTAGCCGACCGCAACGCGCTTGCCACCGGCACGCGCGATCCTGGTGCCGAATCCCCGTCCGATCGCGCGAGCATCATCTGGCCCGAGCGTTTCGCCGATAATCCCGCGAATGTCGTATTCCCGCAGGACAGTGGGGTGGAACTTGTGAGTCATGAAGGACTTGTCCCCTCTTGGTCGACAACCCGCGCCGAGGAGCCGGCGCGGGCGTGAATATTGCTCTGGCGCAACGGGCTCTCACCCCTTGCTTCGCTCTCCCAGGCGACCGAGCAGGAGATCCCGCGCGGCATTTGCTTCGTGCACGGCTTCCGACGTCCCGCCCCGGTCCGGGTGGACCCTGGCGATCAGGCGGCGATGGGCATCGATTATGTCTTCGCGACTGGCTGCCGCGGCTACCCCCAGAAGATTGCGAGCGCGTTGCTCACCTTCCGAACGAGCGCTGCCGCCCACGAGTTCCCAAGGCCACTTGCCTGCCAGCATCTTGACGACGACGCTGACAATGAAAGCGATCCACAACAGCTTGATCATGCAACCCCGTCGAGTTCCGCCTGCACTGGCTGCGCAGCGGACGAAGGCATCGGCAGGTTGAGCCCTGCGACCAGCGTGCGCAGTTCCTGCCGCGCGACGAGGTGGCTGGTGCCGAGCTCGCCGAGGTGCCCCTTGTCGAGCAGCGTCAGCCCGCTCGGAAACAGCTCGCGATAGATCACGCGCTCGGATAGGCCGCTCGCGACGCGGAAGCCCACGCGCTTGGACAGCTCGGTCAGCGCCTGGTCGATGCGGCGCTGGTTGCGCGCTTCGGTATAGCCGGTGCGGTTGCGCACGACGACCCAATCCATCTCGCGCCGGGCATCCTGAATGGTGGCCATCGCGCGCTTCTTGCGCGCTTCCCAGATGAGTTCGGCGTAGAACGACAGCCGGCGGACCTTGAACGTCTCGGCATCGACCTGACCGATCAGGTCGAAATCGACGAAGCTGTCGTTCAGCGGGGTGACCAGCGTGTCGGCCTGCGTCGCGACATGGCGCGCCAGCGGATCGTCGCGGCCCGGGGTGTCGAAGACGATAAAGTCGTGCCCGTCGCTCAACTGCGCGGTCAGATCGTCGAGCCCTGCCGCGCTGTCGTGCCCGTAGACGCCAAAGCTGGCGCTGGGCAGAGCGATGTTGCGCCGCTTCATGGTCTCGGCGCGGTTCTCGAAATACCGATGCATCGTCCGCTGCCGCGCATCGAGATCGATCGTTGCGACCCGCGCCCCCTGGTAGGCCAGCGCGACCGCCACATGGACCGCCGTGGTCGACTTGCCCGTCCCGCCCTTTTCGTTGGCAAAGACGATGCGGTGCGGTCCGTTTGACAAGGTTGCGGCTCTCTCTGCTAAACGTTTGATCTGTCGATGGCCGGGCTTGCTGCCGGCAGAGCCATGCGATTAGGGGTGCACCCCGCAACCGCAAAGCCCTGTCAGGGGATTAAAGGAGAGCCCGCGCTCGTGCAAATCAACAATCGGCTAGAAGCCCTGCGAGAAGCCGTCGATGCGCTTCGAAACGGGGGAAAAACCCTCGCATTCGTGCCGACGATGGGCGCCCTGCACGAAGGCCACCTGACTTTGGTGCGCGAGGCGAAGAAGCTGGCGGACCACGTCACGGTTTCGATCTTCGTCAATCCGCGCCAGTTCGGGCCCAACGAGGATCTTGACGCCTACCCGCGCCGGCTCGCCGCCGATGCCGCCCTGCTCGAAGCGGAAGGGGTCGACCTGCTTTGGGCGCCGACCGTGGATGTCATGTATCCGCAAGGTTACGCGACCAACATTTCCGTGTCCGGACTGGACGCCGTCCTGTGCGGTGCGGCGCGGCCCGGGCACTTCGACGGCGTCGCTACCGTGGTGTGCAAGCTGTTCAACCAGGTCCGTCCCGATTTCGCGCTGTTCGGCGAAAAGGACTGGCAGCAGTTGGCGATCATCCGCCGCATGGCGCGCGATCTCGATCTCAGCCAGCCGCACGTCGACCGGATCATCGGCGTGCCGACGGTGCGCGAAGCCGACGGCCTCGCCATGAGCAGCCGCAACCAGTACCTTTCGGCCCAGGAGCGGGAACAGGCAGCGGGACTCAATCGCGCCATGCGCAAGGCGATTGCCAGCATCGTCGGCGGCTCTTCCATTGCTTCGGCGCTCGCGGCGCTGAAGGACGATGTCCTGGCGAGCGGTTTCAAGTCGATCGACTATGCCGACTTGCGCGATGCAGCAACGCTTGAGGAACTGACCGCCTACGACGGGCGCGATGCGCGACTGCTGGTGGCGGCACGGATCGGCTCCGCCCGCCTGATCGACAACATGGCGCTCGCCTGAGCCCGCTTCAGTTCTTCGTCGCCCAGGCCCGTACCAGGCTTTCGGCTATGTAAGGCATCGGCTTGCCGTTCTCGTCCTTCACGATGGCGGGATGGAACAGGTCGGTGTGCGTGCAGATCGCCTCGGCCAGACTGCGCTGCTCCTCCAGCTTGGGGCCGCATTCGATGACCTTGCCCGACGGATCGACCGTCGTGACCAAGGTGACGTCTTCGCTGGCGGCATTCCCGCGCAACTGGACGACCTTGACCTCGGCAACCGGCTGCAGCCGCGCGGCCGCTATGTCCTGCGTCGCGGGACCGGGGACATAGAGCCGGACAAGCGTGGTGACCACGGCGAACGCGGGCGTGCCATCGCGCAGCCTGGCCGGGTTGTAGCGTTTGCTCGAAGCGATCTTGCACACATCGCGGGCAAGATGCGCATCGCCGAGCGCCGAGACCACCTTGCAGTCCTGTGGCCGACCCGTCGGGTCGACGCGGATTTCGATCGTGGCGGCGGTGGATCGGCCCGCCGCGCGCGCTTCGGGCGAATACTCCAGCGCCGTCACCATGCCCGGAATGTCGGGGTCGGCAACGCCGACTGGCGCGGAAACCGCCGCGGCGGCCGCAAGCAGGAAAAGTGGGACCATGGCATCCTCTTCACTGGCATCTTGCCCGGTGCGATGTCCGGGATGCGACGGTAGTCCCGCGCGGCTTCACGGGCAATTTGTTACATTTCGATGTCAAATCTGTTTCAAGAACTCACAACAGCAGGCCCTGCGCGGAAGGGGGATCGTCGATCGCGACTTCGTGCATCAGGTCGTCGGCAAGGCTGCGCTGCATTGCCCAAGCGCCCTGCGCATCGGTCGACAGCCAGCGCCTTGCCTCCTCGCCCGGGCGCAGGATGACAGGCATGGCCTTGGGATGGACCGCGCCCACGATGCGGTTCGCAGCGCAGGTCAGGAAGGCAAAGCGCGGCCCGTCTGCCGTCGGTCGCCACACCCCGGCAAAGGCGAACAGCGGCTGATCGCGCAGCGCGAACCAGTGCTTCATCTTGCGCCCGGTGGCAGGATCGGGCTCTGCCGACCATTCGGAGAATTCGGTCACCGGAACGAGGCACCGCCGCACGGAATCGGCAAGCGCTGCGCGCCACATCGGCGAAGCCAGGTTGCGCACATTAGTGATCGGCCGCTTCACCTGCCCGAACGGCGGCCAGCCCCACTGCATCATCTCCAGCCGCGTGTCCTCTGCTCCGATCAGAACGGGCGCTTCGTGCCCCGGATAGATCTCGTGAAAGGCAGGCACGTTGCGACCGCCAACATCGGCGCCGAACAGCGCGGCGATGGCTTGCGCGTTGCTGGTCATGCGATACAAGTTGCACATCGAAACCAGACCCCAGAACAGATCACGCCGGAGAGAGCCATGGCCACCAGCCTTCGCCCCAACATCGAATGTTCCGATGCCGAATGGCAAGCCCGGCAGGAGTTGGCCGCGTGCTATCGTATCTACGACCATCTCGGCTGGTCCGAATCGATCTACAACCACATTTCGCTGAAGGTGCCAGGGGAAGACAACGCGTTCCTGATCAACCCGTTCGGCCTGCTCTATTCCGAAGTCACCGCCTCGAATCTCGTCAAGATCGACATCGACGGCAACAACATCGGCGCCTCGAAGTATCCGGTGAACAAGGCAGGCTTCACCCAGCACGCCTATTTCCACCGGCACCTGCCTTGGGCCCATGCGATCGCGCACGTGCACACCACGGCGACGATGGCGGTGTGCAGCCTCGAGGAAGGGCTGATGCCGATCAACTTCTACGCCTGCAACTTCATCGGCCAGCTCGCCTACCACGATTTCGAAGGCGTCACCGTGCGCGCCGAAGAGGGCGAACGGCTGCTGAAGAACCTGGGTGACAAGCGCATCCTGATGCTACGCAACCACGGCCCGGTGGTGCTCGCCCCGTCGCTCCAGCAGATGTTCGTCCAGCAGTGGAGCCTGCAGCGCGCCTGCGAAATCCAGCTGGCGGTGCTCTCGACCGGAGCAAAGCCGATCGTGGTGCCGGACGAGGTCATCGCCGTGCATCAGCGCGATCTTCGCGAAGTTCAGGTGCCGGGCACCCGCCCGGGCGAGACCGACTTTGCCGCCTGGGTCCGCCGGATCGACCGCATCGATCGCAGCTGGCGCGACTGACGCCCGCGCGGATTCCCAAGCCCCTGCCCTTGCGCTAGAGGCAGGGGATGGCGCAGCTCACCGTCAACAACCAGCCGATGGAGTTCCGGCTCGAACCGGATACCCCCTTGCTGTGGGCGCTGCGCGATGCCGCAAACCTCACCGGCACCAAGTATGGCTGCGGCAGCGGCGAATGCGGCGCCTGTACGGTGATCATCGATGGACAGGCGATGCCGAGCTGCACCCTTTCGCTGGGCGAGGCGGAAGGGCGCAGCGTGACCACGATCGAGGGACTTTCACCCGATCGCAGCCACCCGGTGCAGCAGGCGCTGGTGTCGGAACAGGCGATCCAGTGCGGCTTCTGCACGCCGGGGCTGGTGATGACGGCAGCGGCGCTGCTGGCGCGCAACGCCAATCCGACCGATGCCGATATCGCCGCAGCCGTGACCAACATCTGCCGCTGCGGCACCTATCCCCGCATCACACAGGCGATCCAGCGCGCCGGGCGCATCCTTCGCGGCGAAGAGCGGGGCGTGCCGCTCTCCGCACCGCAGACCGCGACAACCCCCGGCCTCTGACCGGTCAGAACTTTGCGCGGACGGTCAGACGCGCGTTGATCGGCTTGCCGGTGGTAATGTTGTTGTCGGTGTGCGCCGAGGGGAAATAGTCGGTGTCGAACAGGTTCTCAAAATTCAGCTGCAACGACAGCCGGTCGTTCAGTTCATAGAACACCGCTGCATCGACCCGCGTCCACGCCGGCAACCGCACGGTGTTGCTGATCGTGGTGAACATCGACGATTGATGCGTCACGCCCAGTCCCAGCCCGAGGCGCCTGGTAACGTCATAGCGCGTCCAGGCCGAGGCCTGCAGGTGCGGCAACTGGCTGAGCGTGCGACCGGCCGGCGCTGACGCGGTGGCCGAGCGCACTTCGCCTTCCTGCCAGGCGAGGCCAAGGCTTGCCTGCCAATCGGGCAGGATGCGACCCGCCAGCGAGAATTCCACGCCCTGCGCGCGCGTCCGTCCGGACAATTCGGCAAGGCCGGTCACCGGATTGTTGAAGCGCGAATTGTCGCGCGTCAGGCGATAGATCGCGGCGGTGAAGGCAAGGTTGGTGTGGATGTCCCACTTCAGCCCCGCTTCGATGTTCTCGAACTGCTCGGGATCGAGCGTTGCCTGCGTTGCATCGAGCGAGCCGAACTGGTCGCCCGACTGCGGCAGGAAACTGCGCGTGAAGCTGGCATAGATCGACATGTTCCGGCGCGGCTTCAGGATCACGCCCGCACGCGGCGACCATTTCCTGTCGGTGCGGCGCGCGCCGGCGCCGTTGACCGCACCCTCTATCCTGAATTCGTCATAGCGGATGCCGCCGACGATCTGGAGGAAGGGCGCCAGCTCGATCTGGTCCTGCAGGTAGGCCGACCAGGTATCGACCTTGCTGTAGGTCGCGCGCGCGGTGCCGGTGAACGTCGCCACGGGGATCGTCAGGCGCTTGGCCAGGACAACGCTCGCCCCGCCCGGAAACACGGGATCGATCCGCAAACCCGAAGTGTCCTGGCTCGAGACCTCGAATCCGGCGAGCAGGGTATGTCCCACCGGACCGGTGCGCCCTTCCCAGACGAGATTGGTCTGCCCGATCCAGCTGTCCCGGACCGTCGCGCTGGAATAGCCGGACAGGGTCAGCGTGTTGGTCGCCGGGTTGACCGCGGTGTTGGCGAAGAGGTTGCCGTAATACTTGTCGGTGTGGCTGTACTGGCCGATCACGTTGAAGGTCATGTTGTCGGACAGCTGGTGGTCGAGCCGGGCTTGCGCAATGTGCGCCTTCACCCGCGCGACGTTGAGCGCTTTCGAGCCGAAAAAGGTATCGTCGTAGCCCTGCAGCGGCTTGCCGTTGATCGAAGGCACGCCCCGGTCGGTGGTGCGATCGTCATCGTCGTAGTTGTACGACAGTTCGACCCGCGTATCCGCATCCGGTTCAAAGGCCAGCGTCGGATTGATGCCGATGAAGCGCCCGCTGAAATCCTGCCGGTGGTTGCGGAACTCCTCGTAAGTCGCGTTGAGCCGGGCGCCCAGATTGCTGCCGAGTGGCTGGTTGAGATCGCCAGCGATGGAGAATGCGCCGAAGGTATCCACCCCGGCGGTTGCAGCGCTCATGGTCTTGTCCAAAGCGGGGGTCTTGCTGACGCGGTTGACCACGCCGCCGCCCCCGCCGCGCCCGAACAGCAGCGCGTTCGCGCCCTTGAGCACCTCGACCCGCTCGATGTTGTAGAGCGAGCGATAGTACTGCGTATCGTCGCGCAGGCCGTCGAGATAGAAGTCGGCCGTTGTGTTCTGGCCGCGCAGGTTGACCTGGTCGCGATGCCCTTCGCCCTGCCCCAGAACGACTCCCGGCACGTAGCGCAGCGCATCGCCAAGTTGCGTGACGCCCTGATCGTCGAGCTGTTCGCGCGTCAGCACGGCCACGCTCTGCGGCACGTCGACCAGCGGAGTCGGCGTCTTGATCGCGTTGGCGTCCTCGGGCCGGTAACCGTCGGCCTTGCCGGTCACCACGATGGCGACGCGGCCGTCATCGGCAACGACTTCTTCGGCCTGCGAGACGGAAGGAATCAAAACAGCAACGCCTGCGAGCAGGACAGCCTGGCGGATCATGAACGGTTCCCCTTACGAGCCGCCCCGTTAATGCGACGCGTTCTCAATCGCAAGAGAAAGTGCGAATTGCTCGCAAAAGCTTTTCCGGCCTTGGCGTTATCCCCTTGGGCAGGCCGCTACTCGTACCGGCGCTTGCGCTTCTTGCCTTCGCGCAGCTTTTCAAGCTCGGCGTGGATGCGATCGCTGATCGAGCCATGGTCGGCATCCTTGGCGCTGAACGTTAGGTCTGCGGGATTGTCGGGCTCGGCCTCCTCCACCGGCTTGGGCTTTGGCTTGGGCTGGGGAGGATGGGGATAGCCCTCGCAGTTCTCGACCTCGCGTGCGCCCTGTTCGTCGTAGAGCGTCGACATCGCCACCGCCGGATCGCCCGATGGACGTGTCGTGCAGATTTCGACCCGCTTGCTCTGGATGTCGTAATGAACCGTCAGGTTCTCGAGCCCGCAGCTCGCAGGATTGCAGCCGCGCAACGACAGCGTTTCCCCCTTGCGCACGATCGGCTCGGTCGCCCGGATCGTCGGGAGCAGTTCCTCGATCGCGCTCGCCGCTTCCTGCCCGCCGACCAGTTCGTCGACGGCGGAGCGGAACTCCTCGCTTTCGAACATCGTCTGGCCGTCGATCCTCGCGTCGATAGGCTTGCCGGCAAAACGCGCAATGCCTTCGACCGGAGGCTCGTGCACTTCGGCCTCGGCACTGGCCCCGGCCGCCGGCCCTTCCGGATTGGCGGCAACGTGCGACAGCGAACCAAGCCAGAAGGCCAGCGCGTGCGTAGCGACGAGCCCCGTGCCGACCAGCGCCAGCCGGCGGACGCGCGGCGGCACGGAAATGGCGGGCAGCTTGCGCTTCGCACGCTTCTTGCCGGCCGCGGCCTCATCCGGGCCATCGGGCGCCACGGCCGCCGCTGGCGCGGAGGCATCCATCTCGCCGAGGAGATCGTCCATGTCATCGAGCGAAACGGGAGGCAGTGCAGCCGGCACCGCTTCGGCCGATGCTGCCGCCCCCTCGGCCACCGCGCTTTCGCTTGCGGGGGCGAGCTCGCCAAGAATATCGTCGAGCGGGTCGGCTTCGGCGGCAGGAGCAGCCGGCAATTCACCCAGGATGTCATCCAGCGGATCGGCTTCGACCGCCGGCGTAACGGGTCCTGCCGGCAGCTCTCCAAGGATATCGTCCAAGGGATCGACCTCCGCTGCGACCGGGGCGGGCGCAGAAGGCAATTCGCCGAGGATATCCTCCAGCGGGTCGATCTCGACAGGCTCGAGCGGGGCAGGCGGAGCAGGCGCTGCCGCCAGTTCGCCAAGAATGTCATCCAGCGGATCGACGGCCGCAACTTCCGCAGGAGCGGGCGCCGCCGTCAAAGCCCCAAGGATGTCATCGAGGGGATCGACTTCGGCCGATGGTGGCGCAGGAGCTGCGGACAACTCGCCCAGAATGGCGTCGAGCGGATCCTCATCGGGCGCGGGAGCGGGTGCGGGCAATTCGTTCAGGATATCGTCCAGCAGGTCGGTCGGTGCGTCCTCGCTCGCGGCGATGGGCTCGGACGGCAGCGCTGGCTCAGCCTCGGCTTCCAGCCCCGCGACCTCGTCGTCCGGGGCATCGGCCAAGGCTTCTTCGATCTCCGCTAGTGGAAGGACCTTCGTCTCGGCAGACGTCTCACCGTTTGGCGGACCGGCCAGATCTCCCAGAAGATCGTCGAAATCGATGGATCCGGCCGCTACCGGATCTACCGGATCGGCAGACCGCTCCGGCTCGCCGAGCGGGTCGTCGGCAACCGGTGCCTGCGGGACGGGCGGCGGCGGGACCGGCGGCAGGTCGGGACGCCTCGCCTTGCGCTTGCGCGCAGGCGCTGCGGTTTCCCCTGCGGTCTGCGGTGGTCGTGCCATCTTGTCCCGAGCGCCCGTTCGTCTTGCTGCCGACGCCCGATGTTCCGGGCGTTGGCTGCATCAACCACAGCGATGGCAAAGGCGGGGTAGTGCGCGCCTAGGGGTTAGTCCGTGCAGGACCGCACCCGAATCAGAAAGGCAGTGCCTTGTCGGCCAGGATCAGCGCTGCCGCGCAGGACAGCACGATGGCACTGCGCAGCCAGTTGGTGACGGGCAGCGCCGGAACGTGACGAAGGGCGATCGCATGGGCCATGTCCGCAGACATGCACCCCAGCGCGTTAACGGGGCGTAAAGATCAGCCCCGCTCGACCAGCCATTCGTGCAGCGCGGCAAGGCAATCGCGCGCCAGCAGCTTCGACCGCTCCGGGCTCCACCCCTGCGCCGCACAGGGCAGATCATCGTTGTCCTTGAACGGCATCTCCAGCGTCATCGCCACGGCGCCGAAGCGCTCGGCCAGCTGGTTGGTCGACATCGCGAGGTTGGCCGTGCCCGGCCGTGCCTCGGGGTAACCGCGCCTGGTCTGGAAATCCGGCGTGCGGCGTTCCAGGATGGCGCGATAGCGGCGATAGCCCTCGCCCTGCGCCTCGGTCCAGCCGGGGATCCCTTCGAAACCGGCCAGGAACACGTGGGGAATGGCCTCGTCTCCATGGACATCCATCGCGAAGTCGACTCCGCTCTCCTTCATCGCTTCGAGCACGCAGAGCACTTCGGGCGAGCGGTCGGCGCTCGGCTCGGCCCATTCGCGATTGAGATTTACGCCGACCGCATTGGTGCGCAGGTGGCCGCGCACCGATCCGTCCGGGTTCATGTTGGGCACGACATGGAAGGTGCAGCGCTGGCGCAAGGCGCGGCCATGCGGATCGGCCGGGTCGGTCAGCAGGTCGAGCGCGCCTTCCATCCACCATTCGGCCATCGATTCGCCCGGATGCTGGCGCGCGTAGAGCCACACCTGCTTGGGACCTTCACCGAATTCCAGGCAATCGATCGGCCGGCCATCGAGGCTCTGCCCAAGGACGCGATGCGACACCCCCTCGCACTGCGCGGTCTGCGCGACGAGATCGGCGTGGCGTTCGAGCGAGTAGGGCGCGAAATAGGCGAACGAGGCGGGGCCCGACGGGGTGTGGCGGATCGTCAGCGTGCCGCCGTCCTCGGCCGCATCATAGGACGTATCGGTCCGGCCCCAGAATTCGCGGTCCTCGCTCACCACCGCGCGATATCCCGGCCAGCCGCCCGGATAGGCCGACGCAGCAAGGCCGGTGATGCGCAATACCAGCTGCCGGCCTTCGGCGCCGGAAACGCGGAAGTGGAACCACTGGAAGAAATCGGACTGGAGGTCCTTGCGAATCGCCAGCGTCGCAGTGGCGCCGTCGATGGACAGGACTTCGATGTTCCCGCTGTCGAAGGCGGCGTCGATATGGATCGTCATTTCACCTTAATAGTGTCACCCGAGCGGCCGGGAAACCCTTGGAACAGCCCGTGGGCCATTCGCCGCGACAGGACATCGGTCCGCCCGCTGGCCGACCCGGCCTTTTCGGCGCTTTCCGCCCGGCCTTCCCACAGCGCGCGGCCGGTCGCGCGGTCGCGGATCACCACGCCCAGCCGGGTGTGGACGACATCCTTGGGCCCACCGCCGAGATTGAAGCCGAGCCCCAGGCCGACGCCGCTGTTCCAGCCGCCGGTTGCGCCGCCCACTCCGACCGACACCGGTCCGCGTTCACGGCCCTGTCGCACCGTTTCCTGGTCGAATCGCACCTCGACGATCCTGTCCGCTGCGCCCGCAGTGGCAAAGCCGAAGCCCTGCGCGCCAAGCTCGCGCGCGACCGCATCGACCCAAGGCGCCGCCTGCAGCGATTGCGGATCGGTCCCGGGTGCACCGGTCACGAACACGGCGCCCTTGCCGAGCAGGGCAACGGTCTCGGGGGTGTGGAAGCGGGTAACCTCGACCGGCGCGGCCAGCGCGGGGCCAGCCAATGCCAGCACGGCGGCCAAGGCCACGGCAGAGGACAGGAAACGACGCATGGCGATATCCTTCACGAAGCGATCGTGAAGGATATGGGGCCTAACCGCTGGCCCGCAATGTCATTGGGCATCGGCCGGGGCGGGCGGCGGCGGCGCCATGCCGATATTGGCCGCATCGACCACCTTGCCCTCCGGGAACTTGGCAAACAATGCCGAGGCCAGCCGTCCGGCCACCGCGCCATTGTCCAGGCCGTCGTCGCCTTCGCGATTCTGCGCTTCGGCGTGGCCTTCCCACAGCGTCGCCCCGCTCGCCTTGTCGCGGATGCGCACATCGAGCCGCGTTTCGACGATGGCCTTCTTCGGCTTGGACAAATCGACATTTAGCGCCAGGCCATAGCCGCTGCCGCGATTGGACACGTATGTCGTCATCGAACCGCTGACCGGCTTGTGCGGCTCTTCGGCCGGCAGCACGACACGGTGGCTGACGCCCACCTGCACCACCTGCCCGGGATCCTGCGCGTTGGCGGTGTCATAACCCCGGCCCGCAAGCTGATCGACCACGGCCGCTTCGTAGACCGGCAGCTTCCAGTCCGCATCCGATGCATCTTCGCCCGCGGTCAGCGCGGCAACGACGATGCGTCCCTTGCCCAGACGGTCTCCGGCATCCGCCGCGCGATAGGCGGTAACTTCGACCTTCTTCGAAGGCTCGATCCCCTGCCGCGCGCCCCGGTCGAGCCGATCCATGCGGTCCCAGCGCGATCCCATTGGTCCATCGCCAAAATAGGGTTGCGCCAGCGCCAGCGAGGGCAGGCCAAGGAGAAGGAGGGAAAGTGCGGCACGGCTGCTCATCGTTGTCTGGTTCCGTCTGTGGGTGCGATCCCGCGTGGTCGCTCGTGCCCCTCGAGCGCTGTCACTGTCCTGAACGCGAAATGGCAGGTTTCCCTTCGTCGCTTTAAGCGGCGCTTTATGCTGCTAGTGCGAAAGGAATCGCGGCAATCGAAGGTGATTCGGCAGATGAAGGTACCAGTCCTTGTTACAGGCGGCGCAGGCTATATCGGCAGCCACGCGGTCCTCGCCCTCAAGGATGCCGGCTGGCCGGTCGCCGTGATCGACAATCTGACCACCGGCTTCCGCTTCGCCATACCCGACGGCGTTCCCCTTTACGAGGGCGACATCGAGGATGGCGCGCTGCTGGCCCGGATCTTTGCCGAGCAGGGCACGCAGGCCGTGATGCATTTCGCCGGCTCGATCATCGTTCCTGAATCGGTCGAAAACCCGCTCAAGTATTATCACAACAACACCGCCAAGAGCCGCGCGCTGATCGACGCGGCGGTACGCGGCGGCGTGAAGCACTTCATCTTCTCGTCCACCGCGGCGACCTATGGCATCCCCGAAGTCTCGCCGGTGACCGAGGACAGCCCCAAGCAGCCGATCAATCCCTACGGCATGTCCAAGCTGATGACCGAGATCATGCTGGCGGATACGGCCAGGGCCCATCCGCTGAACTACTGCGCGCTGCGCTATTTCAACGTTGCCGGCGCCGATCCGCAGGCCCGGACGGGCCAGTCCACGGCAGGCGCAACACACCTGATCAAGGTCGCGGTGGAGGCGGCGCTGGGCAAGCGCGACAGCGTCGGCGTGTTCGGCACCGACTACGCCACGCCGGATGGCACCGGGGTGCGCGATTACATCCACGTGTCGGACCTTGCCGCGGCGCACGTGCTGGCGCTGGAAGGGCTGATCGAACAGCCCGAACGCTCGCTCACCATGAATTGCGGCTATGGCCGGGGCTTTTCGGTGCTCGAAGTGCTCGACGCGGTCGATCGCGTCACCAACCGCACGATCGAACGCCGCATGGAAGGCCGCCGCGCGGGCGATCCCGATTCGCTGATCTCGGACAACCGGCGGATCAGGGAGACGCTGCCGTGGGTGCCGCAGTATGCCGATCTCGAAACGATCGTGACGCACGCGCTCGCCTGGGAGCGCAAGCTGACCGAGATTCGCGGCGAGGCCTGACTCATCGCCCGCCGCAGTTGACTTATCACCAGCCCCCCGGTAACGGCGCGGCTTCAATTTTCGGCCCGGTCGCTTCGGGCAAAGGGATTCGGACATGAAGATTCGCAACAGCCTGAAGTCGCTCAAGGATCGTCACCGGGACAACCGCGTGATCCGTCGTCGCGGCCGCACTTACGTCATCAACAAGACCCAGAAGCGCTTCAAGGCCCGCCAGGGCTGATTGCGGACCGGCTCCGTTCGCGGGGCCGGCGCAGCGCTGATGCCTTGCATGAGGCACGAAGCCCTCGCCATCGGCGGGGGCGCTTTCGTTTGTGCGTCCGCTTTTGCTGGAGAGTTTGCCGGTGGCTGATGTTGATGCCGTGGTCTGGGACATCGGCCGGGTGCTGGTGCAGTGGGACCTGTCCCGCATCTATCGCGACGTCATCCCCGATCCGGCAGAGCGCGCGGCCTTCGTCGCCACCGTGGTGACCGAGGAATGGCACGGCCAGCATGATGCGGGTGTCCCCTGGCCCGAGATGGTGGCGCAGCGCACGGCCGAGTTTCCCGAGCACGCGGCGCTGATCGAGCGCTACGCCACCCACTGGCTCGATGCGGTCCCCGGCCCGATCGACGGCACGCACCCGCTCGTCGAACGGCTGACCGCCGCACGCGTCCCGCAGTTCTCGATCACCAATTTCGGTGCCGATGCCTTTGCGCTGTTCCGCCCGACGTTCCCGATCCTCGACCACTTCGCTGACATCGTCGTGTCGGGCACCGAAAGGCTGGTGAAGCCCGACGCCGCGATCTTCGAACTGGCCGCCGCCCGCTTCGGCCACACACCGCAGGCGATGCTGTTCATCGACGACAATGCCGCCAACATCGCCGCTGCCGTCGCACTCGGCTGGCAGGTCCATCACTTCACGGGGGATGCCGCCGCGTTGGAGGCGGACTTGGTGCGGCGCGGCCTGATCGCCTAACGCAGGCCGATCACCGAAATCTGCCGCCCGTAGCTCGCTTCGCCGCGATGCGTCGCGCGGCGGAACGAATAGAACCGGTCGTCTTGCGCGTAAGTATCCTCGCCCAGCATGCCGACGCTGCCGACGCCACCTGCGCGCAGGCGTTCGGCGACATAGCCTTCGAGATCGAACCAGGCATGGTCCGGCCGCCCGGCGCGAAAGAAGCGCTGGTTGGCGGCATCCGCTTCCAGAAGGCGCCGCTCGAAGCCGTCGTCGACTTCATAGCTGCGCTGCGCGATGCAGGGGCCGACCACGGCGGCGATGTCTTCCCGGCGCGCGCCGAGCGCTTCCATTGCTGCAACGGTGGCGTCGGTAACGCCGCCGATCGCGCCTTTCCACCCGGCATGCGCCGCGCCGACCACGCCCGCGCGCGGATCGTGGAACAGCACCGGCGCGCAATCTGCGGTCAGGATGCCGAGCAGCACCCCCGGCCGGTCGGTCACCAGCGCATCGGCATGGGGCCGCGCATCGTCACCCCACGGCTCGGCCACCGTCACCGCGTCGGCCGAATGCACCTGGTAGCAGCACACAAGCCGCGCGTCCGGCGCCACGGCCGCAACCACGCGGCGGCGGTTCTCGGCGGTGTTCGCCGGATCGTCCTCGGAAAAGCTGACATTGAGCCCTCCAACCACGCCTTCGCTGACACCGCCCTTGCGGCCGAGGAAGCCGTGCGCCGCTCCGGCGAGCGCGGCATGCGTCAGCACCTCGACCGGTTGGTTCACCCTTCCAGGCTCCGCGTCACCTGTTCGCGCACATCACGCGAAAGATCGGGCACCGCCGCGATGCGTTCCAGCTGTTCGCGCATCAGTTTGGCACGGCCCGGCTCCACCTTGCGCCAGCGGCCGAGCGGCGGAACGCAGCGCGCCGCGACATTGCCGTTGATCGGATCGAGCTGGAGGATCAGGTCCGCCAGCAGCTTGTAGCCTTCGCCATCCGCGGCATGGAACGCGCCCGCGTTGGCGGCGAAGGTGATGTACAGCGCACGCACCCGGTTGGGGTTGGTCAGCGTGAAGTCGGGATGTTCGGCCAGCGCCTTCACGTGGTCGATGGCGTTGGGATGCAGCGATCCCGCCTGAAGCGAGAACCACTTGTCGATCACCAGCATGTTGCCGGCGAAGCGATCGTGGAAATCGGCCAGCGCAGTGGCCCGCTCGGGCGTTTCGAGCCCGCACAGCACCATCAGCGCGCCCTGCCGGTCGGTCATGTTGTCGGCCGCATCGTACTGCGCCTTGGCGCGCCGCGCGGCTTCGCCGGCATCGGCGGCGGCAAGGAAGACCAGCGCCAGCGTCTTGAGCTTGCGGGCGCCGCGCGCCTCCGCCGCAAGGCTGTAGGGCACCGCCGAACAGCGGTCGTGCAGATCGCGCCAGGCCGCGCCGAGTGTCGTGCCGAGCCAGCCCTTCAACGCCTCGCGCTCGTCATGGACGCGGCTCGGGTCGACCGCCGGGATCTGCTCGGCGAGGTAGGATTCGCCCGGCAGGATCAGCAGTTCGCCACGCATCAGGTCGTCGAGCGCGGGGTCGGCCAGGACGGCAGCGATGGCATCGCCGATCGCCCGGCGGCCCGCGTCGCGCTCGGCATCGGACAGCTGCCCCTCGACCGCCGCAACGAGATGCTGGACGACCAGCTGCTGCATCGCTTCGTAGCGCGCGAAGGGATCGTCGTCATGCTCGGCGAGGAACACCAGATCCTCGTTCGAGGAGGACGAGCGGATCGCCACTGGCGCCGAAAAGCCGCGATTGATCGACAGCACCGGTGCCTGCGCAAAGCCGTCGAACGTCCAGCTTTGCTCCGCCTCGGTCAGCACGAGCAGCTCCTCGCCGCGATGCTTTCCGGTGGCGCGATCGAACAGCGCGGTGCGCAGCGGGATCACCATCGGCAGCTTCTCGGGCTGGCCGGGGGTCGGCGGCACCGTCTGGCGCAGGGTCAGCGTGGCGGTCTCGCCTTCGTGGACCAGCGAGACGTCGACACGCGGCGTGCCCGCCTGCGCATACCAGCGGCGGAATTGGGCCAAGTCCAGCCCCGCCCCGTCCTCGATCGCCTTGACGAAATCCTCGCACGTCGCCGCTTCGCCGTCGTGGCGCTCGAAATAGAGGTCGGTTCCCTTCCGGAAGCGGTCGAGCCCTGCCAGCACGGTCATCATGCGGATGACCTCGGCGCCCTTGTTGTAGACCGTCGCGGTATAGAAGTTGCTGATTTCCTGATAGGAATCGGGCCGGATCGGGTGCGCGAGCGGCCCCGAATCCTCGGGGAACTGCGCCGCGCGCAGGATGCGCACATCCTCTATCCGCTTGACCGGGGCGCTGCCCATGTCGGCGCTGAACTGCTGGTCGCGCAGCACGGTGAAGCCTTCCTTCAGGCTCAGCTGGAACCAGTCGCGACAGGTGACGCGGTTGCCCGACCAGTTGTGGAAGTATTCGTGCGCGACCACGCCCTCGATCGCGTCGTAGTCCGCGTCGGTCGCGGTTTCCGGGTCGGCGAGGATGTAGCGGGTGTTGAAGATGTTCAGCCCCTTGTTCTCCATCGCGCCGGCGTTGAAATCCGCCACGGCGACGATGTTGAAAAGGTCGAGGTCGTATTCGCGGCCATAGACCTCCTCGTCCCAATTCATCGAGGCGATCAGGCTGCGCATCGCATGGCCGGTGCGCGTCTCGTCGCCCGCGCGGACGTAGATGGCGAGATCCACCGTGCGGCCCGAACGCGTGACGAACTGGTCGCGCGTCGCCACCAGGTCACCCGCCACCAGCGCGAACAGGTACGAAGGCTTGGGCCAGGGATCGTGCCATTCGGCCCAGTGGGTGCCGTCCGCAGTGTCGCCTGCGGCCACCGGGTTGCCGTTCGACAGCAGCACCGGGAAGGCCGACTTGTCGCCCGCCATGCGCACCGAATAGACCGAGAGCACGTCCGGCCGATCGGGGAAGAAGGCGATGCGGCGGAAACCTTCCGCCTCGCACTGGGTGCAGAGCATGCCGTTCGAGGCATAGAGCCCCGAAAGCTGGGTATTGGCCGCAGGGTTGATCACCGTTTCGACCGCGATTTCGTGCGCATCGCCCGGCAGGTCGATCAGCAGGTCGCCGCCTTCCATGCGCCAATCGTTGTGCGCCTGCCCATCGACCAGCACTTCCTGCGCGACCAGCCCATCACCATTGAGCCGAAGCGTCGCGCCGCCGTCCGCCGCCGCGTTGCGCTCCACCTTCAGCGTGCTCTTCACCCGCGTCGCATCGAGCGAAAGGGCGAAATCGAGCGCGATCTCGGGCACCAGCCAGGCGGGCGGGCGATAGTCCGCGCGGTTGATCACGGGCGCCGGAGCGGGGGCGAGGGGCGTGTTCGAAAGATCGTTCATCGCCCCTGACTTAGGGAGCGGTTGCCGCAGGGGCAATTCGGGATAAGGTCCATCGCATGCAAAACATGCTGATTTTCGGGATGGGCTACACCGCAGGCCGGCTGGCACGCCGCCTGCGCGACCTTGGCTGGATGGTGCGCGGCACAGGACGCGGCGGCGATCTGGCCTTTGCAGACCGCGATGCGGTGCTGGCCGCGCTCGCAAAGGCGAGCCACGTGCTGTCCTCGGTTCCGCCCGACCGCGCCGGCACCGAGCCCGTGCTCGAAGGCTATGGCCCGGCGCTGCGCGACTGGCCGGGCAAGTGGATCGGCTACCTTTCGTCTACCGGAGTCTATGGCGATGCGGGTGGCGCCTGGGTGGACGAAGCAACGCCCATCGGCGGGGGCCGCCGCTCGGCGCGGGCAGAGGCCGATCGCGCTTGGCAGGAGCTGGGCGAGCGGGTGCGCGTGTTCCGCTTGCCCGGCATCTATGGCCCGGGTCGCAGCGCGCTGGATCGCGTGGCGGAAGGCCGCGCCCATCGCATCGCCCTGCCCGATCAGGTGTTCAGCCGTGTCCATGTGGACGACATCGTCTCGGGCGTGGTCGCCGCGCTTTCAGGTCCGCCGGGCGTCTACAACCTTGCCGACGATGCGCCGTCCAGCCAGAACGCGGTGATCGAGGAAGCCGTGCGCATCCTCGGGCAGACGCCTCCGCCCATGCAGACGCTGGAGGAAGCGCAGCTTTCACCCATGGCGCTGGCCTTCTATGCCGAGAACCGGCGCGTCGCCAACGGCAAGGCCAAGCGGCTGCTCGGCTGGGCGCCCGCCTATCCCGACTACCGCGCGGGCCTGCGCGCCCTCAGCGCCACGACCAGCCCCGCCGCCACCAGCACCGAACCCGCCGCTGCCAGCACGGACCATTCGTAGCCTTCGAACAGCGTCGACAGCAGCATCGCCACCACCGGGATGATCACGCTGGAATAGGCGGCGCGGCCGGGCCCCAGATCGCGCAGCAGCCGGGCATAGATCGGGAAGGTCAGCACCGAACCCATCAGCGCGAGGTAGGCGATGCCTCCGAAATAGCCCGCGCGCGGTTCGAACTGCGGTGGACCGTAGAGCAGCAGCGCCACGGCAAGGTCGGCAAGCACGCCCCACAGCATGGCCCAGGCAAGCAGTGCCACCAGCGAATGCCGATGCGCCTCGCGCCCCGCCTGCAGCACGTTCGCCCCTGATGCGCTCATCAGCCCGATGATCGTGAAGGCAACGCCGAGCGGCACCTGCGCGCCCGGCGGGGCGAGGCGATATTCGTGGAGCAGCAGCAGGGCGATGCCCGACAGCGCGATGGCCGAGCCGACGAGGAAGCCGCGCGTGATCGCCTGCCCAAGGAAGCTGCGCGCCAAAAGCGCGTTGGGCACCATCAGCAGCGCGAAGAGCACCGCGACGATGCCCGAGGTGAGGAACTGCTCGGCGCGGTAGACGAACTGGAAGTTCAGGCAGAACTGCAGCACGCCGACGACCAGCGCAAGCCGCTGCCCCGCGCGCCCCAGCCGCAGCGAATCGCCCCGCACCAGCGCCAGCACGAACATGCCGGCACAGGCGAGCGTGAAGCGCCACACCACCGACCAGCTTGGCGGCACGCTCCCCACCTGGTCCTTGATCACCAGCCAGGTCGATCCCCAGACCAGCGTGATCAGCGCGAAGCCGCCGATCGCGCGCGGCGTCCAGCCGTGCTCGCCCGGCGCGGTCATGAGGGCCGTCTCACAGCGCGGCGATCGCGCGTGCCAGCGCCGCGACGTGGCCGGCATCGCTGTTCCACGCCGTCACCAGCCGGGCCGCACCCTGCGCGCCGGCGGGTGCCGGCCAGTCATAGAAATCGAAGCCCTGCGCGCGCAGCGCGTCCTGTTCGGCGGGCGACAGCACCACGAACACCTCGTTCGCTTCCACCGGCTGTATCAGCCGCGCACCGGCTGCGCCTGCGAGTTCCTGCGCCGCGGCATTGGCCGACCGCGCGTTGTCGAGCCACAGATCGCCTTCGAGCATCGCGAGGACCTGCGCCGCGAGATAGCGCCCCTTGGATTGCAGATGCCCGGCGCGCTTGCGGCGATAGCGCACCACGTCGGCAAGGCCCGGCTCGAAGAACACCAGCGCTTCGGCGTTCATGCCCCCGTTCTTGACGAAGCCGAACGACAGCGCCGAAACACCCGCCTCGCAGGTAACTTCGGCCGGACGGCAGCCAAGATGCGCCACTGCATTGGCGAAGCGCGCGCCATCCATGTGCAGACCGAGCCCACGCTCCGCGGCAAGGCTGCCCAACGCCGCAACTTCGCGCGGGGCATAGGCGCGGCCATATTCGCTCGCCTGCGTGATCGAGATCGCGTGCGGCTGCACCTGGTGGACGTCGTTGCGGATCGGATCGATTACCGCGCGCACGGCATCGGGCGTCAGCTTCGCGCCCTCACCCTCGGCCAGCAGCAGCTTGGCGCCATGAGTGAAGAAGCCCGGCGCCCCACCTTCGTCCACTTCGATGTGCGCCTCGCGATGGCAGACCACGCCCCCGTGCGGCGGGACCATCGCGGCAAGCGCCAGGCAGTTGGCCGCCGTGCCGGTCGCCACCCACAGCGCGGTGCATTCGGTGCCGAACAGCGCCTCGAACGCCTCGTCCAGCTTCTGGCTGAGCGCGTCGTTGTCATAGGCGGCATCGGCCTGATCGGCATCGTGCAGCGCCTGCCACACGCGGGGATGGACGGCGGCGGCGTTGTCGGAGAAGAATTTCATGGGATACCGCTTGGGATGCACGGCGTTGCCGGTCAAGCACGCACGATAATCGCATGACCAACAAGGGTCGCAGGCAAGGAGCGCAGGCCATGACAGACGTCACCATCAACCATCTCGATCAGGGGGCCCGCGGCGAATACCATGCGCGCGTCGAAGGGGCCGAGGACATCGGGCGCCTCACCTACCTGCGCCAGGGCGACGTGCTCGTCGCCGACCATACGCTGGTCCCTCCATCGATCGGCGGGCGCGGCGTGGCTGGCAAGTTGGTCGAGGCGCTTGTCGCCGATGCGCGCAAGTTCGGCTGGAAGATCGAACCACAGTGCAGCTACGTCGCCGCCGCGTTCAAGCGGCATCCCGACTGGGCCGACCTGCGCGCCTGACCCGGCGCTCTACTTCGGATTGAGCACCAGACGGGCGTCGAGTCCGTTCTCGTGCCAGTCGATCGCTAGCGTGCCCTTGCGCGCCTTCACGATGCGGTCGATCAGGCCAAGGCCCTGACCGCCGGCGCGCGACGTCGCCTCTACCTGTCGCTTCGATCGTTCCTGCCAGGTGATCGCGATCGGCCCGCCCGCCTGTTCGGCGCTCGCCGCGATCGACAGCGATCCGCCGTGGCCGATGGCGCCGTGCTTGGTCGAATTGACCACCAGCTCGCCGATCACCAGCGCGATCGCATCGATCACGCGGCGATCCGCCTCGAGTTCGGCCGGGGCCTGTATGTGGATATCGCAGATTCCGACGAACGGCCGCACCAGCGCATCGAGCAGGCCGGCGATATCGCCGCCGCCTTCGGGGCCGTCGAACAGCGACTGCGCGGTGGACAGCGCGGTGATGCGCTGCTGCATGTCGCTGGCGAAAGCGCCCAGGTGGGCATCCCCGCGCGCCATGCCCTGCAGCAGGCTGCACACCATCGCGTAGCTGTTCTTGAGCCGATGGCGCATTTCCGCGTTGAGGATGCGCAGCGCCTCGCGGTCGCTTTCGCTCTGCGTAATGTCGCGCGAAACCGAAAGGTAGCCGACCGGCGCGCCGCCGGCATCGCGCACCATCGAAACGCTGACGTCCCACCAGCGCGGGGCACCGCGCGCGGTCGGGCAGAACGCCTGGAACCGCGCCGCACCGCCCGACTGGGCCTCTGCGTAGGAATCGCGGATCGTGCCTGCGGCCTCGGTGGGCCAGAGCGTTTCCCATGCGCGGCCTTCGATCAGCGAGAAGTCCTCGACCTCCATCGCGCACTGGCCATTGGGATTCATCCATAGCAGCCGCCCGTCCTGGTCGAGCAACTTCACGCAGTCGGAGCTCTGCTCCATGACTGCGGCAAGGCTTTCGGGACTGAGCGAGGCCTTCGTGAGCATTCCGGAGTGCCAATCCAGTAGCGGACAAACGGTTTCAGACTGCCGCAGATAAAACCGCAGCGACCGGCGCAAAATATATCCAAGGTTAGGAAAAGGGGCAGTTCGGAGCCCGCGAGAGGGAAATGGTGCTGCTGGGGAGGATTGAACTCCCGACCTCAGCCTTACCAAGGATGCGCTCTACCACTGAGCTACAGCAGCACACCATTTCCAAGTGACCGCGCCGGTGGTCCGGCGGCGGGCAGGGGCGCGCTTTGGCGGCGAGGGGCTGCTTTGTCAAGCGCAGCCTTGCAGCAAATCGGCCGGCACGGCAAAGCTGGCGCGATGAACGACGCGAACCCTCCAGCCGACCCTTCCAGGCTAACGCGCGAAGAACGGCTCGCCGCACGTCTGCGCGACAACCTTCGCCGCCGCAAGGCACAGGCCCGCGCGCTGGACGGCAAGGCCGATTCGGCATCCGCCCCTCGGCAAGAGGGCTGAATCCCTTCCCAAAGCGATGCCCTGCGGTTAGGGGCATGCCCAAATCCGTCCGTCCTTCCCAGGAGCGAAGATGCCCCGCCTGATTTTGATCCGCCACGGCCAGTCGCAATGGAACCTCGAAAACCGCTTCACCGGCTGGTGGGACGTGGACGTGACCGAGAAGGGCGCGGCCGAAGCCCTCGCCGCGGGCGCGCTGCTCAAGGACAAGGGCGTGCTGCCGACGGTTGCGTTCACCTCGCTGCAGACCCGCGCGATCAAGACGCTGCACTTCGCGCTCGAAGCTGCCGGTCGCCTGTGGATCCCCGAGGACAAGGACTGGCGCCTCAACGAACGCCACTATGGCGGGCTGACCGGGCTCGACAAGGCGGAGACCGCCGCCAAGCACGGTGACGAGCAGGTCAAAGTCTGGCGCCGCAGCTTCGACACGCCGCCGCCGCCACTCGACAAGGGCAGCGAATTCGACCTGTCGGGCGACCCGCGCTACGCCGGCATTCCCGTGCCCGCGACCGAAAGCCTGAAGGACACCATCGCCCGCGTGCTGCCGTGCTGGGACGAAAAGATCGCGCCCGCATTGAAAGCGGGCGAGACGGTGATCGTCTCGGCCCACGGCAATTCCTTGCGCGCGCTGGTCAAGCACCTGTCGGGCATTTCGGACGAGGACATCACCGGCCTCGAAATTCCGACCGGCCAGCCGATCGTCTACGAACTCGACGACGCCCTCGCCGAAGTCGAACGCTACTACCTGTCCGAGCGCTGAGCGTCGGGCCGCCAAGGGGGGAAGAGGGACATGAGCGATCGGCCTGAAGTCGCCATCGTCATGGGCAGCCAGTCCGACTGGGAGACGATGAAGAACGCCGCCGCCGTGCTCGACAAGCTCGGCGTCGCGCACGATTGCCGCATCGTTTCGGCGCACCGCACGCCTGACCGGCTCGTCGCCTTCGCCAAGGGCGCGCACCTCGAAGGGTTCCGGGTGATCATCGCCGGGGCCGGCGGCGCCGCGCACCTGCCCGGCATGGTCGCCTCGATGACGCACCTTCCCGTGCTGGGCGTGCCGGTCGAATCGAAGGCACTCAAGGGCATGGATTCGCTGCTCTCGATCGTCCAGATGCCCGGGGGCATCCCCGTCGCGACGCTCGCCATCGGCGTTCCGGGGGCGACCAACGCCGGCATCCTCGCCGCCTCGATCCTCGCGACTTCGGACGCAGATCTGGCGCAGCGGCTGATCGCGTTCCGCACCGCGCAGACCGATTCGGTGGCGGAGAAGCCGGTCTGATGATCCCTCCCGGCGAGACGATCGGCATCCTCGGCGGCGGCCAGCTTGGCCGGATGATCGCGCTTGCCGCGGCGAACCTCGGCTATCGCTGCCACGTCTATGCGCCCGAAGCGGATTCGATCGCGGCGGATGTCTGCGCCGCGTTCACGCAGGGCCACTACGACGACACCGAAAAGCTCTCCGCCTTTGCCGAAACCTGCGCGGTCGTTACCTACGAATTCGAGAACGTCGCTGCCGCCCCGCTCGAAGCGGTGACGGCGCATGCGCCGCTGCATCCGCCGGCGCGCGCGCTCGAAGTGGCGCAGGATCGCGTCAACGAAAAGACCTTCGTCGAAGCGCTGGGCGGCCGCCCCGCCCCGTGGGCCAAGGTCGACAGCAAGGCTGACCTGCTCGATGCCGTCGCCCGCATCGGCACGCCCGGCATCCTCAAGACCCGGCGTGATGGCTACGACGGCAAGGGGCAGTGGCGGATCATGTCCACGGCCGATGCGCAAGCGCTCGACCTTCCCACCAAGCCGCTGATCTACGAAGGGTTCGTGACGTTCGGGGCCGAGTTCTCGGTGATCCTCGTGCGTGGGGCCGATGGCGACGTGCGGTTCTGGGATTCGGCGCAGAACGTGCACAAGGACGGCATCCTCGACCGCTCGACCGTGCCTGCATCGCCGGTGATCCTCTCGCAGGTGGAAGAGGCGCGCGCGCTGGCGCGGCAGGTGGCCGATGCGCTGCATTACGTGGGCGTGCTGACGCTCGAATTCTTCGCCACCGAGGCGGGGCCGGTGTTCAACGAAATGGCGCCGCGCGTGCACAACTCGGGCCACTGGACGATCGAGGGCGCGCTCACCAGCCAGTTCGAAAACCACGTCCGCGCGATTTGCGGCCTGCCGCTGGGGTCGACCGCGCTCGCAGCGCAAGGCGCGGTGATGGACAACCTGATCGGCGACGACGCGCACGATTGGCCGGCGCTCCTGTCCGACCCCGCCAACCACCTCCACCTTTACGGCAAGGCGGCGGTGCGGCCGGGCCGCAAGATGGGGCACGTGACGCGGCTGGTGCTGTGACGCAAGGCCGGTCGATCTTTTCCATCTTCGCGCGTGCGCGCGATGGAACCATTGGCGACCAGGGCCGGCTCGCGTGGCAGATTCCCAGTGATCTCAAGCGGTTCAAGGCGCTGACCATGGGCCTGCCGATGATCATGGGGCGCAAGACGTTCGATTCGCTTCCCGGCCTGCTGCCCGGCCGCCGCCACATCGTGCTGACGCGCGACAGCGCATGGGCCGCGCCCGGCGCAGAGGTGGCGCACGATGTCGCAGGCGCACTGGCGCTGGCGGGCGATGGCGATGTCGCGGTGATCGGCGGCGCGGAAGTGTTCGCGCTGTTCGAGCCCATCGTCACCCGCATCGAACTGACCGAAGTCCACGCCGCGTTTGCCGGTGACACGATGATGCCCTATCCCGGCGCGCAATGGCGCGAAACGGCGCGCGAGGCCCATCCCGCGACGGATGGACGGCCCGCGTACGATTTCGTCACGCTGGAGAGGGGCTGAACCGGAATGACCATCGTGCGGCGCGTCGGCTGGGGCCTGATCTTCCTTGTCCTGCTGGTGGCTGCGGTGGTGTTCGGCCTTCTGCCCGGCATCGTCGAGCGCAGCATGAACCGGATCGACGGCAAGCCGCTGCTGCCCGTGTCCGCCCATGCCCGCGCGCTCCACGCTTCGCTGCAGATTGTCGACCTGCACGCCGATACGCTGATGTGGCAGCGCAACATCGACGACAAGGCCGAGCAGGGCCACGTCGACCTGCCCCGGTTGGAGGCGGGCAACGTCGCGCTGCAGGTGTTCTCGAGCGTGACCAAGACGCCCAGGGGCCAGAACTACGACGCCAACGGCGCAGACAGCGACAACATCACCGCGCTGGTAATTGCGCAGGCCCAGCCGCCGCGCACCTGGACCTCGCTCACCGAACGATCGCTGTGGCACGCGACCAAGCTCGACGAACAGGCTGCGCAGTCGGGCGGCGCGCTGCGCAAGGTGACCGACCCCGCCAGTCTCGACGCGCTGATCGCCGCACGGCAGGGCAAGAAGGTGCCCGTCGGCGCGCTGCTGTCGATCGAAGGGCTGCACGATCTGGAAGGCAAGGCGGAAAACCTCGACCGGCTTTATGCCGCGGGCTTCCGCATGGCCAGTCTGACGCACTTTTTCGACGATGAGCTGGCCGGATCGATGCACGGCCTGAAAAAGGGCGGGCTCACCCCGTTCGGGCGGCAGATCGTGCGGGCGATGGAAGACAAGGGCATGATCGTCGACATCGCCCACCTCAGCCATGCCGGGGTGGCCGACGTGCTGGCGATGGCCCGCCGCCCGGTGGTGTCGAGCCATGGCGGCGTGCAGGCCACCTGCAACGTCAACCGCAACCTGACCGACGATGAAATCCGCGGCGTTGCGCGCACCGGCGGGCTGGTCGGCATCGGATACTGGGATGCGGCGGTGTGCAGCACATCGCCGCGCGCGATCGCCCGGGCGATGCGCCACGTGCGCGATCTGGTGGGTATCGACCACGTCGCGCTGGGCAGCGATTTCGACGGCGCCACCACCACCCGGTTCGATACGTCGCAGCTGGAGCAGGTGACGCAGGCGCTGGTTGAGCAAGGCTTTTCGGATGATGATATTCGCGCCCTGATGGGCGGCAATGCCCTGCGCGTCTTGCGTCAGGGCATGATGCCGTTGCATGGGAGCGCGCCATGAGGCTCGACGCGCGCAACCCGGTTCCAGATTCCCTGCGCGGCGCGATCATCGCGCTGGGCAACTTCGACGGTTTCCACCTTGGCCACCAGGCCGTGGTGGGCGAAGCCGTGGCCTGGGCGCGCAGCGAGGGCCGCCCGGCGATCGTCGCCACGTTCGATCCGCATCCGGTGCGCCACTTCAAGCCCGATGCCCCGCCCTTCCGCCTGACCACGCTCGATCAGCGCGAGGACCTGTTCACCGCCGCGGGCGCCGCCGCGATGCTGGTCTTCGCCTTCGACGGCGAACTCGCCGGCACCAGCGCGCAGGATTTCGTGTGCAAGCTGCTGGCCGAGCGATTCGGCGCGGCCGGCGTGGTCACGGGCGAAGATTTCACCTTCGGCAAGGGACGTGGCGGCAACGTGCGCGTGCTGGCCGAGATCGGCGCCACCTGCGGCGTGCGCACCCGCGCGGTCGGCCCGGTGCTGGAAGGCGGCGAGGTCGTTTCGTCGAGCCGCATCCGCGAGGCCCTGCAGCATGGCGATTGCGCCACCGCCGCGCGCCTGCTGACCCGCCCGTTCACGGTGCGCGGCATCGTCCAGCATGGCGACAAGGTGGGGCGGCAGCTGAACTTCCCGACCGCCAACCTCGACATGAGCAACTACCTGCGCCCGGCCTACGGCATCTATGCGGTGACCGGCCGCCTGCCCGACGGGCGCGAGCTGAGGGGCGCCGCGAACATGGGCATCCGCCCCACGTTCGACCCGCCCAAAGAGCTGCTCGAGCCGCACTTCTTCGACTTTTCCGGCGATCTCTATGGCCAGCAGATCGAAGTCGCGTTCCACCACTTCCTGCGTGGCGAAGCGAAGTACGACAGCCTGGACGCGCTGATCGAACAGATCGGCAAGGACTGCGACGAGGCGCGCCGGCTGCTCGGCTAGTCCTTGCTCCGCCGCCTTCGCGAAACACTCACACTTTCTTACGTCCAGGCGCGATCCGAACCAAATTGCGCGAAGGCAATCGGGACGCTAAGGCCCGGCGGTTATGACTGACCAGCGCCCCGAAAAGCCGGACTATCGTCCGACCGTCTTCCTGCCGAAGACCGACTTCCCGATGAAGGCAGGCCTGCCGCAGAAGGAGCCGGGCATTCTGGCGCGCTGGCAGGAGCAGGACCTGTACCGCCGCTTGCGCGATGCGCGCGCGGGTGCGGAAAAGTTCATCCTCCACGATGGCCCGCCTTACGCCAATGGTGACATGCACATCGGCCATGCGCTGAACCACATCCTCAAGGACATGGTCTGCCGCACGCAGAGCCTGGCCGGCAAGGACGCGCCCTATGTTCCGGGGTGGGACTGCCACGGTCTTCCGATCGAATGGAAGGTCGAAGAGGAATACCGCAAGAAGAAGAAGAACAAGGACGAAGTTCCCCCGAAGGAATTCCGCGCCGAATGCCGCGCCTATGCCCAGAACTGGGTCAACGTGCAGCGCGAACAGTTGAAGCGGCTGGGCATCCTGGGCGATTGGGACCATCCCTACCTGACGATGGACTTCCAGGCCGAAGCCACCATCGTGGGCGAACTGCTCAAGTTTGCCGAAAGCGGCCAGCTCTATCGCGGAGCCAAGCCGGTGATGTGGTCGCCGGTGGAAAAGACCGCGCTCGCCGAAGCCGAAGTCGAATACGAGGATATCGTATCGACCCAGATCGACGTGGCGTTCGAGGTGATCGAGGCGGGCGACCCCGATCTCGTTGGCGCCTACGTGGTGATCTGGACGACCACGCCGTGGACGATCCCGGTCAACCAGGCGGTCGCCTATGGCCCGCACATCGACTACCACCTGATCGAGGCCGACGGCCGGCGCTATCTCGTGGCCGAACCGCTGGTGGCGGGCTTCATGCAGCGGCTGGGCCACGAAAGCCACGACCTGCACTTCATGATCAAGGGCGTGGCCTTCGAAGGCGCGAAGCTGCGCCATCCGATGCACCACCTGGGCGATTTCTTCGCCCGCCCCCGCCCGATGCTGGCCGGCGAATTCGTCACGGTCGATTCGGGCACCGGCTTCGTCCACATGGCACCCGACCATGGCGAGGACGACTTCGCGCTGTGCAAGGAAAACGGCATCGAGCCGGTGTTCGCGGTGCAGGGCGATGGCAAGTACCGCGAAGACTGGGGCTGGCTGGGCGGCCAGGGCAGCGTCATCAACCCCAAGTTCAACGCGCCCGACGGCCCGATCTGCGAAGACCTGCGCGCGGCCGGTGGCCTTGTCGCGGCGAGCGCCGACTACAAGCACTCCTACCCGCATTCGTGGCGTTCGAAGGCCAAGGTGATCTATCGCTGCACGCCGCAGTGGTTCGTGCCGATGGACCGTCCGTTGCCGCTGGCACACGAGGACGGCGTCGATCCGCTCGAAGCCGCGCTGCGCGAAGTGGGCGAGGCCAAGACGCTGCGCGAAACCGCGCTGCAGGCCATTGCCGACACCCGCTTCGTTCCCGAAAAGGGCCGCAACCGCATAGGTGCGATGGTCGAAGGCCGGCCCGACTGGGTGCTTTCGCGCCAGCGCGCCTGGGGCGTGCCGATCACGCTGTTCGTCGATCGCAGGACCGGCCAGTACCTGGCCGATCCGGCGGTCAACGCCCGCATCGTGGCCGCGATCCTGGCCGAAGGCGTCGATGCCTGGGACGATGAACGCGCGCAGGAATACCTGGGCGATGCCTATCGCGCCGAGGATTACGAGCGCGTCACCGATATTCTCGACGTGTGGTTCGATTCTGGATCGACCCATGCCTTCGTGCTCGAAAGCGGGCGCTGGCCTGACTTGCTGCGGCCCGAAGGCTGGACCGGCCCGCGCGCCGATCTCTATCTCGAAGGCAGCGACCAGCATCGCGGCTGGTTCCAGTCCTCGCTGCTCGAAGCCTGCGCCACGCGGGGCCATGCGCCCTACAAGTCGGTTCTGACCCATGGCTTCACCATGGACCAGAAGGGCATGAAGATGTCCAAGTCGCTGGGCAACACAATCAGCCCGCTCGACCTGATGCGCGATTATGGCGCGGACATCCTGCGGCTTTGGGCGCTGTCGGTGGACTTCACCGAGGATCACCGCATCGGCAAGGAGATCCTGCAGGGGGTCGCCGACCAGTACCGCAAGCTGCGCAACACCTTCCGCTACCTGCTGGGCGCGCTCGACGGGTTCGACGAAGCCGAGCGCCTGCCCGTGGCCGACATGCCCGAGCTGGAACGCTACATGCTCGTGCAGCTCGAACGGCTCGATGCGACGCTGCGTCAGGCCGTCGCCGACTTTGACTACAACACCTACGTCCGCGCGCTGACCGAGTTCTGCAACGAAGATCTGTCGGCGTTCTTCTTCGATATCCGCAAAGACAGCCTCTATTGCGATTCGCCTTCGGACGCCAGGCGCCGTGCCTATCGCACCGTGCTCGACGTGCTGTTCCACGCGCTGGTGCGCTATGCCGCGCCGGTGCTGGTGTTCACCGCCGAAGAGGTGTGGCAGTCGCGCTATCCGCAAGGCGACAGCGTCCACCTGCTGACCTGGCCCGAACTGCCGGTATCGACCGTCGACGTCGATCGCTGGACCGAGCTGCGCGCCCTGCGCACCGCGGTCAACGAAGCGATCGAGCCGCTGCGCCGTGAAAAGGTGCTCGGATCGGGCCTGGAAGCCACCGTTACCGTGCCCCAGAGCGCGCCGCAGGCCGATCTGGCAGAGCTGTTCATCACCGGGACAGTTGTGCGCGGGCAGGGCGATGACGTGACCGTGACCCGGACCTCTGACCACAAGTGCGGCCGCTGCTGGCGCCATCTTCCCGAAGTGGCGGAAGACGGCGACCTGTGCGATCGCTGCAGCGATGTCGTGGCGCAGGTTCCGGGAGCGCTGGCATGACGCGGGGCGCCTTGCGCGCCCTGGGACTGGGCGCCGCGTTCGCGGTGTTCGTTCTCGATCAGCTGGTGAAGTGGATCGTGGTCGGGCCGCTCGACCTGATCAACCTCGGCTCGATCCATCTCCTGCCCTTCTTCGACCTGCGCTTTACCCGCAATTATGGCGTGTCGCTGGGCATGTTCACGGCAAGCTCGGCGGAAATGCGCTTCGGCCTGGTCGCGGTAACCGCGCTGATCGCCAGCGGGGTGCTCGTCTGGCTGTGGCTGGAAAAGGCGCGCTGGGACGTGTTCGGGCTGGGCCTCGTGCTGGGCGGCGCGCTCGGCAACATCCGCGACCGGCTGACCGTCGGCTTCGTCATCGACTATGCCGATTTCCACATCGGCGAATGGCGCCCGTTCCTGATCTTCAACCTTGCCGATGTGGCCATCACCATCGGTGTCCTGATACTGCTTGCCCGCTCGCTGCTTTCGCGCGAAAAGCCCGCGTCGGGTAACCCTGTGCCCACGGAGACGAATTGATGCGTAAAGCCGCTGCCCTCTGCCTGCTCGCGATCGGAGCGAGCGCGCTGTCCGCTTGCGGCGCCGGTGGGTCCCTGTTCAATCGTGCCCGTCCCGACGAATTCGCGGTGACGCGCCAGGCGCCGCTGGTGGTGCCGCCCGATTTCGCGCTGACCCCGCCGAACCCCGGCGCCCCGCGCCCGCAGGATGTCGACAGCTCGAAGCAGGCATTGGACGCCCTGTTCGGCGGCCCGGCACCGCGCAGCGCGGTCGAAACCGACGCGCTGGGCAAGGCCGGCGCCTCGGCAGTCGGCATCCGCTCGACCGTGGGCGATCCTGAAACCCGCACCGTGGCCAAGGGCGCTGCCGTGCAGAACATCCTCGCCGCGCCCGAAGGCGATGGCCAGGCCGCGCAGGCCGGCGTCCCCGGCAAGAGCTGATCGCCGCTGCCACAAGGCTGAACGAAAGACCCCGCCGAAACGCGGGGTTTTTTGTGCGTGGCGCCGAGCCAGCACACAATCACCCACCCGCACGAACGAACGAACGAAGGTCAGTCCTTCGACAGGCTCAGGACGCGCGGTTCTGGATTGGCGAAAGTGGGGCGGGCACAGCGGCCCTAGCCGTCCGCGCCGGCTTCCTCGGGGCTTTCCCGCTCGACCAGCAGCTTGTCGATCTTGCGGCCGTCCATGTCGACCACCTCGAAGCGCCAGCCCTGGTCGTGGAAGTGGTCGCCTTCGGCCGGCAGCCGCTTGAGCACCGACAGCACGAACCCGGCGGCGGTGGCATAGTCGCGATCCTCGGGCAGATCGATCTCCAGCCGGTCGGCCATGGCATCGGCGGGCAGTGCACCCGATAGCAGCAGCGATCCGTTCTCGCGTTCGGTCACCATCGGCTCGTCGCCTTCATCGCCGTGGGCCACGAAGTTGCCGGCGATGGCCGAAAGCAGGTCCGCCGGGGTGACGATCCCTTCGAGATGGCCGTATTCGTCGTGCACCAGCGCCAAGGCTACTTCGGCCTGCTGGATCACGCGCAACGCGTCCATCGTATCGAGCTGGTCGGGCACGATCGCGGGCTTCTTCATCAGCGCGGGCAGCGTGACCGCCCCTTCGCGCAGCAGCACCGACAGCACGTCGCGCACCTTGACCACGCCGACGATGGTATCGACCGAGCCTTCGCCAATCAGCAGCAGCGAATGCGGGCTGTCCTCGATCGCTTCGTGCAAGTCTTGCTCCGGCGCGTCGACCGCGATCCAGTGCAATTGCGTGCGCGGCGTCATCACTTCGCGCACGGGGCGTTCGGCAAGGCGCATCACGCTGGTCATCAGCGCGCGCTCGTCTTCCTCGATCACGCCCGAACGGGTCGCTTCGGCGAAGATCATCTGCAGTTCTTCGGCGGTGACTTCCTGTTCGCTGCCGCGCGTCAGGCCGAGCAGGCGGATGATCAGGCCCGACGACCGGTCGAGCGCCCAGACGAACGGCGCCGTGACCTGCGACATGATCACCATCGGCCGCGCCGCCATCACCGCGATCGGCTCCGCCGCTTTCAGCGCCAGCTGCTTGGGCACCAGTTCGCCGACGACGAGGCTGAGATAGGTGGTGATTGCGATCACCAGCACGAAGCCCGCATTGGCGGCATAGGCCTGCGGCACGCCCAGCGCGGCCAGCCTTTCACCGACGGGTCCGCCCAGGCTGGATCCCGAATAGGCGCCCGCGACGATGCCGACGAGGGTGATCCCGATCTGCACCGTCGAAAGAAATTTGCCCGGATCGGATGCCAGCGTCAGCGCGGTGCGCGCGCCGCCGCTGCCGCCATCGGCCAGCACCTTGAGCCGCGCCGGGCGCGCCGAGACGATCGCCAGTTCCGACATGGAAAACAGGCCGTTGAGCACGACGAGGCCAACGATGATGAAGGCGTCTGGCCAGGGAAACGGTGTCACGACTTTGGCGCCTAGCAGATTTGCACAGGCGCGCGAAGGCCCCTGTTGCACCCGCCGGCCCTGCCATTCGCGCCGCACCGTTCGGGAACCGTTCAGCGCACAGCGGCGTAATGCTTGGGTTCCGCTCCGGCCGGGGCTAGCCTCTGGCCGGACGCAAGGATAACCGAAGGGGAAGAGTAATGAAGTTTCGTCGGGTTTTCGTCTCCGGCCTGTGCGCCGTGTCGCTGGTCAGCCTTTCGGCATGCGTGACCGACCCCAACACCGGTGAGCGCAAGGTTTCGCGCACCGCGATCGGCGGCCTCGGCGGTGCGCTGGGTGGCGCGCTGCTCGGCGGTCTGATCGGCGGCAAGACCGGCCGCATCCTCGGCGCCGGCATCGGCGGCGTGGCTGGCGCCGCGGTCGGCTACAACATGGACAAGCAGATCAAGCAGCTGCGCGAACAGACCGCCGGTTCGGGCATCGACGTTACGCCCACCGACAACGGCACGGCAATCCTGGTCAACCTGCCCAACGGCGTGACGTTCGACACCGATTCCACCGCGATCAAGCCCGCCTTCCGCGACACGCTCGACCGCGTCGCGCAGTCGCTGACCGACTATCCGAACTCGCTGATCGACGTGTACGGCTACACCGATTCGACCGGATCGGACGCCTACAACCAGCAGCTTTCGGAACGCCGCGCGCAGGCCGTTGCCTCGTATCTTTCGAGCCGCGGCGTCTCGGCCTCGCGCATCCGCAGCCAGGGCTTCGGTGAAAGCCAGCCGGTCGCCTCGAACGACACCGTGGAAGGCCGCGCCGCCAACCGCCGCGTCGAAATCAAGATCGTGCCGATCACCCAGGACGACGTCGCCCGCGCCCGTTCGGGCCAGTAAGCCCGGCGGTACGCACGATACCCTTGTTTCAGCCGGGTTGACCGTCAGGTCGCCCGGCTGGCATCGGCGCGGGGCAAAGGAGATTGCCCTCGTGTCCATCAAGCCCCGTCCCATTGCCGGCCGTTTGACCAATCCGATCGGCCTTGGCTGCATGTCGCTCAGCTGGGCCTATGGCGGCCGCCCTTCGGATGCAGATGGCATCGCCCTGCTCCACCGCGCCGTCGACCTTGGCTACGATCACTTCGATACCGCCCGCCTCTATGGCCTGGGCCACAACGAGACGCTGGTGGGCCAGGCGCTCAAGGGGCGTCGCGACAAGGTCTTCCTCGCGTCCAAGATGGGCATCTTCGCCAGCGGCGAAAAGCGCGGGATCGACTGCGCCCCCGCGACCATCCGTAGCGAGCTGGAGACCTCGCTCCGCCTGCTCCAGACCGACCACATCGATCTCTATTACATGCACCGGCGTGACTTCACCGTGCCGATCGAGGATTCGGTCGGCGAGATGGCGCGGCTGATCGAGGAGGGAAAGATCGGCGCGATCGGCCTGTCCGAAATGTCCGCCGACACGCTGCGCAAGGCCTGTGCGGTCCATCCCATCGCGGCGATGCAGACCGAATATTCGCCGTGGACCCGGCAGGCCGAAATCGCCGTGCTGGACGCCTGCGCGCAGACCGGCACCACGTTCGTCGCCTTTTCGCCCGTCGGCCGCGGCGCGCTGACGGATACCCTGCCCGAGCCCGACGGGCTTGAGGAAAAGGACATCCGCCGCGCGATGCCGCGCTTTCAGGGTGAAAACTGGGAAATCAACCGCAAGCTGCTGCAGGACTTCGCGCAGATCGCCGCGCGCGCCGGGGTTACCGCCGCACAGCTTTCGCTCGCCTGGGTGCTGTCGCGCGGCGACCATGTCGTGGCGATCCCCGGCACCGCGAAGATCCCGCACCTAGAAGAAAACATCGCCCGCTGGGACTGGGCGATCCCGGCCGACGTCGCTGCGCAAGTCGATGCGTTGATCAACCAGCAGACCGTTGCCGGCCATCGCTATGCAGCGGCAATGCTTTCGACCATCGACACCGAGGACTTTGCCTGAGCGCTATTCGCCGACCAACCGCGCGGCGCGTTCGGCCAGCCTGTCGACCGCCGCGCCATGGATCGCCGGCGCGGTGACGAGCAGGCCGAACGCGCGCGGATCGCGCTTGTTGTAATCGAGCGGCGCGCCGAAGGCATCGCTGACCGCCGCTCCCGCCTCGCGCGCGATCAGCGTGGCGGCGGCGATGTCCCATTCGAAGCCCCAGCGCAGCGTGGCGAGCAGGTCGGCCTCGTCCGCCGCGACCATGGCGATGCGCAGCGCGATCGAGTTGGGCTTTTCGACCAGCACCAGGTCGCGGTCGGCCTTGGCCAGCGCATCGGCCGGCACTCTGGCGCCCGGCAGCGTGGCCCGCTTGCTCGAAGCGAGCGTCTTGCCGTTGCGCCGCGCGCCCTGCCCTGCCGTCGCGCTCCAGAATTCGCCGCGCGCAGGCGCGCTCAGCATCCCGATCAGCGGCCGCCCGGCGCTGACCAGTCCGACCGAGACGCACCAGCCCGGCCGCCCGCGAATGAAATCGCGCGTGCCGTCGATCGGATCGACCAGCCAGCACAGGCCCCGCGAAAGCCGTTCGGGATGATCGACCGTCTCTTCCGAAAGCCAGCCCGCCGACGGCAGCAGCGCGCCGAGTTCGCGCTTCAGGAAGCTGTCGACTGCCATGTCCGCTTCGCTCACCGGGTCGCCGGGCATCTTCTCCCAGACCTGAGGGGCGTGGCCGTGCCCGGGCCAGTGCGCCAGCGCCATCGCGCCTGCTTCGTGGACGATCCGTTCAAGAGCCGCGTAATCGAGCATCGGCCCAAAGCGATGGGCCAAGCGCGATCGGCGCGCAAGCTTCACGCCGGCATCGCGATGCGCGCGCAATGGCTCATTCGTATGCGCAGCTACGGCACGGCTTACCCCCGGTGCGGCCTACCCTTTCCCTTAGTCGAATGATTAGGCCCCTTTTCAAGGTGGGAACCGTGTGCTTAAGGCGGCGGGACTCAGCTTTCGGCGGGGGGGACCATCGGCCCCGCTCGCCCCTCCTCCCACACTTTTCCAAGCGGGGAACTTCGCATGAACGTCCACGAATATCAGGCCAAGGAACTGCTCGCCAAGTTTGGCGTCGGCATTCCCGCAGGCATTCCTGCGCTGACGGTCGAAGAAGCGGTGGCTGCGGCAAAGCAGCTTCCGGGGCCGCTCTATGTGGTCAAGGCCCAGATTCACGCCGGTGGCCGCGGCAAGGGCAAGTTCAAGGAACTCGGCCCCGATGCCAAGGGCGGCGTGCGCCTCGCCAAGTCGATCGACGAAGTCGAAGCCTTCGCCAAGGAAATGCTCGGCAACACGCTCGTCACCGTGCAGACCGGTGAAGCGGGCAAGCAGGTCAACCGCCTGTACGTGACCGACGGTGTCGACATCGACAAGGAATACTACCTCTCGATGGTCGTCGACCGCGCCACCGGCCGCGTCGCGCTGATCGTGTCGACCGAAGGCGGCATGGACATCGAGGAAGTCGCCCACTCGACGCCGGAAAAGATCGCCACGATCGTGGTCGATCCGGCGCAGGGCTTCATGCCCCACCACGGCCGCGCCGTCGCCGCCGCGCTCAAGCTGTCGGGCGACCTTGCCAAGCAGGCCGCCACGATCGCCAAGCAGCTGTTCACCGCGTTCAACGCGCTGGATTGCGACATGCTCGAGATCAACCCGCTCGTCGAAACCAAGGACGGCAACCTGCTCGTCCTCGACACCAAGATGAGCTTCGATTCGAACGCGCTCTACCGTCACCCCGACGTCGTCGCCCTGCGCGACGAGACCGAGGAAGACCCGGCCGAGATCGAAGCCAGCAAGTACGACCTCGCCTACATCAAGCTCGACGGCAACATCGGCTGCATGGTGAACGGCGCCGGCCTTGCCATGGCGACGATGGACATCATCAAGCTGAACGGCGAATTCCCGGCGAACTTCCTCGACGTGGGCGGCGGCGCCACCACCGAGAAGGTGACCGCGGCGTTCAAGATCATTCTCCGCGACCCCGCGGTGAAGGGCATCCTCGTCAACATCTTCGGCGGCATCATGAAGTGCGACATCATCGCCGACGGCATCGTCGCCGCGGCGAAGGAAGTGAACCTGCAGGTTCCGCTCGTCGTCCGTCTCGAAGGCACCAACGTGCAGCAGGGCAAGGACATCCTTGCCAACTCGGGTCTCCCCATCGTTCCCGCCAACGACCTTGGCGATGCCGCTCAGAAGATCGTGGCCGAAGTCCGGAAGGTTTCCTGAACCATGTCGATTCTCGTCAACAAGAACACCAAGGTCATCACCCAGGGGATGACCGGCAAGACCGGCGCGTTCCACACCCAGGCCGCGCTCGACTACGGCACGCAGATGGTCGCGGGCGTGACCCCCGGCAAGGGCGGCACCAGCCACATCGGCCTGCCGCAGTATGACACCGTCGCCGAAGCGAAGGCCGCCACCGGCGCCACCGCTTCGTGCATCTACGTGCCGCCTCCGGGTGCCGCCGACGCGATCCTCGAAGCGATCGACGCGCAGATGGAACTGATCGTTTGCATCACCGAAGGCATCCCGGTGCTCGACATGGTGCGCGTGAAGCGCGCCCTTTCGGGCAGCAAGTCGCGCCTGATCGGCCCGAACTGCCCCGGCGTGCTGACCCCGAACGAATGCAAGATCGGCATCATGCCCGGCAGCATCTTCAAGAAGGGCTCGGTCGGCGTGGTCTCGCGCTCGGGCACGCTGACCTATGAAGCGGTGTTCCAGACCTCGAACATCGGCCTTGGCCAGACGACGGCTGTCGGCATCGGTGGCGACCCGGTCAACGGCACCAACTTCATCGACGTGCTCGAACTGTTCCTGGCCGACGAAGACACCAAGTCGATCATCATGATCGGCGAAATCGGTGGCGACGCCGAAGAACAGGCCGCGCAGTTCCTGATCGACGAGGCCAAGAAGGGCCGCAAGAAGCCGATGGCCGGCTTCATCGCGGGCCGCTCGGCCCCTCCGGGACGCCGCATGGGCCATGCCGGCGCGATCGTGTCGGGCGGCAAGGGCGATGCCGAAAGCAAGATCGCCGCGATGGAAGCCGCCGGCATCCGCGTCAGCCCCTCGCCGAGCCTGCTCGGCGAAACGCTGGCCGAAGTGCTGAAGGGCTGATCCCCTCGCACCTCGCGACAAGAAAAGAGGCCGGAGGGGAAACCTTCCGGCCTTTTTCTTTATCATCCTCCCCTGGAAGGGGAGGTGGCAGCGCGAATGCGATGACGGAGGGGTAATTTCGCAGCGCCGCGCTACCCCTCCACCACCCGGTACGGCACCAGATCACGCTGGCTGGGGTCGACGGCGATGCCCCGGTCGCTCGGCGGGAAGGCACGCTGGTCGCAGGCGTCGCGGGGGCAGATGCGGCAGGATATGCCGATGCGGGTGACGGCGTCCTCGCTGCGCAGGTTGAGCCCGTCGGCGTAGATGAATTCGTCGGCCAGCGCCGCTTCGCAGCCCAGCACCACGGCATAGCGGCGCGGCGGGCGGTAGAAGCTGCCCGATGGCTTCACCAGCCCCTTGGCAATCGAGACATAGCGGATGCCGTCGGGCATTTCGGCGAGCTGGACGTGGATGCGGTCGGGGATCGCCACCGCTTCGTGCACGATCCACAAGGGGCACGCGCCGCCGAAGCGGCCGAACTGAAGGCGCGTGGCCGAATGGCGCTTGGTGATGTTGCCGGCCATGTCGACGCGGGCGAAGAACACCGGAATGCCGCGCGCCTGCGGGCGTTGCAGGGTAGACAGGCGATGGCAGCACTGTTCGAAGCTCGTATGGAACAGCTGCCGCAACCGGTCGACGTCGTGCCGCAGCGTGCGCGCCGCGCTGCGGAACCGTTCGTAGGGCATCAGCAGCGCGCCCGCGGCATAGTTGCCGAGGCCCACCGTCAGCAGGTGCCGCGCCGCCTCCGTCCGCAGCGGCGCTTCGGCGACGATGGCCGCAATCTGGTCCGAAAGCGCCAGCGCGGCGACCTGGTAGGCCAGCTGGAAACGCCCGGATTCGAGCGGCTGGTTGCTGTCCAACTGGATCGCCCGCGCCGCCTCGTCGAAGCGGCGCATCGGGCCGCCGCTCTTCCATTCGACGCCCACGCCCGCCTGCCGCAGCCACTGCTGCATCGTGCGCACGCGCGGGGACGCTTCGTCGCCCGCGATCTCGTACGCCAGCCGTTCGGCATCGCGGTCGATCCGGTCGACATAGTTGTTGGCGAGGTGGAACCAGTCGCGCACTTCCTCCCACGGCAGGCGACCGCCCGCCGCAAGGCTCGCGCCGATGGTCTCGTCCATCATCTCGAGCCGCTGGCGGCTGCGCGCGTGCAGGCCGTGCAGTTCGACGAAGGCCTGGGCAAAGGCCGGGAACTGCCGCGCCAGCCGCTCGGCCTGTTCGCCCGGCACTTGCGTTGAAAGCTGCGGATCGGCCAGCGCGCTGCGCAGGCCCTCGGCAATCGTGTCGGCATCGGCCGGGGCAAGATCGGCCCAGTCGATCGGGAAGGCGCCCGCCAGCGCATCGGCCAGCGCCGGGGTCAGGTGCCGCTCGTCGTTTTCCAGCTGCGAGAGGTAGCTGGCGCTGATGCCCAGCGTGGCCGCCATTTCAGCCTGCCGCAGCCCTCGCCTTTGCCGCAGCGAGCGTAAGGGTTCGCCCGCAAAGATCCGCTTGTTCGCCATCGCTCTAGGCTAGTTTGCAAAGTGCCGCTTTGCAACTTTGCAGCATTACATTGGACAGCGCGAACCAAATCGGCCAGTCCGGCGCCCACTTACGAGATCTGAAGGGCAGAGGGTTTATGTCCGCGAACATTGCCGAGATGGAAAAGCGCCGCGAAGCCGCCCGCATGGGTGGCGGTCAGAAGCGCATCGATGCCCAGCACGCCAAGGGCAAGCTGACCGCGCGCGAACGCCTTGAAGTGCTGCTCGACGAAGGCAGCTTCGAGGAAGTGGACGCCTACGTCGAGCACAATTGCGTCGATTTCGGCATGCCCAACACGGTCATCCCGGGCGATGGCGTCGTCACCGGATCGGGCACGATCAACGGCCGCCTCGTGTTCGTGTTCAGCCAGGACTTCACCGTCTTCGGCGGCGCGGTGTCCGAACGCCACGCGATGAAGATCTGCAAGATCATGGACATGGCGCTGAAGGTCGGCGCGCCGGTGATCGGCCTCAACGATTCGGGCGGCGCCCGCATCCAGGAAGGTGTCGCCTCGCTCGGCGGCTATGCCGAAATCTTCCAGCGCAACGTCAATGCTTCGGGCGTGGTCCCGCAGATCAGCCTGATCATGGGCCCCTGCGCGGGCGGCGCGGTCTACAGCCCTGCGATGACCGACTTCATCTTCATGGTGAAGGACAGCAGCTACATGTTCGTCACCGGTCCCGACGTGGTCAAGACGGTGACCAACGAGATTGTGACCCAGGAAGAACTGGGCGGGGCGGTCACGCACACGACCAAGACCTCGGTCGCCGACCTCGCCTGCGAGAACGACATCGAAGCGCTGCTGCAGGTGCGCGAATTCTTCGACTACCTGCCCCAGTCCAATCGCACCGGCGTGCCCGAGCGCCCCACCTCGGACCCCTATGACCGGCTCGAGCCCAGCCTCGACACGATCATCCCGGCATCGGCCAACCAGCCCTACGACATGCACGAGGTTATCCGGAAGACGCTCGACGAGGGCGAATTCTTCGAGATCCAGCCCAAGCACGCCGGCAACATCATCTGCGGTTTCGGCCGCATCGAAGGCAAGACCGTGGGCGTCGTCGCCAACCAGCCGATGGTGCTGGCGGGCGTGCTCGACATCAACAGCTCGAAGAAGGCGGCGCGGTTCGTGCGCTTCTGCGACGCGTTCGAGATCCCGATCCTGACCTTCGTCGACGTGCCGGGCTTCCTGCCAGGCACCGCGCAGGAGCATAACGGCATCATCAAGCACGGCGCCAAGCTGCTGTTTGCCTATGCCGAAGCGACCGTGCCGAAGATCACCGTGATCACCCGCAAGGCCTATGGCGGCGCCTACGACGTCATGGCCTCCAAGCACCTGCGCGGCGATCTCAACTACGCCTGGCCCACCGCCGAAATCGCGGTGATGGGCGCCAAGGGCGCGGTCGAGATCATCTTCCGCGGCCTTTCGACCGAAGAGCAGGCGGTCAAGACCAAGGAATACGAAGACCGCTTCGCCAACCCGTTCGTGGCGGCGAGCAAGGGCTTCGTCGACGAGGTGATCCACCCGCATTCGACCCGCCGCCGCATCGCGCTGGGCCTGCGCAAGCTGCGCAACAAGAGCCTAGAGAACCCCTGGAAGAAGCACGACAACATCCCGCTTTGAGCGGGGTGGCCTCTCGCTTGGGCGAGGGGACGCAAGGGCTGTCCGGGCCTAGGTGGGTCCGGACTTCCCAGCCTTCAAAGGACAAGACATGACCGACATCTACATCGTTTCGGGCGCACGCACCGCCATCGGCTCGTTCGGCGGCAGCCTTGCTTCGCTGCGCCCGGCCGAGCTTGGCACGATTGCGATCAAGGCGGCGATCGAGCGCGCCGGGATCGCGCCGGCCGACGTGCAGAACGTGGTGATCGGCACCGTCGTCGCCAGCCAGCCCAAGGACGTCTACGTCAGCCGCGTCGCCGCGGTGAACGCAGGGATTCCGATCGAGGCGCCGGCGATGAACGTCAATCGCCTGTGCGGTTCGGGCCTGCAGGCGATCGTTTCGGCGGCGCAAGGCATCGCGCTTGGCGAACAGGACATCGCCGTCGCTGGCGGTGCCGAATCGATGTCGAACGCGCCGCACATGATCCTGACCGCGCGCAACGGGCAGAAGATGGGCGATCAGGTGCTGATGGACGCCATGCTGGGCGCGCTGCACGATCCGTTCGAGAACATCCACATGGGCGTCACGGCGGAGAACGTGGCCGAGCGCCTGTCGGTCAGCCGCGAGGAGCAGGACGCCCTCGCCGTCGAAAGCCACAAGCGTGCGGCCAATGCCGTCGCCAACGGCTATTTCAAGGACCAGATCGTCCCGGTCGAGATCAAGACCCGCAAGGGCACGGTCGTGTTCGACACCGACGAACATTTCCGCGCCGATGCCAGCCTTGAATCGATGGCGTCGCTGCGTCCGGTGTTCAAGAAGGACGGCACGGTCACCGCGGGCAATGCCTCGGGCCTCAACGACGGCGCGGGCGCGGTCGTGCTGGCGAGCGGCGAGGCGGTCGCCGAAAAGGGCCTCAAGCCGCTGGCCAAGATCCTTGCCTGGGGCCACGCTGGCGTGGAGCCGAACGTCATGGGCCTCGGTCCCGTCAAGGCGGTGCCGGTGGCCCTGCAGCGCGCCGGGCTGACGCTCGACCAGATCGACGTGATCGAATCGAACGAAGCCTTCGCCGCGCAGGCCTGCGGCGTCGCCAAGGAGCTGGGCTTCGATCCGGCCAAGACCAACGTCAACGGTTCGGGCATCAGCCTTGGCCACCCGATCGGCGCCACCGGCGCGATCCTGACGGTCAAGACGATCTACGAACTGCAGCGCATCGGCGGCCGCTATGGCCTGATCACGATGTGCATCGGCGGCGGCCAGGGCATCGCCATGGTGGTCGAACGGGTTTGAGGAACATGCGGGGCCGCCCGTCCGCAAGGACGGCGCGGTTCAGCACGGATCTTTGGCCCTGCATGGGCAAAGGGAGATGACGATGAAGCTGGGACGGTTGAACCACGTCGGCGTCGCAACGCCGGACATCGACGCCTCGATCGCGTTCTATCGCGACGTGATGGGTGCGAGCGACATCACCGAGCCGTTCGTGCTGGAAAGCCAGCAGGTGCGCGTGTGCTTCGTCAACACGCCGGGCGAGAACGGCACCAATGGTACCCAGATCGAGCTGATCCAGCCGACCAGCCCGGACAGCGCCGTGGGCAAGTGGCTCGCCGCCAACCCGCTGGGTGGCCAGCACCACCTTTGCTACGAAGTGCCCGATATCCACGAAGCCAAGGCCTGGTTCGAAGCCCAGGGCAAGCGCGTGCTGGGCGAACCCCGCATCGGCGCGCACGGCACGCTGATCTTCTTCGTCCACCCCAAGGACATGGGCGGACAGCTGACCGAAATCATGGAAACGCCCAAGGACGGGCATCACTGAGCCGATTGCCGCAGCTCCACGCATCAGGAACCGACGCGCGATGACCGACAAGACACTGGCCGACTGGCAGGCCGCCGCCTCGAAGGAGGTGAAGGGCAAGGACCTCAACTGGCAGACCCCGGAAGGGATCACCGTCAAGCCGCTCTACACGGCCGAGGACGTGACCGCCGATCCGGGCCTGCCCGGCTTTGCCCCGTTCACGCGCGGCGTGCGCGCCTCGATGTACGCCGGCCGCCCCTGGACCATCCGCCAGTACGCCGGCTTCTCCACCGCCGAGGAATCGAACGCGTTCTATCGCCGCAACCTGGCGGCGGGGCAGAAGGGCCTGTCGGTCGCCTTCGACCTTGCCACGCACCGCGGCTATGACAGCGACCACCCGCGCGTGGTGGGCGACGTGGGCAAGGCGGGCGTCGCCATCGACAGCGTCGAGGACATGAAGATCCTGTTCGACGGCATCCCGCTCGACCAGATGTCGGTCTCGATGACCATGAATGGCGCGGTGATCCCGATCCTCGCCTTCTTCATCGTCGCGGGCGAGGAACAGGGCGTCGACCGCAAGCTGCTGGACGGAACCATTCAGAACGACATTCTGAAGGAGTTCATGGTCCGCAACACCTACATCTACCCGCCCGAACCCAGCATGCGGATCATCTCGGACATCTTCGGCTACACCAGCCGCGAGATGCCGAAGTTCAACTCGATCTCGATCTCCGGCTACCACATGCAGGAAGCCGGCGCGACGCAGGTGCAGGAGCTGGCCTTCACCATCGCCGACGGCATGGAATACGTGAAGTACGGCGTCGCCTCGGGCCTCGACATCGACAAGTTCGCCGGGCGCCTGTCGTTCTTCTTCGCCATCGGCATGAACTTCTTCATGGAAGTCGCCAAGCTGCGCGCTGCGCGCGTGCTGTGGCACCGCGTGATGACCAAGCTCGGCGCCAAGGACGAACGCAGCAAAATGCTGCGCACCCACTGCCAGACCTCGGGCGTCAGCTTGCAGGAGCAGGACCCCTACAACAACGTCATCCGCACCACGATCGAGGCGATGGCCGCGATGCTGGGCGGCACCCAGTCGCTCCACACCAACGCGCTTGACGAAGCGATCGCGCTGCCGACCGACTTCTCGGCCCGCATCGCGCGCAACACGCAGATCGTGATCCAGGAAGAAACGGGCATGTGCAACGTGGTCGATCCGCTCGGCGGGTCGTACTACATCGAGGCGCTGACCCAGGAACTGGTCGACAAGGCGTGGGAGATCATCGAGCGCGTCGAAGCCGAAGGCGGCATGGCCAAGGCCGTGTCGGCGGGCTGGCCCAAGGCGATGATCGAGGAAGCCGCCGCCGGCCGCCAGGCCCGCGTCGACCGTGGCGAAGACGTGATCGTCGGCGTCAACAAGTACCGCCTCGCCAACGAAGACCAGCTGGAAACGCTCGAAGTCGACAACCACGTCGTCCGCGAAGCGCAGATCGCCCGAATCAAGCGCGTGCGCGAAACGCGCGACGAAACCAAATGCCGCGCCGCACTGAACGCGCTGACCGAAGGCGCCAAGACCGGCGGCAACCTGCTTGAACTCGCGGTAGAGGCTGCCCGCCACCGCGCGACGCTGGGCGAAATCTCCGACGCGATGGAAATCGTGTTCGGCCGCCACGGCACGTTCCCCACCCCGGTCAAGGGCGTCTATGGCGCGGCCTATGCAGGTGACTCGCGGTACCAGCAGGTCCTCGACGGCGTGGAAGCCGTCACCCGCCGCCTGGGCCGCAAGCCCCGCATGCTCGTCGCCAAGATGGGCCAGGACGGCCACGATCGCGGCGCCAACGTCATCGCCAGCGCCTTCAGCGACATGGGCTTCGACGTCACCAGCGGCCCGCTGTTCCAGACTCCGGAAGAAGCGGCCAAGCTGGCGCTCGAAAACAACGTGGACGCGGTCGGCGCCTCGAGCCTTGCCGCCGGGCATAAGACCCTGATCCCCGAACTGATCGGCCACCTGAAAGCTGCCGGCCGCGCCGACATCAAGGTCGTCGCCGGCGGCGTGATCCCGCCGCAGGACTACGATTACCTGCGCGAAGCCGGTGTCCAGGGCATCTACGGCCCCGGCTCGAACGTCGTCGAATGCGCAGCCGACATGCTGCGCCTCCTCGGTCACAACATGCCGCCTGCGGGCGAAGAACTGGCAGCGGCGGAGTAAGCGCAATGTTCAAGAAAATCCTCATCGCCAACCGTGGCGAAATTGCCTGCCGCGTGATCAAGACCGCGCGTCGCATGGGTATCCAGACCGTGGCCGTCTATTCGGACGCCGACGCCCGCGCGCCCTTCGTGCAGATGGCGGACGAGGCCGTGCACATCGGCCCGGCGCCCGCGGCGCAGTCCTACCTGATCGCGGACAAGATCATCGCCGCCTGCAAGCAGACCGGCGCCGAAGCGGTCCATCCGGGCTATGGCTTCCTGTCCGAGCGCACCAGCTTCGCAGAGGCGCTGGCCGCAGAAGGCATCGAGTTCATCGGCCCCCCTGTCGGCGCGATCGCCGCGATGGGTGACAAGATCGAATCGAAGAAGCTCGCCAAGGAAGCCGGCGTCAACGTCGTGCCCGGCTTCGTGGGCGAGATCGAGGACACCGAACACGCGGTGCGGATCTCGAACGAGATCGGCTACCCGGTGATGATGAAGGCCTCGGCCGGCGGCGGCGGCAAGGGCATGCGTCTTGCCTATAACGAAAAGGACGTGCGCGAGGGCTTCGAGTCGGTGAAGCGCGAGGGCCTGAACTCGTTCGGCGACGACCGCGTGTTCATCGAGAAGTTCATCCTCAACCCGCGCCACATCGAGATCCAGATCCTCGGCGACAAGCACGGCAACATCCTCTACCTGAACGAGCGCGAGTGCTCGATCCAGCGTCGCCACCAGAAGGTGGTCGAGGAAGCGCCCTCGCCTTTCGTCACGCCGAAGATGCGCAAGGCCATGGGCGAGCAGTGCGTCGCGCTGAGCCGCGCGGTCGGCTACTACAGCGCGGGCACGGTCGAACTGATCGTCTCTGGCGCGGACCCGACGGGCGAATCGTTCTACTTCCTCGAAATGAACACCCGCCTGCAGGTGGAACACCCCGTCACCGAAGCGATCACCGGCGTCGACCTCGTCGAACAGATGATCCGCGTGGCCGCCGGCGAAAAGCTGGCGATGACGCAGGACGACGTGAAGATCGACGGCTGGGCCATCGAGAACCGCGTCTATGCCGAAGACCCCTATCGCGGCTTCCTGCCCTCGACCGGTCGCCTGATCCGCTACAACCCGCCGGTGCCCGGCTGGACCGATGACGGTGCCGAGAATGGCCGTCGCGGCGTGGACGGCGTGCGCGTGGACGATGGCGTCTACGAAGGCGGCGAAGTCTCGATGTTCTACGATCCCATGATCGCCAAGCTGGTCACCTGGGGCAAGACGCGCGACGAAGCGGCGGACAAGCAGATCGCCGCGCTGGACGCGTTCGAGATCGAAGGGCTTGGCCACAACATCGATTTCGTCAACGCGATCATGCAGCACCCGCGCTTCCGCTCGGGCGAGCTGACCACCGGCTTCATCGCCGAGGAATATCCCGAAGGCTTCCACGGCGCGGCGACCGACGAGGGCACCAAGCGCACGCTTGCAGCCATTGCTGGCTTCCTGGCGACGGCTCGGGCCGACCGCGCGCGCCAGGTCGATCAGCAGCTGGGTGACGAGCTCGATCCCCCGGCGCAGTGGTCGGTGACGATCGCCGGGTCGACCTTCGCGGTCGAACTGACCGAGGACGACGTGCTCGTCGATGGCGAGGCGGTGGACATCGCGCTCGAATACACGCCGGGCCAGCGCATGGTGGCCTGCGAAGTCGACGGCAAGCCGCTGACAGTGAAGGTCGAACCGTTCCGCGCCGGCTTCAAGCTGACCACGCGCGGTGCGATCCACCAGGTGCAGGTGCTGCCGGCCAGCGTCGCCCACCTCACCCGCCACATGATCGAAAAGGTCCCGCCGGATCTTTCGAAGTTCCTGATCTGCCCGATGCCGGGCCTGCTCGTGGCGCTGCATGTCGGCGAAGGCGATACGGTCGAAGCCGGCCAGCCGCTCGCGGTGGTCGAGGCGATGAAGATGGAAAACATCCTGCGCGCCGAGAAGGCGGGCAAGGTCAAGGCGGTCAACGCCAAGGCTGGAGAGAGCCTGGCCGTGGATGCGATCATCCTCGAAATGGAGTAAGCCGGTCGCCAAGGGCGGGCGCGGAACGATTTAACCGACCAGTTAAGTTTTTCACGCCCGACCCTCGGGACAGGTTGACGTTTACGTAAGCGCCAATTATGCGCGCTTCAGTGGAACACGAGAAAGGCCTGACAGCATGAAAGCCCTGGTCACGGTGAAGCGCGTGATCGACTATAACGTGAAGCCGCGCGTAAAGGCGGATGGCACGGGCGTCGATCTCGCCAACGTCAAGATGAGCATGAACCCGTTCGACGAAATCGCCGTCGAGGAAGCCATTCGCCTGAAGGAAAAGGGCGTGGTGACCGAAATCGTCGCGGTGTCGGTCGGGCCGCAGAAGGCGCAGGAAACGCTGCGTACCGCGCTCGCCATGGGCGCCGATCGCGCGATCCTGGTGCAGACCGATGACGAGGTCGAGCCGCTGGCCGTGGCCAAGATCGTCAAGGGCGTGGCCGACGAGGAAGCGCCGGGCCTGATCATCACCGGCAAGCAGGCGATCGACGACGACAGCAACCAGGTCGGCCAGATGGTCGCCGCGCTGCTCGGCCGCCCGCAGGGCACCTTCGCCAACGAGATCACCGTGGAAGGCGATTCGGTCGTCGTGAAGCGTGAAATCGACGGCGGTCTCGAAACCGTGAAGCTGGCGCTGCCGGCCGTGGTCACCACCGACCTGCGCCTGAACGAACCGCGCTATGCCTCGCTGCCGAACATCATGAAGGCCAAGAGCAAGCCGCTCGCGACCAAGGCGCCCGCCGACTACGGCGTGGACACCGCCCCGCGTCTCAAGACGCTGAAGGTCAGCGAACCGCCGGTGCGTTCGGCCGGCATCAAGGTGGCCGACGTCGACGCGCTGGTCGCCAAGCTCAAGGAACTGGGAGTCGCCTGATGGCCAACGTACTCGTCTGGGTCGAACACGACGGCAGCGCCGTCAAGGACGCCACCCTCGCCGCCGTCACCGCCGCTGCCAAGCTGGGTGACGTCACCGCTCTGGTCGCCGGCTCGGGTGTCGACGGCGTTGCCGCCGCCGCCGCGCAGATCGAAGGGGTGTCGAAGGTCCTCAAGGCCGACGACGCCGCGCTTGCCAACGCGCTGGCTGAAAACGTCGCGCCGCTGATCGCCAACCTGATGGCCGGCTACGACGCCTTCGTCGCCGCCGCCACGACCACCGCCAAGAACGTGGCGCCGCGCGTGGCCGCGCTGCTCGACGTGGCGCAGGTTTCGGAAATCCTGTCGGTCGAAGGCCCCAAGACCTTCACCCGCCCGATCTACGCCGGCAACGCCATCGCCACTGTCGAATCGAGCGACGCCAAGCTGGTCATCACCGTGCGCGGCACTGCCTTCGCCAAGGCGAACGCCACCGGCGGTTCGGCTGCGGTCGAAGCGGTTTCGGGTGCGGCCGAATCGGGCCTGTCGAGCTTTGTCGGTTCGGAAATCGCCAAGAGCGAGCGTCCGGAACTGACCAGCGCGAAGATCATCGTCTCGGGCGGTCGTGCGCTCAAGGACGCGGCGACCTTCGAATCGACCATCACCCCGCTGGCCGACAAGCTCGGCGCCGCGATCGGCGCGAGCCGTGCTGCGGTCGATGCGGGCTACGTGCCCAACGATTACCAGGTCGGCCAGACCGGAAAGATCGTGGCGCCCGAAGTCTACGTCGCGGTCGGCATCTCGGGTGCGATCCAGCACCTCGCCGGCATGAAGGATTCCAAGACCATCATCGCCATCAACAAGGACGAGGACGCCCCGATCTTCCAGGTCGCGGACATCGGTCTCGTCGGCGACCTGTTCACGCTGGTTCCGGAACTTACCGGCAAGCTGTGATCGGAACTTGACGGTTTTGAATGCGAAGGGCTCCGCCGCGGCGGGGCCCTTTTCGTTTGTGCGCACGAGGGCGCATCCGGCGGCGAGCCCGGACGATAACGCCGTTGGGAAGTGTACGGACCTGCGCGACCGGCGCGGGCGCCATGCGTGGCGCGTGCGCGTGGAGGGCAAGAGGAACGCTGTGGCGAGTGGCCGGCGGGGCGTTGGCTATCCCGGATCGGCTCAGCCTGTAGTCGGACGGGGGCTCGAACCCGGGCGGCGGCTCGCAAGGCGGCCCGGTCCGTAGCGATAAGTCCCTGAAGGATCAGCCCGGACGGCTTCGATCGGCGTGGAAGCGGATCTTCGGCAGGTCATGGGGCACTGTGACTTCAGGGAGGCGCATGCACGCGGTTGAACCACCGCACCACATCCGCCCGTCCGTTGCAGTGGCGTTGGGTGTGCCCTGAGGGACTTGGGGCTTAACGCCCTCGCTGCCGTATCCCGAAAGGGATGCGGCTCCCGCAGCGCCGACCCGCGCCGGTCGCGTCGGGCCTTTCCCATCGTGGAGATTGGCCCGAAGGAGCGAAGAGCAAGCCGGCCATGCCGCTCCCGGTCCGTGGGTGGCCTATAACCTATATGGTACGTTTTGTCAAGGTTGGGGAAGAGAGGCCAAAGAACAGGACAGATGCGAGGGGGTGACCCCTCGCGCTCCCGGGACGTCTTCCGGCGCTGGCCAAGCGCCGTAGCGTGGGTGTTGCGTGCTGTCTGGCGGTTGCCGCTTGGGAGAACAAGGGCAGCCCTTCGACAGGCTCAGGGCAGGCGGTTTGGGGTGAGAGGGTTCCTTTGCCCCTCATTCGTCATGCCAGCGCAGGCTGGCATCTTTGGCGGTTTGCGGAAGGGTTGGGAGGCGCGCCAGCGGTCTGCATGACGGCCAGCGATCCCAGCCTTCGCTGGGATGACGCTATGGGCGAGGGTGGGCGCTACGCCTCAACCCCGTCCGTCCTGAGCTTGTCGAAGGACTGTTCTCTTCTTGATGGCGCGCGCTCTGCCCGCACCCCTCCACCACACCGCGGGTGGTCCCTCTCCCCTTGGAGGGGAGGACAACGGCTCAGCTCTTACCGGGAGACGTCGACAGGGTGCAGGGACGGTAAGTCCCTGCTTTCCCGCTTCTTTATCAGCCTGCGCGGCGGACCTTGTTGCGGTGGGCGCCGACGCCGGGGGCGCCGCGGGGGCGGAAGCGGCGGGGCTTGCCGGCTTCGCCGCGCTCGCCTTCGGCGGCGGTGCGCTGGCCGTCACCGCCGGAGCGCTGGCCGCCCTGCGCGGGCTTCTGGCCCTGGGGACGACCCCGGCCACCATCGCGATTCCCGTCGCGGCCACCACCACCGCGGCGTTCGCCACGATCGCCGAAGCGGCCGCGTTCGTCGCGCTCTTCGCGGCGGGCGTCCTGCGCCAGCTGTTCGGGCGTGCGCTTGGCCGAGGGGAGCTTGGCGGCTTCGCTGAGGAAGTTTTCGGGCAGCGGCACCTGCTCGAGCTTGACCTTGGTCAGCTTCTCGATGTCGCGCAGGTAGGGCTTTTCGTCGGGCGCGCAGAAGCTGATGGCGATGCCATCGGCCCCGGCGCGCGCGGTGCGGCCGATGCGATGGACGTACTGTTCGGCGACGTTCGGCAGTTCGAAGTTGAACACGTGGGACACGCCCGAAACGTCGATGCCGCGCGCGGCGATGTCGGTGGCGACGAGCACAGGGCACGAGCCCTGGCGGAAGGCTTCGAGCGCGGCGGTGCGCTGCGCCTGGGTCTTGTTGCCGTGGATGGCGCGGGCATCGATGCCGGCGGCATTGAGGTTGCGCACGACGCGATCGGCCCCATGCTTGGTGCGGGTGAACACCAGCGCGCGGTCGAGCGTCTTGTCGGCCAGCATCGCGCGGATGCGCAAGCTGAGCAGCGCCTGCTTTTCCGCCTGGTTGAGGAAGGTGACGTACTGTTCGACGCGTTCGGCCGTGGTCGACTGCGGGGCGACTTCGACGCGGACGGGGTTCTGGATGAACTGCTTGCCGAGGTCTTCGATCGACTTGGGCATGGTGGCCGAGAAGAACAGCGACTGGCGGTTCTTGGGCAGCAGGTTGGCGACGCGCTTCAACGCGTGGATGAAGCCGAGGTCCATCATCTGGTCGGCTTCGTCGAGCACGAAGATCTCGGTGCGGCCGAGGGTGAGCGCGCGGTTGTCGATCAGGTCGAGCAGGCGGCCGGGCGTGGCGACGAGGATGTCAGTCCCCTGCACCAGGCGGCGGGCCTGCTTGCCGATGGGCACGCCACCGAACACGCAATCGACGCCGAGCTTCAGGTTCTTGGCATAGCCCTTGATGTTTTCGGCGATCTGCGCGGCGAGTTCGCGGGTGGGCGAGAGCACCAGCATGCGGCACGAGGCGGGCTTGCGGGGCTTGGGATCGGCGGCGAGGCGGTGGAGCGAGGGCAGCGAGAATGCCGCGGTCTTGCCCGTGCCGGTCTGCGCGATGCCGAGCAGGTCACGCCCTTCGAGCAGGGCGGGAATGGCCTGGCGCTGGATCGGCGTGGGATCGTTGTAGCCCTTGGTCTCGAGCGCGCGCAGGATAGGCTCGGCGAGGCCGAGATCGGAAAAATAGGACATGAAAACAAGTCTTTCGTTGGCGCGCCAACGGATGGGCGGCGCGCGACAGGTCGTCGTTCGCGCGACCCGTGCGTGAAAGGGGAAGCAGGTGAGGCAAGGCCCGTGCGGCTGGGGCGGATCTCACCATGTCGAAACGGCGGATCTCACGCTTGCCCGAGCGTGCGACGAAATGCTCCGTCGCCGGTCTTGCTGCGCTGCATATAAACGCATTGCGCGCAAAAGCAAGGAAATTGCGCCCGCAGGCGCGATCCGGCGCTGGCATCGGGCGACCGACCGGCTATGTTCTGCCCCATGCGCCTGAACAGACCCGCCGTTCGCCTGCTGATCGCTCCGCTTGCTTCGCTGGCTCTTTCGCTGCCGGCCCTGGCCGCGCCGCCTGCGCCATCGCCTCAGGAGCGGACGATGATCGCGACGGTGGACAAGGAGCAGGGGCGCACGCTCGCCTTGCTGGAAAAGCTGGTGAACCAGAATTCGGGCAGCCGGAACATCGCCGGCAACAAGGCGGTGATCGCCATGCTGACGCCCGAGTTCGAGGCGCTGGGCTTCAAGGTCACGTTCCTGCCGATGGAGCAGACCGGGCGGGCCGGTCACCTGCTGGCGACGCATGGCGGGACGAAGGGGGCCAGGCGGCTGCTGCTGATCGGGCATACCGACACCGTGTTCGAGCCGGATTCGCCTTTCCAGAAGTTCACCCGCGCCGGCGACAAGGCGATGGGCCCGGGCGTGGCCGACGACAAGGGCGGCGTCGTCACGATCCTGGCCGCGCTGCGCGCGATGCAGGCGGCGGGCACGCTGAAGAGTGCCAACATCGAGGTGTTCCTGACCGGCGACGAGGAGGACGCGGGCGATCCACAGAGCGCGGCGCGCGCCGACCTGATCGCGGCGGGCAAGCGGGCGGATGCCGCGCTCGATTTCGAGGGGCTGGTGCGGATGGCAGGCGCCGATGGCAAGCCGGTGGACATGGGCTCTATCGCAAGGCGTTCGGCGTTTTCGTGGACGCTGACCGTGGAGGCGAAGTCGGGCCATTCCAGCGGCGTGTTCGGTGCCGATGGCGATGGCGCGATCTATGCCCTCGCCCGCATGATCGCCGCCTTCCGCGCCGAAGTGCCAGAGCCCAACCTGACGCTCAACGTCGGGCTGATCGGCGGGGGCGCGCTGGCCACGCTCGATGCCGACCAGGCGCGGGTGAGCGCGAGCGGCAAGACCAACATCATCCCGGCCAAGGCATTGGCGCGCGGCGACCTGCGCACGCTTTCGCCCGAGCAGCATGCGGCGGCGGTGGCGAAGATGCAGGCCATCGTGGCGCGGCCCTATCCCGGCGCCACCGCCAGGCTGGCGTTCGAGGACGGCTATCCGCCGATGGCGCCTACGCAAGCCAACAAGGCGCTGCTCGGCAAGCTCAACGCGGTCAACGCGGCGCTGGGGCTGCCCGCGATGCCCGCGCTCGATCCCGCCAAGCGCGGGGCGGGCGACATCAGCTTCGTGGCTGCCGACGTGCCGGGCCTGGCCGGCCTGGGCCCCGCATCGAGCGGCGACCATACCCCGGCCGAGACGGTCGACGTGCCTTCGATCTGGCTCCAGGCCAAGCGCGCGGCGCTGCTGATGAGCCGGCTGGCAGCCGAGAAGCGGTGAGCGCGTGCCGTCCGGACGGGGCGCATCCGCCCAGCCCGTGCACCGGGGTCTGCACGATCGACCGGGCGACGCGCACGTGCGCGGGCTGCGCGCGCACAATCGAGGAGATCGCGGCGTGGCTGTCGGCAAGCGCGGCGCAGAAGCACGCGATCCTGGCGCGCATCGCCGGACAGTCACGCCCCTGACGCGGCTTGCCGTTACGGCGGGCGGACTCTAGGTTCGTCTGTCAAAACGGGACGAGGATCGCGCAACTTGGTACAGATTTCGGATCTTGGCGGCTTTTCGAGCCTGGTGGCGATGTTCCTCGCACGGGCCGACGCGAAAGGGGAGCAGCCGTTCCTTTGGGCCAAGCGCGAAGGCAAGTGGCGCGAGCAGAGTTGGCGCGCGGTGGCGGAGAAGGTCTGCCTGCTGGCCGAGCATTTGCGCGCGCTGGGGCTGAACGACGGCGACCGGGTGGTGATCGTGTCGGAAAACCGCCCCGAATGGTGCATTGCCGATCTGGCGATCATGGCCGCAGGGCTGGTGACGGTGCCGACCTACACCACCAACACCGAGCGCGATCATCACCACATCCTGGAAAATTCGGGCGCGCGGGCGGTGATCGTGTCGACCCCGAAGCTTGCCGCGCCGCTGCTGGCCGCCGCGCTGCGATCGCCTTGCGTGGAGCACGTGATCGGCATCGAGCCGCTGAAGCGGATGCAGGCGGGCGTGCTGGCGTTCCATGACTGGGACAGCCTGACGAGCGGCGATGGCGCGGCGGCGCGCAAGGCGGTCGATGCGCGGATCGCCGGGTTGAAGCGCAGCGATACCGCCTGCCTGATCTATACCAGCGGCACCGGCGGCGCGCCGCGCGGGGTGATGCAGCACCACGGCGCGATCCTGGCCAATGTCGAAGGCGCGGCGACGATCCTGGCCGAGGACTTCGGGATCGAGGAGGAAGTGTTCCTGTCGTTCCTGCCGCTGAGCCACGCCTATGAACATACCGGCGGGCAGTACCTGCCGATCGGCATCGGCGCGCAGATCTACTATTCCGAGGGGCTGGAAAAGCTCGCCAGCAACATCGAGGAGACGCGCCCGACGATCATGGTGGTGGTGCCGCGCCTGTTCGAGGTGCTGCGCACGCGGATCATGAAGCAGGTCGAAAAGCAGGGCAAGCTCGCCAACTACCTGATGGGCCGGGCGCTGGCGATCGGCGCGCGCAAGGCCGAGGGCCGCAAGCGGCTGGTCGATGCGCCGATGGACTTGGTGCTGAACGCGGCGCTGCGGCCCAAGATCCGCGCGCGCTTCGGCGGGCGGATCAAGGCGATGGTTTCGGGCGGGGCGCCGCTCAACCCCGAAGTCGGCGTGTTCTTCGACGCGATGGGGCTGACCATGCTGCAGGGCTATGGCCAGACCGAGGCGGGGCCGGTGATTTCGTGCAACCGCCCGCGCGCCGGGCTGAAGATGGACACCGTCGGCCCGCCGATGAAGGGCGTGGAGGTGAAGATCGCCGAGGATGGCGAGATCCTGGTCCGCGGCGAGCTGGTGATGCACGGCTACTGGCAGAATCCGGCCGAGACCGCGCGCACGATCATCGACGGCTGGCTGCACACCGGCGACATCGGCCACATCGACGAGCGCGGGCGGATCAAGATCACCGACCGCAAGAAGGACATGATCGTCAACGACAAGGGCGACAACGTATCGCCCCAGAAGATCGAGGGCATGCTGACGCTGCAGCCCGAGATCGCGCAGGCGATGGTGTCGGGCGACAAGCGACCCTATGTGGTCGGGCTGATCGTGCCCGATCCCGAATGGGCGCTGGACTGGGCGCGCGCGCAGGGCGAGCACTTCGACTTCAACGAGCTGCAGGACCTGCCCGCTTTCCGCAACGCGGTGCGCGAAGGCGTCGATCGGGTGAACAAGGACCTTTCGGTGATCGAAAAGGTGCGCCAGTTCGCCTTCGCCGACGAAGCGTTCAGCATCGACAACGAGGAGATGACCCCGTCGATGAAGATCCGCCGCCACAAGATCCGCGAGCGGTACGGCGCGCGGATCGATTCGCTCTACAAGAGCTGACGCCGGCGGGCGAGCACGGCGGGTTCAGGCGGGTGTGGGCGCGAGATCGAAGATCTCGAACTCCTCGGTCATGAACACGCAGGAATTGGCGAAATCGATGAAACCGCGTTCATCGTCGAGCAGCATCTGCGCGGCATCGCGGCCGGCTTCGGAATTGCCGCGGGCGAAGTCTTCCATGCTGTCCCACCAGATTTCGGTGATGCCGTCGTAGCCCTCCTTCAGGCCGCGCGTGGGGCGGAAGGATTCGTTGTAGTCGGGCAGGCGGGTGTGGCTCTGCACATAGCGCCGTGCACCGATGGTTTCGGCGACCGAGCGCACCTTTGGCCCGTGCTGTTCGAGCCAGTAGCGCTGGAATTCCTCGACTGAGAGATCGGGGTGGCGGCGGATGCAGTAGACCATCTTGAGCATGTCGAACCTCTTCCCGGATTGTTTTGCGGGAAGAGGGTGGCCGAGGGCGCCGACCGGCGCAAGCGCGCGCTTCAGGCGACTTCGAGTTCGACGAATTCGGGGAAGAAGCGCGGCGGGCGGCTGGACCAGCCGGGCGCGGTGGCGGCGGCTTCGCTGATCGTCTGGAGCAGGACGCGGCGGCGGGCTGGCGCAATCTGGGGCAGCGCGGCAGCGCCGCAGAACGCGGCGGGAAGCCACGGCCGCACGTCGGGGCCGAGGAGGCGTTCGTAGAGGAAGCGGAAGGCGGGAAAGCCGCAGAGATAGTTCTGCCCGAGATCGAAAGCGGCAAGGCGCAGCAGCTTGCCGACGAAGGTTTCGAGCCCCGCTGCAGCCGGACCTTCGGGGAGCATGGCGCGGACCTGGTCGAGTTCCTCGTAGACGAGATACTGCGTGCGGATCGAGGCGGTTTCAGCCGCATCGCGCGCCCAGAGACGGAAGGCATCCTCCCGGAGCAGACCGACATCGAGGCTGCGGCGGATGTAGCGCTGCGCACCGGCGGTGAAACCGGCGAATTCGCGCATCTCGGAGAGGATCTGCGTGGCGCAGCCGCTGCGGGATGGTCCGGTCATCGCACGCTCTCGCACATGTCAGGCTACCTCCGTGTCGCCGGGAAGCGGACGTTGCTCCCGGCGACTAGGCAAACCTTAGCGGTCGCGTGGTTAGGGCGTCGTTAAGTGGACGATCCGCAGCGTGCCCAAGGACTTGGCCCATGGGAGATGGACAAGCCGGTAAGACTTGCAATCTGCTGCGGCTGGCAGGTCCGGATCAGGCGTTGCGCGCCATCAGCCCGCCATCGACCGGGATGGTCGCCCCGGTCAGGAACGAGGCGGCTGGCAGGCACAGGCTGAGCGTCATGTGCGCGACTTCCTCGGGCGCGCCATACCGGCGCAGCGCGGTGCGGCGCTTGGCGTAAAGCTCCTTGTGTTCGTCCGAGATCGCCGCGGTCATGCCCGTCAGGATCGGGCCCGGGCAGATGCAGTTGACGGTGATGCCTTCCTTGCCAAATTCCACCGCGAGGCTGCGGGTCAGCCCGGTGACGCCCGCCTTGGCCGCGCTGTAGGCGCTCTGGTGCAGCGTTGCGCCCAGCGCCTCGGTCGAGGCGATGTTGACCACGCGCGGCGAGGTCGACTTGCGCAGCCAGGGGAGCGCCGCGCGAATCATGCGCTGGTGCGAGGTGAGCAGCACTGCGATGGTGCGGTCCCACACCGCATCGTAGGTCGGATCTTCGAGCGGGGTGGCCGCGGCGATGCCGGCATTGTTCACCACCACGTCGATCCCGCCGAAGGTGGCGGCGACATCGGCAACGAACGCTTCGAGCGCGCCGCGATCGGTGATGTCGAGCGGCCATGCCCGGGCCGATCCGCCCGCATCGCGGATGGCTTGCGCAACGCGCTCGGCCGCTTCGCCATTGATGTCGCACAGCGCGACATTGGCCCCGTCGCGGGCGAAGACTTCGGCCGTGGCGCGCCCCATGCCGCTGCCGGCCCCGGTGACGATGGCGGTCAATCCGGCGACGCTGCGCGCGGGGTCCTTCTGCTGCATGGGGCTTCGATCCTCTCGTACGTTTTCTGGTCAAACATGACTGCACCGATCATCGCCGCGCTGCAAGCCTGCGCTGATTGCCCAGAAGCTGGCACCATTTGCCAATGGCGATGGCGCGCCCGGCAGGCCAGTTTCCTTCCCGTCGGGTAGGCGGCCACGTCGCGTCCACGCCCCTGCCCGGCAACTTTCGCGCAAGGAGACATCGCGATGAAAGGGATTTTTGCCCGTGCCATGCTGATCGGGGCAGCGCTGGTTGCAGGGCCGGCCAGCACCGCGCCCGCCTTGGCGCAGGCAAGCCAGGTGATCGCCTTTGCCAAGGGCAACGACAACGCTTCGGTCAAGGGCGCGATCGTCGGCGATACCTACAAGGATTACCTGATCAGCGCGCGCGGCGGCCAGAAGATGGGCGTGTCGCTGATCACCAAGGCAGCATACTTCAATATCATGCCGCCGGGCAGCACCGGCGAGGCGATCTACAACAGCTCGATCGACGGCAATGACGCCACCGGCGTGGTCCTGCCGCGCACCGGCCAGTATCGCATCCGCGTCTACACCATGGGCGCGGTGACCCGGACCAAACGCCCGGTGCCATTCCAGGTCTCGGTCTCGATCATGAACTGACCGTGCTCCGGGCACGCGTCATAGTGGCAGGAGCGACACTGGGCAGGGCCGGCGGGGGGCGATAACAGGACGGCGGACCGGAGCGGCAAGAGGCGCGCCGGTGCCGCTCGAATGGGAAGGAAGATCATGTCGTTTTCGCTCTACGCCGCCACCGTGCCCACCTACCGCCAGATCCTTGGCGCGCTTGCCGGGGTGCTGGACAAGGCCGAGGCCTTTTGCACGGAACAGGGGATCGATCCGGCCGAGCTGGTCGGTGCGCGGCTGATCGACGACATGCTGCCGCTGGCGTTTCAGGTGAAGCAGGCTGCAGTCCATTCGCTGGGCGCGATCGCCGGGGCAAAGCAGGGCCAGTTCTCGCCTTCACGCGATGCGCTGCCCGATAGCTTTGCCGACCTGAAGGCCGTTGTCGCCGAAGCGCAGGCTGGTCTGGAATCGCTGTCCCCGGCAGAGGTCGGCGCGCTCGAAGGGCGCGACGTGACCTTCATTGCGGGCGATTTCCGACTCGAATTCGTCGCCGAGGAGTTCCTGATGACGTTCTCGCTGCCGAACTTCTATTTCCACACGGTTACCGCCTACGACATCCTGCGGGCGAAGGGCGTGCCGATCGGCAAGCGCGACTTCGTGGGCCAGCTGCGGCTCAAGCAGGGCTGACTCGCAAGAGTTGGCGGGCAAGCGACCGGCGGCGGCGCAGTACTGCGCTGCCGCCGCGCTGCTCAGAGTGCGTTGGCGGTGGCAATCCGGCCCAGAACCGCAGCGCTGGGCTTGGCCTTACGCGCGAACGTCTCCGGATCGACCGAGGCAAGGCCGAGCTTGCCGTGGAAGCCCGAGACCCATTCGTAGTTGTCGAGCAGCGACCAGTGGAGATAGCCGAGAACCGGCACACCCTGGTCCATCACGCCCTTGAGCGCCTGCAGCGATGCCGGGATGAAAGCCGCGCGCACGGCATCATCGGTGGTGTTGACGCCGTGTTCGCTGATCAGGATCGGCCTTCCCGTGGCGGCATGGGCAAAGCGGACCGCGCCAGCCAGGGACAGCGGGCTGACATCGGCCCCCAGCGGATTGCCGGGGACGGGCCTTTCGGGCGGCAACCGCCCTGTGGAGGTCCAGCGTGCCTGCTCGTAGTTCTGCACGCCGAGGTAATCGTCGTGCTTCGCTTCCTCGAGCCACGGGCCGTAGAGCCGCTCGCGCATGCGGTCGCGCATGGAGGCGCTGCCGACCGCGATATCGTCGAGCATCGAGAGGCTGAAGCCGACGGGCAGGTCCGGGCGGACCGACTTGATCGCATCGCGACCGGCGCGATGCCCGGCGATGATGGTCCGGGTAAACACCTCGAAGTCGTCTGGGTCCACCGCATTGGCGACCGAGAACTTCGCCGAACCGCTGATACGGGCGGCCGCCTGCAGCATCGCCCGCATGCCGCCGATCGCTTCGGGCGGAAGAATCAGCTGCAACAGGTGGTTGATGTTGGGTTCGTTAAGCGTCATCGCGATCGCCATGTCGCCGGCCAGGTGGCGCGCGGCGCGCTCGCAGTACCGGGCAAAGCGCAGGGGCGCCTTGGGATTGGTCCATCCCCCATCCGCAGCGAACCAGCGTGGCGCGCTGTAGTGATTGAACGTCACGACCGGGGCGAGCCCCCGCGCCCGGCATCCCGCGATCATGCGCTTGTAGTGATCGAGCATCGCCACCGAGAATTCGCCTTCGGCAGGTTCTATCCGCGCCCATTCGATGCTGAAGCGATAGCTGTTGAGCCCGATCGATTTGACCAGATCGAGGTCCTGTTCCCACAGCAGGAAGCTGTTGCAGGCATCGCCCGAAGATTCGCGGAACAGGGTTGGCGTAACGTGCTCGATCAGCCAGCAATCGCTGTTCGTATTGTTGCCTTCGACTTGGTGCCCGGCCGTCGACGCGCCCCACAGGAAGCCTCGGGGAAAGCCCGAGGGGCCGGCGGCCTGGCGCACTGGCGAACGGCCAAACGCGGGAACGGCGCCCAGCGCGGCACTCGCGGCCAAAAGCGTGCGGCGATCGATCACGTTCGTTCCTTTCGATAATGTCAGGCGCAGTGCTGGCCGATGAAGCCGACGATCTCGTCGGCAAGACGACGGTCGTCGGTGCCAAGGTGCATCGCCATCGAGTAATGATTGTGCCCGCTGGCGATGTACCCGCGCGGCATCGCGCCGTGACGCTCCAGACGCGCCGACATCAGCCCGAGAAACTCCGCCTGGAACCGCGGAGGATCGAATTCGGCACAGGCCACCAGCAATGGCAGCGCGGTATCGACCAGCGCGTCGAGCGGCATCCGGGCGGCATAATCGGCCTGAGGGCCGTAGTAGGGCAGGTCCCTGTCATCGAGCGGGGTGCAGCCGTAGAGGCCCGATAGCAGGACAAGGCCCGCGGCGGCGAGATCGTGTCGCAGCTTGAGCGCGGTGGCGATGTGCACCGCGCCGGCCGACGTGCCGACCAGCACGATGCGGGCGGGGTCACCGCCGAAGCCGGTGGCGTTGGCGACGAGCCAGTCGAACGCGGCCAGCACGTCCTCGCCCCCCGAAGGCCACGCCGCATCGGGCAGCAGCCGGTAGTTCATGACCGCGCCGAGCATTCCGGCTTCGGCCACCATGCGCCCGACCGCAGCGTTCTGCCAATCGTGGGCGCCGCCCTTGTCCCCAACGCGGAAACCGCCCCCGTGGACGAAAAGAAGTACCGGTGCCCCGGCCGGCGTGCCGTAGAGATCGAGCGTCTGGCGTGGGTGATCGCCATAGCACCGGTCCACCGCAGCAGCGGGCACGCGCTGCATGAGCGCCTGCTGTTCCTGTTCGAACAGCGCGCGGCATTGTTCGATGACGGCGGGGCCAAGCGTCCGCCCCATTGCAGCGATGGCTGTGCGGGTCATGCCAAGGTTCATCGCATCGTCCTGCTGCGAGGGGATGCGGGCAGCGACAACCAGCCGCCGCCCGCCTTCATGTCAGAACTTCGTTTCGAGGCTGACGCCGAAGGTGCGTTCGGCTTCGCGCGTGCGCCAGTTGACGTAGCCGCCACTGGTGAACGGGAGGCTGATGACCGCCGCGTTGAAGTCCTGCTTGAACAGGTTGCGCACGAAGGCGCCGACCCGCCAGCGATCGTTGATCGAACCAAGACCGATGTTGCCGTTGACGATGACGTATCCGTCCTGGTGCTGGTAGGGATCGCCCACGGCGTAGGACACGTCGCTGCGCAGCGAGGAATTCATCGCGAAGTCGAACTTCAGCGCATCGCCGATCGGCTGCTCGTACGACACGCCTGCCGTGACGGCATGCTTGGGCGCACCCGGAAGCGCTTCGCCAGCGGCCTGGTACAGCGACGTGCCGCTCGAGCTGTCGCACACCGTGGCGGCCAGACCCGTGCGGTTCTGGTAATCGGTGCAAGCGGTCAGGTAGTCCGTGAACTTGGCGTCCGAGTACGTGTACGAGACGTTGAACGAAAGCGACCGGGTCGGACGCATGACGAGTTCGACCTCGAAGCCCTTCGCTTCGGCGGCGCCGGCATTTTCGGTCAGGAACTCCTGGCCGTTGAACACCGATGTCTGCAGCTGCTTGTACTTGTCCCAGAAGGCGTTGACGTTGACCGTCAGCGCCCGGTCGAGGAACTGCATCTTGGCGCCGACCGTCACGTCGTCGACCTGCTGCGGCTTCACGTTGCTGCGCGTGCCGGTGAGACCCGAGAAGGTCACCGTCGGCCCGAGGTAGCCGCGCGCATAGGTTGCATAGAACAGCAGATCGCGGCTCGGCTTGAATTCCGCGCCGGCGCGGCCCGACAGCTTCGTCGCCTTGGTCTTGCCGGTGGTGAAATCGCGGGTTGCGTAAGGCACGGTTCCCGACGGCGTGAAGCCGTTCGACGGCATCGGCGGCACGAAGGGCGCAAGATCAGGGTCCACCGTGCTGTAGTTGTGCGACGTGACGCTGTCGTGCGTCAGACGCAGGCCACCGAGCAGCGCGAAGGTGTCCGACACGTGGAACTTGCCATCGAGATACCCGGCAATGCTGTTGGTCGTGGTGTCGGTATGGTTGTACCCGGCGGTGATCGACACGGTCGGGAACGTCGAATACGGCATCGCCGGACGCAGGATCGCGCTCTGGCCAAGGCCGATGCCGGTTTCCTGGCGCGAGGCAAAGGCACCGGCAATGAATTCGAGCGCCTGGCCCGAAGGCGAGGTCACGCGCAGTTCCTGCGAATAGGATCGGCGGGTCTGGCCGGGATCACGGGCATAGAACTTTTCATACGGCAGGCCGTCGATCGAGAAGGCGAAGGCGCCTTCCTTCTGTTCGCGGAACGCGGTGATCGAGGTCAGCGTGTAGTCGCCCAGCTTCAGGTCCGCCTGGAGCGAGGCGCCGTAATATTCGACCGAGCTGTAGCCGGCGCCATCGTCGATCGACTTGTCGTTATGCTCGTTGATCGTCACGCCGAGCGCGGCGAGGTTGACGAAGGGCAGGCCGACAAGGCCGCCCGGTGCCGTCAGGTTGGCATCGAGATGGTTCAGCGTCCAGAGCTGGCCGGGGCCCTTGGTCTTGGTCTTCGAATAGTCGCCGATCACGTAGATCGACAGCGCATCGCTCGGCTCCCACAGCAGCTTGGCACGCCCGCCATAGTTGTGCTGGCCGCCCCACTTTTCGTTGCGAACGACGTTATCGACATAGCCGTCGAATTCGCGGTCGAAGGCATAGATGGCCAGCGCGGCGGTCTTGCCGAGCGGCAGGTTGACCGAGCCATGGATGTCGCGTTCGTTGAGCGACCCGTAAGACCCGAACAGCGAGCCCGAGACCTTGTCCATGTCGGGACGCTTGGTGGTGATGTTGATCACGCCCGACGACGCGTTCTTGCCGAACTGCGTACCCTGCGGGCCCTTCAGCACTTCGATGCGTTCCAGATCGCCCAGCGACTGCACCGGGTTGCCGAAGCCGATCACCACGTTGTCGACAACGAGGCCGACCGGCAGTTCCGACGAGCTGGTGAAGCCGCCCAGCGTGCCCACGCCGCGGATGCGGAAGCCGGCGTCGTTCGGCGTCTGGCCGAACTGGACCGAGGGGAACGAATACTGGATATTGGTGAGGTCCTTGAACCCGGTGGCCGCCAGCTGTTGGCTGGTCACGGCCGAAACCGCGATCGGCACGTCCTGCAGACGTTCGGCGCGGCGGGTGGCGGTGACGATGATCTCGCCCACGTCGGTCGGCGCGGCAACCGCGGCGTCCTGCGGCGGCGCCGCGTCCTGTGCAAAGGCCGGGGTGGAAAACGCAGCAAGGCAGAGACCGCCCAGCAGGGCGGAACGGTTGAAACGGTTCATGATCTACTCCCCAAACTTCCAGTGATTGGCCGCGCGACTTGAGACCCCCTCGCCTCGCGCGGCAGGTTGGTCAGATTTCGTCGTTGACGGGGTTGCTCAGCGTGCCGATCGAACCGATCGAGACTTCGACGCGGTCGCCCGCCTTCATGTAGAGCGGCGGATTGCGCTTGTCGCCGACACCGCCCGGCGTGCCCGTGGCGATGACATCGCCCGGGTGGAGCTCGGTAAAGGTCGAACAGTATTCGATCAGGAACGGGATATCCCAGATCAGGTCGCTGATCGGTTGATCCTGCACCACCTGCCCGTTGAGCGTGGTCGTGACACGCTGGCTGGACAGGTCGGCGACCGCGTCCGGCGTCACGAGAGCGGGACCGAAGGCCCCCGTGGCTGGAAAGTTCTTGCCCGGCGTGAACTGGATGTTGTGGCGCTGCCAATCGCGCACCGATGCATCGTTGAACACCGAATAGCCGGCGACATGCGCCATCGCATTGGCACGCGCAATGCGCCGGCCGCCCTTGCCGATGACCACGGCCAGTTCGCCTTCGTAGTCGAACCGCGTGCTTTCGACCGGACGCAGCAGCGGCTCTCCATCGGCCACCAGCGTGTCGGCCCAGCGCGTGAAGACCGCAGGGTATTCCTTCTGATCGCGTCCCGTCTCGGCCACATGGGTCGCGTAGTTCAGCCCGATGCACAGGATCTTGCCGGGGTTGGGCACCACCGGGAGAAGACGCACGGCGCTGCGGGCGAAACGACCGGTCGGAACCAGCGCGGCCAGATCGCCACCAAGCGCGTCCTTGAGAAACGATGCGACGCCGGGGGTGCCCAGATCGTCGATGCTGTCGCCGTCGATCCTGCCGAAGCTCTTGGTCCCGTCCGGGCGGCGAAAACTGATGTACTGCGTCATTGTCTTTTCTCCCCGTCGCCCGGTCCTCGCGCCGGCATGGCGTCCTGCCAGCAGGACCACCGCCGTCGCGCCGACAAAGGCGCGTCGATCAATTCTCAATCGTTTCGTCCGCGTCCCAGTCGCGGTGGCATCGGAACCGCTCTTCAGCCGTACGAAGGCCCGCGAAATCCTTGTCCGAGATGCCCCACTGGTCGATCCGCTGTTCGGGCCAGGTCCAGTCATCGGGCGCGCCAGCCTGATAATCGGCAGGCACCTTTTCGACCGCCGTCGAATATTCGATCACCGGACCGAACGGCGCGATGTAGTAGGCATAGACGTTGTCGCCCGGCCCGTGGCGGCCCGGGCCCCATGCAGGCGCGAAGCCATTGTCGCGCATCCAGCCGATGCCGCGCATGACAGCGTCGAGATCGTCCATTTCGAAGGCGATGTGGTTGAGGCTGGCAAAGCCGGCGCGGGCAAACGCGGTCGAATGGTGGCTATCGTTGCAGCGGACGAAGACCATGCCCTTGGTGCGGTCCGAAACGCGGAAATCGAGCACGTCTTCGACCGCGTGTCCCATCGCCTCGGCGTCGGCGGCGTTGAACACCACGTGCGTCAGCTTGACCGGGGAAACGCGCTTGGAAGATTTCGAAAAACCTTCGATCGGCGCGACTTCGCTCGTTCCGGCGAGGAAGCGCAGAATGGTGCCTTCGGGCAGCTCTACCAGCAGTCCGTGGCCCTCGCCCGGATCGGTCGAGACGACCGATCTGGCGGGCCAGCCCTTGGCTGCAATCCGCGCCTTGAGGCCTGCCAGTTCATCCTGGCTGCACACGAACGTGGTCGAGCGGACGAATTCGCCATCAGCCTTCTCGAACGCGACGAGGTAGGGGAACGTGCCCGTGCCGCGCAGGTAGTGGGTATCGCCGCGCTGATCGGCAGCAGTCAGGCCCCATACGTCGACCATGAAGGCCGCCGCGCCTGCCGGATCGGGCAGCGCGAGTTCGATGCTGCGCAACTTCACTTTTCGGACTCCGTGCTGAAACCGGCTGCGGCGAGCCCAGCCAGTGCGCATTCCTCATCGCAATCGCCGGTATCGCCGCTGATGCCGACTGCGCCCACGATCGAACCCGCATGGCGGACCAGCACGCCTCCCGGTGAAAAGGCGACATCGCCGCCGACAACGGCGGTGACGCTCTGGAAGAAGATGGGGTTGCCCTTGGCCCGTTCGGCCAGAATGCGCGTGCTGTCGCCCATGCCGATCGCGCCCATCGCCTTGGCGCGGGCGATGTCGAAGCGGAACAGGCTGGCCCCGTCCTGGCGAGCGAAGGCTACAGGGTGCCCCCCGGCATCGAGCACCACCACCGCCAGCGGCTTGGCCGCGCGTTGCCGAGCAGCATCAAGCGCGCCGGCGATGATGGACTGGGCGGCATGGAGGGAGAGAGTCATGCCGCCACCGTCAGGCTGGTTCCAAGCATCGCTGCCCGGGCTTGGAGAAGAGACTGTGCGTCACCGGTCCCGAAAACGTAGTGGTCGGGACGCACGAGCACCGCGGACACACCGCGCGCATCGAGCCACGCTGCCACCGCGCCATTGTCGGGAAGATGTGCATCGCGCGTGAACAGGCGCCAGCCCTGCCCGGCCAGATCGTCGAGCTTGCGACCATCGGTCAGCAGCGGCTGGATGAAGCGTTCGCCCGCCGATGGCGTGCCGGCGAGCACGATACCGTCGGCAATGGCCGGAATGAGGTCAGCAGCGGTTTCGCCCTGCTTTTGCGCAGACGCAGCGCGGATCTCCGCGTCGCGGGCCGCGGCCTTGGCAGGGTCCAGCTCGCAGATGTAGCGCCCGGCGGCAACCGCCGCGCCGATCACCGCGCGCACGTGGGGATCGCGTTCCGGCTGGTACGTTTCGAGCAGCGCCTCGCTGGCGCCGTCCCGCGCAATCGCCGCCATCTTCCACGCAAGGTTGGCGACATCGCGCAGGCCGTGGCACATGCCCTGCCCGAAGAACGGGGGCGTCTGGTGCGCGGCGTCGCCGGCCAGGAACACGTTGCCGACCTGCCAGTGTTCGGCGACGAGGCCATGGAAGCGATAGGTCGCAGCGCGCACGATGCGGTGCGGCACATCCTTCATCCACGCGCCGACAAGCGCGGCCACGGCTTCTGGCTGCATCATCGCCGCATCGTCCTCGTGCGGCAAAAGCATGAATTCCCAGCGACGATGGTTGCGACGCCCCGGCACCACCGTGGCCGGGCGCGCCGGATCGCACATCATCACAGAGAGGCGTTGCAGATCCGCGCCATCGGGCACGCCGGTGATCCGGGGAAAGCTGACCGGACCATCGACTTCGGCGTCGACGACGAGCCAGGGCTCTTCGAACTTCAGGTCGTCGAGCACAACGCCGAGCGCCTTGCGCACCGGGCTGCGCGAGCCATCGGCGGCGATCAGCCAGCGGGCGGTTGCTTCCTTGTCCTGCCCGTCCTGCGCATAGGCCACCGTTACCTGGCCACCGCCCTGGCGGAGGCTGACGAATTCGGCGCCCAGCTCCAGTGAGATCGCACCGCTGTCGGCAAACGCCGCGCGAAGATGCGCTTCCAGCTCGGGCTGGTAGAAGAAGTAGTCGTTGGCCCAGCCGAACGGGCGCGGCTTTCCGACCGTACCCATGTAGCGGATCGTGCCGTGATCCGCGCCGACATGCAGGTGACCGTCGGTGGCGACCATGTCAGGTTCGACGCGCTCGATCACACCAGCCGATTGGAACAGCCGCATCATCTCGTGATCGAGATGAACGGCGCGCGGCAGGGGATAGTGGGTCCGCTCCTTTTCGAGCACGACCACGTTGAGGCCGGCGCGCCCCAGCAGGTTTGCCGCCATCGCGCCCACGGGCCCGCAGCCGATGATGGCAACGTCGTACATCGGCTGGTCCATCAGGCGGCCGGCGCCTTGTGAAGCGCGCCACCCTTCATGATCATCGCAAGACGCGCCTTGTCCTGCAGGATGGCGACATCCTCGGTCGGGTCGCCGTCGACCAGCAGCAGATCGGCGAGATAGCCTTCCTTCACCTCGCCCACCGGCAGGCCCATCAATTCGCCGCCCAGCCGGGTTCCCGCCACGAGCGCCTCGGCGGGCGTGTAGCCGAAGTGATCGACGAAGATCTGCAGATCGCGGGCGTTGCGACCGTTGGGGTTGAAGGGAAAACCGTAATCTCCGCCGATCAGGATCTTCACCCCGCGCGCCTTGAGCGCGGGGACGAGCTTGCGCTCCAGTTCCATGCGCTCGGCAGCGCTGGCCTTGGCCGCGCTCATGTCGATGTGCGGCGGCGGATTGGCCTCGATCGCCGCGATCGAGACACCCGGCGACGGCGCGTAGAACGTGGAGTCCCGAGCCGCGACCATTGCGTCAGCAGCCGCTTCGTCGGCGTAGGACGCATGGTAGATGATCCGGGCGCCGGCCTTCAGCGCCAGATCGATGGCTTCAGGGTAATAGGCATGGGTGGCGATCCACAGCCCGGCTTCCCGCGCTGCGGCACCGGCCGCTTCCATTTCTTCCTTGGTGTACAGCACATGCCGGGCCGTACTGGGCTTGAGCGCATCCTCGCCCGAGACGACGAGCTTGATCGAGCGGATGCCGCCCTCCTTGCAGTAGGAGACGAACTGGCGGATTGCATCGGGGCCACGGCCGTTGAACACATCGCCGGTCTCGACGCCCTCTGCACCTTCCGGGCTCCGCTCGAGCGTGGAAGGCACCAGACGCGGGCCTGGCGTTTCGCCGGCGTCGATGGCGCGAGCGAGCTCCACCTCGATGCCATCGGCCAGCGCGCCGGCAGAATAGGCGCTGGTGAATCCGTGATCGAGCAGCACGCGGGCATTGCGCCATGCGGCAACCTTCAGCTCTTCGGGTGGCAGGACGAACTGGTGGTAGATCTTTTCGACCGACGAGCCCCAGGTAAGGTGGGCGTGGGCTTCGACCAGGCCCGGCATGAGCGTGCGGCCCGCGGCATCGATCACGCTGTCTGCGCCACCATCGGCAATCGCGGACGGTCCGAGCGCCACTTTCGCGATCCGGTCGCCGTCGATCAGGACCGAGCCCTGCACCAGAGCGCTTCCGGTGCCATCGAAAATACGCGCATCACGGATCAGCGTCCGCATAGATCTTCTCCCAGCACTCCCGGACTTCGGCCGGAGCGTCGATGCAATTGCTATTGATCGTTTTTGAATGGAGGAAAAATACTGATTCACTATGCAAGCATAGGACCAGATTATACGTCCGAGGCTACATACTGCAGCAATTGGCGCGCCGCTTCGGAGAGCAGGTGATCGCGATGCCGCCGGATGCCGACGCTTCGCGTAAAGTTCGCGTCTTCGAGCACGATGGCCCGCAACACGCCGATCGACAGCTCGGCAGATGCGACTGCGCGGGGCAGGATGGTCACGCGGTTGCTCGACCGGACGATCGCCTTCGTCGTCAGCAGCGAATCGCACCGGACCACTTCGCGGGGCATCGGCAGGCCATTGGCGATGAACAGGGCGTCAACCTGACGACGAAAGGCGCCGTGCGCTTCCGGCAGGACCCAGCGCAAGTCACGCGTTGCCGCCAGCGACATCTGGTCGGGCAAGTCGTCATGGCTGCGCCCGACGATCAGCGTGAACGGATCGCGCGAGATCGTCGTTTCCACGAGATCATCGGGCATCTCCCCGATTTCGGTCGTCACGAAGGCCAGTTCGATGTCGCCGCTGCGCAGCATCTCGTTGAGCACGCTGTCTGGCCGTTCGACCACGTTGAGGCTGACCTTGACCCCGAGATCGTCGAACGCCCCGATGGCGCGCGGCAGCAGGCTGACAAGCGCACCGGGCGTGCCACCGATCTGCAAGGGGCCCCAGACCCCGGCACGGACCCCGGCAACCTCGCTCTCCGCGTCGCGAAGCAGGTTGTTCAACATGCGCGCCCGAAGCGAAAGCGCCTGCCCTTCAGCCGTCAGGACGATGCCGCTTCGCGATCGATCGAACAGGCGCGCGCCGATCCGCGCCTCCAGTGCGGCGATGGCATTCGAAACCGACGGCTGGGAAAGATTGAGCATCCGCGCCGCCCCGCTGATCGTTCCTGCCTCACACACGGCATGGAACGTCAACAGGGCGCGGGGATCGATCATTTTTCCGATATCGCGCGGTTTTCATCCTGCAGCAACCGCACCGGACCGATCAACCCTGCCGGTCGCAGCGGCGCATCGGCGCGATAGGTGGGGATCGCCGTCCAGGTGATCCGCTTGGCACCCGGTTGTGCGTCACCGATCAGCCGGTTGACCCAGGTGTTGGCGACGCGGATCTGGAGCAGGTTGCGCCCACGCCGAACGGCCTTGCCGATATCCAGGCGATAAGGTTCGTGCCAGACGGTGCCCACATCGATGCCGTTGACGGAAACTTGCGCGATATCGCTTACGGCACCCAGATCGAGCCATACGGGCCGCCCCGGCGCTGCCGACCGCGGCAGATCGAAGGTACGGCTGTAGCTGGCAATGCCGGAGAAATACCGCACGCCCGGATCGCTCGCGGTCTGCAGCGGGATCAACCTGGGCAGGGCAAGTGTCGCGGGTGCACCCCGGCCTTCCTGGAAAGCGACGTTCCACGCCGCGTCGAGCGAGGCTATCGCCACCTGCGATGGCTTTTCGACCACAAGAGCGTCGGTCCTGGCGGGCTTGCGAAACACCACGAAGACCGAATCTTCCTTGGCCAGTGTCATCGGCACGATCGTCTCGCCGTTGGCGATCCGATAGGACACCGGCTCGACCCGCCCGGTATCGGCATGCCACAGTTCGGGCTGTTTGCCGGTAACACGAAAGTGCGCGTCGAACGTTTCGTCCGCCCGCTTGCGGTTGTTGACGAACCAAGCATCGCCATCGGCCAGTTGGCGATGGACGAAGAGCACTTCGGCATCCTTGTTCGCACCATCCATGCGGAAATCGGGAGCGACACCCACGCCGGCCAGTGCGGCGTCGATATCGCTGCTGGCGATCACCCGTCCCGATCCGATCTGAGTGACCGGGCCGCCAGCCCACAGCCTTGCAGTCAGCGCCTTGAACGCCGCAGGATCGTCGTTGAGGCTGGGCGAACCTTCGGGAGCCATGCCCACCACGGTCGCGCCCGCTTCGATCAGCGTGGCGAGGCGCTGGAGCGTCGGCAAGGTCATCTTGCGTGAGGACCCGCCAAGGTACAGCGCCTTGTACCGCGCCCCGCCCTTGCTGACGACCTCGCCGTCCTTCACATCGAGCGCATCGAACAGCGCATCGCGGTTGACGTAGTCATAGGCATGGACCTTCGGCGCGTCCGCCACGCGCATCTGGCCATAGAGCCCGGTAATCGGCGCTTCCTCGCCATAGAAATAGCCGACATCGGCCACGTTGCGGCCCGCCTGCAGCAGCAGCGAGGAACGCGCCATGTAGTCGACCCACGGCTTCGCCATTTCGGCCCAGGCTTCATGCCGGTTGAAGAACTGCCCGAAGATCAGCAGCGACAAGCCGGGTTTCTTGTCATCGACAGGCTGGTGGACCGAGGTGTGGACCACCGGGCGGTTCACGCCGCTGGCGAACTCCAGGTCGATGATGCGGCGCAGTTCGTTCGGCGCATAGGCCCAGGGCGCGAGCGCCGAAGTCATCGACTCTGCCGCGACGAGGTTCTGCCCATAGATGTGCGCCGTGGACGCCGCACCCTTCATGTCGGCAATATAGCTGGGGTTGGGTCCTGCCTTGCGCGAGTAGGTCCACAACGCCGCCATCGGCACGTCGGCGTGGCTGCGCATGGCGATGTCGTCGCCCAGCGACGGGCGGTTATCCTCCAGCGCCTCACCATAGACCTTGAGGCCGTTCTCGTGCGCGACCCTGGCGACGGTGCCGTAATGTTCGGAGGCCATCAGGTCGGCCAGCGTCTGGCGATAATCGCGCAGGAAGGCGTCGGACTGCGTCCGGCTGCCAACCAGCGTACCGGTAAGCGCAGGGAACCAGGGCGTCGGGTCATAGCCGCGCAGGCGCTTGAACTGGGCAACCATCTTCGGTGTCCAGTTGGCCGCGCCGACCTCGATGGAATCGGTCAGCAGCGCGCGCACGCCGCGCTGGCCCACCAGCTCCGGACCGGCCGCATCCTTGTACATGCCGAGGTAGTGTTCGAGATACCCGCGCACAGCCGCCCCGTCGAACTTGTCGACCTCCAGCCCCGTGGCCTCGGGCGGGGCGGGGTGATTGGTGGTGCCAAGCAAGCTGGCGCCGAGCCGGATGACCCGCCACGAGCCCTTGGGCGGCGTCCAGTCGAGCGAGCCGTCGGGCTTCATCCTGGCGGTAAGGTCGATGACCTTTGCGGGATCGATGCCCGCGGCAGCGGAATCGGGCGTGCCCAGTGCGTAGTAGTCGCGCTCGATGGCAAAGCCCGCCTTGGCTTCGAACTTGTCGACGCGCTCCGAAGACGACAGGCGGAACTGCTTGATGTCGAACGGTGCCTTCGCGGCAGCGGCCATCATCGCAATGAAGCCGCTGTCTGCTTCGACACCGGGCATCGGATCGCCAAGGTTCGATCCACGGAATGGCGCGGGCTTGAGCACAAGGCGGAACTGGCGCGCCGTGACGGCGGGGAAGCTGATCGTCGTCGGGGCGGCAGTCACGGGGATGTCGGCGACCTTGCGCCAGAGCTTGCCATCATCGCTCGATTCCAGGACGGGATCGACGGTGGCACCGGCAAACAGCGCCTTGGCGCCCGGAATATACAGCGTCGCAGAGCGGATCGACTGCGGCCTGGCATACGTCGCGACCAGTGTCGTCGGCGCTTCGGCAGACCCGCGTGGCAGGACAATGCCGGTCGACAGGCTGGCGTCGTTCAACGCGGAGGCATCCAGTGTCTTTCCATCACGATCGGCCATTTGCGGCAATGGATCGACGACTGCGGCATGCGGCACGGCCAAGACTGCGATGTCGGTGTAGAACCGCGGCGGGACGAAGGCGTGACCGCCTTCCAGCGAAGCCATGGGATCGGACGCTTCGAGATCCTGGAACGGGCCGGTAACCTGCGGTGGGGAGGCCAGCTTGCCGGTAAAACGCTTGCCCCCGGTGATGACCGTCTCGCTCCAGACGACCTTCTTGAGGCCGTCCTGCGCCTTCACCCAGGGTCCGCCGGTTTCCGACCAGCCAGGTGACGCCGCGATGGCAAGTTCGAGACCCAGCCTGTCGGCTTCCGACGCAGCGAAGCGGAAGGCGTCCTTCCATTCGGGTGTCATGTAGACCAGCCGGTGATCGACGATCTGCGGCGTGGCGAGGCCGGCATCGAAGTTCTGCAGGCCGCCGATGCCCACCCGCTTCATCCAGGCCAGATCCTTGGCTATGCCATCCTTGGTGACGTTGCCGTTCATCCAGTGCCACCAGACGCGCGGCCGCGCCTCCATCGGAGGGTCTTGGAACTCCTGCTCAAGGCTGGGCGCAGAGGCCGGCGCCGCGGGTGCCGCTGGCGCGTCTGCCAAGGCGGCCGGCGTGAGCAGCGTGGTGGTTGCCAGGATGCTGGCGAGCGAAACGCCACGGCGAAGGTTCATGCTGCTCACTCCCGATTTGTCTTTGTTATTGGCTGGTTTTCAGACGATGCCCGCGCCAAGGCCCACGGCCTTGCGCTCCTGCGCCTTGCGCCCGCGATACTGGCTGAGGCGATAGGCTTCGAGCACATCGATCGCGCCTCCGGCCTCCATCCGCGCCTTGGCGAGAATCGGTGCGACGTCGAGGTTGTAGGCCCGGCGCAGCGCCTGGAAGGCCATCATCGTGTCGTTCGATTCCTGTGCGGCGTGCAGCGCGGCGCGGTCGACCAGCTGCGCCTTGGCGAAGCACTGGGCGATCGTTTCGGCGGACGACAACATGGATTCGATCGGGTCGGTCACGTTGTGCGACTGGTCGATCATGTAGCTGGGGTTGAAGCCCCCCTCACGTTCATTGGCGCGCGGATTCAACTCGGCCTCGATCAGTTCGTTGAACACGAGGAACAGCTGGTGGGGGTTGATCGAGCCGGAATCGAGATCGTCATCGCCGTACTTGCTGTCGTTGAAGTGGAAGCCGCCGAGCTTGCCGAAGCGGTGGAGGCGCGCCACGATCTGCTCGATGTTGACGTTGGGCGCATGGTGGCCAAGGTCGACGAGGCACTTGGCCTTGGGGCCCAGTTCCTGCGCGGCGAGGATCGACGAGCCCCAGTCGCTGATCACGGTCGAGTAGAACGCCGGTTCGAACATCTTGTGTTCAAGCAGCATGCGCCAGTCATCGGGCAGCGCGGCGTAGATCTGCGCGGCGCCTTCGAGATAGCGGTCGAGGCTGCGCGCGAAATCCTGCTGGCCGGGGAAGTTGGTGCCATCGCCCACCCACACCGTCAGGTCGGTCGAGCCCAGCTGCTTGCCGATCTCGATGCATTCGATGTTGTGGTCCACCGCCTGCTGGCGCGTGGCGGCATCCTGTGCCGACAGCGAGCCGTTGGCGTAGGTATGCGCCTGCCCCTGCTGGTCCTGGAAGGTGTTGGAATTGACCGCATCGAAGCCGAGGCCGAGGCTGGCGGCTTCATCGCGCAGGGCCCTGTAGTCGCTCACCTTGTCCCAAGGAAAGTGGGGCGACACGCGCGGGGTGACGCGGCTCAACTGCTGGATGACCGCGCAGTCTTCCAGCTTTTCGTGGATGTTGGTCGGCTCTCCCGGGATCGGGAACTTGGCGAAGCGGGTGCCGCCGCGCCCCGCACCCCATGAAGGAACGGCAACCGAGAATTTGGCAACCCTTGCCTTGATCGCATCGATGTCGATGCCGCTGCGCGCGAGCTTGCGGCCGAGCGCTGCGTAATCGTCTTCCAACGCGTCGAGGTGCGCGGCGTTGCGCTCTGCGATCAGGTCTGCGGAAATGGGAAGGGTCACTTGCTGTCCTTTCGCGTGAGGAAGCCCTGCATCGAGAGCCACGCGGTGAATTGATCGATCAGGAGAGTGGTGGTCGTACCGGGTACGCCGAGACCGAAGCCGTGATCGCCCCGCTGATAGCCGTGGATTTCCACCGGACGCTTCGCAGCGAGATAGGCTTGCGCGATCGGAAAGCCCTTGCTGGGAAACAGGCTGTCGTCGAGCGCAATGGCATCGAACATCGGCGGCGCGTCGGCGGGCACCGGCTCGGCATCCTGCGGACCGTAGATGTAGCCAAGGAAGGCCGGGCGCGAGGGTGTGTCGGCATCGAGACCGACGCGGCGCGTGGTCATTGCGCCTGCAGAAAAACCGATCATGCCGACGCGCGCCGGGTCGATCCCGTATTGGGTGGCATGGGCGCGAACCCACGCCACAGCGGCCTTGCCGTCGGCGGGCGCGGAGGACTTGCCCAGCAGCTCGCCGGTCATCGGATGGCCCAGTTCGCTTTGCAGCGCCGCCCCCATGAACTTGCCCGCTTCGCCATCGTCCTTGGGTGTGGGGTTGAGGCGGTACTTGAGTACGAAGGCAGCAATGCCGCGATCGGCCAGCGCGCGCGCCACGTTCCACCCTTCGTGATCCATCGCCAGCAGCATGAACGCCCCGCCCGGCGCGACGACCACTGCCGCGCCCGTGGCCTTGGCCGGATCAGGCAGGACCGGAGTGATCGTAGGCCGGGTGACATTGCGCACGGCAAGGTCGCGACCCATGAACTTGATCCACTGTTCACTGGCCGCGCTGCCGGGGGTCTTGTCTCCATAGAGCGCAATCGCTCCGGGTTCGGCCGGCGCGGCGGCCGGTTCCGAAGGCGGCGGCCCGCCTTGCGCGAAGGCAGGCGCAGTCCCAGCGACAGTCAGGGCCAGATTCAGGGCAAGCAGAACGGCTTTTCTTGTTTTCATTGCCTTGTCCTCTCCCAAGGGCGTCAGCGCGTGAAGGCCTGCACGTTGCCCGCATCGACATTGATCATGTTGCCCGTGGACTTGGCCGATGCTTCCGAACCCAGCCAGTAGGCAGCTTCGGCAATGTCTTCGGGCAGCACGTCACGCTTGAGCATCGAGCGGTTGCGGTAGTGCGCTTCGAGTTCGTCGCCCGCGTCGATGCCGTTCGAGGCCGCGCGTTCCTTGCGCCAGTCGCCGTCCCAGATCTTGCTGCCGCGGATGACCGCATCGGGGTTCACGACGTTGACGCGGATGCCTTCAGGCGCGCCCTCCAGCGCGAGGCAGCGTGCAAGGTGGTTGGCGGCTGCCTTGGCCGAGGCATAGGCCGATGCGCCAGCCGCAGCGGCGACAGCGTTCTTCGAACCGATGAACACGACCGACGAACCGCCCTGCTCCTTCATCCGCTTGAGCAGCGGCCAGGCGGCGCGGGCGGTCAGGAAATACCCCTGCGCCAGAACGTCGTAATTGCGGTTCCACAGGTCGAGCGTGGTCTGCTCGATGGGTGCCGACGAAGCGATGCCAGCATTGGCGACCAGCACATCCAGCCCGCCGAACTCGCGCGCGGTGTATTCGAACGCGGCGGCGACCTGCGCTTCGTCGGTCACGTCGCAGGCGACGGCGCGGACCACGTCCTTGCCGAACTGCTTCGCAAACCCCGCACGCACTTCTTCGGCGGCGGTGGCGTCGCGGTCGGCCAGCACCACGCAGGCGCCTTCACGCAGGAAGCGGGCGGCCGTCGCCGCACCGATGCCGCCCGCGCCTCCGGTGACGAGCGCGATCTTGCCGACCATCGGCTTGGCCGCGGGCATCCGCTGCAGCTTGGCCTCCTCGAGAAGCCAGTATTCGATGTCGAATGCTTCCTGTTCATCGAGCGCGATATAGTCGCCGATCGCTTCGGCCCCGCGCATGACGTTGATGGCATTGCCATAGAACTCGCCCGCCAGCCGCGCGGTCGTCTTGTCGGTGGCGAAGGTGATGCGACCGACGCCCGGGACAAGCACGACCACCGGGTTGGAATCGCGCATCGCCGGGCTGTTGCCGCGCTTGCAGCGCTCGTAATAGGCCGCATAGAGATCGCGATAGGCGGCGATCTGCTCGGCGAGATAGGCATCGTCGGCAAGGCGCGCCGGATCGAGCGTCAGCGGCGCGATCTTGGTGCGCAGGAAGTGGTCCGGGCACGAGGTGCCGAGCGCGGCGAGGCGCTCGAACTCGACCGAGCCAACGAACTCCAGCGCCTCGGCATCGTCCGAGTAGTGGCCGAGCTTGCGACGTGCGCCGGTCATGAAGCCGCGCAGGCGAGGCATCAGATCGGCGGCGATGGCAGCGCGATCGGGGTTTGGCGCGACCTTCTGGCCACCGAACGCGGGCTTGTCGCCCAGCTTGGCGTTGAGGTAGGTGGCCGCATCCGCGATCAGCGAAACGGTGTGTTCGTAGCAGGCCTTGGCACTGTCGGCCCAGCAGATGATGCCGTGGCCAGAGAGCATGACGCCTTCGACACCGGGATTCGCCTCGACGAAATCGCGCAGCATCACGCCCAGCGTGTAGCCCGGGCGCTTCCACGGCAGCCAGCCGATCTTGCCGCCCCAGATGTCCTTGGTGGCCGCTTCCCCGCCGGACGAGGCCGCGAGCGCAATGATCGCATCGGGGTGGACGTGATCGACATGCGCGAACGGCAGCAGCGAGTGCAGCGGCGTGTCGATGCTGGCCGCGCGGGCATTCAGGTTGAAGGTGCAGTGCGGCAGGTAGCCGAACATCTTGTCGTCATCGTCGGGCCCACCATAGTGCGCCTCGAGCCCCAGCAGCTTCGACTGGTAGAGCGTGGCGAAGCCATCGAGCTTCATCGAGCCGATGTCGCCGCCCGATCCCTTGACCCACAGCACTTCGACCTTCTCGCCGGTCAGTGGATCGACCTCCTCCAGCTTGGCCGACGTGTTGCCGCCGCCGAAGTTCGTGACCGTAAGATCGCTTCCGAGCAGGTTCGAACGATAAAGCAGCAGTTCCGCGGGACTGAGCGTCGCGGCGACCGAGTCGTCCCAGCGGCTGGTTGGCACCGCGAAAGGGATCGCGGCTGCGGAAATCGAGGTCTGGGCGTTCATGGCATCCCTTTGAAGCATCAGGTCGGCGTTGCGCCGTACGAAGGTGCTGCTAACATTTCTACTGGAAATGATCAACAATGATCGATATTGATCATTTAACGCAAAGCAGGGAGAGCAGCGTGCCGAACGGCACCACCATTGTCATCGATCTGGGCAAGACGCTCAGCAAGGTCAGTCTCTGGGACCCGGCCGGTCAGATGCTCGACCGCCAGGTGCGGCCGAATACGCCGATCGAAGTCGATGGAGTGCGCCGACTCGACGCCGGTGGCACCGCACAGTGGCTGCTCGAAACGCTTGGACGGTACGCGGGGCATCCGGTCCGGACGATAGTTCCCGTTGGCCACGGTGCCGCAGTCTGCGCGCTGGATCAGGGCCGGCTCGCCTTTCCGCCGCTCGATTATGAAGAAGAGCTGCCCGACGAATTGCTTGCCGAGTATCGCGCGGCACGGGACCCGTTTTCGGTCACAGGCTCCCCGGCGCTTTCCGGCGGATTGAATTTCGGCGCGCAACTGTTCTGGATGGAGCGGTTGTATCCGGAGATCATGGCCCGCGCCGCGCTGGTGCCCTGGGCGCAATACTGGGCCTTTTTCCTGACCGGTCGCGCGGTCAGCGAGGTCACCAGCCTGGGCTGTCATTCAGACCTCTGGAACCCGCGAGCGCAGGATTTCTCGTCCCTCGCCGGACGCATGGGATGGGCCGAAAAGCTGAAGCCGGTCGTGCGTGCAAGTGATGTAGTCGGAACGCTGACGCCGGACATCGCGGCAGCCACGGGTCTTTCACCGGACGTCGAAGTCCTGGCAGGGTTGCACGATTCGAATGCCGCGCTTCTCGCCGCGCGCGGATTTGCCGAGATTGCGGACAACGAAGCGACCGTCCTTTCGACCGGCACCTGGTTCATCGCGATGCGGACACCGCGAAGGGTACCGGCACGGACCGTTGACACGGCGGTGCTGCCGGAAGAGCGCGATTGCCTGGTCAATGTCGATGCCTACGGCAATCCGGTGCCCTCGGCGCGCTTCATGGGTGGGCGCGAGATCGAAACGCTGATCGAGATCGATACGCGCAGGGTCGACATCAAGCCCGACCAGCCGGCGCTGCTTGCGGCGGTGCCCGAAGTGCTCAGGAACAACCGCATGATCCTGCCCACCCTGTGCGGCGGTTGCGGCCCTTACCCGAACGCGACCTTCACCTGGGTCAACCGGCCGGACGACTGGTACGAACGCCGGGCGCTCGCCTGCCTTTACGCCGCGCTGGTCGCCGACACGTCGCTGGACCTTATCGGCGCATCGGAGCGCCTGCTGGTTGAAGGGCGCTTTGCCGAAGCTGAAGTCTTCGTGCGCGCACTCGCCACACTTCGCCCGGATTGCCAGGTCTTCACCGCCAACGCGCACAACGATGTATCCTTCGGTGCCCTGCGGCTGATCGATCCGGGCCTCAAACCGCAGGGCGACCTTGTGCGGGTGCGACCGCTCGATGCCGATCTCGATACCTATCGCAGTCGCTGGCTGGCAGAAGTGGAAGCCGCAAACGTGAGCAACGCCGCATGATCGCCGCCTCGATCCCCGACTACCGCGAACTCGCCCGCAAGCGGCTGCCCCGGTTCCTGTTCGAATACATCGACGGCGGCTCGTATGCGGAAGTGACGCTGCGCCGGAACATCGCCGACCTCGAAAACATAGCGCTGCGCCAGCGGGTGCTGCGCGACATGTCGCAACTCGACCTTTCGACCGAGCTGTTCGGCCACAGACAGGCCTTGCCTGTCGCCCTTGCGCCGATTGGCCTCGCCGGGATGAACGCAAGGCGCGGCGAATGCCAAGCCGTGCGCGCAGCCGAAACGGCGGGCATCCCCTTTACCCTTTCGACCGTCTCTGCCTGCTCGATGGCCGAAGTCGCCCGCGCCGCCAGCCGGCCGTTCTGGTTCCAGCTCTACATGATCCGCGACCGCGGCTTCATCCGCGAGCTGTTGCAGGAAGCGGTCGAGCTCAAGTGCTCGACGCTGGTCTTCACCGTTGACATGCCGGTGCCGGGAAGCCGCTATCGCGATTACCACTCGGGCCTTGCCGGCGCGCCGGGCCTGCAGGGGGCGGTGCGGCGCGCCCTGCAAGGTGCAATGAAGCCAGACTGGGCTTGGGACGTGGGCGTCATGGGCCGGCCCCACGCGCTCGGCAACGTCGCCCGCAAGCTGCAGGGCAAGACCGGAATCGAGGACTTCTTTGCCTGGATGCGCGAGAACTTCGACAACTCGATCTCTTGGAAGGATCTCGATTTCATCCGCTCGGAATGGAACGGTCCGTTGGTGATCAAGGGGCTGCTCGATCCCGAGGACGCGCGCGAAGCCGCCGCGATCGGCGCCGATGGTATCGTCGTTTCGAACCACGGCGGCCGGCAGCTCGATGGCGTGCTGTCCACCGCACAGGCGCTGCCTCCCATTGCCGAGGCCGTGGGCGACCAGCTCACCGTGCTTGCCGACGGGGGTGTGCGTTCGGGCCTGGACGTTCTGCGCATGCTGGCGCTCGGGGCGAAAGGCGTCTTGCTTGGCCGGGCCTGGGCCTTTGCCCTTGCCGCGCGCGGGCAGGCCGGGGTCGAGCACATGCTCCGCCTGATCGACGCCGAGATGCGCGTCGCGATGACGCTCACCGGCGTCGCCTCCATTGCCGAGATCGACCGGTCGATCCTCGCACAACGATAAAACGACAAGGAAGGGATTGGATCGATGGGCGGGAACCCTTTGCTGGGCGTGCTTTTCCACTGGATCGGAGGGTTTTCCTCGGCCAGCTTCTACGTGCCTTACAAGCGCATCCAGCGCTGGTCGTGGGAAGTGTTCTGGCTTGCTGGCGGCCTGTTTTCATGGGCGATCGCCCCTTGGGTCTTCGCTGCCTTGCGCACCGAAGACCTGCTCGGTGTGCTCTCGTCGGCTCCACGCGAAACGCTCGCCTGGTGCTGGTTCTGGGGCGCGATGTGGGGCTTTGGCGGTCTCACCTTCGGCCTGACGATGCGGTATCTCGGCCTCTCGCTCGGCATGGCGGTGGCGCTAGGGCTGACCACTGTCATCGGCACGATGGGGCCGCCGATCTTCCACGGCACCATTGGCGAAATCGCGGCAAAGTCCAGCGGGCAACTCACCCTGCTGGGCATTCTCATCACCCTCGTCGGCATCGTCGTGGTCGCACGTGCGGGCAGCGCCAAGGAACAGGATCTCGGCGGCCAGGCCTCGGAAGGCGTGGCCGAATTCGACTTGCGCAAGGGCCTGCTGATCGCGGTCTTCTCAGGCTGCATGTCGGGCTGCTTTGCCTGGGGGCTCGACGCCGGCCAGGCAATCCGCGACCTGACCCTTGCCGCCGGCACCGATCCGCTGAGCCAGGGCCTGCCGGTGCTCTGCGTCGTCCTTGCTGGCGGCCTGACCACCAATCTTCTGTGGTGCGCCTATCTCATCGGCAAGAACCGCAGCTTCGGCCAGTTCTTCGGCGCCGTCTCCGATCCCGAGAATGGCGGGCGGGCGCCGCTGCTGACCAACTGGCTGCTTGCCGCGCTGGGCGGAACGCTGTGGTACGGCCAGTTCTTCTTCTACACGATGGGCGAAAGCCAGATGGGCCGCTTCGGCTTCTCGTCCTGGACGCTGCACATGGCATCGATCATCCTGTTTTCTACGCTGTGGGGTTTCGCTCTCAAGGAATGGAAGGGCGCGAGCCCCCGCACCCGAACGCTCGTCTGGACTGGCATCGGCCTACTTGTCGGTGCGACTGTCGTCATCGGCATCGGCAACATGATCGACGCTTCGACCGTGACCGCAGGCTGAGCGCGACATCGTCAGGAACGATGGAATTCGCTCAATTCTTGCTGCATAGGCGTCACAGCAGGTTTCAGGGGCCAAACACGACCATGCACGCGGCCGAACGCGAAAGAATGATCATCGAGGCGCTGCGCCCGACCGGGTTCATCAGCTATCGCGATCTGGAGGCGCTGCTGGATGCTTCCCCCGCGACGATCAGGCGCGACCTGACGCGTCTGGAAGAGGACGGCAAACTCGTTCGCGTCCACGGCGGGGCGAAACAGCGCGAAGAAGAGGCAGACACCCGCAACCTTCTTGGCACGCCGTTCGATCTGAACATCACGCAGAACCTGTCCTGGAAGCAGGCCATCGGCAGGGCGGCTGCAGCGCTGTGCCGCCCCGGTGAAGGCGTGATGATCGATGGCGGCACCACTACCTTGCAGATGTGCCCGCACCTTGACGGCCTTGGCCTGCAGGTGCTGACAAATTCGCTGCACATCGTGAACGCCCTGCTGGGTCAGGCCAGCACGCGCATCCTCGTCCCGTCAGGGGCGGTTTTCAGGGAACAGAACATCATCCTGGCCCCTGCGGGCGAGGAATCCATGCCTCGCTTCCACGCCCCGCGGCTGTTCATGGGGGCCGCCGCTGTCGGTCCGCAGGGCGTCATGCAGGCCGACCCCGTACTCGTCGCTGCAGAGCGGAGGCTGATCGACCGTGCCGAAAAGGTCATCCTGCTGGTCGATAGCAGCAAGTTCCGCACGGAATCAGGCACGATCGTGTGCGGTCTGTCCGAAATCGACACCCTGATCACCGACGGCAACATCTCCGATCACACCGCGGCGATCATCGAGGACGCAGGAATAGAGCTGATTCGCTGCTGAGCCCCTATCTGCGGCGGTAGCGGAAGTACCACACCTCGTGCCCGTAGACGGTGCGGGCTTTGTGTTCGTAGCGGGTTTCGGGCCAGCCGCCGGGGCGCACCTGAAAGTCCCGCGCTTCCTTCGCCAGCCACTCAAACTGGTCGGTGTGGCGCTGCATCACGCCAAGTGCGTGGCGCAGGTAGACCGCATGGTCGGTGCCGAAGCGGAATTCGCCGCCCGGCCTGAGCTTGGCGGCGAACAGATCTACCGGCCCATCGTTCATCATCCGGCGCTTGGCGTGGCGCGCCTTGGGCCAGGGATCGGGGTGGAGCAGGTAGAGGAACGAGAGCGCGCCATCGGGAATGCGGCGAAGCACTTCGAGCGCATCGCCATGGTGTATCCGCACGTTGCGGATCGGCGGATGCGCGCCGCCATCGCCATCGACGTGGGTCAGCGCCTGGGCCACGCCGTTGAGGAACGGTTCGGCGCCGATGAAGCCGTGATCGGGCAGCATGTCGGCACGGGCGGCCATGTGTTCGCCGCCGCCGAATCCGATCTCGAAATGAAGCGGGCAATCCTGCCCGAACAGCGCGAGGGCCGTGACCGGACCATCGGCGGGCACCGCGATCTGCGGCAGCAGGTTGTCGACCAGCGCCTGTTGCCCGGCGCGCAGGGGCTTGCCCTTGGCGCGGCCATAGAGGCGATTGATCGTGGTCGGGTCACCGGGCTTGTGGGCGGTCATGGGCTCTCTCGGAAATTGCGGGGCCGATGGCAGGCATGGCGCGGTTTGGCAACCGGCGCGCGCCGAGCCGGTGGCTCCACGAAAAAATTGGGATGGACGCCCGCGGGGCCGTGTGATGATCAATCGACCTTGATGGTAGCGGAACTGACCGGCCCCGATCTAGATGCGTCGCTGGGAGCGCTGAGCGACCGCGAGCGCGAGATCCTGGGCTTGCTGACCGCCGGGCACACAGTGAAGTCGATTGCGGGGCTTCTGGGCCGCTCCGAAGCATCGATCAACGAACGCCTGCGCGATGCGCGCCGCAAGACCGGGATCGGCAGTAGCCGCGAACTGGCCCGGCTGCACGATGCCTGGGCGGCGGGACAGAAAAATCGGGACGAGAAAATCGACCTACACACGGCTGATGGTGGAGCCGATCAGGGGTCCATGCCGCCCCGATCGGGGTGGCGCCTTTCGAGAGGAGCCATTGCCATGCTGATCCTTCTACCCGCCATCGCCCTCGGCGGCTTGCTGTCGATGACCGATTCGCCCTGGCGCGCCGCTGCGCCTGACCGCACCACGACGGCGGCGGCGGCCCCATCGCCGCTGGTCGGCCGGTGGGCGCTCGACGTAGCACGCATTCCGGCCGAGGAGCGGCCCAGGGGCGTGACGATCGCCTTTGCGACCGGGGGGGACCGCAAATGGACCACCGATGTCGAGATCACCGCGCCCGACGGTTCGGTGATGAAGGCGCATTCGACCGCTGCAACCGATGGCGTGGCGGTGCCGGTGAGCGGCAACTTCGCCGCCATCGATACCGCCTCGCTGCGCCAGCCCGCGCCGAACACGCTGGTGATGACGCTGGGCAAGGGGGGCCAGCCGATCTCGACCCGGGTCTATGCGGTAGCCAAGGACCGGCGCACGATGACCGAGACGATCGTGTGGGCGGGCAAGGACCTGCCCAAGCTGGAGACCACGGTGTTCCGCCGCATCGAATGAAGGAGCATCGACGGACGCCGCCGGCACGCAAAAGGAAACGGCTCGCGCTGGTGGGCGCGAGCCGTTGCAGAGGTGTGAAGGGGGGTCGAGCGGTTCAGGCCGCTTCGATTGCACTCATGTCGTCCGGATCGCGCAGCACGTAGCCACGGCCCCAGACGGTTTCGATGTAGTTTTCGCCGCCGCAAGCATGCGCGAGCTTCTTGCGCAGCTTGCAGATGAACACGTCGATGATCTTGAGTTCGGGTTCGTCCATGCCGCCATAGAGATGATTGAGGAACATCTCCTTGGTCAGCGTGGTGCCCTTGCGGAGCGAAAGCAGCTCCAGCATGGCGTACTCCTTGCCCGTGAGGTGGACGCGGGCGCTGTCGACCTCGACCGTCTTGGCGTCGAGGTTGACCGAAAGCTTGCCGGTGCGGATGACCGACTGCGAATGACCCTTCGAGCGGCGCACCACGGCGTGGATGCGGGCGATCAGTTCCTCGCGGTGGAAGGGCTTGGTCACGTAGTCGTCGGCGCCGAAGCCGAACGAGCGGACCTTGCTGTCCATTTCCGAGATGCCCGAGAGGATCAGCACCGGGGTCTGCACCTTGGCGACGCGCAGCTTCTTGAGCACGTCGTACCCGTGCATGTCGGGCAGGTTCAGGTCGAGCAGGATGATATCGTAATCGTAGAGCTTGCCCAGATCGAGGCCTTCTTCACCGAGGTCGGTGGAGTAGACGTTGAAACCCTCGGCGCTCAACATGAGCTCGATCGCCTTGGCGGTGGTCGGCTCGTCCTCGATCAGCAGCACACGCATGTAAGTGCCCCCTAATGCCATTCCCCGGCGCGGATCCGACATGGCCAGTCGTTTGTGATCCTGCGCTCTATTAACCATAGGAGGAATGAACGTTAAAGGTTAATTTATCGTAACCGCTCCAAAGTGAAGATGATCGTTTACGGCATTTTCCCTGAATATACGTGATCTTGCGGGCGGGAATGGATGTGCGACGCAACACAAGCGCTTAAATTGAACCGCGCAAAGCCACCCTCAGGCGCCGGCGACTCCGAGGCTGGACGCGGCTTCGCGCAGGCGGCGGGCATTTTCCTGATCGTTGCGCAGCGCGGCAAGGCCATCCTGCAGCGCCTGCGCCGCACGCGCCGGCTGGCCTAGCTGCATGCGGCTGCGCATCAGCATGATCCAGCCTTCGGGGTTCTCGGGCCGCGCCTTGAGCTTGGCTTCAAGACCATCGACCATGCCGTTGATCATCGCTTCCTGCTGCCCCTTGGGTAGCCCGGCGGCGGCGCGCATCTCGGTGCTGGTCGGCCCGGGAATGGCCCCTGCAGCCAGTTTTGCGCCATCTGTGGCCATGCCGCCCGCCGGCGCTGCGAACTGCGCTTCGGCCAGGCGCTTCTCGACGTCGATCTTGTACTTGTCGGCAACGTCGCGAATCACCTTGCGGATGTCTTCGGCATAGGGCGCATCGGCCGGGGTATCGGCAAGCAGCGCGAACCACGCGTTAATCGCGCGGCGGTGGTTGCCGGCAAGGTCCATCGCCACCGCCTTGAAGTAGCGGGCGCGCGCGTCCTTGGGATCGAGCTTGAGCGCCTTGTCGAAGGCCGCGCGCGCATCGGGCGGGATCCGGCCTTCCTTGTTGCTGGCGAGCACCAGCGCCTCGCCCAGGAACGAGAAGGTTTCGGCATGCTCGGGATCGAGCTTGGTCGCCTTCCTGAGCGCGGTGGCCGCTTCGGCGTAGCGTTCGGTCTGGAAGTAGGACCAGCCGAGCATGCGCCAGCCTTCGGCGTCCTCGGGATTTTCGGCGAGCCGCTTTTCAAGCTTGGCGATGACATCGTCGACCGAGGGCGTCTGGCTTTCGGTCGGCGCGGGCGGCTGCGGCTGGACCAGCGCGACATCTTCGTGCGGCTTGCGGAAGGCGGCCACGCCGCCCGCGGCCAGGGCCACGGCGGCGGCAAGGCCCAGCACGACCTTGCCCGCACGACCGGATGCCGCACCCGCTGGTGCGGGCGCCGTGCCGGTCGATCGGGAGTCAGCCTCGGTCATCGCTTGCTCCTGCCCTGCGCCGCCCATGCGCGCAACGTCTTATCGACGCGCCGCATATCGCGCACGCGCCGCCGAGCGCAAGAGAACGCCGCACTTGTGGCGGCCGCCCGCCTTGGACGGTCGCCTTCGCGGGGCAAATTGCTGCTGGCAAACGGGCCGTCTTGCGCTAAGGTCAGGCTCCAAACGGGTTCGCGCCAAACGGAAAAGACGACAGGGGGGCAAACGCGCGCGCACCAGCGCCGGTCTCTCTGTGGGCGGGGGACACTGGACCTGTGAGCGTGCTCTACAAGGTGGCAATCGTCGGGTCGGGCCCGGCCGGGATGAGCGCGGCCAGCCGCGCCGCGCAGCTGGGGCTGGATCACGTCCTGCTGGAAAAGACCGACCACCTGTCGGACACCATCTTCAAGTACCAGAAGGGCAAGCACGTGATGGCGACGCCATCGCAGCTGATCCTGCGATCGGACCAGGAGTTCGACGCCGGCAAGCGCGAGGATATCCTCGAGCGCTGGAACGCGCGCACCGCCGCGCTGGGCGTCAACGTGAAGTACAATGCCGACGTGAAGGAGATCCGCGGCACCGGACCCGCGATCGAAGGCTCGGTCCAGACGATCGTCACCCGCGCGCGCGACGGATCGACCACGACCACGCAGATCCAGCGCCACGCCCCGCCCTATGCGATCGAGCTGACGAACGGCGAAACGGTCATGGCCGAGACGGTGGTCCTGGCCATCGGCACGCAGGGCAACCCCAACCTGATGCGCTGCCCCGGCGCCGATCTGCCGCACGTGACCTATCAGCTCGACGACCCCTACGCCGTGCTCGATCAACATATCGTGGTCGTGGGCACGGGAGATGCGGGAATCGAGAACGCGCGCGGCCTGGTCGAGGACCCGGCGCAGGGCAATGTGGTGACGGTGCTCAACCGCAGCCCCAAATCCACCAACGTGCGGGAAAGCTTCGCCACCGCCAAGGAACCCAACGCCAAGGCCCTGGTGGAGGACGACGCCGCCGGCAAACTGACCATCCGCTACGAATCCGAAACGAAGGCGATCGAGCCGGGCTGGATCACGCTCAGCACCCGCGATGGCGAGGAACGCATTCGCTGCGACCGGATCATCGCGCGCATCGGTTCGGCCCCGCCGCGCGCCTTTGTCGAAGGCTGCGGCATCGAATTCGCCAGCAACGACCGGCTGGCTTTCCCGACGCTGTCGCCGCAGTTCGAATCGAGCGCGCCCGGCATCTTCGTGATCGGTGCGCTGGCCGGCTATCCGCTGATCAAGCACTGCATGAACCAGGGCTACGACGTGGTCGAGTTCATCGCCGGCAACCGCGATTTGAAGCCCGCCGACGAACCGCTGCTCGAAGCCAAGTTCGCAGGGCTGCCCGGCAAGCGCAGCGTCAACGAATGGCTGGAGTTCCTGCGCACGCGCGTGAGCATCCTCGAAGGCATGACCACGCTGCAGCTGCGCGAGTTCATGCTCGATTCCGATGCGCACTTCTATTCGGCCGGCGCGACGGTGTTCGAGAAGAACGATCCCGGATCGTCGTTGTTCGCCATTGCCGACGGATCGGTCAACGTGCGGCTAGACCCCAACGATGCCAGCAAGGTGGTGCCGATCCCGCAAGGGTCTATCTTCGGCGAAGTCGGCCTCATTTCGGGCCGCCGGCGCGGCGCAACGATCGTGGCCGCCGAAGACTGCATCTGCGTAGAGATCAGCCGCAACGCCGCATTGAAGCTGCAGAGCCAGGTGCCGACCGCCAAGCGCGCGATCGAACGCATCTCGATCGAGCGCCAGCTGCTGCAGATGTTCGGATCGGGGCTGACCAAGGAAGATGTGGCCGAGGTGGTGCAAACCGCCAAGATCATGTCGGTCCGCGCGGGCGATGCGATCATCAAGGAAGGCGACGACGACAAGGACATCTACGTCATCCGCGTCGGCTCGATGATCGTGGAAAAGGAAGTTGGTGGAAAGCCGGTTTTCCTGTCCTACCTTCCCGCCGGTTCCTATGTCGGCGAGATGGCGCTGATCGATGGCGGGCAGCGCACCGCCACGGTGCGCGCGGCGATCAAGAGCGAGGTGATCAAGGTCGATGGCGAAGCCTTCGGCCGCGTGCTGGCGGCGAAGCCCGCCCTGCTGGAGCGCGCGCGCAAGGACATGGAGGTGCGCCGGCGCACCAACGCCTTCGTCGAATCGAAGAAGGACAGCTTTTCGGGCGTCGTCGACCTCTATTCCGAGCAGGCCAAGTTCCTTGTCAGCCAGGGCCTTGGCGAAGCGACCGACGTTCTGCTGATCGACGAGCGGCTGTGCGTAGGATGCGACAACTGCGAGAAGGCCTGCGCCGACAGCCACGACGGCCTGTCGCGCCTCGACCGCGAGGCGGGCAAGAGCTTTGCCCACCTGCACGTGCCGACCAGCTGCCGCCACTGCGAACACCCGCACTGCATGGCCGATTGCCCGCCCAACGCGATCCAGCGCGGACCCGACGGCGAAGTGCGGATCAACGACACCTGCATCGGCTGCGGCAACTGCCAGCGCAACTGCCCCTATGGCGTGATCCGCATGGACAAGGTGCCACCGAAGAAGCCCGGCCTGCTGAGCTGGCTGTTCTTCGGCAAGGGGCCGGGGCCGGGCGAACCATCCTACAAGTGGTCGAAGAAGAACACCAAGTACACCGGCGATCCCGCCGTGGATGAAGCGCTCGACCGCAAGAAGGCGATCAAGTGTGACATGTGCGCGGGAATCGAAGGCGGTCCCAGCTGCGTGCGCGCCTGCCCCACGGGCGCTGCCATCCGCGTCTCGCCCGACGAGTTCCTGACCGTCGCGCGGCTCGAGAACGAGGGGGCCTGACGGGATGGCGAGCATCGCACCGCGCCGCCGCACCGGCGCCAGCCGCGAACGCACGAGCACGCACGAGGGCTTCCTGGCCCACCGCGACTTCCGCTGGCTGAAGATCTCCGCAGCGCTCGCGGCGCTGCTGATCGCGCTCTACCTGTTCGTGCCGCTGCCGGGGACGCATTTCGGATCGAGCTGGCTCGGTTATACGCTGGGCACCATCGGCGCGCTGCTGATCCTGTGGCTGACCATGCTCGGCGTGCGCAAGCGGGCGATCACGCCGGGGCGCTGGAGCCTGAAGGCGTGGACCAGCGCCCATGTCTATCTGGGGATGCTGCTGATCGTGGTCGGCACGCTGCATTCGGGCTTCGCGTTCGGCTGGAACGTGCACACGCTGGCCTGGGCGCTGATGATGCTGGTGATCGTGTCGGGCATGTTCGGCATCTGGGTCTATGCCACGCTGCCGCGCGCGCTGTCGGAAAACCGCTACGACGCCGAAGGCGCGATTACCGAAAAGCAGATGGTCGAGGCGATCCGCTCGCTCGACCGGCAGATCCACGATGCCGCGCAGCCGCTCGACGCCGAAAGCGCGACGCTGGTGAACCGCAGCCTGGAAGAAGATCCCTTCGCGGGAACGTTCTGGAACCGCCTGACCGGCCGCTACCCGCGCGATGCCACGCGCGGCGCGGCAGCCGAACTGCGCCAGCGGCGCGCCTTCCTGCCGCGCCGCGCCGACGATCCGCTCGACAAGGTGGACGCGCTGCTCACGCGCAAGGAGGCCATGCTGTCGCGCATGCGGCGGCACCTGAAGCTCAAGACCTGGTTGCAGGCGTGGCTCTATGTCCACGTGCCGGTGACCTTCGCCCTGATCGCCGCGCTGTCCGCGCACGTGATCGCCGTGTTCTTCTACTGGTAAGGGCGGCACGATGACGTTCCTGGTCCGCCAGATCGCGCTCAAGTCCAACGGCGAGGAGATCGTCCGCCCCACCACGGTGGAAGGCGCCGAGCTGCTGATCGGCCGCGATTCGGCCTGTGCCGTCCACCTGCCCGACCTTGCGGTCGATCCGCGCCATGCCCACGCGGTAATCGAGGGCGATGGCACGCTGCTGGTCGAATCGGTGGGCGACCAGCCGTTCGAAGCCGACGGGCGCAGCACCACCCGTACGCGCATCGATCTGGGCGTGGGTGCGGAACTGGGCTTTGGCGGCCATCGCATCACGGTTTCGCGCGATGGCGAAAGCGGCGCGGCGGTGCTGACCGTGCGGCGGGTGGAGGTCGTTTCGGAAAGCGCCGAGGACATCGACCTTGGCACCGCCTTCACGCTGAAGGGCCTGCTGCCGGGCAAGCGCGTGTCGGCCTGGGCCTTTGCTGCGCTGATGCTGGTGGCGTTCCTGGCCGTGCCGATCTGGTCCTATGCGACCTACCAGCCGCTGGCGATGCACAAGGATGCGCGGCGGCCTGCCGGAATCCATGGCGATACCGCCTGGTCGTCCGGGCACCTCAGCCTTGCCCACCACAACCTGGAAAACGACTGCCAGGCCTGCCACACGAAGGCCTTCGTCGCGGTGACCGACAACGCCTGCCTGTCGTGCCACAAGGAAGACGCGCACAACCACATTCCCGATGGCGCACGGCTGCTGCGCGCGCGCGGCGAACCGCAGGGCATGGCGCGGCTGACCCAGGCGGTGGCCACCGCGTTCAACCGTCCGCAAGGCAGGTGTGTCGCATGTCACACCGAGCATGAGGGGGCAGGTGCTATGCCGGCCACCCGGCAGCAATTCTGCACCGATTGCCACGACGGATTGAGGACGCGCTTGCCCGACAGCAAACTCGACAATGCCGCCGATTTCGGCACGGCCCACCCGCAGTTCCGCCCGACGCTGATCGCGGCGGTGGCGCCGGGAGGCAAGCCGGTGTTCGCGCAAGTAAGCTGGGCGCCGGGGCTGAAGGAGGCGAACGGCCTTAAGTTCACCCACGCGCAGCACCTGTCGCACAGCAACGGCGTGGCGCAGATGGTCCGCCGCCGTCCGGGGCGCTTTGCGGCGAATGACGCACTCGGCTGTCAGGATTGCCACAAGACCGAGGCTGGCGGCGCGCGGTTCAAGCCGGTGGTGATGGAAGAGGCGTGCGAAAGCTGCCATTCGCTGACCTTCGACCAGGTGGGGGGCACGTTCCGCACGCTGCGCCATGGCGAACCCGAACAGGTCGTGGCCGACCTGCGCTCTTTCTATCGCGGCGGCGCGCCGGCCCGGCCGGCAACGCTTTCGGGCCTTGGCCGCCGCATTCCCGGGGACGCAGCGCGCGCGGCGAGCGCGGCCGATTATGCCCGGGCGGTGCATTTCTATCCCGTGCGTGGTGATCAGGCGGTGGCCCAGGTGTTCGGCCAAGGCGGCATGTGCGCCGATTGCCACGTCATCACCCGTGGCGGAAGCGCCGCGACCGACGGCTTCACCGTCCAGCCGGTGGCGCAGAACACGCGCTACTACCACGTCGGTTGGTTCGACCATTCGGATCACCGCAAGACCGACTGCGCCACCTGCCACACCGGCGCCAAGAGCTCGAATGATGCACGAGACCTGCTGGTGCCGGGCCTCGATGGCCCGGGCGGCTGCCGTTCGTGCCACGTGGGCGAGACCGGCACGAAGCTGGCAGGCGCACACGTGACCGATCCGGTCAAGTCGGGCTGTGCGATGTGCCATGCGTTCCATATGGACGCCAACGATCCGACGGGAGGACAGCCGTGGAAGCCAGCCGACCAGCGCAAGAAGCGCGCGATTGTCACCACGGCGGATGCGGATCGGCCGCGCCGCGTGGCACTGGCACGCTAGGCCGCATTTCATGCTGATTGCCCAGATCACCGACATCCATCTCGGATTCGAGCCGGACACGCCCGACGAGTTCAACCGCCAGCGGCTCGACCGCGTGCTCGCGGAGCTTTCGGGCCTGTCGCCCCGTCCCGATCTGCTGCTGCTGACAGGCGACCTGGTCGATCGCGGCGACGTCGCAAGCTACGAACGGCTGCGAGAGGCGCTCGATGGCCTGCCCTTCCCCGTGCACTTCGCGCTGGGCAACCACGACGAGCGCGCGACGTTCCGGTCGGTGTTCCCCCAGGCGCCGTTCGCCGGCGGTTTCCTGCAGTACGCGATCGAGGACCCGACGCTGCGGCTGCTGGTACTCGATACGCTGGAAGAAGGCCGCCACGGCGGCGCGTTCTGTGACGAACGCGCGCGCTGGCTGACCGATCGCCTGGATGAAGCGCCCCACCAGCGCACGTTGATCGTGCTGCACCACCCGCCGATGGAAGTGGGCATCGCGTGGATGAACACCGACCCCGCCGAACCTTGGGTCGCGCGCCTCGCTGGGGTACTGGGGGGCCGCGCCAATGTCGTCGGCCTGATCTGCGGGCATATCCACCGCGCGATTACCGCGCGGTGGGAAGGCCACATCGTCGCCACCTGCCCTTCGACCGCGCCGCAGGTAGGGCTCGACCTGCGCCCGCTCGATCCCGACCAGCCCGACGAGCGGGCGCTGATCATTGCCGATGCGCCAGGCTATGCCCTGCACTGGTGGAACGGTCGCGAGCTGATCACCCACTGGGACAGCGCGGGCGAGAAGGACGTGCTCGCCCGGTTCGATGCGCGGCTGCAGGGGATGGTCCAGCACATGATGGCCGAGCGGCCCGGCCGCGCCGCAGCGGAATAGCGGTCAGCGCACCCCGGCGAGCGCCTTCTGCCGGCGCCGCTGTACCGAACTGCCGAGCCCGATCGCCTCGCGGTACTTGGCGACCGTGCGGCGTGCGAGATCGAACCCGCGTCCCTTCAGCAGGTCGACCAGCGCATCGTCCGAAAGGATCGCCTTGGGATCTTCGGCATCGATCAGCTGCCGGATCGCGGCCTTGACCGCTTCGGCCGAAACCGCGCCTTCGCCATCGGTGGAGGCAACGCCCGACGTGAAGAAGTACTTCAGTTCGAACGTGCCGCGCTCGCAATGCAGGTACTTGTTCGACGTGACGCGGCTGACGGTCGATTCGTGCATCTCGATCGCTTCGGCGACGGTGCGCAGCGTCAACGGCCGCAAATCCGCGACGCCGTGGCGGAAGAAGCCGTCCTGCTGCTTCACGATCTCGGCCGCGACCTTCAGGATCGTCTTTTGCCGCTGGTCGAGCGCCTTCAGCAGCCAGTTCGCATCGGCCAGCTTTTCGCCGAGCCAGGCCTTGGCCTCCTTTGCGACGCAGGCACCGCGCATTTCGACATAATAGCGGCGATTGACGACGAGGCGCGGGAGCGTCGCCTGGTTGAGCGCGATGTCCCAGCCGCCGCCGCTGGCGCGCACCAGAATGTCGGGCACCACCGCTTCGGCCACGCCGCCACCGAACCGCAACCCGGGCTTGGGATCGTAGCCGCGCAGTTCGGCCAGCATGTCAGCGAAGTCCTCATCATCCACGCCGCACATGCGCTTGATGCGGGCGAGTTCGCCCCGCGCAACGAGATCGAGGTTGTCGATCAGGCGCGCCATGCACGGATCGTAGCGATCGGCCTCGCGGGCCTGGAGCGCGAGGCATTCTGAGAGGCTGCGCGCGCCGACGCCGGTGGGATCGAGCGACTGGACCAGTTCGAGCGCCGCCTCGATCGTCGCCAGCGGGAGGCCGAGCGCCTGGGCCGCTTCCGACAGCGGCAGCGAAAGGTAGCCCGCCTCGTCCAGCTGGTCGATCAGCCAGCGCGCAACGAACAGCTGTTGGTCATCGCGCGCCGCCGCGCCGACCTGGGCGTGGAGATGTTCGGCCAGCGTCGCCTCGACACTGCCGCGCTCGTCGATTTCAAGGCCTTCGCCGCCGCCCGAAATACGTTGTTCGCCATCGAAAGCTGTGCCGCCGTCGCCCCCGCGCCCATCCCCGGTATCGCGATCGCGGTCGAGCGCGGTCGGGTCGATATCGAGCGGGCGATCCTCGTCGGCGCGCCCTTCGCCGACAAGCTGGTCGACGGGGGAGCTTTCAAAGTGTGTACGACGCAGCTCCTCCGGAGCCTCCGGCGCATCGGCCGGTCCGGCTTCGCCCAGTTCGAGCAGCGGATTGGAATCGAGCGCCTCGCCGATGAAGGTCTCGATCTCGAGGTTGGACAGCGCCAGCAGCTTGATCGCCTGCTGCAGCTGCGGCGTCATGACGAGCGACTGGCTCTGGCGGAGATCCAGCCGTGGTCCTAGCGCCATCTTGTCCCTCCCCCCGGCTGCCCGCTTTAGAGCGTGAAGCCTTCGCCGAGGTAAAGCCGGCGCACGTTGGGATCGGCGACGAGCGCTTCGGGGCTGCCCGCGAACAGCACCTGCCCGCCGTAGATGATGCAGGCGCGATCGACGATATCGAGCGTTTCGCGCACGTTGTGATCGGTGATCAGCACCCCGATGCCGCGACGCTTAAGGTCCTTCACCAGGTGGCGAATGTCGCTGATCGACAGCGGATCGATGCCGGCGAAGGGTTCGTCGAGCAGGATGATCGACGGCTTGGCGGCAAGCGCGCGGGCAATTTCGCAGCGACGGCGTTCGCCGCCCGACAGCGCCATCGCCGGGCTGGTGCGCAGCCGGGTAAGGCCGAATTCATCGAGCAGGCGATCGAGCTCTGCGGCGCGCACGTCCTTGTCGGGTTCGATCAGTTCGAGCACCGTGGCGATGTTCTGTTCGACCGTCATGCCGCGGAAGATCGAGGTTTCCTGCGGCAGGTAGCCAAGCCCGAGGATCGCGCGGCGGTACATCGGCAGCTTGGTGATATCGACGCCATCTAGCAGGATCCGGCCCGAATCCGGCCGCACCAGCCCCATAATCGAATAGAAGCAGGTGGTCTTGCCCGCGCCATTGGGGCCAAGCAGGCCAAGCACTTCGCCCTTGCCGACCGACAGCGAAATGTCGGTCAGCACCGCCCGCTTGTCATAGCTCTTGGCGATCGAGACGACCTCCAGGCCGCCCGGAATGGTGCCGACGGCTGACGGCGGCGATACGGTGGCCGCGCTGGCGGCAGTCTCGGCATTCATCGGATCTTGGTGACCGTTAGGCTGTTGAATCGAAAGTGTCGGTTGCAGCCATAGCGGTCAACGCGGGCGCGGCAAAGCCCGTGCGAGCCGATCTGGCAGGATTTGTGCATGGAACGACGAGTGCGCGCCCCCCGTTCCACAGAGGGACCAAGACTTGCTTGAAACCCGCAGCGACAGATGTTCTACTCGTTTGCGGGAGAGTGAAAACAAGCGGGGTGGCAGATGGAAAGGACGTCGGCCTTTTCGAGGCGAGCCGTCGACTGGCGCAAGCGGATGAGCGACACCGTCGCCTACGGGCTGCTGGTCTATACCGGCTTGCAGATTTTCGTGACGATGCAGGCGATTGAAGTGGGGCATTCCGCCTCCATGCTGCCGATGCTGGCGCTCGTGGTGCTGGTCGCTGCGGTCATTCCGCTGTTCCGCCGGTTCGAGCGGCGCTGGGAGCATCTGGACGATGCAGCCGCGCACGATCCCGCGCTGCGTTCTGCCTGCCGGCGCGACCAGCTGATCGTGTGGGCATGCTCGATCGGCCTTCCCTTTCTGCTGACCGCGCTGTTCAAGGCTGTGTCCACGCTGTTCTGAGCCGCTTCCCGCGCGATTGTGGTAGGACGCCCCACGCGCTAAGGCGCGCGTCTTCCATCCCGCAGGAGGTGCTTTTCACATGCTGTCGCCCGACCAGGCCGAGGAGCGTTGCAATGCGCTGATCGAACGTGCCCGCCGCATGGGTGCGCATGCCGGGGATGCGAGCTATCATGGCAGCTCCGCGGAATCGGTGCAGGTCCGGCTGGGCAAGCTCGAGGACGTGGAGCGTTCGGAAAGCGAGCAGATCTCGCTGCGCGTGTTCGTTGATGGGGCTTCCGCCTCGATCGGATCGAGCGACCTTGGCGACGCCGCGCTCGACGAACTGGCCGAACGCGCGGTGGCGATGGCACGACTGGCGCCGGTGGACCGCTTCGCCGGCCTCGCGCCTGCCGAACTGCTGCTTCAGGGGGAAGCACCCCGGCTCGATCTGGAGGATCGCACCGCCGTCGAGCCCGCACAGTTGCGCGCGCTGGCAGAGGAAGCCGAGGACGCCGCCCGCGCGGTGCAGGGCATCACCAACAGCGAAGGCGCCAGCGCCAGCGCCGGGGCGGGGATCTTCGCGCTTGTCACCAGTCACGGGTTCTCCGGCTCGTACGGTGCCACCAGCTTCAGCATCTCGGCCAGCGTGCTCGGTGGCGAAGGCAGCGGCATGCAGCGCGACAGCGCGTGGCGCAGCGCCCGGTTCTTCGCTGACCTTCCCGCGCCTGCCGAGATCGGCCAGCTTGCCGCAGAGCGCACCGTGCGCCGCCTTGCCCCCGCCCGCGTGCGCAGCGGCCCCGCCACCGTGGTGTTTGATCCGCGCGTCGGCGGTTCGCTGATCGGCCACCTGCTGGGCGCGATGTCGGGCGCATCGATCGCCCGCCGCGCCAGCTTCCTGCTGGGCAAGGATGGCGAACAGCTGTTCGATTCCTCGATCACCCTGCTTGATGAACCGCACCGGCTGCGCGGCCTGCGCTCGCGCCCGTTCGACGGCGAAGGGCTGCCCACGGCGGCGCGCAAGCTGATCGACAATGGCCGCATGACCGGCTGGATGATGGACAGCGCCGCTGCGCGCCAGTTGGGTGGCGATCCCACCGGCCACGCCGGTCGCGGTGGATCGGGTGCGCCGCACGTCACGCCCAGCAACCTGGTGCTGCAGCCCGGCGAACTGACCCCCGCCGCGCTGATCGCCGACATTGCCGACGGGGTCTATGTGACCGAACTGATCGGACAGGGCGTCAACGGCGTGACCGGCGATTACAGCCGGGGCGCTTCTGGCCTGCGCATCGTGAACGGCGAGATTGCCGGGCCGATCGCCGAATTTACCGTGGCGGGCAACCTTGTCGATATGTTCGCAGGCATGCGTGTCGCCAACGATCTGGTGATCGAGCGCGGAATCGACGTGCCGACCATCCGGATCGACGGGATGAGCGTGGCGGGCGACTGAGCCCGCCCTTTTCGGGAACAGGTTGCGGTGCGGGGCGCTTGCCTTCGCATGCGCCCCGTCATTCGCCCCCTGCTCGCTCTCCTGCTCGTCAGCGTGGCGCCGCCGTTGCTGGCGCAGTCCAGCCCCTCGGTGCTGCCGTCCGCCAGCGCGCCCCCAGCACAGCCGAGCGGGGAAATCGCGACGGACGAGGCCGTCAACGACGATGCCAAGGTGGCGCAACGCATCCGCACGATCTTTGCCGAAATCCCCGCGTTGCAGCCGGTGACGGTACGGGTTTCGGCGGGCGTGGTGACGCTGACCGGCACGGTTGCGGACCAGGCCGCGATCGACCAGGCCGCCAGCATCGCCGGGCGGCTTTCGGGCGTGGTGACGGTCCAGAACCGGCTTGAACGCAATCTTCAGGTCGAACGCAATCTCAGCCCTGCGGTGTCGGGCGTCACCGACAGGATCGTCGGGCTATGGCGGGCGCTGCCGCTGATCGGCGTTGCACTGCTTGTCGCGGTACTGGTCGGCTTTGCCGGTTACGCGCTTGCCGGGCGCAAGCGACTGTGGGCCCGCGTGGCACCCAATCCATTCCTGGCCGAACTGATCGAGACGGCGATCCGTTTCGTCTTCGTCGTGGGCGGGATTGTTCTGGCGCTGGAAATCCTGGGCGCGACCGCCCTGCTCGGCGCCGTGCTGGGTGGCGCTGGCGTGATCGGCATCGCGCTGGGGTTTGCCGTCAGGGATTCGATCGACAACTACGTCTCGTCGCTGATGCTGTCGGTGCGCCAGCCGTTCCGCGCCAACGATTCGGTGCGGATCGACAATCACGAAGGGACCGTCGTGCGCCTCACCAGCCGGGCGACGATCCTGATCACGGGCGATGGCAACCACTTGCGCATCCCCAACAGCACCGTGTTCAAGGCGGTGATCCTGAACTTCACCGCCAACCCGCAGCGCAAGTTCACGTTCGACTATCCGCTGGCGCAGGATGCCGACCCTTGCCACGCACGGGGTGTGGGGCTCGACGTGCTGCGCAAGCTTGATTTCGTGCTGGCCAAGCCAGAGCCCGGGGCCGAGCTGGTCGATATTGCCGGGGCGACGCAGGTGTTGCGCTTCGGCGCCTGGGTCGATCAGCGACACAGCGATTTCGGCAAGGCGCGCACGAATGCGATGGAGGCGGTGCGCCATGCCCTTCGCGAAGGCGGCTTCCCCGCCGCCTTGCCGGGATCCCGCGTCCGGCTGGAACGCAAGGACGAGGATGCGCTCTCGCCCGCCGCCCCGGCGCCGGGCGCTGCGCCGGTGTCAGCCAGTGCCGACGTCGCGCCCGAAAGCCACATCACGCAGATGGCGGAGCGCGAACGCGCCGGCAAGAAGGACGGACAGGATCTGCTCGATACCAGCCGCCCCGTGGAATGACGCGCCGCGCAAGGATGCCGCGCATCATTCCGGCTTGATCAGTCAGCCTTGTCGGCGTTGTAGCGCTCGATCGCCTCGAGCGTGATGCGCTTGGCATCCTCGGCGCCGCCCCAAGTGCCGACGCGGACCCACTTTTCCTTCTCCAGATCCTTGTAGTGGGTGAAGAAGTGTTCGATCTGCTGCAGCACGATCTCGGGAAGGTCGCCCTTCTCGGCGACATCGCGGTAATAGGGGAAGGTCTTGTCGTCGGGGACGCAGACCAGCTTTTCATCGCCGCCATGCTCGTCTTCGAGGTTCAGCACCGCGATCGGACGCGCGCGCACCACCGAGCCGGGCACGAAGGGCGAGCGGGCAATGACCAGCGCATCGAGCGGGTCGCCGTCGGGCGAGAGCGTGTGCGGCACGAAGCCGTAGTTGGCAGGATAGCGCATCGGCGTGTGCAGGATGCGATCGACGAACAGTGCACCCGAAGCCTTGTCGAATTCGTACTTGACCGGTTCACCACCAACCGGAACCTCGATGATCACATTGAGGCATTCGGGGGGATTGTCGCCCGTCGGAATCATGTCGATGCGCATGGTCTGCCTTCGCTGCTGGGCCGTGGAGCGGCCGGTTTTGCCCAAGTTGGGCCGGGCTCTAGCGAAGCCCCTTGTGCGCTGCAACAAGACTTATGGATTAGAGTGCGCTGGCGTTTACGAGCTTCCGCCAAGGGCATTGATGGTGAAGGCGATCACCCCGATGTTGAACACGAAGGCCGCCAGCGAATGCAGGGTCGCTATGCGCCGCACCTCACGCGAGGTGATCTCTACATCCGATGTCTGGAAGGTCATGCCGAGGGTGAAGGAGAAGTAGGCGAAATCGAGATAATCGGGCGTCTTCGTGCCCGGGATGTCTAGCCCGCCAGTATCCTTCCCCTGCTCGCCATCCGCCGAGTAGTAGAGATGGGCGTAATGCATCGCGTAGACGGTGTTGGCAAAGGCCCAGGTCAGCGCCAGCGTGCCGATCAGCCGCAGCATGGCAAGGTGGCTGCCCTTGCTCGCTTCGGGCAGTTCGCCGGCGATGGCCGCCATGACCACGGCAGTCAGCACGGTCGTGATCCCCAGCACAAGGATCCGGTTCGCATCGTTTTCCGCCGAATGGCGCCGCATCGTGTCGGTGTCGCATTTACCCAAGAGCGGCCATAGCGAAACGAGGAAGGCTATGGCCGCGAAATCGAAGCCCATGGCAAGAGAATCCGCCCAGCCGCTGGAATGCATCAAACCGTGCCAGCCGAGCGAAACGCTCACGAGCAGGACGAGGAACAGGATGAACCGAGGGGGCGCGATCCGCTTGCCCAGGCGCAGGCCGATGCTCATGCGCCCTTGCTCCGTGCGGTGGCCCGTGGCGCAAACAGGCGGTCGAGGCCGCCGGTCGCCACATCGCCCGCCCGTTCGAGCCACGGCCAGCGCAGCCCGTCGTGATAATCGATGGTCAGAGGGTAGACCTGGTCGTCGCGCTTCACCACCAGCGCGATCGGGGCCGCCGTACCCTTGGCGGCGGTTATCGCGGCCTTCAACCCTTCGCCGTCGTAGGTGACGCCGTTGACCGATACGATCTGCATGCCGGTGACGATGCCGGCGCGCATCGCCGGTCCGTCCCAGCGGCTGGCGCTGACCGCACCGGCCTTGTCGAGCGTGAGGCCGATAGAATGGTTGAGGTTGAGCGTTTTCGTCTCGTCCATCCTCGCCTTGTCGTAAGCGTTGGGCGTGTCCCGCCAGACCAGCTTGTAGCCGCCTTGCTCGATGCCGGCCAGCGGGGCGGGCTGGCCGGGGCTCTGAATCCGGGTCGCCAGGAATCCGGCCCAGTCGTAGGGGTAGATCGCCTGAAGCGCGGCGACGACATCGTCCAGTTCATAGGGCATGACGCCCCAATCGCCGGGCCGCACGCCGAAAAACGCGCGCGCGAAATCGTCGAGGCCCTTGGCTCCCCCGGTGCCTGCGCGGATGATCTGGTCGGCTTCAAGCCACACCAGCATACCTTCGCCGTAATACTCTTCGTTGCGGGCGAGCGAGGAAAACGGCTTGGGCTTGCGCGCCGCAAAGACGGGATCGAACGTGGTATCCTCTACCGAACGCCACGCCCGTCCGGGGTACTGTGTGTAAAGCCCCGCCGTGGTGGCGATCATGCCCAGCACGGTGTCCTTGGTCTGGACGCCGGATCGCGCGGCCAGCACATTGCCCCAGAACTGCGTCTGGCCTTCGTAGATCCAAAGCAGATCACCCTGCATCGGCCGCGAATAGTCCGGCGTCCACAGCCGGGCGGGACGGCGGAACTTGCCGTTCCACGAATGTACGAATTCGTGCGGGACGACGTTACGGTCCCAGTCATTCGCCGCCCAGTCGACCCAGGTGCGCGGTTCCATCTGGCTTTCGCTCGAACGGTGGTGTTCGAGCCCGATCCCGCCCATCCGGTCGGTCAGCGCCAGCAGGAAATCGTAATGGTCGAAATGCTGTGCACTAAACAGCACCTGCGCTTCTTCGACGAGGTTGCGATAAGTCCTGAGGTTTTCAGGGCGAATCGCCAGCAGCCCGGGCTTGTCGGCAACCACATCAAGCGCGACGTTGCGTCCCAGGTCGAAGCGCTGGGCATAAGCGCCGGCGAAAATCGGCGAATCGATCAGCGTTTCGTAGTCGGTCTCGGCAAAGGCGGTGCGGCCGGCGCTGGCCTTCTGCCCTTCGAGCGCGGTGAACACGCTCCAGTTGGCGGGGAAGCGCACGGTTGGGCGCACGCGGATCTGGCGAACGTAGTGCCCGGCGGGATAGAGACTGACCGTCTCCCACTGAAGATTGCTTATCTCGCGCGTGACGGCAACGCGGCCTTCGGCATCGCGCAGGGGTGAGGTGTAGATGAACTTCGCGACGATCTCGCGCGTGCCAGCGGGAAGATCGACGTGGAACGCCTCCACCGCCACCGGATCGCGCCGCCAGCGCAAGGCGGTGCCGTCAGCGGCAGTGAAGGTAAGTCCGGTCAGTTCGGCGAGCGGTCCGCGCGGACCATGCTTGCCGGGAAGCCAGCGCGGCGAAAGGAGGGTGAGGCGCTGTGTCCCTTGCGCGACCGGGATGGTTTCGATCACGCGCATGGCCCCCGTGACGACATCGCTCGCATCGACATCTAGCGCGATGGTGCCGGCATAAGGCACGTCCTGCGGTTCTGGCAGCGGGGGCGGCAGCGGCGCGGTGGCCGGGCGAGAATTGGTGGCCGGCTGGACTTGCGCCAGAACGGGCATGGAGGCGGCAAGCAGCGGGAAGATCGCGAACCCGAACGATTTTTTCATCACCGCAACTTGGCGCGAAGCAGGCGGCCGCGCAAGCGCGCGGGGCCTGGCGCGCATCGGAACGGCCGTCAGCGCACCTGCAGGACGGTGTAGCGGCGCGCGGTGAAGCGCCAGATCCCGTCCGTGTCCCGCCGCAGCGTATCGTCGTACTGGCCAGAGACCAGGCGTTCGCTGCCGTCGCCCCCCTTCAACATCTCGAGCATGTAGCACCGGCTGTCGGCATGGTCGCCCTCGATGGCCAGCGCGCCGTGGTTGACGTACATCGCGGCGGCGTCGAACCCGGCCATGAGGCGGACCCACAGGTCGCGGATCGCTTCGCGACCGGACGCGGCGTGATCACCAACCTGCCATTGCGCATCCTGCGCCCAGCATTCGGCCCAGTCTTCGGCGTCCTTGCGAAAGACGGCGTCGTTGTAGGCCTCGATCCGTTCGCGGATGGCGATGCGGTCGGCCAGATCCCCCGAAAAGCCGCGCATCATTCGCCCTCCGCCTGGAAGTCGGGCCGGGGAACGCCCTTGCTGTCATAGACGCTCGCCACTGCGTCGCAGCGATACTTGCGCACGCTCGATCCGATCAGTCCGTACTGGCCGAGGTGATCGCGCATCGAGACATAGCTCTGGTCGCGGAAATGTCCGGCAAGCGCGGGTTCGTCCTCCCACTCTTCGTAGACATGGACGCGGCCCGGGACCAGCGGATCGAGTGCCCAATTGTAGGCTATGCAGCCCTTTTCGCGGCGCGAAGCCTCGATGTACGGCTCGCCGTCGCGGATCGCGGCTTCGGCGCGGGCGGGGTCGAAATCGATGGTGCCGGCAATGAGGATGGGCATGGGACGGGTCCTTGTGGCGTGATCAGGCAGGCGAAAGGCGCGGCAACCGCGCGACGGCGAGCAGGGTGACAAGGGCAAGCGCGACCCCTGCGGCAAGCAGCAGGAACGGCGCGCGGAAAGCCGCCGCATCGGGGGCAGTACCCGTGCCGTCGAGCAGTATCATGGTCATGGTCGCGCCAAGGCCGGTGCCGACCTGCTGGGCGGTGAACAGGACCGCGCTGCCAAGTCCCTGGCGTTCGGACGGCAGCGTCGCCAGGGCCCCGTGCATCAGCGCGATGAAGCAGGTGACGCTGCCGAGCGCGGCCACGGCCATGCCCGGTGCGACACCCAACCCGTATGGCAGGCCGATGGCCAACGCGAGCCAGCCAAGGCCCGCAAGGTTGAGCACTGCCGCACCGCGCGCAAGGACGAGCGGCCGGAAGCGCGCCAGCAGGCGCGGTGCGACCTGCCCGGCCGCGATCACCGCGAAGGCATAGGGCATGGCTCCGAGCCCTGCCTGCGCCGCCGAATAGCCCGCCACGCGCTGGAGATAGAGCTGCGTCAGCAGCAACAGCCCGCCAACGCCGGCCAGGACCAGCAGCAGCAGCCAGACCGAGAGCGCATAGAGCGGGTTGGCGAACAGGACGGGCGGCACCAACGGTGCGGGGACGCGGCGTTCGACGATGGCGAAGGCGATGGCCGCAGCGACCGCACCCGCGATCATGGCCAGCGTAAGTTCCGCCGCCACGCCCTTGCCGAACAGGACCACCGCGCCCACGAACAGCACCAGCGCCGTGGTCAGCAGCGCGGCGCCCATCTGGTCCAGCCGTTCGGGCGCGGCGCGCGCGGCACCGCGCGGAATCCAGCGCAGCGCCATGGCCAAGGCGATGACGAGCAGCGGGAGGTTCACGAAGAAGGCCGCGCGCCAGCCGAATGCGGTCACGAGCGCGCCGCCCGCCAGCAAGCCGACGATCAGCGAAAAACCCTGCGTCACGCCGAACACTCCCATCGCCCGGTGGCGCGGTTCGCCTTCGGGCAGCAGGACGGTGATCAGCGAGAAGGCCGCCGGCGAAAGCAGTGCGACGGCAAAGGCCTGGACCACCCGCGCTGCAAGTACGAAGGCAAGCGAGGGCGCGGCGCCCGCAGCGATGGAACCTGCGCCGAACAGCGCGATCCCCCAGGCAAGCGCGCGGCGCTGGCCGATGCGGTCCACCAGCTTGCCGCCCAGGATCAGCGTTCCCGCCAGCACCAGCGTGTTCGCGGTGACGATCCACGAAAGCATCGCCGGCCCCGCGCCAAGGCTGCGGCCGATCGACGGGATCGCGATGCTGACGAGCGCAAAATCGGCGGTCGTCACCAGCTTGACCAGCGCCATCAGCGCCACGATCCGCCGCTGCCCGGCGCGGGTGGTTTCGACCATGGTCAGTCGGCCATCCACTTTTCCAGGTTCTGGTGGAAGTAGCGCACGCGCCGTTCCTGGAACGCGAGGTAATCGCGCTTGTAGCCGCGCGAATGAAGACCGCGCTGCTGATGCTCCCAGACTGAGACGTCCTGGTCGATGCCCGGTCCCGCCGATACCTCGTGAACCTTGCCCTGGATGTGCGGGCCCGGCACCGAAACATCGACCCATTCGGACATCGACTGCGAATAGTAGCGCTCGGTCCCGGCTGGGAAGAGCGTCATGTACCACATGTCGAAGTAGCACTTTTCCGGGTCACTCTCGTGCGGCCGGGCGCGCAGCCAGATGTTGCCATCGGGCTTCAGGCTGAAGGAAAGGTTTGGGAAGATCGTGTAGTGCCAGTGATCGGTCAGCTGGTCGTCGTGGTAGGTGGAAAAGTCGAAGCCCTTCTCCTCGCCCTTCTCGCGCTTGGCCTTCTGCAGCGCCTTGCGGATTTCGCCGGTCTTGCCGCCGCGGAACTGGTCAGGGTCGAGCCCCCAGAATTCCAGCTCGTTGCGCAGCATCTCCAGCGTTTCGTTCTCGCCGCCGCGCAGCTGCTTGGTCGGCCCTGCCCCCGGCATGAACATGCGCGCGTGGCCTTCGGGGTAGAGGTCGAACTGGCAATAGCTGTGCGCGTATTCCATCACGAACTTGGTCTGCGGATGGACGAAGGGGACGTGGTAGCTTTCGTTGAAGTTGTCCTGCACCAGCTTCCAGTTGAAGTTGCCTTCGATCGTCACCCAGTGGGTGCGCACCATGCGATCCATCGGATAGGTATCAATCTGGTCGGCAATCGGCCCCATGAACTGGCGCAAGGGCGCCGCGTCATTGTCCATGTTGATCCACACGAACCCCGCCCACAGCTCGCACTTGATCTCGACCATGTTGAGCTTGCCGCAGGGCGAGCCCTGCACGAAGTCCGCCTCGTCGGGCACGACCTTCAGCTTGCCCGCAAGATCATAAGCCCAGCCGTGATAGGGACAGACCAGCCGCTTGGCATTGCCCTGCGCTCCCGAGACGACCGGCATCCCGCGATGCTGGCACACGTTGTAGAAAGCGCGCACCTGGCCATCGTCGCCCCGCACGCAGACGATCGTTTCGGGTCCGAAGTCCGCCGTAAGCCAGTCGCCGGTGTTGGGGATCTGCGCCTGAGTCCCCGCGATCTGCCAGGTGCGGGTCCACACCTTGTCCCATTCGCGATCCGCCCATTCCTTGGAGAAATAGCGGTCCGGGGTGATTGGCGCGTTGCCGAGCGGCGGGTCGGCCAGTTTCGAGATGTCGGCCAGGGACTTGGCACGGGCGCGGGGTAGATCGGTGGAAGCGGTCATGGCTTGTCTCCTCGAAGCTTGTCTCAAGCCCCCTCGAAATGGCGGTAGGATGGATCGGCGTGCCCCCGCTCGCCGAAGGCATGGGTGGGCATCGCTGCGCGGTCCCACATGTCGGTAGATGGCGCGGTCGTGCTCCAATCGTAGACCGCGCCGCGATGAGCGATTCGCCACTCCCCGTCGCGCTTTTCGAACCGGTCGAGATAGCGCCCGGCCGCGACCATGAAGGTATCGCCCGCGCCATCGGCGCCCGGCAGGCAGTGATGCGCGATGAAGTAGGCCTCGCCCCGGGCGTTGTCGCCGTCGACTTCGACGAGGACGTTGCCGATCACGTGCTGGCTGCGCCGCATTCCGGCGAGCACCTCCATCACCCACGGCACGAAGTCGGCGGCGGTCCCCTTGAACATGCCATGATCGTCGGTGGCGTCCGGGTGGAACACGCTGCGGACCAGGTCGGCGTCGCAGCGATCTATCGCGCGGGCCAGCTTGTGCACCAGCTCGACGCAGTCCTGCTTGTCCAGCAGGCGCGCGAGGCGGGAATCGAGAGCAAGGGTGTCGGCGCTCATCGCGTCATTCTCCGGTATGGCTGGGATCGTGGGGGGCACGCTTGCCGCGTCGGGTCAGCCCTTCGTAGAGCGGGCCGTCCCAGCGTGCGGTGGAAGGTCCGTTGCGGCTCCAGTCGAGCACGTAGCGGCGGTGCAGCAACCGCCATTCGTCGCCACGGCGCTGCAGCCGGTCGAGATAGCGCCCGCCGACTTCCATCTCCTGCGGGCCATCTGGCGAATCCACTTCGTGCCACGCGCGGCAATAGGTTTCGGCGGTGGCCACGCCGTTCCCCATCTCGATCAGCATGTTGCCGAGAAAATGCTGCGTGCGGCGCATGCCCAGAAGCGCGGGGATCACGCCGTCGGACCATTCCAGCGCGTCGATCTCGCCCTGCCCGTAATCGGCCTTCGCCCCCGGCCACCATACCGAGCGCAACACGTCGAGATCGCAGCGATCGATGCCGCGGGCATAGCGGTTGAGTAGATCCATGATCGCAAGACGGTCGGCGACCTGTTCAGGATGAACCTTGCTCATCGGACGCGCATCTCTTCGCGGCGGCAGCTCAGGTCGTGCGGGCTGCGGGCGCCCCACGGCAGCATCATGGCTCCGCCTTCCAGATCGGCGGCGGGTTCGTTGCGGATCCAGTCGGCAAGTTCGGTGCGATGGGCGATCTTCCAGACACCCTGGCGCCGTTCGTACCGGTCGACGTATCGGCCAGCGACGAACAGGTCATATTCCGCGCCGTCCTCGCCCACGATGCGGTGATGCGCCTGGTAATACACTTCGCCGAAGGCGAGGGTCTCGCTCTCGAAATCGATCCGCATCTGGCCGATCATGTGATGGTTGGCCTTGTGCGGGGCCAACACACCCTGGGCGAAGGCGACAAAGCCTTTGGCATCCCCTTGCCAGCCGGCGCCGTAGTCGGTGGTGGCATCGTCATGGAACACCGAGCGGTGCAACACCGGATCGAGCCGGTCCTGCGCGCGCATGTAGTCGCAGCTCAGGTCATAGATGGCCTGCCACGAAACGAGGCGGTCGAGCGGATCCATTCCGTCACGCTCCTGCAAGGTAGGCATCGAGCGTCTGATGGAACTGGCGGATGCGCGCTTCCTGATAGTGGCCCAGCGTCTGGCCCCGCTTTTCCGAACCCTCGAATCCGCGATACTGCATGGCGAGATTGTCGGTGTCCTGATCGTAGACCGCGCCAAGGCCCGGATTCATGCCCGGCGCCTCGGCATAGGACTGGTCGACGCCCACCCGCACGGGTTCGGGCGGATGGTCGAGCGGCGTGCCCGGCGGCACCAGCTTGAGGAACACGAGGTCGAACAGCGTGCGCGACGGGTCGTTGCCGATCGGCCGGAAGCGATAGATCATCGGCAGCGATACGCCCGGGAACAGGCACATGTTCGGGAAGAGGTGATACTCGATCGAATCGAGCATCTCGCTGTCGGAATAGGCATCGAGCGACACGCCGGTTTCGGCCGAGATCCTTTCGCGCAACTTCTCTGCCGCAAACGAGCGCGCGCTGCGGCCTTCTGGCACCGCGCCCGGCTCGACGCGCATCTTGTCGTAGATGTCCTGCTGCGACTGCGGCTCGCGATAATGCGGGCTGGGCACGCCGATGGTGTGGACAAAGCGCGTCACATGGTCGCTGAACAGGTCGTACTGCGCATTGGCATCGCCCGCCGTGGCCAGCCCTTGCGTATGCGTTTCGTAGACGTGGTAGGCTTCGAGAAAGGCCTCCTGCGCTGCCTTCCAGTTGGTCGGCAGCTCCTTCTGCAAATGCAGCGCGACGCGCCGGTCGGCCAGGTCCCACCGCCCTGTGAAGTGATCGGCCAAGGGGCCGAGCTGTTCTGCAAGCGGGCGCGCCTGCGAATCGAGGTTGACGAAGATGAACCCGCCCCAGGTTTCGACGCGGACTTGCGGCAGGCCGAATTCGTCGTCGGTCACGTGCGGGAAATCCCAGCGGCATGGGATGTTCGAGAGCTTGCCGTCGAGCGTCCAGCTCCAGCCGTGGAACGGGCAACGCAGCTCGGCGGAATGGCCACTGGTATCGGATCGCTTGAGCTGCGTGCCGCGATGGAGGCAGGCGTTGCGATAGGCGCGGATGGCGCCATCATCGCCGCGCACGATCAGGATCGACCACGGCCCGATGTCGTAGGTGATGTAGTCGCCGGCATCGGGCACGTGTTCCTCGCGCGCGGCCCACTGCCAAGTGCGCGCCCACATCTGAGTGAATTCCCGCGCCATGAACTCGGGCGAAAGGTACCGGTCGTATTCGATGTCGGCGTCGCCGGCGAAGGCATAGGCTTCGGCGACCAGCGCGGGCGGAACGTCCTGCCCGTCGGACAGGATGATATCGCGCGTGCTGGGCCCGGGGCACCGGGCTGCGCCCGGTTCCGGCAGGAGCGGCAGGCTGGTTTCGAGATTCATCGCCAAGTTGGTCCTTGTCGCTCGTGTCTGCCCCTCCCCCGGTGGATCGTCAGTATCGGAAGGTCGCCTGCAGCCGGACGGTGCGCGGCATCGACCCGTACCCGATGATGTCGCCCAGCGTCGCGTTGTTGGTGCCGGTGCCCGCCCCCGTCAGCGGTGCGGTGCCGCCGCCGATGAAGTAGAACTTGTTGGTCAGGTTCTTGCCCAGCACAGCGAACTGCCAGCGGTCATCGGCCGATCCGATGTGGAAGCCGGCATCAAGCACGGCGTAGGCCTTCTGCCGGGTGTAGGGATCGCCGAAACTCGAACCCAGGTACGAACTGGTCGTGCGGGTGTCGATATTGCCGCCGACCTTCAGCCCGTTGCCGACTTCGGTCTCGTACGAAACGCCCGCCGTCGCGGTCCATTCGGGCGCCGCAGCGGTGGGGGCTCCGGACAGGTCCTGGCGCGGCTGGCCATCGGCCGTCCGCAGCGAACAGCCCGCGGCAATGCTCTGCCCCGACCAGCACGGTGCGATGAAGTTCTCGTACCGCGCGCGGTTGTAGTTGAGCGTGCCGTGGAGCGAGAGGCCCGGCACCTGGCGGGGCGCGTACTCCAGCTCCAGCTCGACGCCCTTCGACCGCGCAGCGCCCGCGTTGTAGGTGACGTAGGAGAAGACCTGCGCGTTGAAGTAGTCGATCTGCAGATCGGTATACTTGAAGTTGTAGAGTGTCAGGTTCGCCCGCAGTTGCCGGTCGAACAGGGTGGTCTTGATACCCGCTTCGAAGCCGCGTCCGCGCTCTGGATTGAACGCAAGGTCGCCCGAAGGATTGTTGGTCACCAGCGACGAGTTGATCGCGCTGTTCGAGAAGCCGCCCGACTTGTAGGCCGTCTTGTACGCGCCATAGAGCATGATGTCGCTCGTCGGCTTCCAGCTCAGCGTCACGTCGGGGGACCAGTCGTCGAATGTCTGATTGCCATAGAGCGTGCCATTGGCGGCCGCGCTCTGCGGGCGGAAAATGCCGGTCAGCGCCGGGTTGACGTAAGGCTGGGTAAAGTAGCTCTTCTTGGTTTCATGCGTGTAGCGCACGCCGGCGGTTGCCTCCACGGTCGGCAGGATCTTCCAGATCGCCTGGCCATAAGCGGACAGCGTTTCACCGTCAGTCTGCGAATCCTTGGCATAGGCGACATATCGCATGCCATCGGGCGCCGCCGAATTCTCGATGTTGGCGAACAGGACCGCCTGGAAGAACTCGCGCTTGGTCTTCTGGTAAAGTCCGCCGACCATGACGTTCACCGGGGAATCGAATTTGGTCAGCGCGCGCAGTTCCTGGCTGAAAGCATGGTACGTCGCGTTTTCGGTCGCCCAGACCCCGCCGCCCAGGAAGTCGCAGTCGCAGGCGAACTTGTTGTTGTTCCAGTTGTAGTTGGTGACCGAGTTCAGCGTCACGTTCTCGAGGTCGTAGTTGATCGTACCGGTGACCGCCCACGACTTGTACAGGTTGTAGAGCTCGCCATTGCTGCGCCCGTACGGCGTTGCCTGCGCAATGTCGGCCGGCATGTTGTTCTGGTAGAGGCGGAAGCCGCCGTCGCAGGGATAGGCCGGGTTAAGCGCGGTCGCCCCGGTGGGGCAGCGCACGGCCGAATAGTTCCAGCCGTTGCCCTCGGTCTCGTTATACGAGCCCGACGCCTTCAGCGTCATCGTCAGACCGTCGCCGGGATCGTACTTCAGCGTGGCGCGGCCGATCAGCTCACGCTCCTGCGGCTGGTCCTTGGCCGCAGGCTGGGCGGTATGGGCGTTGGTCGTGCCGGTGGCGACGTCGAAGGTCGGGTAAGACTGCACGTTCGCGGCATTGCGATAGAACCCGCCGAACATCTTCGAGCCGCGCACGGCCAGGCGAAGGCCGAGCGAATCGTTCAGCGGGGTCGAATAGATCGCCTCGCCGTAAAGCTGCCGGGCGTTGAGTTCGTAGCCGACGCGGGCCAGAATCTCGCGGTCCTTGCCCGGATCGGCGGTGGTCAGGCTGATCACGCCGGCAGTGGCGTTCTTGCCATAGAACAGTGCCTGCGGGCCTTTCAGGATTTCCACGCGGGCAAGGTCGAAGAAGCCTTCGTTGATGACCCGGCCCTGGCCGTAATAGACGCTGTCGACCACGATCGCGACTGACTGCTCGATGCCGATCGAGGTCGCGGACGAGCCGATGCCGCGCATGGTCAGCTGCGCGCCCGCACCGTTCGAGGCACGCGCGACGGTGAATTGCGGCGTGGCCGCGGCGATCTTTTCAAGGCTGGTCAGGTCGCGTGCCTGCACCGTTTCCGCGCTGATGGCCTGCACCGCGACCGGAATGGTCTGAACGCTCTCGCTGCGGCGGCGTGCCGTCACGATGATGTCCTGCACGCCGACTGGTGCGCTGGCGGAAGCCTCCGCACCGGACTGGGGCGCGGTCTGGGAAGCGGCCTGATCATCGGCGGCGAGCGCCGGTGCTGAGATCGCGAATGCCCCCAGGCCGAGCGCGGCAATTGTGGCGCTGCGCGCGGTTGTCGTCAGGAATGTGAGTCGCGCAAGATCCGAGTGCCGCATGGGGCCTCCCCTCCTTCGTTTCACGCAGCCCGGTTCAGCCCGAGTCCGCCAACGTGATGCAGCGTATCAATTTTTGGAGTCGGCACAATCCATTTATGCAACGCGTACGCATTTTGATAGGAACTGGACATCCGCAGCAGGATCGTCGAAACGGGAAGCCCATGCCGAAGGCCGCACGCCCCCTTGCACCGGCTCCCGATGTCGCGCCGCGCGATCTGCTCGATGCGCATCCGGACAAGCCGCTGCTTTACGTCAGCCCGCTCATCCTCGAGCGGCGGCGGCGGCTGCTGCGCGAAGCCCGGCAAATGATTGCCGATGGCGGCATCGAGAATTTCAGCGTCCGCGAGCTGTGCCGCCGCGCGGAAGTTGCGCAGCGTACGCTCTATAATGCCTTCCACACCAAGGATCGCGTGATCGCGCTGGCCATCCGCGAAGCGTACGACGCCTATAACGACCACGTGCGTTATCGCACCGAACCGCACACGCTTGACGGGATGCTCGACCGCACGATCGCGATCAACCGCCGCAACTTCCGCGTGCGCAATTACACCCGCGCTGTCGTTGCCATCTATTTTGCGCCCGGCACCCCGCGCGATGTCTGGGAAACGCTGCGCGACATGTCGGTCGGCTGGGTGACCGGCTGGGTCGAAGCACTGAAGGCACGCGGCGACCTGCAGCCTTGGGTCAGCGCCGAACACTTCGCCACGACCATGGCCAATCTGCAGTACGCGACGATCAACAACTGGACGCTCGGCCGCCTATCCGATGAGGAATACCTGCCCCACCTGATCGAACGGATGCTGCTCCTGCTGATCGGGGCGGTGCGCGGTCAGGTGCGGGAGGAGGCCCGCACCCATCTGATCGAGATCAAGCGTACCGGCCAGATCCCCACCTACCCGCTGCCGACCTGGACACCGCCGGAGGGAACGGCGGCGTCCTGACTTTGGTGGTTCAGCCCGCCGGCGGGCGCGGCGCATTGCTGTTGCGCCAGTCCTGCCGCTTGGCCCAATCGCCGAACGTCTCCAGCTCGAGCGGAATGCGCCGCTGCATTTCCGCGACATCGACCTCGAACGGCCTTGTCGGCGCCGTCACGTTGTATTCGTAGAACCTGCCGATCTGCGCGGCCGTTGCGTCCTGCTCTTCCTTGCTCATGGCATCGCCATAGGCGTTGGCGAGAAGCCGCCCGAATTCGGCCGGACTGCAAGCATCGTAGCGGATCTCCCGCCCCAGCGCGTCCGACAGCGATTGCGCCAGCTGCGGAGGACGGAGCCGTTCGGGCCCGCCGATGTTCATCCACGCGCCTTCCATGTCGGGCCGATCGAGCGAGTGGATCATGATCCGCGCCACGTCGTCGAGGCTGATCCAGTTGGCCTCGGTCTCGGGCGTGTGCGCGTAAACGAAGCGGCCCTCGTTGACGATGAACGGCCGCGCCCAGTTGGTGAGCAGGTTGTCCATGAACAGCACCGAGCCGAACACCGTTGCCCCCACCCCGCTACGGAACAAGGCGTTGAGGCCCGCGGTATTGCCGACATAGGTATGGGCATCGCCCGGACGATCGGGAATCCAGCTCGACGTGTTCCACACCACGCGATCGACCCCGGCGGCCTTGGCCGCGCGGCCGACGCTGCCGGCGATCGTCGCCCGGTCGGCGCGGGCACGCAACGGGTGGGTGTGGAACACGGCGTCGGCACCATCGAACGCCGCGATCAGCGATGCTTCGTCATAGAGGTCGGCGGGCACCACCGTCACCGTGTCGGGCTGCTGTTCGCCATAGAAGGGATCGGGCGAGCGCGAGATCGCCTTCACCGCGAATCCCGCCTTCACCAACTGCCGCACCTGCGCTCCGCCCTGGCGCCCACTGGCACCGATAACCGCGACTGTCCGCATTGCCTGTCTCTCCCGAAGAATCGCGCCTGTCTGCGTCGACCAAAAGATAGTGCACGCGTTAGTTTTATGGCGCAAGCCCTTCGCCCCTTGCAATGATCAGGGAATTGGCGAACAGCTTTGTCCTGTACGCGGGGGCCGCAACCACTCCGCGCTGCACCGGACGCTCATGAAGACCGACGACACCTCCAGTTCCCTTGCCCCGCATCCCGAACGGCCGCTGCTCTATTCGAGCCCGCAGATCCTTGCGCGCAGGCGAAGGCTGCTGAAGGAAGCCCGGCGCATGCTGGCGGAAGATGGGATCGACGGTTTCAGCATCCGCAAGCTGTGCCAGCGTGCCGAAGTCGCGCAGCGCACGCTCTACAACGCGTTCCACAACAAGGACCGCCTCATCGCGCTCGCCATCCGCGAAGCGTTCGACGAATACAGCGCTTTCGTGCGCCAGAGCAGCGACACCGTGTCGGTCAAGGGCTGGCTTTCGCGCACCGTCTCGATCAATCGGCGCAACTTCCACGTGCGCAACTACACCACTGCCGTCTGTGCGCTCTATTTCGCGCCGGGCACCGCGCGCGACGTATTCGAGACGCTGCTCGACATGTCGCTGCGCGGCAACCTGATGTGGCTGGAGCAGCGCCGGGGCGACATCGGTGACTGGATCGACCTGCCGCACTTCGCCCGTTCGCTGGCCGACGTGCAGTATGCAACGATCAATGACTGGTGCCTGGGCCGCACGCCCGACGAACGATACCTTCCCTCGCTTGTCGAAAACATGTTGATGATGCTGGTCGGCGCGGTCCAGGGCTCACTCGCCGAAGAAGCTGCAGAACTGCTGGCAGAACTGGAAACCACCGGTACGATCGCATCGATTGCGGACATGTCGGTGCCGCGCGTCACTCCGCGCAAGCCCAGCGCCTGACGGCTATTCGCGCCCCTCGGGCACCCAGCCGGCGCGGACGCCGAACACCACCGTTTCGCGCTCGATCGCCGCTGCGAGCGCCTTGGCCATGTCCGGAAACTGCGAGCTGGTGCGCAGCGCCGTCAATCCGCGCTCGTAGGCGCCAAGGTCCGGCATCGACCAGATGTCGATCGCGGTGTGCAGCCGTCCGCTGATCTGCGAGATCGCCGTGATCAGCCGCCACCCCTACGCCTCCACCAGCGCGACCAGCTCCTTCATCACCGCTTCGAACTGCGTCATGTCACCCGCGCGCAGTTCGAGCGTCGATTGCATGTAGACGGTCATCAGCGATCCTCCTCGAAGCGCAGCAGCTGCTTGCCGGTGTTTGCGCCAGAAAACAGCCGCATCAGCGTCCGTGGCGCGTTGTCGAAGCCGTGCTGGATGTCCTCGCGGGCGACCAGCCGCCCGTCAGCGAGCCATTGGCCCATGCGACGGCGCGCTTCGTCGAACATCGCCTCGTGGTCGTTCAGGATGAAACCGCGCATGGTCGCGCGCTTAAACACCAGGTTGAAATAGTTTTCCGGGCCGACCGGCATGCCGCCAGTCTTGGAGCGCGATATCCCGCCGCAGATCACCACCCGCGCGTTCATGGCCAAGTTGCCGAGCAGTGTGTTGAGGATCGTGCCGCCGACGTTGTCCCAGACGACGTCGATCCCGTTGGGCGCCTGCGCCGCTACTTGCGCGGCGAAGTCGTCCGCCCGGTAATCGATGGCGGCGTCCAGGCCGTAGTCGTCTACCAGCATGCGGCATTTGTCCGGTCCTCCGGCCACGCCGATGACGCGGCAGCCGCCGATCCGCGCGATCTGTCCGACAATCGAACCGACAGCGCCCGCCGCGCCGGTAATCATCGCCGTATCGCCGGGAAAGGGCTGGCCAATCGCCTTGAATCCGCAATAGGCGGTCAGGCCGACGATCCCCAGCATGCCCAGATCGTCGGAAGGCCTTTCGGGATTGCTCACCGGCCGAAGCTCGCCCGCCGCAACGGTTGCATAGTCCTGCGAGCCCATCGGGCCGGTCACTTGCATGCCCGGTACAAAGCCGGGGGCGCGGCTTTCGACGACTGTCCCGACACCGCTGCCCCGCATCACGTCGCCGATCTCGGTTCGGGCAACGTACCCGCCGATGTTCTCCATCCAGCCCTTCATGGCCGGTTCGAACGCAAGCAGGTCTACGCGAACCAGCACCTCGCCTTCTTCGGGCGCGCGGGCCGGAACCTCATCCCGCGCGAAATCGGCTTCGGTCACGTCGCGGCCGGCCGGGCGGCCGGCAATCTTCCATTGTCGGTTGCGAAGCTGCATCCGCAAAGATCCTGTCAAAAGAGGGAACTGCTATTCGGCCGCCTGCTGCAGCGCCATTTCCTCGAGCCGGGGATCGCCGGGCACGATCCATTCCTGCCCGATGACCGGCGCCGCCCGCAGTTCGGCGGGGATGTTCTCCGGCCCGATCAGCGCGTCGGCCGATTGATGCCAATGATAGATCCGCGCCTCCTGGTAGCTGAGCGGAACGCCCGCAAAGCCGTAGGATTCCTGGCTTTTCTGTATCCACACGCCGAACTCGGTATCTTCGCGAAGCACGCTGTCGAGATAGGTGATGGTGGTATCCCAATACGCCGGTCGGGGTCCCTCGCCCCAGTCCGGCCCGAACCACCAGACTTCCATTTTCGAGCGATTCAAGCCGTTGGGCCAGAAGTTGAGCACGAAATAGCCGTGGGGCGACAGTGGCGAAACCCAGTTGGGGAAGAGGTTGTAGGATTGTGTGCAGGTCCGCCCGATCTCGCCAACGGTGTCGAATTGCAGTCGCTCAATCCCCTCGACCTTGGCCGCGCGGTAACTCGATCCTTCCGACCGGTCCCAACCCGGCGCAATCATGCGGCCATGGCCGTGGGGATAGAACGAATTGACGTTGCGCCGATGATCAAGACCAACCGCGACCGTCGTCGGGTGTATGTTCGGAACATGGTAGACTTCCATGTTCGCTTCCATCGCGATCTTCCAGTTGCACTCTAGGTCCCACACTTGGTGATCGACCAGCCGGATCGCGTCGAAGCGGAACTCCGCCCACTCCTCCTTCAGCGATCCTAGCCATTCCGACAGGCTGGGGCCGTCCTGCGAAAAGCGGACGAACACAAGCTGGCCATACCGCTCGCAGGCGACCTTGCGCAGCGAACGGCAGGAAAAGTCGAGATCGGCGAAGTCTTCGGGGTCGCGGATCGAACAGAGCTTGCCTTCATCGTCATAGACCCAGCCGTGGTATTTGCAGGTCAGCCTGGCGCTGCGGCCGCTCTCCTTGGTCACCACCGGCGCCCCGCGGTGGCTGCAGGTGTTGTAGAACGCGTTGACCTCTCCCGATCGGGCATGGACCAGCACGATCGGCTGCCCGGCGATTTCCCACAGTTTAAAGCAACCCGCGCGCGGGATCTCGTCCATGTGCGCAGCAAGCAGCCAGGACTTGCGCCAGAGATGGTCCCGCTCCAGCTCGGCGAAGCGGGGGTCCGTATATCGCCCTCCCGGCAGGTCGGGCAGGTTTGGAAAGGCGCGCGGCGGCGCAGTGCGCGCCGCTTCGTATTCCATCAGCGCGTGGATCTTCGCAATTTCGGACTGGTCCATCGTGCGTCCTTTCCCGGTATCTGTCAGGCGACGATGTCGGCCCCGGCGAACAGCGCCGGAAGCTCTTCGTCGGACGCGGCGATGATCCGGTCGGTCCACTTGTGGAAAGCCTGCGCTCCCCCTTCGTTGCGGCCGAACAGGACGTGATCGAGCGTACCGTGATCAAGCGCGCGCTGCTGGCGAAGGCCGGTGTCATAGTCCTCGTCGCGGACCACCACCTCAAGAAACGCGAACTGTTCGTGCGCTGCGGCTTCCTGATCGGCGCTCGGCGCCTTTTCCATCAGGTACATTTGCCGGGTCCAGGATTCCCCGACCTTGTCGCCGGGCAGCAACTGCGAGATCATCACGCCGCGGCCGCCGCCGTTGAAACTGGCGATCGAAATGCAGGGGAAGATCGTCCAGACGCCGTTGAGGACAAGATCGTCGGTCCATTCGCTCTCGGGCTTGTCGCCCAGTTCGCGCGCCGCGCGATCGGGCGCGACCAGGCGCTGGTGCGGCCCCCACGCGTGATAGTGCGCGCGATTTCCGAGCATGCCGGTGGCATTGAGGGTGTCCTTGTGCAGCACCGGCAGGTGGTAGAAGTCGAGATAGCCGTCATAGGCGATCTTCCAGTTCGGCCCGCGCAGGACGCGGCTGGAAAAGAAGTGCCAGTCCTTGAAATTGAAGGCTTCGAGCAAGGCATCGTAGCCGCACAGGAAGGCATCGATGTCGAGCTTCAGGTTCGGATCGACGCTGCCGAAGATCAGCCCGGCGCGTTCGGCCACCGGCAGCGCCTTAAGGCTGAGGCACGACTTGTCGACCTCGCCGAAGTCGGCGGAGGCCGCGACGGCCAGAAGGCTGCCGTCCTGCCCGAACGTCCAGCCGTGATAGGGGCAGGTGAAACGCTTGGCATTGCCGGTCGGCGCGGTGGCGACATTGGTGCCCCGATGGGTGCAGCTGTTGATGAACGATCGGACCTTTCCGTCGGACCCGCGCGTGAGCAGAACCGGAACGCCTGCCACTTCCATCGTCTTGAAGTCGCCGGGATTGGGAATCTCGCACGAAGGGGCCAGCATCAGCGGCAGACGGCGGAAGATCCGATCGACCTCAAGCTTGAAGCGCCCGGGATCGGTGTAGTTGGTCGCGGGAACCTTCAGGATATCGTCGACGAGTTCATAGGTGTTGTCGCGCGCATGCTGGACGCTGTGGCGCATGACACGCGCGATATCGGGGTTTTCCATCGCCGTCATCGGAACCTCCGGTGAAATGTAGTCTGCGTGATACCTTCTGGATCAAGGGCGCGTCAATGCGCTTTGACGCACGCACGGTCGCTTACCATCCGTCCGGCCGGTTTGGCGCAGGCGCTCCGTCGCGCCGCGCCTCTTTCAAGATCGCGGCTTTGGCGCTATCGGCGCGCGCAATGAGCAAGGAAACACCACAGGCCATCCGCGGCACGCAGGACATTTTCGGCCCCGATGCCGAAGCCTTCGGTTTCGTCGTCGAAACCTTCGAACGCGTGCGCAAGCTCTATCGCTTCCGCCGCGTCGAGATGCCGGTGTTCGAAAAGACGTCCGTGTTCTCCCGCTCGCTTGGCGAGACGACCGACGTCGTGTCCAAGGAAATGTATTCGTTCGAGGACCGCGGCGGCGAATCGCTGACGCTGCGGCCGGAGTTTACGGCGGGCCTTGCGCGCGCCTTCCTCACCAACGGCTGGCAGCAGCACGCCCCGCTCAAGATTGCGACGCATGGAGCGCTGTTCCGCTACGAACGGCCGCAGAAGGGGCGCTATCGCCAGTTCCACCAGATCGACGCCGAAGTGATTGGCGCAGGCGAACCGCAGGCCGATGTCGAGCTGTTGGTAATGGCCGACCAGTTGCTGAAGGAACTGGGCATCGCCGACGGCGTGACGCTCCAGCTCAACACCTTGGGCGATGCCGCCAGCCGCGAAGCCTGGCGCGCCGCGCTGATCGAATATTTCATTGCTCACAAGCATGAACTTAGCGAAGATTCGCAGGACCGCCTCGAACGCAACCCGCTGCGCATCCTCGATTCCAAGGATCCGCGCGACAAGCCGTTTACGGCGGATGCGCCGAAGATCGACCAGTTTCTCTCCATCGAGGCGCAGGACTTCTTCGCGAAGGTTACTGGCGGGCTCGATGCCGCGGGCGTCGCCTGGACACGTGCGCCGGCGCTCGTGCGCGGGCTCGATTATTATCGCCACACCGCGTTCGAATTCGTGACCGATCGCCTTGGCGCGCAAGGTACCGTGCTGGGCGGCGGGCGCTACGACGGGCTGATTGAAGCACTCGGTGGCGCAGCGACGCCGGCCGTGGGCTGGGCGGCGGGGATCGAGCGACTGGCGATGCTGGTGGCCGACGCGCGTGAGGTGAAAGAGCCGGCGGCCGATGTCGCCATCGTGCCGATGGGCGCGGCCGCAGAGGCAGCGTGCATCGGCCTTGCAGCCACATTGCGCCGCAGTGGCCTTGCGGTTGAAATGGGCTTTCGCGGCAACATGAAGAAGCGGATGACCCGCGCCAACGAGAGCGGGGCGCGTTTTGCGCTGATTGTCGGTGACGACGAGCTGGCCGCCGGCGAGGCGACAGTCAAGAACCTGGGCACCGGCGATCAGGCGCGCCTGCCGCTTCACGCGATCCCGGCGCACATTTCGGCCTGATGAGCGTTTCCGACCAGCGCCTGTCCCAGATCATCGCGCGCTTTGCCGAACTGGAAGCGCGCCTTGCTTCGGGCACGCTCGAAGGGAGCGACTTCATCGCCGCGAGCCGTGACTATGCCGAGCTTGAGCCGGTGGCGCGCGTGGCCGAGCAAGTGCGGTCCATGCGCGTCGAGCTGGAAAGCCTCGCCGCGCTCGATGACCCGGAAATGCGCGACTTGGCCGAAGAGGAAATGGCCCGGCTGAAGGCCGAGCTGCCCGATGCCGAACATCGCCTGTCGATCGCCATGTTGCCGCGCGACACCGCGGATGTCCGCCCGGCGATGCTAGAGATCAGGGCCGGTACCGGTGGCGACGAAGCCGCCCTGTTCGCGGCGGACCTTTTCCGCATGTACGAACGCTTCGCGGCCGAGCAAGGCTGGCGCGTCGAAGTCATCAGCGCCAACGCCAACGAGCTGGGGGGCTTCAAGGAAGTGGTCGCAAATGTGGCGGGCCAAGGTGTGTTTGCGCGGTTGAAGTTCGAAAGCGGCGTGCATCGCGTTCAGCGCGTACCGGTCACCGAAAGCGGTGGGCGCATCCACACCAGCGCCGCAACCGTGGCGGTGCTCCCCGAACCCGACGAAGTCGACGTGCAGATCGAGGACAAGGATCTGAAGATCGACATCTACCGCGCAAGCGGGGCGGGCGGGCAGCATGTCAATACCACCGATTCCGCGGTGCGCATTACCCACCTGCCCAGCGGTCTCGTGGTCATCTGCCAGGATGAGCGCAGCCAGCACAAGAACAAGGCCAAGGCGATGCAGGTTCTGCGCACGCGGCTTTACGAGAAGATGCGCGATGAAGCGCAGGGCACCGAAGCCGAGGCACGCCGGGCGATGGTCGGGAGCGGCGACCGGTCCGAACGCATCCGCACCTACAACTTCCCGCAAGGCCGCGTAACCGACCACCGCATCAACCTGACACTGCACCGGTTGCCGGAAGTGCTGGAAGGCCCGGGACTTGGCGAGCTGGTCGACGCGCTGATTGCCGAGGATCAGGCCAAGCGCCTTGCCGCGATGGACGCATGACGGTCGGCGAGGCGCTGCGCGCGGCAACCGACCGACTGGCAGCGACAAGCGATACGGCGCGTCTTGATGCCGAAGTTCTGATGGCGCACGCGCTGGGTTGTTCGCGCAGCGACGTCCTGCTGCGCCACATGCGCGCAGAGCCACCATCTTCGTTTGCAACGCTGATCGAGCGGCGCCTGAAGGCTGAGCCGGTGGCATACATCGTGGGGCGGCAGGAATTCTATGGGCTCGACTTCGCGGTGGGGCCGGACGTCCTGATCCCGCGCGCCGACAGCGAAACGCTGATCGATGCGGCCCGAACCGCCTTCGAAGGGCAACCGCCTCCTGCCCGGGTGCTCGATCTGGGCACGGGGTCTGGGGCGCTTTTGCTGGCGGCCTTGTCGCTATGGCCCGATGCCCAAGGCATCGGCGTAGAACGCTCGCCCGGGGCCCAAGCCACGGCGCGTCGGAACGCGGAGGCACTGGGCCTCGCCCATCGCGCAAAAATCCGCGCGGGAGATTGGACCGCGGCCGACTGGACAGGGGCACTCGGGACTTTTGACCTGATCCTAGCCAACCCGCCCTACATCGAGGCAGCAGAACCGCTCAGTCCTTCGGTGCGCGATTTCGAGCCGGCGAGCGCGCTCTTTGCCGGCGAAGACGGCCTCGACGATTACCGCCTGCTCATCCCGCAGATACCTGCCTTGCTAGCTCCCGGGGGAATCGCCTTTTTCGAGATCGGATGGACCCAGGGACGCGATGTGATGGCGCTTGCCGAAGGGGCCGGACTTTCAACGCGTTTGCATCATGACCTTGGTGGACGCGAAAGGGCAGTGGAAATGCGCCAGAATGGCCAAATAGCTCTTGGCAACGGCGCGCGCCTTGCCTAATTAGACATCAGGCAGGGCGACGGATGAAGGCTTCCCGTCCCGGCCAACTCCACCATTTGCTCACGATCGCCGGTCAAGACGGACCGGAGGCAGGCAGGTGCTGGATAGCACGGGCTGCAGGTGTGGCGCCGTGGCGGAGGGTTGCGCGGCAGCAGGGTGCATTGAAACCGGACTGGCCGCCCCAGACAAGGAAGTGCCTGAGTTGAACAACAATCGTGGCAACAACAACCGCCGGCGCAGCCGCGGCAACAACCGTCCGCAAAACGGCGGCGGTGGCGGCGGCGGACAGCAGCTGAACCGGATCGACAGCCGTGCGCGGGGCAATGCGCCGCAGCTGCTCGAGAAGTATCGCAAGCTGGCGCAGGACGCGCACCTCAACGGCGACCGCGTGCAGGCGGAATACTATCTCCAGTTCGCCGACCACTACTTCCGCGTGATGGCCGATACCCGCCTCCGCCAGGAAGAGCAGCGTGCGCGGCAGAACGGTGGCGTCTCGGGTGACCGCTGGCAGGATGCCGAAGGCGAGGACGATGCGGGCGAGTTCTCGATGGAGAACGATTTCCCCGCGTTCGATCGCCCCCAATCGCGTCGTGAAGAGCAACGCCGGGAAGAGCCTCGTCGCGATGACAGTCGCAGGGAAGATGGCCGCCGCGATGACGGGCGTCGTGACGAGAATCGTCGCGAAGAGGGCCGCCGTGAGGACAACCGCCGCGACGATGAGCGCCGCGAACGCGGTCGTCGTCCCGAGCGCGCTCGCGATGACGCGGCGGAACCTGTCGCAGCGGTTGCCGAAGAGCCTCTTCCGGGAGAAGGCGTTCGTGCGGCCGAGGGCGAGCCCATCGGCGATGCCGGTGACAACCCGTTCGTGCGTGATGCCCGCCCATCGCGTGGCCTGAAGCCTCGCACCGATCGCCGTCGCAAGGCGGCTGACGACGACGGCAGTGCCGAACCGGCACCGGCGCTGGATCCGTCCAGCCTGCCGCCCGCATTCGGCGCGCGCAAGGAAACCGTCGAGGAAGCTCCCGTCGCAGCCGCGGCTGAAGAGGCACCGGCACCCAAGCGCCGTGGCCGTCCTCGCAAGACTCCTCCGGCCGAAACTGCTGCAGCAGAAGGCTGACGGGCCAGTCCTGTCACGGAACCATTATAGGGGGTCGATCGCTTGCGATCGGCCCCCTTGCCGTTCATAGCCTGCGCACCCACGAGCCCGAGGATTCATGACCCGCCTGCCTGACGCGTCTGCCCCCACGGCCAAGTCTTCCCATGCCAAGGTGATGGCAACCGCACGCCCGATCTTTGCGCTGATTGCCGGTACCTTTGCCGCCACCGGATTTCAGCCGCTGGCAATGTGGCCGATTACGTTGGTGTCGTTTGCCGTGGCGATCACACTGGTCGAACGGGCCCGCGGTCCGGGGCGGGCGTTGCTGATCGGCTGGTTGTTCGGCGTTGGCCTGTTCACCGTGGGCAACGGCTGGATCGCGACGGCCTTCACCTATCAGGCGCAGATGCCTGCCTGGCTCGGCTGGATCGCCGTGGTGCTGCTGGCGCTCTATCTGGCGGTGTTCCCTGCCCTTGCCACCCTCGCCACATGGTTGGTGACGCGAAAGGCGCGCGCCGCCATCCTTCCGGCGTTCGCGGCTTTCTGGATCGTTACCGAATGGATGCGAGCCTGGGTGTTTACGGGTTTTGCCTGGAATCCGGTCGGTGCGGTCGCGCTGGGAGGCTTTGGCAGGCCGGGCCTTGCCGCAGTGGCACCGTGGCTCGGCACATATGCGCTGTCGGGCCTCGTCGTCCTGCTCGCAGGCCAATGGTTGTTTGCAAAACGGGCATTCGCCAAGGGCAACCGGAAGGCGGCCGTGAGCCATGCGCTCGTGCCGGTCGTGCTGTTCCTGCTGCCGATGCACGGCCACAACGATGCCGGCACCCTTCCCTTCACGCTTGTCCAGCCGAACCTGCGCCAGGACGAGATCAACGATCCCAAGCTGTTCGAAAGCCAGTTCCAGAAGATTGCCGCGCTTTCACTGGCGAGGAACCCGGGGCACCTCCGCCTGGTGCTTTGGCCAGAGAGTGCAGTGCCCGACTACCTGCGCACCGGCTACGCACCGTTTTGGTATGCCGAGACAACCTATGCCGGCGACCCGGTCATGGCGCGCGAGCGCATCGGGAGGGTGATCGGTCCCGGCAGCTTGCTGCTGACGGGAGCGGTGGACTTGTCGCAGGATCGCAAGGGCGCGATCAACGGCGCGTGGAACGTGGTGACCGCGCTCGATCCCACCGGCACGATGAAAGGGTCCTACGCCAAGGCGCATCTCGTCCCCTATGGCGAGTACCTGCCGATGCGCGAGCTTCTCACCCCGCTGGGTCTTTCTCGCCTGGTCGCAGGACAGCTCGACTTTTTTGCGGGCCCCGGTCCGCGCACCGTTGACTTCGGCCCGTTCGGCAAGGCGGGATTCCAGATCTGCTACGAGATCATCTTTTCGGGCGAAGTGGTGGATCGGGCCCACCGCCCCGACTACCTGTTCAATCCGTCCAACGATGGCTGGTTCGGCAGTTGGGGACCGCCGCAGCATCTGGCGCAGGCGCGACTGCGCGCGATCGAGGAAGGCTTGCCGGTGTTGCGCGCGACCACGACCGGCATCAGCGCCGTGATCGATGCGGACGGCGTGGTGCGCGAGCATCTGGGCCGGGGCGTGGCGGGCCGGCTGGACGGCATGGTGCCCCCGGCGCACGCATCGACTTTGTTTGCCCGGACCGGCAACGCCCTTCCGCTTGCCTGGGCTGGCCTGCTTCTGGTCATCGCGATGGTTGCAAGGCGCAGGACCGTGGGCTAGAGCAAGCACATAAAGCTTTCTTTATATGGACCCGGCCAATGCGCACCGATTACCTGTTCACCTCCGAAAGCGTTTCCGAAGGGCACCCGGACAAAGTCGCCGACCAGATCAGCGACGCGATCGTCGACCTGTTTCTTTCGAAGGATCCCGAGGCGCGCATCGCCTGCGAAACGCTGACCACGACGCAGCTGGTCGTGCTGGCAGGCGAAATCCGCTGCAAGGGTGTCTACGAAGACGGCGCATGGGCTCCGGGCGCGCAGGACGAAATCGAGGCGACCGTGCGCGAAACGGTCAAGCGGATCGGCTATGAGCAGGACGGCTTCCACTGGGAAACCTTCCGCTTCGAAAACAACCTGCACGGCCAGTCCGCGCATATCGCGCAAGGCGTGGATGCTGGCGACAACAAGGACGAGGGCGCGGGCGACCAGGGCATCATGTTCGGCTATGCCACCGACGAGACGCCCGACCTGATGCCGGCAACGCTGTACTACAGCCACAAGATCCTTGAGCGGATGGCGGCCGATCGCCATTCCGGCGCGGCGCCATTTCTTGAGCCGGACGCGAAGAGCCAGGTGACGCTACGCTATGAAGGTTCGCTGCCCGTCGCGGCGACGGCGGTGGTCGTTTCCACCCAGCACAAGCCCGGCTACTGCCTGACCGGCGACAATGCCGACGCGGCCAAGTACGCCGAACTCGAAACCTACGTGAAGAAGGTCGTTGCCGAAGTGATCCCGCCGGTGCTGCTGCGGGGCACGAAGTACTACATCAACCCGACCGGCGCGTTCGAGATCGGCGGCCCGGACGGCGATGCCGGCCTGACCGGACGCAAGATCATCGTCGACACCTATGGCGGGGCGGCTCCGCATGGCGGTGGCGCATTCTCGGGCAAGGACCCGACCAAGGTCGACCGTTCGGCGGCCTACATCACTCGCTATCTTGCCAAGAACGTCGTCGCGGCGGGCCTTGCCACGCGCTGCACGATCCAGATCGCCTATGCGATCGGCGTGTCCGAACCGCTCTCGCTGTATGTCGATACGCACGACACGGGCACCGTGGCCGACGACAAGATCGAGAAGGCCATTCTCGGCATTGCCCGCCTCGGTGGGCTCACGCCGCGCAGCATCCGCACGCACCTTGGCCTCAACAAGCCGATCTACGCCAAGACGGCCGCCTATGGCCACTTCGGCCGCAAGCCCCAGGGCGATCTGTTCCCGTGGGAGCGGACCGACCTGGTTGACGAACTCAAGGCTGCCGTCGCCGCCTGATCCTCGCCAGCGCTGAAATGAACAAGGGGCGGGGCCATTTGGCCGCCGCCCCTTTCTCTTGAGACGCCACTATAGCGAGCTATTTCGCGTACTTGGCCTTTTTCGGGCCCATGTAGCCGAACAGATAGCCGGCGACCTTGCGCATCTGGATCTCTTCGGCGCCCTCGGTGATGCGATAACGGCGGTGGTGGCGATAGATGTGCTCGAACGGCTTGTGGCGGGAATAGCCAATGCCGCCGTGCACCTGGATCGCGCGATCCGCCGCCTCGCAACACAGGCGGTTGGCGTAGTAATTGCACATCGAGATCTTGTCCGACAGATCGCGCTCGATCTGCTTGTGCTCCATCTTGTCCATCTGCCACGCCGTCTTGTAGATCAGCGCACGCAGCATTTCGCACTGGGTGGCAAGCTCGACCAGCGGGAACTGGATCGCCTGGTTTCGTGCAAGATCTTCGCCGAACGGCTTGCGGGCGCGGGCATAATCGACCGACTGTTCGACGCAGTAGGTCGCTGCGCCGAGCGATGAGGCGGCCTGCCGGATGCGGTTCTGGTGGACGAACGACTGCGCGATGGCCAAGCCGCCGTCGACCGGGCCAAGCGCCGCACTTTCTGGCACCCAGACATCGGTGAACGACACACGCGGGTGGTCGGTCGGCATGTTGAAGGTCCAGAGGTATTCCTCGACCTTCAGCCCCGGCGCATCGGCGGGGACGAGCAGGCAGGTAATGCCGCGCGCCGCGCCATCCTCGCCCGAAGTGCGGCAGAACGTGGCGACGTGGGTGGCGACATGCATGCCGGTCGTCCACATCTTTTCGCCGTTGATTAGCCAGCCATCGACGCCGTCACGCTGCTGGCGCACGGCGCGCGTTTCCATGTGCGTGGCGTCCGAGCCGTGTTCCGGCTCAGTCAGGCCGAAGGCGGTGCGGCGGGTGCGTTCGAAGCCGCCGAAGATGAATTCCTTTTGCTGCTCTTCGGTGCCGAAGTGTTCGAACATCGCGACAAAGGGGAAGTTGCCCACGATCGAATGTTCATTCTGCAGGTCGTTGTGCAGGCCAAGCCCCTTCGCCGCGAACTTGTCGCGGATCACGGCCATCCACAGGTTCGTTCCATCCTTGCCGCCATACTTTTTCGGAGCGGAAAAGCGCCAGTGACCTGCCTTGTCGGCGCGCTTTGTCGCCTCCACCAGCAGTGCTTCCCATTCGTGGCGTGGCAGGCCGCCGTTCTCGAAATCTGTGCGGGCCCATTCGCGGCGGTGATCGAAGAAGCGGATATTGTCGTCCTGCTCCTCGAGCGGCTTGATCTCCGCTTCGATGAAGCGGTCGAGCTCGTCGATATAGTCCAGCAGATCCTGCGGCAGGTCGAAATCCATTTCACTCACTCCCAAAGGCCGCGCGCTTGGGCGAGCGCGGGATATTTCGGCATGTCGGCGGAAAGCGTATCCAGTGCCCGGCGTCTCAAGTCGGCAAGCAGGCCCGGTGTGGCGAGCGTGACCCGCCCGGCCAGGATATCCTGCGTGAGCGCCATGTCCGACGTGGCAGGGCGCCCGGCGAGCTGGCGCCGCACGATGCCGAGAGCGTTCTGCGTCACTGCAAGCTCCCAGCGCTCGCGGCCCGAAAGCTGCTCCTTGACGGTCGAGGCCAGCCACTCGGACACGGCGGTCAGCATTTCGATAGCGGTCGGTTCGCCATCACCCGGCTCTGGCGCGACCGGCGCAGGCGCCAGCGGGCGAGCCCGTTCCGCTTCAGGGGCATCACCTTCGAGCAGGCGCAGGAGGTCCAGCTCCTGTTCCGAGGTGCGGCGGCCAACCACGACACGTTCGATCTGGCGGTCCACGCCGCTGCGCCAGGTCTTGCCCATGCCGAGCGTACCGAGCGCCCACCACACCGTGCGGTAGATCAGCCAGAAACGGAAGCGCACTGAATCGAACGGCTCGCCGCCAGCCCCTTCATAAGCGCGTGCCAGCGTATCGATGTCGGTCAGGCCGAAGCCCAGCTTGTCGAGCCTGCCGAAGCGCCAGACGGTCATGCAACCGTAGGCCAGATCTTCGTGTCCATCGCCAAGGTGGGTGAGCTCCCAGTCCAGCACGCCGGAGAGACGGCCTTCGTGGCTCATCACGTTGCCGATGCGCAGATCGCCGTGCACCACTTTCGGCTGGGCCTCCGGCGGAAGATTGGCCCGCAGCCAAGCCAAGCCAAGCGCGATGATCGGCCGGTCGCCACCCGCATCGAGAAACTGCTGATGCAGCGCTTCGACCCCATCTGCAGGCTTGAGAACCCTGAGAAACGGGAGAGCTGCCGGATCCAGCGCGTGAATTCGCGCCATGGCCACCGCCAGTTCCTCGCCCAGCGAGGGCGGGCTTGATAGGGTAACCTCAGGGTCCGCCGTCCCCGGCAGGCAGCGCATCACGAATCCGCGCCCGATTCCGTCGTCAGGGCGCAGCTCGGCAACGACCTCAGGCGCTGGGACGCCACCTGCGTGAGCATGGCGCACGATCGCGGCTTCTTCAGACATGTCGATCGGCCGGCTCGCAAGCCATTCCTCGGATGGAGCGCGTCGCAGGACGAACGCTTCGTCGCCACAGTCGAAAAGCCAGGATTCGAGGTTGGCACCCCCGGAAAGGCGGCGCGGATTCGTCACGGGGGCGGCAACACCTGCCCTGGTCATCACGGCGTTCAGACCAGCAACAAAATCGACTTGGTTATCGAGCGCCAATGCAGCCTCCGGTCATCCTCACCCGCCTCGGAGGAACCTCCGGGCCTTTGGGGCGGGTTAACTTAACCAGTCAATTAAAGTCCAGCGTTGATTTGGAAAGGCAGCTTGTGGTTCCCGCAATCGGGATAATCCGCTCCGAAGCGGCGACCGGGCGAGAATTCTGCCACTTTCCTCAAGATTCGTCGTGAGTTACAAATGAGAATGACGGGTAATTCGGGTCGGGGTTAGAGACAGCCAACATGGCACGTCGTTTTCAGAAGCTGATCGCAGCAGCGCTTTTCGCCGTTCCGGCTCTCGCCGCGACGCCGCAGGCCGTACAGAGTCGCCCGCCGGTGGCGATGCAGGACGCGCGCGACCTTGAAATCCAGAACCGTGTCGCCGCGCTGGTCGCGCAAGGTCGTGGCCGGATCGGCGTGGCGGCAATGGATCTTGACGGTGGCGGCCAGATCCTCGTCAACGGCGACATGCCGTTTCCGATGGCAAGCACCGCTAAGATCGCAGTGGCGTGCACGATGCTCGACAAGGTCGAACAGGGGCTGATGCGGTTGGACCAGCCGCTTCCAATGATGGTAGCCGTTCCGCAGCCGGCATCGGCTCGCAGCTTCGAGGCGCCCCTTCGCGCGGGCCAGATGCTGACCGCGCAAGGCCTGATGGAATTGTCGATTACGCGGAGCAATAACGAAGCGACAGACGGCCTGATCACGGCTGTTGGCGGGATTCAGGCGGTCAATGCCTGGCTGACGAGCAAGGGCATTGCCGGTCAGCGGCTTGACCATACGATGGCGACCCTCGTGCGTGACGATGGCCGCGTAAACCCGGCCACCACGATCACGACCAGGACGAGCAGCACGCCCCGGGCGATGCTTGCGCTGCTGGCAGCGATCGACAGGGGCAATGCGCTGAGCCCTCAAAGCCGGGCGGTCCTGCTCGACACGATGACCCGGACCAGCACCGGTCGCAACCGCATCCGCGCTGGACTGCCGGAAGGCACCTTGTTCGCCCATAAGACGGGGACTCTTTCGGGCGTTACCGATGACGTGGGCATCGTTCGCCTGCCCGATGGCCGCCATCTCGCGCTGGTCATCTTTGTTACGGGCCCGGAGGGCCACACGGCGCATGCCGGGCTGATCTCGCAGATCGCCAGAACGATCTATGACGGGTACAGCATGCCGTCCACGAGCGGCACCCAGGAAATCGTCCGCCGTCGCTGAGCGATTTCAAGCCGGAAAAAATTTCCGAGCTTGTGAGAAAGGCGCCTGATCCGGGCGCCTTTTTTTCGTGTTCAACATTACTTATCCCACGCGCCAACGGAAAAGGGCACGGATGCGCGCGCATCCGTGCCCCTCTATCCGTAACCTGCCCTTGCGGGCGGGGATTACATCTTCGCGGCTTCGCTCGCGTCAGCAGCGGCTTCCGAAGCCGAGGCGCTGGCGTCAGCAGCGGCGCCCGAGGCGTCAGCAGCGGCTTCCGAAGCGTCAGCAGCAGCTTCAGTGGCAGCTTCGGTGGCTTCCGGAGCCTTTTCCGAGCAGCCGGCGAGGGCGAAGGCGGTGCCGGCGACAGCGGCGAGGATGAGCTTGCGCATGCGTTACAATCCCTGGATTGAAGTGAACCGCGCCGGGCAAGCAGCCCGCCGCAAAGCCTACTCTGGCGGTAGACTTCCCGCCCCAATTAATCGGCAATTCATCGGCTTGCAAGCGTTCAACGTATGCACTTCATCGCTGGAAATCCATCTTCCGGAAGGGGAACGCTTTTTTGCCCCTCCTTTTCGGCTCTGTCGCTTGCGACGAAACGCTCTCCAGGTGCGCTTGACCGTGAGCAGGAGCCGCCATTCTGACACATGAATGATACGGCGACGAAGGCAGCCCGAAATGCTTTTACCGGACGATGCGAAGGGCTACATCGCAGCGTATGGACACAGCCGTCGATCTTACGCCCAAAGCCGCAACCAATGCCCAGCACCGACACTTGTACCTGGTCGACGGGTCCGCGTACATTTTCCGCGCCTACCACCGCCTGCCCCCGCTGACGAACCCCAAGGGAGTGCCGGTCGGCGCCGTCTACGGTTATACGACAATGCTCTGGAAGCTGGCGGAGGATCTGCACAAGGCCGATGGCCCGACCCACCTTGCCGTCATCCTCGACAAGGGTTCCACCACTTTCCGAAACGCACTGTACGACCAGTACAAGGCCAACCGGCCGCCGCCGCCCGAGGACCTGGTTCCGCAGTTCCCGCTGATCCGTGATGCCACGCGTGCGTTCAGCCTTGCGTGCATCGAAGAGGATGACCTGGAAGCCGACGATCTAATCGCATCCTACGCGCGAGCGGCGACAGCACGCGGCTGGGACGTGACGATCGTCTCGTCCGACAAGGATCTGATGCAGCTCGTCGGCAAGTGCGCAACGGGCGGTGGCTGTGTCGACATGCTCGATACGATGAAGAACCAGCGAATCGACATCCCCGAAGTGATCGAGAAGTTCGGCGTGCCCCCCGAAAAGGTAGGCGACGTCCTCGCGCTGATGGGCGATGCGGTCGACAATGTGCCCGGCATCCGCGGCATCGGCCCGAAAACGGCAACCAAGCTCATCCAGGAGCATGGCGACCTTGAGGCGGCACTGGCCGCTGCCCCGGCGATGAAGCCGAGCAAGCTGCGCGACAGCCTGATCGAGCAGGCAGACATGGCCCGCCTTTCGCGCGTGCTTGTCGCGCTCAAGGAAGATTGCGACCTTCCCATCCCGATCGAAGACTTCGAACTGAAGGCAATTCCGCCCGATCCGCTCGCGGCGTTCCTCAGCGAGCACGGGTTCACCAGCCTGCTGCGCAAGCTCGGGACCGCAGCGCCAGCACCAGCACCAGCGCCTGCTGACACGTCTACGGCTTCCCACGCCAGCCCTGCCTCAAGTGCGACCGAAGGTGCCAGCCGCCAGTCCCTGCCCGCATGGCCCGAAATCGACCTTGGCAGCTATGCCTGCGTCCAGTCGATGGACGAACTCGAACGATGGATCGGCCGTGCCTTCGACGCCCGGATCGTCGCCATCGACACGGAAACGAGCGCACTTGATTCGATGCGGGCAGAACTGGTCGGGGTGAGCCTTGCGCTCGGCCCCAATGATGCCTGCTACATTCCGCTCGGCCACGGTGGCAGCGACATGTTTTCCGAAAGGCCGGAGCAGATCGACCGGCTTGCAGCATTGCGTGCACTCAAGCCGCTTCTCGAAAGCGACGCAGTGCTCAAGGTCGGGCAGAACGTGAAATACGACATCACCATCCTGGCGCGCGCGGGCGAAGCGGTTGGCGGGCTGGCCGTCGCGCCCGTCGACGATACGATGGTGATGAGCTTCTGCCTCGATGCAGGCCGCAGCGAAACCGGGCTTGCAGGGCACGGCATGGACGAACTGGCCGAAAGGCACCTCGGCCACGGCACCATGAAGTTCAAGGATTTGTGCGGCACCGGCAAGAAGGCCATCACGTTCGCCGAAGTACCCTTGGCCGACGCTACTCGCTATGCCGCCGAGGACGCCGACGTGACCTGGCGTCTGCACCGGCTGTTTGGCCCCCGCCTCTCCGACGAAGGAGGGACGCGAATCTACCAGACCGTCGATCGGCCGCTCGTACCCGTGGTTGCCCAGATGGAGCGGCACGGCATCCGCGTCGATCGCGATCGACTGGCCGCCCTGTCATCCGAATTCGCCGGAAAGATCGGTGAACTCGAAGCGGTGATCTACGACAAGTGCGGCGGCGCATTCACGATCGGAAGCCCCAAGCAACTTGGCGAGGTCCTGTTCGACAAGCTTGGCTACAAGGGCGGCAAGAAGGGCAAGAGCGGTCAGTACTCTACCGACCAGTCGGTGCTTGAAACTCTGGCGGGCCAAGGGGCCGAGGTCGCCACGCTCGTGCTGGAATGGCGCCAGCTGTCCAAGCTGAAGTCTACCTATACCGATGCCCTGCAGGCGGCGATCAACCCTGCTACGGGTCGGGTCCATACCAGCTACAGCCTCGTCGGCGCGCAGACGGGCCGCCTGTCGTCGAACGAGCCCAACCTGCAGAACATCCCGATCCGCACCGAGATCGGCCGGCAGATTCGCGATGCCTTTGTTGCAGAGCCGGGCAATGTCCTGCTGGCCGCGGACTACAGCCAGATCGAGCTACGCCTGGCTGCGCACATGGCGGACGTGCCCGCGCTGAAGGACGCGTTTGCAGCCGGCGAGGACATTCACGCGCGCACTGCGATGGAGATGTTCGGCGCCGTCGACCGTGACACGCGCGGCCGCGCCAAGACGATCAACTTCGCCATCCTGTATGGTATCAGCCGCTGGGGCCTTGCCGGGCGGCTGGGCACCAGCGCGGATGAAGCGCAGGCGATGATCGACCGCTACTTCGAGCGCTTCCCCGGGATCCAGCGCTACATCCACGACACGCTGGAGCAGGTGCGCGAGCGCGGCTATTCCGAGACCCTGTTCGGCCGCAAGACGTGGTTTCCCCGCATCAATTCAAAGAATCAGGCGGAACGGCAGGGCAGCGAGCGCGCTGCGATCAACGCCCCCATCCAGGGAACCTGTGCCGATATCATCAAACGGGCCATGGTGCGGATGATGCCAGCGCTCCAGACGGCGGGCCTTGGTCACGTGCGCATGCTACTGCAGGTGCACGACGAGCTCGTTTTCGAGCTTCCGGAGGGTGACATCGAGCGGGCACGACCGGTGATCGAAGACGTGATGGCCCGCGCAGCGGAGCCAGCGATCGCGCTAACCGTTCCCCTTGGCGTCGAGATCGGCACCGGGCCATCCTGGGGGGCAGCGCACTGACTGGCGGTCAATAGATCTCGATCGCCGCGTACCGGGCAATGTCGCGCGGCGTCAGCCAGAGCGCGCGTTCGTTGGGAACGGAATTGGTAAGATCGTAGAATGCCTTTGCCGTGGGCAGGGGCATGCCCCCCGCTTCGTGATAGAACACCACGTACCTGCGGTTTATCGGAGCTGTCGGCGCGAAGCTGGTGGGCCGCAGGCCATCCTCGTCGAGCCACGCATGGACAGCGAATTCGGCGTCTGCCGCAGCAATCCGGCGCACGCCTGCAAGGAACAGGTCGACGGCCCCCGAGCGCACCGACCCACCGGCCGGCACCACGGTTTCGATGCCCCGTTGATGGATCATGCGGCCGAGGACGAGGTTGGCATTGTCATCCAGCGTGCCGGGACAATCACGGAATTCCAGCACGCGAATGCCGGGATAGGCTGCCAGCATTCGAGCAAATTGGCGCGGTGCGCTCGTGTCTGTTTCGCGCACCAGCATGGCGTGTCCTGCATCAAGCACAACAAACGGGCCAAAGCGGGCGGCTGGCGCAGGCGCTGGCGCGGTGGACCACGCAGAGGTTCCAAGATCGACAAGCCGATCGCCACTTTCGGTCTTCGATGGGCTTGATGCGGCATCTGACGGGTCGCCAGCATCGGGATCGATCGCCTCGCCCAAGCCCGGGTCGTCGGTCCAGGTTTCGACCGTCTCCGTCCAACGTACCCCGCTCGCATCGATCCAGCTGCGGGTCGAAATCTCATGGGCCAACGCGGATGAAAATCCGGCATGGATGGATAGGACCAATGCGGTGAGGCGAACGAGAGGGAACATGTCCGGGAAGGTCGCCCCAGGCCATGTTCAAACCACCAAAGAACAACGTTTATTTCGACTTAGGGTTTAGCGTGCTCAGGACGTTAACCTTGCAGAACGCCACCGTTTTGGCGGCATCGACTTCACAGACAGGGTTGGCCTCGTAAGAACACTAGGGAATTTTGCTAAGCCTACGGGCACGACATTGCGAAGGATGCCGCATGGTCTCGCTGGTCTCGACCGTCGCCTATCTGGGCCTCGATGCCCGACCGGTTGAAGTCCAATGCCAGATCGCTCCCGGACTCGCGGCTTTCCGCCTTGTCGGACTGCCTGACAAGGCGGTGGGCGAAAGCCGCGAGCGCGTGCATTCCGCACTGGCTGCCTTGGGCCTATCGCTTCCTCCGAAGCGGATTACGGTCAACCTGTCGCCTGCCGATCTGCCGAAGGAGGGCTCTCACTACGACCTGCCAATCGCCTTGGCACTATTGGCGGCCATGGGCGCGGTCGATAGGGAGACCTTGAGCGAGTACGTCGTCGTTGGCGAACTTGCGCTCGATGGCCGCATCATCTCGAGCCCGGGCGTCCTTCTCGCAGCACTTCATGCAAGCAGCAACAACAAGGGGCTGATCTGCCCGGCAGAGCAGGGATCGGATGCGAGCTGGGCCAGTGGGATCGACGTTGTCGCAGCGCCGACGATGCTGAGTTTGCTGAATCACCTCAAAGGCTTCCAGCGACTCGCCAAACCCGTTCCGGGTGAAGCAGAACCTCCGCTGCGGCGTGCCGACCTGCGCCAGGTCAAAGGTCAGGAGGTTGCACGGCGGGCGCTCGAGATCGCGGCTGCCGGGGGTCACAATCTTTTGATGGTTGGTCCGCCGGGGGCCGGCAAATCGCTTCTGGCGTCATGCCTGCCGGGCATCCTACCCGAGCTCACGCCAGCCGAGGCCCTGGAAACATCGATGGTAAGCTCGGTTGCTGGCCTGCTCGAGGAAGGCCGCATCAGCCGGGCACGGCCATTTCGCAGTCCGCACCACTCTGCATCGATGGCGGCCCTCACGGGAGGGGGGTTGCGGGTCAGGCCCGGTGAAGTCAGCCTCGCCCACCTCGGCGTGCTGTTTCTCGACGAATTGCCCGAGTTCCAGCGCACGGTGCTCGATTCCTTGCGTCAGCCGCTCGAAACGGGCGAGGTAACGGTGGCGCGCGCCAATGCGCACGTCACGTTTCCTGCGCGTGTGCAACTGGTCGCGGCCATGAACCCATGCCGTTGCAGCCATCTGGGCGATCCAGCCCTGGGCTGCAGCCGCGCACCGCGCTGTGCCGCTGACTATCAATCGAAGGTGTCAGGGCCGCTGCTCGACCGAATAGACCTGCATGTCGAAGTCGATCCTGTCTCGGCGGCGGACCTTGCGCTGCCACCACCTGTGGAAGGGTCTGCCGAGGTGGCGGCTCGGGTTGCCGCTGTTAGGCAGGTACAGACGCAGCGGCTGGAAGGGACCGGCCGCCGGAACAACGCCGAGCTGGATGGCGAACTGCTTGAGCGATTTGCAACGCCCGACGAAGCGGGGCGCAAGCTGCTGATCCAGGCGGCCGAGGTGATGCGCCTTTCCGCAAGAGGCTATACCCGCATCCTGCGTGTTTCGCGAACGATCGCCGACATGGCGGGTGCGCAAACCATCGGCCGCGCGCACATTGCCGAAGCGCTGAGCTATCGCCGGGTTGCACCGCGCGCATGATGCGATGACGCCGAATCGCAAAACTGCTGGTGCGGACGGCGGGACTCGAACCCGCACGAGCAAAGCTCAAGGGATTTTAAGTCCCCGGCGTCTACCATTCCGCCACGTCCGCACAGTTGGGCGCCCCCCGTGCAGCCGTGGCGATTGCACAACCTTTCTAGGCAGGCAAGAAGCTGGTCGAACCGACGCGGCGCGAATGGCCGAGTCGGTCAGGAAAGGAACGCGGTCACTCGGCGTTGAGCCGCTGGCGCATTTCCTTGCCGGGCTTGAAGTAAGGCACCCGCTTGCCCGGCACTTCGACCGTTTCACCGGTGCGAGGATTGCGGCCCTTGCGCGCGTCGCGTTCACGCGTGGAAAATGCGCCGAAGCCCCTCAATTCTACGCGGCCACCTTCGGCGAGGCGCTTTCCGATCTCGTCGAAGAACACATCGACCACGCGCTCGATTTCCTCGGCACGCATGCCAGGACTATCTTTGGCAAGTGCCTGCAGCAGTTCGGATCTGATCATCCGTAAGATTCCCTCCGCCGGCGCCGAAACGGCACCACGATCCCAAGACATTTGCGAGCCCCGACCCCCGTCTGGCCACGCAAGGCAAAAGTTTGCCAGATCGCACGAGCGCGCACAACTTAACTTAGGACATAGATACAGGCCAAATCGGCACGGATTGGCACCAAAAGACAACGGTCGGTATCAGTTTGCAGGATTCACGACAGCAAGATCGGCGATGCTGAGGCCCATCAATGCCAGCCGCCTGCGAATTTGGGGCCATTCATCGACGAGGAAGCGCTCGCGCATCGCATTGCGCAATCGCTGGGCGGCGCCGGCGACGACAAACATCCCGACCCCTCGCTGCACCACGACCAGTCCTTCATCCTGGAAATGCTGATATGCTTTTGCGACTGTCAGCGGATTGGCCTGTTCACGCACCGCCAGGCTTCTAACCGACGGGAGGAGAGCGCCTTCCGGATAGGTTCCATCGACAATTCCTTCGGCGATCATCTCACGCAACCGGATGTGCACAGGCAAGTCGATGTTGTTCACAGGTGCCTTATAAGGACAATACAGTTTCCAGAGCAAGGCGCCGTAATTTTGTTGCCCAGGCTTCATCGCTGCCGAAGATTGATTGCGCAATCACACGCCTTGGCGGATACGATCGGCAACAACCCGTTGCACCTGCAATTAGTTTCTTCCCAAAGCCTGCGATCGCGCTAGTCTTGCGAGCATGATTGGCTGGCATGCACACCGAAGCGGTGCTGCCGGAACAAAGACGGGGAGCGTTTCCGAACATGAATTCACCTAGCGAGCAGCCGATGGCGGGATCGGCGGCCGAAAGCGGCTGGTTCGGCCATCCCCGACAGTTGGCGCGCCTGTTCACCACCGAAATGTGGGAGCGGTTCGGCTACTACGGCATGCGCGCGCTGCTGACGCTCTACCTGACCAAACACTTCCTGTTCAGCGACAGTACGACCACGGGGCTCTATGGCGGGTTTACCGCATTGGTCTACCTGACGCCACTCGTGGGCGGTCTGCTCGCGGATCGCTACCTCGGCTCCAAGAAATCGGTGAAATTCGGCGCGCTGATGATGGCGGCCGGATATTTCATCCTCTGCTTCGGCGGCGAAACGGCAAAGCCGCACGCGGTGATCGAGGGCCAGCGCTACGAAGTCGTCGAAGAAAACACGATCGATCGTCCGACGGCGACGGGCCAGGAAAAGCGCTTCGTCGTCGATGGAGCACAAAAGCTGCTGATCAAGGGCAACGAGGATGGCACCGTCTCGCTTCTCGCACCCGATGGCAGCGTTGCGCGATCGGTGGCCAAGGGCGGGTTCGAGTCCGCAGGGACGCGCTCGGCCGCCTTCACCTTGCTCCTTCTTGTCGGACTGTCGATGATCACCGTCGGCAACGGCTTCTTCAAGCCCAACATCTCGACGATGGTCGGCGAGCTTTATCCCAAGGGTGATACGCGCAAGGACGCTGGTTTCACCATCTTCTACATGGGCATCAATCTCGGCTCGCTGTTCTCGCAGCTGCTCTGCCCGCTGCTCGCCGACGCTGTCGGCTGGTGGGCCGGGTTCGGACTTGCTGCGATCGGCATGGTGTTTTCCTGGAGCCTGATCCAGTTCGATGGCGGCCGCCTTGCCGGTTATGGCGAACCTCCCGCCGGTCAGACCAAGGATCGCAGCCTGTTCATCTACTTCGGCGCGGCGATTGCGGTTCCGGTCGTGCTGTTCCTGTTCCAGAACCTGATGAATGCCTCGCCCGCGGCAGAAGGCGCCGGTTTTGCAGGGTACATCATGGCGCTTCCGCTGATGGGCAAACTGCTGTTTGGCACGTTCATCATCGGCGTGCCGGCAATCCTGTTTTACGCCTGGAAAGAGGGCAACAAGGTCGAGTTCCAGATGATGGTCGCCGCGATGGTGCTCATCGTCTTCAACACGGTGTTCTGGACGCTCTTCGAGCAGGCGGGTTCCTCCCTAACCTTGTTCGCCGACCGCAACACCGACCTGTCAATCTTCGGCCTGTTCTCGATCTCTGCCGGGCAGACCCAGTTCTTCAACGCGATCTTCATAGTGATTCTCGCCCCGCTCATGTCGATCCTGTGGGCCACGATGGGAAGGCGGGGAATCGAACCGACCATCCCGGTGAAGTTCGGCGTTGCCTTGGCGGGCGTCGGCGCTGGCTTCCTATTCCTGGTGTGGGGCGCGAAGTTTGCCGGACCTGACTTCAAGGTTTCGATCTGGTGGCTTGCCGGGCTTTACCTGATCCATTCCGTTGCCGAGCTGTGCATATCGCCGGTCGGCCTTTCGATGATCACCAAGCTCAGCCTTGCTCGCATCGTGGGGATGATGATGGGGGTGTGGTTCCTCTCGATTTCCGTCGCGCAGTATGTTGCCGGCATTGTCGCACAGGTCGCGAGCGTCGAGACCGTCGGTGGACAGGTGACCAATCTCAAGGTCAGCCTCGACACCTACACTGCGGTGTTCACCACGATCGGCTGGGCGGCCGTCGCCATCGGCGGCGTTCTGCTGTTGCTCGCTGCGCCGCTGCGCAAGCTGATGCACGGCGTCAAGTAAGGGGGTTGCAGACGTGAAAGCACGAAATTTCGGCAGGTTTGCCAGCCATGCACTGGCGGGGCTTGCCCTCGCCCTTTCGGCCAGCGCCGGCGTAGCCAAACCCAAGCAGGACGATCCCGGCTTCCAGCTCAAGGACAATCCCTATCCGTCGACCTACAAGCCATATCCCGGCGAAGCTGTCGCGATTGTCGGAGCCACCGTCTACGATGGTGCCGGCGGCCGCATCGACAATGGGACGGTGCTTCTTTCGGGCAGCAAGGTCGAAGCCATCGGCGGACCCGACCTGGCCATACCGCAGGACCATCGCCGCATCGACGGCACCGGCAAGTTCGTCACGCCCGGGGTGATCGATATTCACAGCCATCTGGGCGTGTATCCGAGTCCCGGTGTGCAGGCGCATTCCGACGGCAACGAAGCGACCAGCCCGACAACTCCGGAAGTGTGGGCGGAACATTCGGTTTGGCCCCAGGATCCGGGCTTCACCCGCGCGCTTGCCAACGGCGGCGTCACTTCGCTTCAGATCCTGCCAGGCTCGGCCAACCTGATGGGTGGTCGATCGGTCGTGCTCAAGAACGTTCCCAGCCGCACAGTGCAGGGCATGAAGTTCCCGGATGCGCCCTATGGCCTGAAGATGGCCTGCGGCGAAAATCCCAAGCGCGTATATGGCGAAAAGGGCCAGATGCCCTCTACCCGCATGGGCAACTTCGCGGTCGATCGGCAGACCTGGATCAAGGCATCCGAGTACAAGAAGAAGCGCGACGCCGGAAAGCTCGATTCGCGCGATCTGGCGATGGAAACGCTCGCTGATGTTCTTGCCGGCAAGATCCTTGTCCAGAACCATTGCTACAGGGCCGACGAGATGGCGCAGGTCATCGATATGTCGAAGGAGTTCGGCTACAAGGTCTCGGCGTTCCACCACGCGGTCGAGGCGTACAAGATTGCCGATCTTCTGAAGGAAAACGGCATCTGCTCGGCAATCTGGGCGGACTGGTGGGGCTTCAAGATGGAAGCCTATGACGGCATTCCCGAAAACGCCGCCCTGCTTGCGGATCACGGGGCCTGCGTCATCATCCACTCGGACGACGAATACGGTATCCAGCGCCTAAACCAGGAAGCGGCCAAGGCCCAGGGCGATGGAAAGCGCATCGGGATCAACATTCCCGACGCCCAGGTGATCTCGTGGTTCACCCTGAACCCCGCCAAGGCACTCGGAATTGATGGAAAGACTGGCAGCCTTGCCCCGGGCAAGGCGGGCGACGTCGTTCTCTGGAACGGCAATCCGCTGTCGGTCTATTCGCGACCGGAAAAGGTCTGGGTCGATGGAGCCATGCTCTTCGACGCGATGGACCGCACGCGTCGTCCTGTCAGCGATTTCGAGCTTGGCCAGCCCGGCGAAGGAGATGTGAAGTGAAGCCGCGCACCCTCATCAGCAGCTTGGCTGCCCTGCTCGCCGCTTCCGCCTCGATCCCGGTGCTGGCGCAGCAGGCGCAGGATTTCGCAATCACCAATGCAACAGTCGCGATCGGCGATGGAAGCGCTCCGATCCAGGGCGGCACAGTCGTGGTGCGGGGCGGCAAGATCGTTGCCGCGGGCGCCGGAGTGGCCGTTCCTGCAGGGATCCAGGTGATCGATGGTACCGGCAAATGGGTGACCCCCGGACTCGTCAGCGCAGTCACCGACCTGGGTCTGGTCGATGTGGGCGCTGTCGATGAAAGCAACGACGAGTATGCACCCAAGGCGGGTTTCAACGCAGCACTCGATGTATCCGCCGCGATCGACCCCGACGCTACGCCCATCGGGATCAGCCGGGCCGGCGGTGTCACTCGCGCGGCCGTCGCCCCTGTTGCCGCGAACGCCATATTTGCAGGGCAAGGCGCGATCATAGATCTTGGTGCGGATGCCAATCCGGTGAACCGCCCACGCGCGTTCCAGTTCGTGGAACTGGGCGAACGCGGCGCCGACCTTGCCGGTGGCAGCCGAGTCGCCGCGCAGACGGTTCTGCGCAACGCCCTGCGCGAAGCTGCGGATTTCGATCGTCGAGCCGGAATATCGAAGATCGGTGGTGCCAAGGCATCGCCGACCAGCACCGGAGATGACATACCGCTCGACCCGCGCATGGCGCAAACGGTGCAGGGACGCGCCGACGACGGGCTGCTGACTCGGTTCGACGCTGCAGCGCTGGTGCCCGTGGTTTCCGGCCGCCAACCGCTTTACGTTCACGTGGAACGGGCAGCCGACATCCGCCAGGTCCTGCGTCTCAAGTCGGAATTTCCGGCAATCAAGCTGGTCATCGTCGGTGCAGCAGAAGGTTGGCGCGTCGCGCGCGACATCGCAGCCGCCGGTGTTCCTGTTCTTGCAAGCGCCATCACCGATCTTCCTGGACGCTTCGAAACGCTGGCCGCCACTCAGTCGAATGTGGGCCGCATGCAGGCGGCAGGCGTCAAGGTCGGCTTGGGAGGCTTCTATGACAACGACCAACCGCGATATGCCCCTCAGTATGCGGGCAACCTCGTCGCGGTAGGCCGTCTACCCGGGGCAAGTGGGCTGACGTGGGGTCAGGCCTTGGCAGCCATCACCTCCGTGCCTGCCGACATCATCGGAGAGGGCTCGCGCTTCGGCAGCCTCAAGCCGGGCCTTGCCGGTGACGTCGTCATCTGGGACGGCGATCCGCTGGAGCTGTCATCAGGACCGGTGGATATCTACATCGACGGCGTCAAACAGAGCATGGTAAACCACCAGACCAGGCTGCGGGACCGGTATCGCAATCCACAAGAAGGATCGCTGCCCAAGGCCTATCAATAAAGTACTGAAGCCGCCGGTCATTCCGGCGGTTCGAGGATGAATGGGGGAGTTGGCCAGATGGGGTGGTTGATCGCTGCAATGGCGGCATTTCTGGGCAGCCATTACCTGCTGTCCCACCCCCTTCGCTCACCGCTCGTCAAGATGCTGGGCAAGAACGGCTTCCCCGCGTTCTATTCCTTGGTGGCATTGGTTACCTTAGGATGGGCTATCCTGGCGTTCGGCGGTGCCCCGCGCGCGCCGGTGTTGTGGGACGGTTACGCCGTCGTTCCGTGGACCATCGCCAGTGTGCTGACACTCATAGCGCTTGCGCTCTTCATGGCATCGCTCGCAGGTAATCCGGCATTGCCGGGCGCAAAGGTACACGGCCTCTCCGCTCAGCTTCCACGCGGGGTGTTCAAGATCACCCGCCACCCCATGATGATGGGCTTCGCGCTGTGGGCCGTGTCGCACATCATCATCTCGCCTTCGCCCCGCGTATTCGTGCTGATGGGGGGAGTGATCCTCCTCGCACTGGGCGGGTCGCACCTTCAGGACGGGAAGAAGAAGGCGCTTTACGGCAGCGAATGGCGGTCGTGGGTGAAACGGACGTCGTTCTGGCCGAACCTTGCCCATGCGCGTGAACTCGGCGCGTGGCTGGCAGCCGCCATCCTACCGTGGATCGCGGTCACCTGGGTACACATCCCGCTTGCCGCCATCCCGGCCGGAATATGGCGCCTTCTGCCGGAACACGTGTTCTAGAAGCCGCAAGCCCGCGCCTGAATTCGATCAGGCGCGAGCCTCGTTCACGCCAGCGCTGTTATGGCGCAGCGCCTTCAACACGGTCTCGACGATCTGGGCGGCGTTCAATCCAGCGTCATCGTATTGCTTTTCGGGGCTGTCCTGGTCCTGGAAGACATCAGGAAGCCGCATCGTCCGGATTTTCAAGCCGGCGTCGGTCAATCCCTCATCGCTTGCCAGCGTCAGGACGTGGGCGCCCAGTCCTCCGATTGCGCCTTCCTCCATCGTCACGATGACTTCGTGCGTGGCCATCAGACGCCGGATCAGTTCGCTATCGAGCGGCTTGGCAAAGCGGAGATCGGCAACGGTCGTCGACAAGCCCTTGGCGTCGAGCTGGTCGGCCGCCTTGAGTGCTTCGGCAAGTCGCGTCCCGAGCGAGAGCAGGGCAACCTTGGTGCCTTCACGAACCAAACGGCCCTTGCCGATTTCAAGCCGCTGCGGAACTTCCGGCAGTGGCACGCCCACGCCGTTGCCACGCGGATAGCGAAAAGCGATCGGGCCTGAATCGTGAAGTGCGGCGGTGTGGGTCATGTGCACCAGTTCGGCTTCATCCGCGGCGGCCATGACCACCATGTTCGGAAGAGTTGCCAAATAGGTGACATCGAACGAACCGGCGTGCGTTGCGCCATCGGCCCCCACGAGCCCCGCGCGATCGATCGCGAAGCGCACCGGAAGATTTTGGATTGCAACGTCGTGGACCACCTGGTCGTAGGCACGCTGCAGGAAAGTCGAATAGATCGCGCAAAAAGGCCGCATCCCTTGTGCGGCAAGGCCTGCTGCAAAAGTCACTGCGTGCTGTTCGGCAATGCCGACGTCGAAGCTGCGTTCCGGATAGGTCGCGGCAAACTTGTCGAGACCGGTGCCCGAAGGCATGGCCGCAGTGATTGCACAGATCTTGTCGTCGCGGGCCGCTTCGGCCACCAGCGCCTGAGCGAACACGTTGGTGTAGCTGGGCGGACCGCCCGCGCTCTTCACCTGTTCGCCCGTGATAACGTCGAACTTCTGAACCCCGTGGTACTTGTCCGCGGCGGCTTCTGCTGGGGCGTAGCCTTTCCCCTTCTGCGTGACCACGTGGATCAGGCAGGGGCCTTCCGCGGCATCGCGCACGTTCTCAAGGATCGGAATCAGCTGGTCCAGGTTGTGGCCGTCGATCGGGCCAACGTAGTAGAAGCCGAGTTCCTCGAACAGCGTGCCCCCCATGGCAAGGCCACGGGCAAACTCGTCTGTCTTCTTTGCCGCCTTGTGCAGTGGTTCGGGAAGGCGGCGCGAAATCTTGCGCAGTGTGTCCCGCAATCCCAGGAAGGGGCCAGACGAAACCAGCCGGGCGAGATACGCCGAAAGCCCACCGACGGGCGGTGCGATCGACATGTCGTTATCATTGAGGATAACTATGAGACGGTTGCCCGCGGCCTCGGCGTTGTTCATCGCCTCATAGGCCATGCCGGCGCTCATCGCGCCATCGCCGATTACCGCGATGCCTTTCCCCGGCTTGCCCGCCAGCTTGTTGGCAACGGCAAAGCCCAGCGCAGCCGAAATCGACGTGGACGAATGCGCGGTCCCGAAGGGATCGTACTCGCTCTCGCTACGCTTGGTGAAGCCTGAGAGCCCGCCCCCCTGGCGCAGCGTGCGAATTCGGCTGCGACGCCCGGTCAGGATCTTGTGGGGATAGGCCTGGTGTCCGACATCCCAGACAAGCCGATCGTCGGGTGTGTTGAAGACGTAGTGAATGGCGACAGTCAGTTCCACAACGCCCAGGCCGGAGCCCAAGTGGCCACCCGTCTGCCCGACGGCGCTGATCATTTCATGGCGGAGTTCGTCTGCCAGTTGCCGGAGCTGCGAGGGCTGAAGCTTGCGCAGGTCATCGGGCGTGTCGACGGTATCGAGAAGAGGCGTGGCCGGAGTAGCGGACATCGAGACGCCTTACACCCTTGTTACGCCGCGTCCAACCACAACAAAGCGTTTGCACATCCGGGCGGCAGCAGGGCAAGCGTCGCAGCCATGTCTGCGATCTCGATCCGCAAAGCCGTCCCAGCCGATCTCGAAGCCTTGCGAAGCGTGATGGATGCCGCGATCGGCGAATTGCAGGCCGGATTCCTGACGCCGGAGCAGGTGGAGTCAAGCCGGGCGGTAATGGGTCTGGACCGGCAGCTGGTCGATGACGGTACCTATTTCGTGGCGGAGTTCGACGGAGAAATCGCAGGGTGTGGCGGCTGGAGCCGCAGGGCAACCCTTTACGGCGGCGACCATAGCACAGGCTTGCGGGAGCCCCGCTTGCTCGATCCCGCGACGGAAGCAGCGCGCATAAGGGCCATGTACACGGTACCTGCGTACGCCCGCAGGGGTGTGGGCCGCGCGCTTCTTGCACACTGCGAAGCCGCAGCGAAAGCGGAGGGTTTCTCAACCTGCGAACTGATGGGGACGATGTCCGGCGTGCCGCTATATACGGTGTCGGGCTACGTCGTGATCGAGGAAATCGAAGATTCGCGCGGCGGCGCACCGGTTCCCCTGAAGCGGATGTCCAAGCGACTCTGACCGCAGCCAGAGCGGTGATCCGCCGTCAGGCGCAGTGTCGGCAAACACCACGAAGTTCGACCACAGGGCGGACATCTGCAAACCCTGCCCCTTGCGCAGCCTCCCGAAGGGCACCGGTTAGACGATCGTCGTCAAGATGCGTCACCTGACCACACGCGTCGCAAATCAGGAAAATGCAGTCGTGGCGGCATCCGGGGTGCGTGTTCGCAACATAGGCGTTGGCGCTCTCCACCCGACGGGCGAGGTTGGTACGCACGAACAAGTCCAGGATGCGGTAGACGCTGTTGGCTGCAACGCGCTTGCCCCGCCGCCCTCCGACGCTCTCGGCGATGTCATAGGCCGACGCCGGCTTTTCATGCACTGCGAGCGCTTCGAAGACATCGGCGCGCATTTCGGTCCACTGTTCGCCAGCCGCAACAAGTACGTCGCGCGCCGCGCCAACCAGAGTCTCGCCCGCAAAGTGATGATGATGGTGGCCGCCCATCTCGCTTAGATAGGACGACCCGAGACGGTTCGCAATTTGCGTGATCAACGAGGCGTGAACGTACTCTTCCAGAACTGCGGGAAGGTCCGCTGCAGAGCTGCTACCTTGGGCGCATCCCAGCGCCGGATGTAGCCGTGATCCGGATTCTTGTGCGCGAAATCCTGATGATAGTCCTCGGCGGGGTAGAAGCCCTTGAACGCTTCGATGCGCGTCACGATCGGCCGCTTCCAGGGATCGAGCCGACGCAGCTGCGCAATGTAGCCAGCAGCCACGCGCGCCTGCTCCTTGTTGGCCGGAAACAACGCGTTGCGATACTGGGTGCCCACGTCCGGCTCCTGCCTGTTCAGCTGGGTCGGATCGCTCGCAACACCGAAGAAGACCTGCAGCAACTGGTCATAGCGGATGACCGAGGAATCGTAGGTAACCCTGACCGATTCGGCATGTCCCGTTGTCCCGCTGCTGACCGTCTCGTAATCAGCCTGCACGCGATTGCCGCCGGTGTATCCGGATACGACACTGGAAACGCCCTTCAGGTGGCTGAAGACGGCCTCCATGCCCCAGAAGCAGCCGCCGGCGAAAATCGCGGTATGGCGCCCGGGCGTCTCGTTCGCACGAACCGCAGCTTCCGGCGCTCGATACACCTGCTCCGCCATGGCGGGTTGCTGGCATGCGCTGATCACAAGAGCCAGCACGGCCACGCCAAGGCGTGAACGCGCGCTCTTCACTGCCCCTGACCCATGGCGGATGGGGCCGCTGCTTCGCTGGCGTGGACCTTGACGGCGATCGTCGCTCCCATGCCGATCGAACCGATGGCAAAGCCCAGCAGAAGCGAGCGATAGAAGTCCTTGGCAAAGAGACGCATGATCAAGATCCATGGTGTAAATCTGTTGGCAGGCGCTTTGCCGCCGAAAAGCTGACGCCGCTGTGAACGGACGCACAGGTGGTGCGAATATTCGTATTCGCCAGACTGTCTGAAATGTCAGTCGCGAAGGGCAACCCAGATCGGCGCGTGGTCACTCGCTTTTTCCCGACCACGATAGGTCTTGTCGACACCGGCAGCCTGCAGTCGATCTGCAAGGGCTGGCGACAGCAGCGCGTGGTCGATCCGGAAGCCGTGATCGCGCTGCCAGGCTCCGGCCTGATAGTCCCAGAAGGTCCAGACCCCACCCTGCGGATTGTGGAGATCGATCGCGTCGGTCCAGCCATCATTGAGGAGACGGCGATAGGCGTCGCGCGATTCGGGCTGCATCAGCGCGTCGGTCGCCATGGCACGGACCGAAAAGGTATCCTTGTCTTCGGGAATGACGTTGTAATCGCCAATGACGAGCGCAGGACGTTCCTCAGCTAGCAGTTCACGCATGCGTTCGCGCAAACGCTCCATCCAGCGCAGTTTGTAATCGAACTTGGGTCCGGGCTGCGGATTCCCGTTCGGCAGGTAGATGCACACCACGCGAAGACCCATGACATCGGCCTCGAGATAGCGCGCGTGCTCATCCTCGGGGTCACCCGGCAAACCGCGGTGGGCTTCGATCGGCTGGACCCCATCGGCAAGGATCGCAACGCCATTGAACCCCTTCTGGCCATGCCAGATCGCATGGTAACCGATCTTCTCGAACTCTGCGGCAGGAAACCCTTCGTCCTGGGTCTTGATTTCCTGCAGGCAGGCCACTGCCGGGCGCGTTTCCTCCAGCCATTCGAGCAAGCGCGGCAGGCGCGCCCTGATCCCGTTGATGTTGAAGCTTGCGACCTTGATTGTCACACGCTGAAACTCGCGCCGCAACCGCAGCCGGACGCTGCCTGGGGATTGGTCACCCGGAAGGCCGCACCGCCGAGCGATTCGACATACTCGACCGTGGCGCCGCTGACGAGGTCTAGGCTGACGGCGTCCACCAGAAGCCTGACGCCATCTGTCTCGGCGATAGTGTCATCAGCCTCTGGGGCATCGGCAAGGCCGAACTTGTATTGGAAGCCCGAACACCCGCCCCCTTCGACCGACAGGCGCAGAATCGCAGGCTTAGCCTGCTTTGCGGCAATGGCGGCGACGCGCGCGGCGGCGCTCGGTGCGAGGATCACGGCTGGTTCGCTCATGCCAGCGAGATAGGAGCGCAAACGCGCTTGCTCAAGCGCCCTGCGGCCCAAATTTCCTGCAGTTCAGGCCGACTGGATGTAGCTGCGCATCGCGTGCGCTTCCGCCTCGATGGAATCTAGTCGATGCTTCACCAGGTCGCCGATCGAAATGAACGCAACCATTCGATCGCCATCGATGACAGGCAGATGCCTGATCCGCCGACGTGTCATCAAGCCCAGAGCATGGAGGACGCTGTCATTCGGCGCGACACTGATGACGGGCGCGGTCATCACATCCCGCACCTTCATCTGCAGCGCGGTCGGCCCGTGTGCCCTGAGGCAGTAGAGAACGTCGCGTTCCGAAAAGATCCCGGCAACGGGCGTGCCTTGGTCTTCGACGGGGACCGCGCCGATACGCTTTTCGGCGAGCAGGGCAATGGCATCGGCGACACTGTCTTCGGCGTTGGCACGCCACACTTCGCCCGAACGGCCGGCTATGAGCCTGGCAATCGTCATGGCATCCTCCTTATCTTATCTTGGTCGGGACGGTTTGCCCGTCTCCGGCCATTCGCGATGATGCCAAGTTTGCAGCCGGTGTCAAAGCATTGCCCCGCCATCTGCAAAGAACCATATCGCACGCCATGCCCAGACCGCCCGCGCCGCGCCCCTCGCCGCTCGACAATCCGCACAACGCGTCGCATGCATGGCGACGCTATCGCATGCTGATGTGGGGCATGGGCGCCGCGACGCTGGTCACGATATTTCTGGTCTGGGCCTACTTGTGGTCGCAGTTCGGACTGGTTTCGATCCACCTTTATATAGCGACGTTCCTCGGCATCGGCCTGACAATGATGCTGATGGCCGCGCTCATGGGTCTCGTTTTCCTGTCAAGCGGAACGGGGCACGACGAATCCATCGACGATCCGCTCGACGACGAGATCGAATGGGGTGGACCTGATCGTTAGGCGGCAATGTCCGCGTACGCCTCTTTTTCGGCCGCGATGAGGATGTCGGCCAGCATCCAGTAAGCCTCTCCCCAAGATGCCAGCACTTCGTTGGTTGCGACCTCGCTACCGAGAACATCCCGAATTGCAGGGAGCAATGCGTTGGCGACCAAGGGATAGTGGCTTGCCTTCCCCCCTGTTTCGACATGGCGAGCCACCATGCGCTGCTCGGCAGTGCCAAGATTGCCAAGCTTGTCGATATTCTTTGCATAGGCGAGGATGGCCGCGGCCAGCCGCTTTGGCTGCTCGCCGCTCTCCTGCGCAGCGCGATCGCACATCGCGGCAACTTCCTCGTCCTGGAACAGACGCTTGTACATGGCGGTTGTGATCGCCAGGCCATGCTTCTCTACCGCAGGGGCGGTGGCCTTGACCGTTGCTATGGCTTCTGGACTTGCGGTGCGCAGGCTTGCCTCATTTTCAGTACCCATGCAGGCATTCCGCTGGAAGGACAGATGCAGCTAACCCAGCACACCGACTTCGGACTCCGCATGCTCATCCTGCTCGCACGGGAGGGCGGATCGCTGTCCCTGCCTCGCTTCGCCGACACCCAGGGTCTGTCGTACAATCACGTGGCCAAGGTGGCGCAGACGCTGGTGCGCGAAGGCATCGTCACAAGTCAGCGTGGGCGAAACGGCGGTATCGCTCTGGCGGCGGACCCGGCCGCGATCAGGATCGGGGCCGTGGTCAGAACGCTCGAGCGCGGGCTTAGGCTAGCGGATTGCGCACGCTGTGCGTTGCGTAATGATTGCCGGCTGTCGGGCATTCTGGCAGAGGCCCTCGAAGCTTTTCTGACCGTGCTGGACCGGTACACGCTCGCAGACTCTGCCGAGTTCGGGATGCCCGCTTTTGCGCCATGGACCCAGCCAGCTGGATACCTGCAAGGAACTTGCGCCGCGCCGGGCGATTGACCCCGCAACAGAGCGCCTTGCGCGATCCCGCGTCAGGCCTGCGGGAGAAGACCGCCATGAACACAGTTGCAGCACTTGCCGGCCGCGTCCTGCTGGCCATCCTGTTTATCGTATCCGGGGTCGGTAAGCTTTTCGACCTGTCCGGCACCAACGCCATGATCACCGCCGCCGGCCTTCCTTCGGGCCTTGCGTTGCCTGTCGCCTTGTTCGAACTGCTCGGCGGCCTCGCCATAGCATTGGGTTTCATGACCCGGCTGTTCGCGATTCTCTTCGCAGGTTTCTGCTTGCTGGCGACGCTGCTCTTCCACCGCAATCTGGCGGACACGATGCAGGCGACGATGGCGCTGAAGAACCTGTCGATCGCCGGCGGCTTCCTCTGCCTGTTCGCACACAGCCAGATGCGCTGGAGCTACGATTCGATGCGGCTGGCACGAAAGGGCGAGATCGCCACCCGTGAGGCGGAGCAGCGCACTCGGGAAGCGGAATTGCGCGCGGCCCGTGCGGAAGGCCATGCGTCAGCTCTCGCCAACGGCCAGACGGTGCCGGTCACCGACACCACTTATGTCACCGCAACCGACATCGATGGTGATGGTGTTGTCGACCGGCCGCGCCGCAAATGGTGGTCGGTCGGCTAACCTCAGCGTTTCCGCAGCGCCGCGATGCAGGCCGCCCGGTCGACATCGCGGCCATCGCCTCGCCGCGCATCCACGTACGTCGCGGTCGCCCGGCCGCCAGGCACGGCAGGGTAAAGGTAGGCGTCCAGAATGCAGGCACTGCCTGACCATTGCAGTTTGCGAGCATCCTCTTCCCGGACATCCAGCCGGGGCGGGCCGAAGTCCCTAGTCAACTGCTCCGCGTCTGCACCGATGACCCCTTCAAGACCGGGCAACGCAAGCACCGTGGCAGACGGTCGGGGCGGAGTCTTCAACACAGGCCGCGTGGGGGAAAAACCCGCGCTGCGGATCGTGGCAGACTTGCCCGTGCCGCTGGTGGATGACCCGGTCGCTCCTCCACAGGCCGAAAGCGCAAAAACGGCGACGGCGATGCTGATCGTTCGATTGGACATGCTGGAGGCATGAAGTGCCCGCACGGTCACTGTCAACTCGGTGTGGGCTGGAGTGGCTCCGCCTTGCGACGCGACCGCGCGGCGTCTACCGGAGCGCGACAAGACCTTGAAACGGAGTATTCATGACCGCTGCCACCCTTGACGTCATCGCTATCGGCAATGCCATCGTCGACGTCATGGCCCCCGCTGAAGACTCCGAGATCGCACGCCTTGGTCTTGCCAAGGGCGGGATGACGCTCGTCGACGACGCAAGAGCCCGCGAACTGTACGATGCGATGGGACCTGCCCGCGAAATCTCCGGAGGATCGGCGGCAAATACGCTTGCCGGTCTCGCTGCCCTGGGGGCACGATGCGCATTCGTTGGCCAAGTTGCGGACGATCAGTTCGGACGCGTGTTCGCCCATGACATTCGGGCCGGCGGCATTGCGTTCAATACGCCAACGCGCGAAGCCGAACCGCCGACCGCACAGTGTCTGATCTTCGTAACGCCCGATGGCCAGCGCACCATGAACACCTTCCTCGGCGCATCGCAGTTTTTGCCCGCAGAAGCGCTGGACGAAAGCGCGATTGCTTCTGCCAGCATACTCTATCTCGAAGGATATCTGTGGGACCCGGAAGAGCCCCGCCGCGCAATGCGCAAGGCGATTGCCGCTGCGCGTTCGGCGGGCCGCAAGGTGGCCTTCACGCTCTCCGATTCCTTTGTGATTTCACGCCATGGCGATGATTTCCGCGCCCTGATCGCAGCCGGCCAAATCGACATACTTTTTGCCAACGAGCATGAGCTCGCGTCGCTGACCGGTATCGAATCGTTCGATGACGCCATGGCCGCCGTTGCCCAAAATGTTCCGACCCTCGTCGTGACGCGCAGCGAAAAGGGAGCACACGCCATCTCCGGGGGCGTCCATGCGCACGTTCCCGCAGAGCATGTCGACACCGTCGTGGATACGACGGGTGCCGGCGACCAATTCGCTGCGGGCTTCCTGTTCGGCCACGTTCGCGAACTTCCGCTGGCGGACTGCCTCCGCCTCGGCGCGGTATGTGCAGCCGAAGTCATCTCGCACTATGGCGCGCGCCCAGAGGCCGATCTCGCGAAGCTGACTGCCGAAATCATCGGCTGATCATTTTTTCCGCGCCGGGCTTAATCTGCGTCCGGCGCGGCCGTCCTCTCGTTCGCGCGCAATAGGTGCGCGCGTTGAAGAGACAGACCATGAGCGCAGGTGTTTCCCCGATTTCGCCGGTCCTTTCCGGCACCCCCGCGAGCCGGACGAGCTACGATTCGACACCGGTGTCCCCTCCCGTGCAGAAGGCGACCTGCATCACGACGCAGGATCCGCCGAGCCGCTACGACCCGAGCGTCACCGTCCCGCGCCAGCCGACGGACATCACATCGGGCAACGTCAACATCATGGTCTGACCGAGCGTCGGCGAGACGCTCTCAGCCCTCTCGCTCGACCTCGCGCCAGCCGATGTCGCGCCGGCAGAAGCCTTCGGGGAAGTCGATCGCATCGACGGCCCGATAGGCTGCGTCGCGTGCTGCACGAACGGTGGTCCCGCGGGCCGTGACATTCAGGACACGCCCGCCGCTTGCCGCCAGCACCCCGTCGATACCGAGCTCGGTTCCGGCGTGGAACACCTTTGCCCCACTTGTTTCCGCTGCGCGAATGCCATCGATTCGCCCGCCCTTCTTGGGAACGCCGGGATATCCCTGCGCCGCCATCACCACCGTAAGCGCCGGGTCTGCCGAGAAGCGCGGTGACTCGATCGACGAAAGTTTGCTGTCAGCGCAGGCCAGCAGCAGTTCGACAAGATCGCTTTCGAGGCGCATCATCAGGACCTGGCACTCGGGATCGCCGAAGCGCGCGTTGTACTCGATCAGCTTCGGCCCATCCTCGGTCAGCATCAGGCCGGCATATAGCACGCCCGAGTAAGGCATGCCTTCGTCGGCCATTGCCTTGACCGTGGGGCCGACGATCCGGGCAATTGTCTGCGCCTCCAGTTCAGGGGTCAGGACCCGCGCCGGACTGTATGCGCCCATCCCTCCGGTATTCGGGCCGACGTCCCCATCACCGACCCGCTTGTGATCCTGCGCCGACGCGAGCGGGACAATCGTGGCACCATCGGTGAGCGCGAAGAAACTGGCCTCCTCGCCAGTCAGGAATTCTTCCACGACCACTTCCGCGCCGGCATTGCCGAATGCTCCGTCGAACATGTCATCGACCGCGGCCTGAGCCTCCTCGAGGGTCATCGCAACGACCACGCCCTTCCCGGCGGCGAGGCCATCGGCCTTGACGACGACCGGGGCACCAAAGCGCGACACTGCGGCGTGGGCCTCTTCGGCAGAGCTCGCGCGGACATAGCCGGCGGTGGGAATGTTCGCTCGCGTGCAAAGGTCCTTGGTGAAGCCCTTGGATCCTTCAAGCTGCGCCGCGAGACGACTGGGGCCGAAGACCGAGAATCCGGCTGCCCGCAGTGAATCCGACAGGCCATCGACCAATGGCGCCTCGGGCCCGATGACCACCAATCCGATGCGATGTGTCTCGCAGAAGGTGGACACGGCGGCGTGATCGGTAAGGTCGAGCGCGACGATTTCAGCGTGCTCGGCAACGCCGGGGTTGCCGGGAGCCGCATAAAGCTTGTCGAGCATTGGCGATTGGGCCAATTTCCATGCAAGGGCATGTTCGCGACCGCCAGACCCGATCAGCAGGATATTCATGGTATTCCCTTCTTCGCCCGACGACGACCTTCCGGATGGCGGGCTCCTAGCGACCGAACGCGACAGGGACAACGCCCCTGCCCTCTCCATCTCCGAGATTTCAGCCCTGCTGAAGCGGACGGTAGAGGATCGCTTCGGCTTCGTGCGCGTACGAGGCGAACTGTCCGGCGTGAAACGTGCAGCTTCTGGACACCTCTATCTTTGCCTCAAGGATGAAAACGCACGGCTCGACGGCGTGATGTGGCGTGGCAGCGCACAGCGCCTCTCGTTTCGCGCAGAAGATGGCGTGGAAGTCGTGGCAACGGGCAAGCTCACGACGTATCCCGGAAGATCGAACTACCAGATCGTCATCGATCGGATGGAGATCGCCGGAGAAGGTGCGCTCCTTGCACTTCTGGCCAAGACAAAGGCCCGCCTTGAAGCAGAGGGCCTCTTTGCGCCCGAGCGCAAGCGCGCCCTTCCCTTCCTGCCTCGCACGATCGGCGTTGTGACTTCGCCCACCGGCGCCGTGATCCGCGACATTCTGCACCGATTGCGGGACCGGTTCCCCAGCCACGTGGTCGTATGGCCAGTGTTAGTGCAAGGCCAGGGATCGGCCCAGCAGGTAGCAGCCGCAATCCGGGGCTTCTCGGCTGCTCAGCCGGGCGGGCCCGTGCCTAGGCCCGATCTGGTCATCGTGGCACGCGGTGGTGGTTCGATCGAAGACCTCTGGGGCTTCAACGAGGAGGAAGTGGTGCGCGCGATCGCCGACTGCACGATTCCTCTGATAAGTGCCGTCGGGCACGAGACCGATACCACTCTTGCCGATTTTGCAGCAGACCTGCGGGCCCCGACCCCGACTGCCGCGGCGGAAATCGCGGTACCCGTGCTGGTCGAACTGTCGGCTACGCTGAGCGACCTTCATTCACGCAAGCAGCGCGGCACGATCCGCCTTCTCAACCTCGCCCGCGAGCGGCTTGCCGTGCGAAGCGAGCGACTTCCGCATCCGCTTGCCTTGCTCGACGGCCAGGCACAGCGCCTCGACGACCTTGCCGAGCGGCTGCGCCGTGGGCTTCTTCATCGTACCGAGATTGCACGAGGGACGCTGGGCCGCACCGCAGGCGCGCTGCGACCTGCCCTGCTCTCCTCCCGCATCGCACGGGGGGGTGACCGGCTTTCGGCCCTCCGCCTGCGGCCAGAGGCCATCCTGCAGCGTATCGGGAATGCGCGCACGCGCGTGGATGCGCTTGATCGGCTGCGTCGCTCGCTCGACCCCGAAGCGCCGCTCCAGAGGGGCTACGTCCTGGTCACGGACAGCAATGGCGCGGTCGTCAAGGATCGAGCGACGGCGGCCGAGCGCACGACATTGACGCTCAGATTCGCCGACGGATCGGTCGACGTTGCGGTCGGTGGACCAGGCGCATCCCGCCCGCTCAAAGCAAAACCCAAGCCGGCCGACGTGCAACCCAAATTGCTTTAACGTCGCTACCGCCCTAAGGATCACTAATGTTGATGCCACCTGCCGGACGTCTTGCACGTCTCTACTATCTGCCCGGAACGTTTCGCCAGCTTTCCGCCGGCGACCACGTCCTGTGCGCAATCAGCGGGGCACAGATCCCGCTCGACATGCTGCGCTACTGGAGCGCCGAACGACAGGAAGCCTACGCCACAGCAGCGATCGCAACCACGTGCATCTTGGGACATTAGAAGACCTGTGCGCGGCGGGATCTCGATTGCCATAGATGCCTATTCAAAGCGCTCATCGGCTGTGGCGGAGGAGGCATTGGCGCAACCTTTGATTCCTCACGAGCGTTGAGGCTTGCATCGAATCCAAGGTCGACCTTGTCGCTGTATGTCTTTCTGAGATGCCCGGCTGGACTGGCCTGCTGCCGGTTTGGCGGACACCGAGATAAGCTCATTCAGGCTACCCCAGCTTCTCGTTCGAAGTCGATAGGACTGAGATAACCCAGGGTCGTGTGAGGCCGGGTGGGGTTGTAGAAGCATTCGATGTAGTCGAACACGTCTGCCTTCGCCTGTGCCCTCGTGCGGTAGATCTTCTTGCCGATCCGCTCGGTTTTGAGCGAGGAGAAGAAGCTTTCCATGGCGGCATTATCCCAGACATTGCCGGACCGGCTCATCGAGCAGGTGACGCCATTGTCGGCCATCAGCCGCTGGAACTGCTCACTGGTATACTGACTGCCCTGGTCCGAATGATGCAGCAGGGCATCTGGCCTGCCCCGCCGCCAGATCGCCATGATCAGCGCATCGGTGACGAGCTGGGCAGTCATGGTGTCGCTCATTGACCAGCCAACCATCCTACGGGAGAACAGGTCGATCACGGCGGCCACGTAGAGCCATCCTTCGGCCGTCCAGATGTAGGTGAAGTCAGCCACCCACTTCTGATTGGGCCTGTCGGCTGCGAACTGGCGATCCAGCACGTTGCCGGCGATGACCGAACGTTCGCCCTGATCCTTGGGCAGCCCGCGACGACGGGGCCGTGCCCGCAGCCCCTGTGCCTGCATGAGCCGTTCGACCCGATGCAGGCCGCAGGAGATGCCTTCGGCGAGCAGGTCGTGCCAGACACGGCGGGCACCGTAGGTGCGGTAGCTGCCAACATGGCTGGCCCTGACCCTGGCACCGATCACTTCATCGTCCCGGGCACGTTGCGATGGCGCTCTGGTGAGCCAGGCATGGAACCCGGTTCGCAAGACACCGAGCGCCCCGCACATCCATGCCACCGGCCAGATCCCTCGGTGCTTCGCGATGAAGGCGAACCTCATATCGAGTCCTTCGCGAAGTAGGCGGCGGCTTTTTTTTTTAGTATGTCGCGCTCCGGCTTGAGCTTAGCCACTTCGCGACGGAGACGATCGATCTCAACTGCTCCGGTCTCATCTGTCCATGCCCGGGAAATGCGTGCCCTGGATCGGCAGCAAACTCCTTCACCCCTTTGCGCAGCACGTTCTCGTGCACGTCCAAATCGCGAGCAGCCTGCGCAACCGCCACACCGCACTCGCGCACCAACCTTACCGCCTCAAGCTTTAACTCGCGGCTGAACTTCCTGCGTTGCATTGCAGACCTCCGATAGGTGGAAACATCCTATCTCGGTGTCCACCAAACCGGCAGCAGGCCACCGAGCCGTCGCTGCATGACAGCTCAAGCCGCCGTCAATCGCTGCAACAACCCTAAGCCAAAGATCCTGTAAGAGCGTTCATGCGATCCATGCCAGCCGCCTGCCACAAACAGCAAGCGTGAAGAACATCAGTCTGCAAATGGGAACCACGTCGAGACCATTTGCGCGGAAACCGCTTCAGCGCTTAGGATCAGTTGTTTTTGTAATTCTGGGTTTGGATCCGCTCAAGACCGGCACGTTCCTCCGCTCTCATGGCCGCCCACTGCGCAGCAGTCGCACAAACACGTTTGTTACCAAGCCGAGTACCAATTTGTTCGATGCTCCTGCAAATCACTCGATCTGAGGTACCAACATCTTCCTTTTCAGCATGTTGGGCGTTTACCGCCTCTTGCTGCTTCGCTCGGGCCCCGGCAGCCTTCGCGAAAAGCGGCTGGAACGCGAAAATCACGGCAAAAATTAGAATCGAACAGGTGTGTTTCACGATAGCACCTCGGGGAGCCCAGAGATTTTGTCACTAAGACAGGGTGTTAACCTGATCTGTTAGGAAGGCCAAGTCAAGGTTTGGGACTCGTTGCTTAAAGCCATGAAGTCGCAGATGATGCGTCGTCGACGTCGCGAGGCTTTTGGTCGTGTCGTGACATCAAAACTGGGGGAACTTATGGGGACATCGCCGCTGGACGAAGTCGATATTGCGCTCGCAAATCGGGACATCGCCAAGGCTCGAATGCTTCTCGAAAGCATCGTCTCAAAACAGAATCCCTCGATTGATGCGTGGCGCCGATTAGCGGCAATGCGCAGAGCCGAAGGTGATTTGAAGGGCGCCTTAGACGCCTTGAGCGAGGCGCTGAGCCTCCATCCGCTCGACTTCTTCTCCCTACTCGCCCGCGCTTCGATCCTCGAACAGGCGGGTCACGCGAGCGCCGGCGAGGCATATGGGCGAGCCCTGACCCAACGTCCCAAAGGGGATTTTCCTCCACATCTCCAAAAAGCAGTAGATCAAGCAGAAAAATTCTACAGGATTCATCAAGGAAATGTGCAGTCAAATCTGCAAAGTTCAGCAAACTTATTTGGATCTAGCGCGGCCGAAAAACAGCGCATTTCACGATTTGCGAGTAATATCGCTCGTATTACAAGGCATTGGCATAGCGAGCCGACCCATTTCCATTATCCTGCCCTATGTGAAGAAGAATTCCATCCCCGAGATCGCTTTCCATGGCTACCCGCCCTTGAGGCGCTCACCGAAACAATCAAAGCTGAGTTCGAGACTGTTCTGAAGGCTGAGTCTGCCTGCTTGGTCCCGTACTTAAATTACCCAAAGGATCAACCGCTTGCGCAGTGGCAGAGGCTTAACCAGAATCGGGATTGGACCGCAATTCACCTCTTGGAAAGAGGGCGCCAAATTGAGCGTAACGCCCGACATTGTCCTCACACCATGACGGCTCTTTCTCACATACCCCAGCCCGCAATTGCCGGTTGCGGCGCTAATGCCATGTTCTCTCTTCTCGCACCGCACACCCACATTCCACCCCATGTGGGCGTCGCAAATTTCCGTTTAGTCTGCCATCTGCCTCTCGTAATTCCCAGCGATTGTTGGTTCCGCGTTGGGGCAACCAGTCGTACTTGGATACCCAATGAAGCGTTCGTATTTGATGATACCATTCAACACGAAGCTGCTAATGAAAGTGACGAGTTACGTGTTGTGCTTATTTTTGACATCTGGCATCCCGATCTGACTCCAAACGAACAAAAAATGATCGCTGCCCTGGTTAGCCAAAGCCCTGAAATTGCCGGCAGCCTCTAAGACTACAGTGTGGCCATATATTCACTACTCAACACGGCGCACACGTACAGCAGGCTGACCATCAACAGTTGCTTTGAAACTTCCAACGGCGGCCTGTCTAATTTTAATCGGATTTCCCGGCTTCGGGTCGAAAGCCAGCACATCGGTACTTATTTGCTCCCAGATAGCCCCATCTTGCAATATAATACGCCATTGCCCGCTTCCGGTTGTTCGAACCCCCTTTATCGTAGATGTAATCTCGCGAATTTCGTCATCGTCTTTCGGACCGCCAAAAATTTTAAGCGATGGCAGTTTAAAACCGAACAATCCGCGCCTAGCCTCCTTGACATCAGCCTTATCAGCAATAACAATTTCTCGTCTGTCAGTCGCAATCTGCAGTGCCGCAACGGTTTTATCGTAACACTCAAGACGTTGCACAGAATCCGACAGAGTCTGGCAGTTAACGATTTGGCGAACGACCTCAGGTGCTGCAGCAAAACTTCCCTCGCTCTTGGCAATCACACTGTTTGGCACGAGGCCCAGCACGATAACCGACAAGACAAGCCTGCTCGCACGGCCCTTGCAAGTTTGGATATCCATCGCCGCATCAACCCCTTCAGCAAGGCGATAAATAGCTTGGCGCACCTCGGCTCGAGTTGCAAGGCATGCGCGGTGGTGTGGCAAATTGGTTACATACGGAACAAACATTGCCGCTGCAACTTGGTGTCGGCTTTACAGCCTGGCGGCGCTTGATGCAGTCGACTGAAATCCGGGCGCTGGATGGGCGTGCCTTGCTTTGGGCGGATTCCATCAGCGGCTGGCCTGATACGGCGGAACTGGGCCGCCGACCTAATAGGGGCTGGAACTCATGAAGAATATCACGATGCTGAAGGCGACTGTTGCGCCGGCAGCGCTCGGCTTGGCGATGGTCGCCATGCCAGCCTTCGCACAGGAGGCCGCCCAAGCCTCTAGCGAAGCGGCGCCATCTGGCGAAATCATCGTCACGGGTTCGCGCATCGCGTCCCCGAACCTCACTTCGCCGAGCCCGGTTACCGTGGTATCCGCTCAGGATATCAAAGGTACGGGCACCACGCGCGTTGAGGACATTGTCAACGCACTGCCCCAAGTGTTCGCCGGACAGGGCTCCAACATTTCGAACGGTTCGACCGGTACGGCCACCCTTGATCTTCGTGGGCTTGGACCGACGCGCACTCTGGTCCTCGTAAACGGACGGCGTCTGACACCTGGCGATCCCAGCTCCTCAGCCGCAGATATCAACGTCATCCCGGGTGCAATGGTCAAGCGGATCGACGTTTTGACGGGCGGCGCTTCGTCGGTTTACGGTGCGGACGCCGTTGCGGGCGTTGTTAACTTCGTAATGGATACCAACTTCGAAGGTTTCCGGATCGACAGCCAATACTCGCTCTACAATCACAACAACAAGGTTGGCTCGGACTTCACGGGCGCTCTTGACCGCCGCAATTTCGGCTACCCCGGTGGTACGAGCACCAACGGCGGCACGGTCGACGTCAATGCCGTATTTGGCGCAGGCTTTGATGATGGTCACGGCCACATCACCGCTTATGCCGGCTATCGCAAGGCCAACCCCGTCCTGCAGTCTTCGCGCGATTACTCTGCTTGCCAGTTCCAAGCTCGTACCGCCGCGCAGGTTGCTGCGAACGGCAACCTCTACCAATGTGGGGGCTCGGCTACTTCCGCGAACGGAACGTTCTTCACCTATGACAACACATATCAGGTCGAAGGCACTTCGCTTGTCCCTGGCTCCACGCCTTATAACTTCGGTCCGCTGAACTACTTCCAGCGTCCGGATGAGCGTTACACCGCAGGCTTCTTCGCAGACTACGAAGTGTCGGAAGCGTTGCATCCATACATGGAATTCATGTTCATGGATGACCGGACGGTCGCCCAGATTGCTCCTTCGGGTAATTTCGGCAACACCACATCGATAAACTGCGATAATCCACTTCTCAGCGCACAGCAGAAGTCGATTGTTTGCGCGACCAATAATCTGCTCGTCAGTTCCGATCCCGCTCGCGCATTTGACACCGTTGGAAATTCGGGCGTAGGTGCAACGCCATTCAATTTCATCGATCCGACGACTGGCGCGACTTACAACAAGGGCTTGCTCCAAATTCTCCGTCGCAACGTGGAAGGCGGTCCACGCCGTGATGATCTTCAGCACACGAGCTATCGTGGTGTGATCGGCTTGAAAGGCGACGTTGGCAAGGCATGGTCGTATGATACATTCTACCAGTATGGCCGCACGATCTTTGCGGAGACGTATTACAACGACTTCTCGGTGAGCCGTATTGGTAAGGCGCTGGATGTCGTGACTGATCCCACCACCGGCAATCCCGTTTGCCGTGTGAAGCTGTCTCCGGTCGATACATCCGATTCGAGCTGCGTTCCCTGGAACATCTTCGGCGGCGGGGTGGACTCCGCAGCTCTTGGTTATCTCCAGACGCCCGGTTTTCAGCGCGGCATCAATACTGAGCAAGTGGCCAACGTTGCCTTCACCGGCAAGCTTGGGGAATACGGCGTGAAGTCGCCTTGGGCTCAAGACGGCGTCGGCATCGTCCTCGGCGCTGAATACCGCAAGGAAACGCTCGAATTCAACGTTGACAGCGCCTTCTCGACTGGCGACCTCGCCGGCCAAGGCGGTGCAACCAATCCAGTTTCAGGTGCGTTCGACGTCAAGGAGTTCTTCAGCGAAGTCCAAATTCCGATCGTACAGGATGGCTTCATCAAGGAACTCTCGATTAACGGCGGCTATCGTTATTCAAAGTACAGCGTTCGTGGAGCGTCGAGCTTCAGCACAGATACGTACAAGGTCGAAGGAACGCTTGCACCGATCGAGGACGTCAAGTTCCGCGGTGGGTACAACCGGGCCGTCCGTGCACCCACTCTTCAGAACCTGTTTTCGCCGCAAAGCGTTGCGCTCGATGGGTCTACCGATCCTTGCTCGGACAAGACTATCACGGCGGCAGACAAGGGCTGTCTCGCCCAGGGCCTGAACATTGGCGATTTCGTCGCGTCTAATCCGGCATCGCAGTACAACGGCCTACAGGGCGGTAACACTGGCCTGAAGCCAGAAATAGCGGACACCTACACCGTTGGTGTCGTCCTGACGCCGCGGTTTATCCCTGGGTTCAATCTGTCAGTCGATTACTTCAACATCAAGATCAAGGGCGCAATCCAGGGGATCGGCGCCGATCGCATCTTGCAGCTTTGCAACGACACGGTCGATCCGTTCTTCTGCAACCTGATCAAGCGTGATGGCTCGGGATCGCTTTGGCGCACTCCGTCAGGCTACGTCGTTGACACCCTGCAGAACATCGGTGGATCCAAGACTCGTGGTCTCGACATTACTGGCGGTTATACTCGCCAGATTGATGGGTTCGGTCGCGTCAGCCTCAGCTTTGTTGGCACGTATCTCGACGAGCTGTCGACCGATGACGGGGTTAGCGGCAAACCGGTGGACTGTGCAGGCAAATACGGTACGATCTGCGGTACGCCTTCTCCGAAGTGGCGACACCAGTTGCGTGTAGCCTATGATGGCAAGAGCGGCATGGGGCTCTCTGTTCGTTGGCGCTACATTGGCGGGACGAAGCTCGACAGCGATACCACTCGCCCGGCTATGCTGAACCCGATCAAGCCGGTCAGCTATTTCGACCTAGCCATGACCGCTCGCGTGGGAGACAGCTATACGTTCCGCATTGGCGCCAACAACCTGTTTGACAAAGCGCCTCCTATTGTGGCTTCGCAGGCTTGCGCGCCTGTAGTCTGCAACGGCAACACCTTCCCGCAGGTGTATGATGGTCTCGGGCGCTACATCTACGCCGGTGTCACGCTCGACTTCTAACTCGGCGTCAGTTTGGCAACAAAAGGGGCGGGTTCCTTCCGGGACCCGCCCCTCTTTCTTTTTGACTGACATTTTTTGTTTCCGCGGGATGCTGACCCTTCGTGATTGGAGAATGAGATGAAGAGCGACCGTCGGCTTGTCGAGCGCCAACTCTCAGAAGCAGCCCACCAAAGTATAGACAGTCTGTTCAAAACTGCATTGAGAGCTCTTGAGCACGATCTCGCAGAGCAAGTTCTCGCTGCGGTCGCCCCGCTGCTGAAAGGACAAGGCGCAGAAGATCCGCGTCTTTGGCAAGTTGCTGGGCTTGCCTTCAGACATTTACAGGATACAGGCGCGGCGCACGAGGCGTTCACACGCGCCTACCGCCTCGCGCCAAGCGATGGTTTGTTGGCACATAGCCGTGCCAGAACGGCTTTGGAAGCTGGATTCCAGTCCAGCGGGTTGTATACGCAAGCATTATTGCATTCGCCTTCAAATCACGAAGTATTGCTTGGTCAATCTGCAGCCCTCCTTGCCGAAGGTCGAGGAAATGAGGCGCTACACATTCTGGGCCGCGCCGTCGCCGCAAACCCGACATGGGCGGACGGACACCAAGCTTGGGCTAGACTTGCAAGCACCATGGGCTTGGAGGGAGAGCGCCTGGCCTTGTTACGGGCTACACTTGCCCGCAATCCTGGTCTCACATCTTTATGGGGGCTAGCTATTCGAATTGCCCTTCAGGCCGATGACCACGAAACTGGTCTCGAATTGGTTGGCCACGCGCGGCAGGCTCTCGGCAGCCATCCTGAACTCGACAGATTGGAGGCTACGTGTCGATCGGAAATTGGCGATGCTGTCAGAGCCCAGACGATTTTCGATCGCCTTCCTTCGACAAAGACTGCATCCTCTGTTGTGGCGGCCGTACGCAATCTCATTCGATTGCATCGCTTTGACGAAGCATTGCAACTCGCTTCCACCCCCTCTGTCAAAGCTCATACAGAGCTCTGGCCATATCGCGCTCTGCTTTGGCGATTGCTAGGCGATCCAAAGTGGGAGTGGCTCGAGGGAGATCCTCGCCTCATTCGCACCTGGGACATCTCCTCCGAGATTTCGATGCCTGCGCTCGCGGACAATCTGCGCCTACTCCATGTCGGGGTGGGTTCTCCGCTTGATCAATCCGTTCGTGGCGGTTCTCAAACGGACGGCAATCTACTTGTACGAACTGACCCGCAAATTCGCACGCTCCGAGCCGCCCTCATTGAATGCACTCGGCAATACATCTCGCAGTTACCGCCTATGGATAAGCGCCATCCCACTTTGGCCGGGGAGCGGGACCAATGGCAGTTTGCAGGTAGCTGGTCCGTCCGACTCACCGCAAAGGGATTCCACATCGATCATGTTCACCAGCATGGATGGCTCAGCGCAGTATGTTACGTGGCCCTTCCGGAGCAGGATGGGGTAATCGACGTCAATGAAGATGGCAAATTAGCAGGTTGGCTAACTTTCGGAGAATGCCGCCGATTGCTTCCCGAGATCCAGCCATTTCATAGGGTTAGACCAGAGGTGGGCAAACTTGTGCTCTTCCCTTCAACCACTTGGCACGGTACTCGGCAATTCGCAGCTGGAGAAAGAATGACCATTGCGTTCGATATCGGGCGCAGGAGCAGAATGAAGTGACGATCGTGGAAGAAACAATCCGAGCTGTAGTCGTCCGCGCTCGTAGCGGGAATTTTGCCGGTGCCCTCGAACTCGCTGAGCGCGGCTTGAGGACGGAACCGAGCTCCCTGCCCCTTCTCTCACTTGCAGCCTTTGCTGCCACCCAGACAAACCAACATTTGAAAGCGGAAAGATACCTGCGCGCTCACCTATCTTTCGACCCGAGCGACCGAGCCGCAAGAGGTAATCTTGCACGCCTACTGGTTGCACAGGGCAGAAGCGACGATGCCTTGGTGATCTGTACGCCGTGGGAAACCGAGCCAACCCTCGCACGAATGGCGGGGTTCCTTCTACATCAAGCCGGCCAACACGATCTGGCAATTGCAGCTTATCGAACCACACTCGCCGCGATGCCTGATGATGCAGAGACGTGGAACAATTTAGGCAATGTGCTGGGGCAAGCTGGCCATCCTCTCGATGCAATCACGGCCTTCGAGGAAGCAATCAACCGAGGCTGTGACAAACCAGAAGTGTTCCTCAATCTGTATCGCGCCATTCCCGGACCAGCATTCCGAGAACAGCGTCTATCAGCAGCTACAGAAGGTTTAGCCCGCCACCCCGCCAATATCGACCTGATGATCGCCCGAGCAAAAGCGGAAATCGGTCTAGAACGGGTGGGTAGCGGGCTTGCGCTTCTTAAACATGCTGCGGAATTAGAAATTGGAATCGGGCCCGCATGCATAGAGTTGGGCATCGTCCTCGAAGGGCTTAATCGTATTGAGGAGCTGGCCACTCTTGTCGAGCGAGCGGACGCCTTGGGTGTTACTGCGGCACCAGAGGCTCATTTGCTACGCTCTTACCTGCACCTGAGGCGAGGCAACATTGCATCCGCGAAAGCCGAAGCGTCCCTTTTGCCCCCGACGATTGAAGCCAGCAGAGCAGGGCATTTGCGAGGTGGAATAGCCGAGCGATCGGGCGATGTAGATACCGCCTTTGCCCAATATTCCCTTATGAACCGCTCGGCGCTAGCGTCTCATCCTGGTATGGATCCTAGCGCTTTTCGACACAGCCTCACCGAAATTCGCGCTCAAATAACGACGGCATCAGCGCTCTCGCCAGTAGCATACCCGCCGACCCTCCATCCTGCCCCAATTTTTATAGTTGGATTTCCTCGTTCAGGTACGACACTCTTGGAGACGCTACTAACTGCAGCGGACGAGCTTGACGTCCGAGAGGAGCGCCCGTTTCTAGCCAAGGTGTTGAACTCTTTTCCCACCCTTCCCATCGAAACTGATGCTGACACAGTTAACGCAGCCCGAGCTGCGTATTTTGCAGAGGTGAATAGGGAGCGGTTGATCTTACCCGGTCGACGGCTAGTGGATAAGCTTCCGCTAAACATGGTTCGCACAGCCTCAATTCATCGACTATTCCCTGATGCGCAGTTTGTCTTCGTCGAACGCCATCCTTGCGACTGCATCCTGAGCTGCTTTATGGCAAACTTTGTTCTAAACCCCGCAATGGCAGCCTTCACTTCGCTAGAAGAAGCAGCGCTGACGTATGACGCAGCCTTTGAAACATGGACGATGTCTACGGTTCACTTGCCGCTTAACGTCCACGCTGTGCGATACGAACGGATGGTCGAGAATCTTGCTGACGAAATGTGGGACCTTTTGGCATTTCTGAACTTACCGCTTCGCAAGGAAATGCTTGACAACCAAACTGCGGCGCAGCGTCGTGGGGTAGCACGAACTGCTAGTTATGCTCAGATCGGACAACCCCTCTACAGCCATGCCGTAAGAAGATGGGAACGGTACAAACACCATCTTATCGCATTCAAGCATATCCTAAAACCATGGTGCGACGTCATGGGTTACAAATACTAGGGATCCTTCTGTTACGCGTTCCGTTCTATACTTCCCATTTTGTGCTGCTTTATCAGCGCTTCCTTGAGTTGCAAGGGCGCCGAGATCCGGGCCAGCTCATCCAGCTTGAATGTCTGCTCGAACACCAGACCGTAACGGGGATGGCTCCGCCAGCGGACTTTGGCGTAGATGGGCGGAATGACACCAGTATCGAGCCGGACAAGTTCGTTCATCAACAACCATTTGCCGCATTCGATGCCAGCGCCCTGCTGCGAAATGTCGATGAAGTTCACCGCAACGGCTTCGCCACCGGAATGAAGAACGGCGTCAAGCGCAATGCGCAACCGTACCTGACGGCGCGGCAAACCGCCGTGCCGTTCATCGAGCAAGCGCTCGACATCGACTTCCGAACGAAACTGCAGGCCAGCGTAGTCGTCGGACTGCCACACGAGTTGGGCATCGAACCGTTCGCCGTTCGCCAGTTCCATGGCAAGGTCCGAGCATGACGGAAGGGGTGTAAACAGGCGAACCTTGGCTCCCGTCGCGGACACGTCGCGCAGGATGCAAAGGAATTCGCTTCCCTCGACAATGAGCTTGGCCGCACGGATCAACAAGGTGAAGCGAGGCGCGCGGCGCTGGTCGAGCGGGCCTTGGCCCTCCCCGACACCGTGCTGCGCATCGGTGCCAAACCGTGGCGGCTCGTTCTCGCTCATGCTCAAACCGATCCTTGGCGCGACAGCCCCTGAGCCGGATTCGCGCAACGCCCGACCGAAGTCCTTGTAGAACAGGGAATCTTGCCGAGCCGTTACCTCCGGTTCGGATATGTTATTCGAAAGTGTATCATCGCTACGTAATTCTACGGCTCAACGGCCGGCCATTGCCTTGGCGCGAGCAAGATAAGTACGACCGATCCGCAGCATCGTGCCATCGGCCAGTTCGGCAGACCAGACCCCCAGACCATCATGACGCAGGCCAACAATCCGATCGCGGCGAACGATGGTCGATCGGTGCAGACGAATGAAGCGGTCAGGATCCAGCCGATCCTCCAAGCCCTGAATCGTATGCAGAAGCAGGTATGATCGATCGCCCACGTGCAGGCGTACATAGTCGCGTTCGGCGTCGATCCTGTCGAGATCAACGGCAGCCACGCGAACCAGCTCGCTTCGGTGCGGAACCCAGAATTCCTCGATCCACTTGCTCGCGGCCTCAGCGGCTCGCGGTTCGACATCACCACGTTTGTCGATGCGTTGTTGCACCCGTTCGACGGCACGCTCGAGGCGGTCCTGGGCAACCGGCTTGAGCACGTAGTCGACTGCATCGAGATCGAATGCCTCTACGGCGAAGTGATCGTGGGCAGTCACGAAGACCACCGCAGGCCTGCGCGCGCGATCAACCAGGGCGCGGGCGACCGATAGTCCGTCGACTTCTGGCATCGTCATGTCGAGCAGAACCAGATCGGGCGAGAGCGCGTCGATCAGCCGCAAGGCCTGCGCGCCGTCGCTTGCAGTGCCGACGACCTGAAGTGTCGGGATGCGAGACGCGAGTATCTGCATTCGCTCTACCGCAAGCGGTTCATCATCGACGATAAGCGTGCGCAAACCCCTGTTCCCCCATGCAAACTTCAGCAATCAGCCCGTATTACCGGCAGCGTCAATACCGTAGCGTAGCCCCCGGCTGGAAGTGCGCCGCTTTCGACCGACGCGCGCCTGCCGAACCGTGCGGCTAACCGCTGGCACACATTATCGAGGCCGATGCCGGTGCTGCCTGACTTGGACACCTTGCCCGGTCCATCATCGGCCACGGTAAGGACGAGAAGCCCTTCGGCTTCGCGCGCGGCGATGCGCACCGTGACCGGCCTCGTGCTGGCCGAGACAGCATACTTGATCGAATTTTCGACCAGTGGCTGCAAGATCATCCCCGGCACGCAGGCATTCAGGAGCGCATCAGGAACATCGAATTCGGTCCGCAGGCGATCCGGGAAACGAACGGCCTCGATTTCGAGATAGTGGCGCTGCAGTGCGATCTCATCCGACAGCGGAACGTCCGACGTGGGGTCGCTTGCCAAGCTGTGGCGATAGAAGCTCGAAATCGTCTGGATCATTTTTTCGGCCTGCTCGGTCCGACCGACCATGACGAGCGCCGACAGAGAATTCAGCGTGTTGAACAAGAAGTGCGGATTGACCTGGTAACGCAGCGAGCGGAGTTCGGCAGCCTTTGCCGCGCGGCGATATTCGCCTTCCCGGCGCTCCGCCGCGCGGGCCATTTCTCCGTTGCCAAGCGCAAGGTAGAGAGCCGCCCAGGCAATCAGCAGGAAATACCGACCGAGCGCGACATCGGTCAACTGACGCCAAAGCCCCTCGTCCTCGACTGCCTTGCGAATGATCTGGACATGCGCAGAAGGATTTGGCCCAGCGGTCGCGGGGCTGGATGGAGTTGCATTCGCGGGCAATGCTGCGTGGGAGCCCGATGTCCGTCGATCCTTTGAACTGGCATCCGAACGATCGGCTTTTGCCGACTTTGCCGGCGTCACCGATTTGCGGCCGGCAGCAGGCCGCACTGCCTTCGCCTTCTTCGCTTCGGACGCGCTAGGCGCAGACGAGGAAGAAGCCGCACGAGGTGGCTCGAGCGGTGCCAAGGCAATGCCCGCTTCGGCCAGGTTGCGCCGCGCTCCCTCCAGCGCCTGACGTTGAGCTTCGATTGCTTCGCGCCGCGCATCATTGCTCGCAGCGCGCTGCGCCTCGGCTGCCTCCTTGCGGGCCTCTTCGATTTCGCGTGCGATTTCCGCAGCGTCCTCGCCATCGACCTGAACAACCATGCCACCCGCGCGCACGACCGCAGTGCCATCTGCGTTATGGCGGATGATCACACCGCCTGGCGCAATCATCTCCGAGCTCCCGTCGGACCGATCGCGGACGGTCAGCGGGAAATTCTGCACGTTGGCGGGCGGTGCCGGGGGGGCGGGCGGCTCGGGCGGAGCAGGTGGCGCCACGCGCGGAGAAACGGGGACCGGGTCGGGAACATCTATCAGGACGTTGCCCGACAGATCGTGCCTGATCCGCAAGCCGGCGCTCGCCTGGGGTTCAGGTGCCGGGTCTGGCGCCGATGGGGCCGCCTCGGAGGCATCGGGCGCTTGAGAAGTGGCCGCATCAGGCGCGCCAGGGCCCTGCTGCGCGGCCATGCGCTCGGTGATGCGCTGCTCCACCGGTGCGAAGGCCTGCTGGTTCACGATCGCCAGAGCGAGCGCCGCGGGCAGCATGAGCACCAGTGACGCGGCAACGCGCAAACCGATGCTGCGGCCATCGAACCGGCGCAAAAGCGGCCAGACAAGAAGAGTCACGCCAATGCCGGCTAGCGTGACCAGGCCGCGACGCCAGAGGAGTTCGGTGAACTCGCCGAGCTCCACGACCAGTCCACGAACCGTGATCAGCAGGAAGTAGCAGAGCCACAGCGCAATGGCGGACATCACCACCTGGCGCGCCGGCACGTGCGGGCGCGCGCTTACGGGATCGTTATCATCGAAATCTTGCAGTGGGACGGATGCCATCCAACCTTGTGTACACTGCATCGATGGTGCTGCACCAGCGCAGCTGGTCGATGGCCGTCGGTCGTTGGTAGGACCCGGCGCATCGAGCGATGCCACCGGGTCCCCGTCGTCAGGCGTCGAGCAGATGCTCGTCGGCGATCTTCTTTTTCCACACCAGCGGGGCGAGCTGGTGGACATTCTGGCCATCGCTGTCGACAGCGACGGTTACCGGCATGTCAGCCACGGTGAATTCGTAGATCGCCTCCATGCCGAGGTCCTCGAAGCCGACGACCTTCGCCTCCTTGATCGCGCGCGCGACGAGGTAGGCCGCGCCGCCCACCGCCATCAGGTAGGCCGACTTGTGGTTGGCGATCGACTGTGTTGCAGCAGGGCCGCGCTCGGCCTTGCCGACGCTCGCGAGCAGGCCGAGGTCGAGCATCTGGTCGGAGAAGCTGTCCATGCGCGTGGCGGTGGTGGGGCCGGCGGGCCCGACCACTTCGTCACGCACCGGATCCACGGGGCCGACATAATAGATGACCCGGCCCTTGAAATCGACCGGCAGCTCCTCGCCCTTGGCCAGCATGTCCTTGATCCGCTTGTGCGCGGCATCGCGGCCAGTGAGCATCTTGCCATTGAGCAGCAGACGGTCGCCTGCCTTCCAGCCCTGCACCTCCTCCTGCGTCAGCGTATCGAGATCGACGCGCTTGGCTGCCGAATCCGGTGCCCAGTGAACTTCGGGCCATTCATCGAGCTTCGGCCGCTCAAGGTAGCTCGGGCCCGAACCATCGAGTGTGAAATGCGCATGGCGAGTGGCGGCGCAGTTCGGGATCATCGCCACCGGCTTGCCAGCCGCATGGCAGGGCGCATCCATGATCTTGACGTCGAGGATGGTCGACAGGCCGCCGAGGCCCTGCGCGCCGATGCCGAGCGCGTTGACCTTGTCGAAGATCTCGATCCGCATCCGCTCGATGTCGGTCTGCGGCCCGCGCTCCTTGAGCTGGGCCATGTCGATCGGCTCCATCAGCGCCTTCTTGGCGAGCAGCACGCAATGTTCCGCCGTGCCGCCGATGCCGATGCCGAGCATCCCCGGCGGGCACCAGCCCGCGCCCATCTGCGGCAGCATCTCGATCACCCAGTCGACGATATTCTCGCTCGGGTTCATCATCTTGAACTTGGACTTGTTTTCCGAGCCGCCACCCTTGGCCGCGACGTCGACGGTCACCTTGTTGCCCTTGACCATCTCGACGTGGAGCACGCAGGGCGTGTTGTCGCGCGTGTTGCGGCGGGTGAAGGCGGGATCGGCCAGCACGGAGGCGCGCAGCTTGTTGTCGGGATTATTGTAAGCCCTGCGCACGCCCTCGTCGACCACGTCCTGCAAGCTCAAATCGGATTCAAGGCGGCAGTCCTGGCCCCATTCGATGAACACGTTGACGATGCCGGTATCCTGGCAGATCGGGCGATGCCCTTCGGCGCACATCCGGCTGTTGGTGAGGATCTGCGCGATGGCATCCTTGGCGGCGGGGCCTTGCTCGGCCTTGTAGGCCTCGCCCAGCGCGCGGATGTAATCCATCGGGTGGAAGTAGCTGATATATTGCAGCGCATCAGCCACGCTCTCGATCAGGTCGGCTTCCCGGATCGTCACCATCTCGCCCATCGCGAAGTATCCCTCGTTGTCCGTCGATGGAGGCCCCTTACGCTCCGACCAGCAACATGCAAAGCGCTTGGCGCGCGATGCGTGTTATTCTAGAGGCCTTTGCAATACGGATTGAACCGGTTGCAGAGCATGGCCCCCCTTCGAGCCTGCAGGCAGCTGGCGCAATGAGGGAAAAGCTCATGACCTTGGTGGATGAACGCACCGCTTCGGGCGCGATGGCACAGGCCCGCCGCGCGATGATCGACAGCCAGCTTCGCGTAAGCGGCGTCAACGATCCGGCGATCCTCGCCGCCTTCGATACCGTCCCTCGCGAAGACTTCGTGCCTCAGGCACGTGCTGCGGTCGCCTATGTCGACCGCGCGGTTCCGCTCGGCGATGGGGCGGTTCTCGCCCCGGCGCTGACGCACGGCCAGATGTTGACGGCCGCCGCGATCGTTCCTTCCGATTCGGTGCTCGTCATTGGTAAGCACGACGCGTATCTCGCGGCGCTCGCGGCAAAGCTGGCGGCTTCGGTGTCGACAGCGGCCCCTTCCGAAGATCTGTCGGCGAAGGGAACATTCTCGCTGATCCTGATCGACGGTGCAGCCGAAGTGGTCCCGCCCGCGCTGGTGGATGTGCTGAGCCAGGATGGCCGAATCGTTACAGGTTTGCTGGAGCGGGGGGTTACGCGCCTTGCCCTGGGGCGGAAAGTCGCGGGCGAACTGGTCTTTACGAGCCTTGCCGAAGCTGACTTCGTTGCACTTCCCGAATACGCAGCGCCGGCGAAGTGGAGCTTCTGAGCGGCATGAGAATTTTGACGCTGCGCGCGAGCCTGCTGGTCGGCGCGATTGCGGCCTGCACGGCCCCGGCACGCGCCGACGATCTGCGCGGTGCCCTGGTCGCTGCTTACCAGACCAATCCCGATCTGCAGGCGGCAAGGGCAAGCCAGCGCGCGACGGACGAGGGCGTACCGATTGCCCGCGCCTCGGCCCTACCCAGCCTTTCGGGAAGCGCCAGCTATACCGAGAATCTGGAGAAGAGCACGACGCCACAGTTCCAGCCGAATCGAACGGTCTCTGCAGGAGCGAATCTGAGCCTTCCGATCTACGCAGGCGGTTCGATCAAGAATTCGATCCGCGCGGCGAAGACAAGGGTCGAAGCCGGCCAAGCGGATCTTCGCGGTGTCGAAAGCGGCGTCTTCTCGCAAGTCGTCTCGGCCTACATGGACGTTATCCGCGACCAGGCAATCGTTGGCCTGAACCGCAGCAACGTGCAGGTGCTGGAGGTCAACCTCAAGGCGACCAGCGATCGGTACGAGATTGGTGACGTCACCCGTACTGACGTGGCGCAGTCCAATTCGCGCCTGGCGCTCGCGCGCGGAGACCTTCGCACAGCGGAAGCCAATCTCGTTGGCAGCCGTGAGCGGTATGTCCAGGTGGTTGGCCAGGCCCCCAAGGACCTTGCCCCGCCTCCCCCGCTCGCGGGCTTGCCCGATACGCCAGAAGATGCAGTCGAAACCGCGCTGGCGAACAACCCCGATCTTGCGGCAGCGCGGCTCGACAGCAAGGCTGCTGCATATGATGTGAAAGTCGCCGGCTCCGCACGCCTTCCGCGCATTTCGGTGTTCACAGGAACCAGCTACAACGACTATCTCAACTCGGTTCCGATCAACAATACGGTGCCTGGCACGGTCGGCACGCATTTCGGCAGCAGCCAGGCCGGCGTTCAGGCGACGATCCCGCTGTTCCAGGGTGGCCTGCCGGCCGCGCGCGAACGCCAGGCACAGGCTTCGGAAGGCGCCACGCTCGAACGGGAGATTGCGATCGAACGGCAGGTGATCGCGACCGTGCGTTCGGCCTATACCTCATGGAAGGCGTCGCTCGACATCATCGCCATGAACCAGACCGCGGTGGATGCTGCGGCCCTCAGCCTTGAGGGCGTCCGCGCCGAAAATACCGTCGGCAACCGTACGATCCTGAACATTCTTGATGCCGAGCAGGAACTCTTACGCGCGCAGGTGCAACTCGTGGCTGCACGCCGCAACGCCTATGTCGCGGGTTTCAATCTGCTCGCCGCGATGGGCAAGGCGCAGGCCAAGGATCTCTCGCTCGACGCCGGCCCGGAAAGTGCTGCGCTCTACGACCCGCAGGTCAATTACGATCGGGTCAAGGGCAAGATCTGGGACTGGGCCAGAGATCCCGCGCCCAAGCCGCAGTCAACCCGCACCGTTGACTCTCCGGCACAGGATGCGACAATTCCGGCGCAACCTGCTCCCTGAGGGGGGATTCGGGCAGGCGCTGCACATTGGGCACGGAAACAGAGTGATGCGCCAAGCTGGAGAACCCTCGGTCGAGGAAATCCTTGAATCGATCAAGAAGGTGATCGCGCGCGACAATCGCGTCGAGGCTGCGCAGTCGCGCACTCTCAGGACCTCCCCCGCCGAAGCGCCGCCGCCCCGGGTTCACGAGGTGCTCGATCTGACCGAGATCGCCTCGCAGATCCTGTCCGAAGACCAGGACGCCGCCGTGGCCGATGCACAAGGGGATTCGCCGCTGCTCCCGGAAACGACCACAGCCTCGATGCGCGATTCGCTTGCAGCACTCGCGATGCTGTCCGAACCAGGCGCCGCGCCGCAGATCGTCCGCTCTGGCGAAACCTCGCTCGAAGGGTTGGTGCGCGAAATGCTGCGGCCCATGCTGGCTGATTGGCTCGATCGAAACCTGCCTCCCATGGTGGAGAAAATGGTTGCAGGTGAAATCGCACGGATCGTCGGCAAGAAGTCCTGATCGTTTGGCTCCAGCCGCGATGGTGGGCTGGATATCGCGATCGGAAGAGCCTATCCGGTTGCGATGAAAACCAGTTTGCTTTCGCACATTGCGCTCGCCGTCGCCGTGGCTGCTCCCCTTCCCGCAGCGGCTGCTCCGTCCCGGACACCGTTCTCGGCGCACGACCTCGTCTCGTTGAACCGACTTGGCGGCGTGGCTGCCTCCCCGGACGGCACGCTGGTCGCCTACACTGTCACCGTAACGGACGCCGCAACCTACAAGCGTAGCACGCAGTTGTGGCTACGCCCGCTCGGAGCCAAGGCGCCGGCACGTCAGGTGCCGGTTGAAGGCTCGGTAAGCGATCCGGCGTTCGGACCGGATGGCAGCCTGTTCTTCCTTTCCGACAGCAAGCAGAACGGCAAGGATGCCGGAACGCAGGTGTGGAAGATCAGTCAGCCAGCAACCGCGCCGGCTTCCGCTGTCGCGGTCACGTCTTTCAAAAGCGACGTCAATGGTTTCAAGCTTTCTCCCGATGGCACTCACATCGCCGTCTGGGGCGACATCGCCCGAACCTGCCCAACCTTCGGCGGCTGCGAATCTGACGGAAACGCCAGCCTGCCCGGCCCAGGCACGGGTCGCCTCTACAAGGATGGAACCGGCTTCGTACGTCATTGGGACGCATGGGAGACGCCCGGAAACTACAGCCGCATCTTCGCCTATGCGCTGGGTGCAGACGGACGGGTCAACACGGATACGGGCCACGCTCTCGATGGTGACGCCGTCAATGGCGGGCTGGTGGGCGATGCACCGAACAAGCCCTTTGGCGATGGAGGCGACGTGGCCTGGAGCGCTGACAGCAAGGCCGTGATCTATGCCGCGCGCCAGGCCGACCGCGACGAACCACGCTCCACCAACCTCGACCTGTGGTGGGCACCCATCGATGGTTCAACCCCCAGGAACCTAACCGCCGCCAACAAGGCTACCGACGCTGGGCCCGCCGTGTCACCCGACGGTCGCTGGCTGGCTTATGTCGCCATGGCCCGTCCGACTTATGAAGCCGACCGTCTCGTCGTCCAACTGCTTGACCTGCAGTCTGGCCAGTCGCGGGCCTTGACCGAAGGCTGGGATCGTTCGGCCGGATCGCTGCAGTGGACCGCCGATGGCAAGGCATTGCTCGCATCTGCCGAAGACGTACTCGATACCCCGGCTTTCCGCATCGACGTCGCGACCGGGAGGGTCACCCGTCTTGCGCTATCGCCAGTGAAGGGCCGCGAAGGCCACATCGGCAACCTTACCGCGCTCAAGGACGGGCGCTTTGTCTTCACCCGCGATTCGATCGAAGCTCCGGCCGAGATCTACATCGGCAAGCCGGGCGGCAAGGCGTCGGCGCTGACCGACCTTGCGACATCGGCGTTGGCGTCGCGCGCGCCGGTCACCACGCGCCGCTTTAGCTTCAAGGGTGCGAACGGTGACACAGTGTGGGGCCAGATCACCAAGCCGGCCAATTCGACCGACAAGCTTCCCGGCATCCTCTACGTGCACGGTGGACCGCAGGGATCGTTCAACGATTCCTGGTCAAGCAGGTGGAACCCGCGCGTCGTGGCAAGCCAGGGTTATGCTGTTGTTTCGATCGATTTCCACGGGTCGACCGGATACGGGCAAGCTTTCACCGATGCGATCAACAACGACTGGGGTGGGAAGCCGCTCGAAGACCTGCAGAAGGGTTTTGCGGCCGCCGCCGCGCTCGATCCGCAAGTCGATGACGCCAACGCCTGCGCCATGGGTGCCTCCTATGGCGGATACATGATGAACTGGATCGAGGGGAACTGGGCCGACAAGTTCCGGTGCATCGTGCAGCACGACGGCGTGTTCGACGCACGCGCAATGGCCTACGAGACCGATGAGCTGTGGTTCGACGAATGGGAACACGGCCAGAAGAATTACGTGCAAGACCCTGCCGCCTTCGAAAAATGGAACCCGGTCAACCACGTCGGCCAATGGAAGACGCCGATGCTCGTGATCACGAGCGAGAAGGACTTCCGCATCCCCTACACACAGGGCCTCGCCGCGTTCACCGCGCTGCAGACGATGAAGGTGCCGAGCGAGCTGCTTGTCTTCCCCGACGAAAATCACTGGGTCCTCAAGGCAAGGAATTCGCTGCAGTGGCACCAGACGGTATTCCACTGGCTCGATCGGTGGTTGAGGAAGGACGGCAAGGAAGGCTAACCCCTGCGTCAACACAGGGAGTAACCATGGCCAAGCCCGACCCCGCGCTGCTCGATCCGGCGCGCTACACTTTTGCACACGAGGTCACGACGCGTTTCGCTGACCTCGATCCGAACGACCATATCAACAACGTTGCGATGGCGGCGGTGCTTGAGGATGGGCGCGTCCGCTTCAATGTGCAGGTCGGCCTGAAGCGTACCGAGACATTTCGCCCGATGGTCGCCAGCGTCGGGATCGAATATCTCGCACAGGCGCACTTTCCGCAGAGCATGACCTGCCATGTCGCTGCTTGCGAAATCGGTCGGTCGAGTTGGCAGATGCAACAGTTGCTCATGCAGGATGGCCGCGCAGTGGCGACCTGCCGGACGGTGGTGGTCTGCACCAACGGAGAAAGCGCCATGCCCATCCCCGGTGAGTTTCGCAGTCTTCTTCAACCGTGGTTGCTCAAATGAGCTCGAGCAAGGAGATCGCTGCCGCCGAAGAGGCACTCGCCAAGCTTGGCGGATTCGCCGTGAAGCGGCACATCCTGCTTTGCGCGGACCCTGAAAAGGACAAGTGCGCGCCCCGCAAGAAGGGTGAAGAAAGCTGGAAATACCTCAAGAAGCGCCTGGGCGAGCTGAAGCTCGGTGGAGCGCAGGGCATCATGCGCAACAAGGTTGGCTGTCTGCGCGTCTGCCTCGCCGGCCCTGTTGCCGTCGTCTATCCGGACGAGGTCTGGTACCATTCCTGCACACCGGAAGTGCTTGAACGCATCCTTCAGGAGCACATCATCGGCGGCGTGCCGGTGGAGGAATTTCGCCTCCACCCGCCCGCCGCCTGAACGCTGCGATCAGTTTTCGGCTTCGAAGTTGATTTCGGCATGCTCGCGCAGCCGCTTGACCAGCGCCTCGCCGAGGAACGCCCCCGGCGTGCCGACACCGCCGGCCACATCCGATTCCACCAGCCCAAGGCCCGTCTCGGTCAACATGCGGCTGGTCGAGCCATAGCCCGGATCATACCGGCCCTTCACGGCGTACTGGATAGCTTGGCCATCCGGCAGCTCGCCAACGAAGAGAAGGTCGTAGCTGCCGTTTTCCCGCACCTCCCTGGTGGGCCCTTCGCCCGGCAGCGGATCGTTGGGCGTGCCGATCATCGGAGTCGATGCGACGTAATTCGCCACGGCCTCGCCCTGCTCGCCAGGTCCGGTCAGGATCATCTCGTCGTAGACGAAGTCCTTGCCGAACGGGAAGCCCAGTAGCTGGTTGGTGCGGTGGACGTTCTTTACGTTGATGACCGCCATGATGAAGGGCGCGCCCCACGATCCAAGCGCTTCATCATAGAGCGGCTTGTCAGCGGGCGGCTGGGGCGGGCCTTCGAACCCCGGCGTCAGTCCGAACGGGCTGGCCATGATCGCGCCGAGCGCCGGCTCCTTGGCGATCGCGGCCAGCGTTGCCTTCAGGCTCGCCGCAGTGCCGCCGGAAACGCCGCCCTTGGTATCGCGAACGCGGCCCTTCACGCGCGGCGCAGCCTTGCCGAAGCGGGCGACCGCTTCCTTTTGCAGCATCAACACGCCGAGATCGAACGGAATCGAATCGAAACCGCAGGAAAAGCAGATGCGCGCTCCGCTCACCTTCGCGGCGACATCGTACTTTTCGATCATCTGGCGCATCCACACCGGCTCGCCGCACAGATCGGCATAGTCGGTGCCAGCTTCAACACAGGCGGCAACCACAGGCTCGCCATAAAGCTGGTAGGGACCGACGGTCGTGACGATCGAACGTGTCGATTCTGCCATTGCCTTGACGCTCGCCGGATCGGCAATGTCGGCAACGATCAGCGGCGTATCCGCCGGCGCTCCGATCAGGTCGCGGATTTCGGCCAGCTTGGCGGCACTGCGGCCCGCCATCGCCCATTTCGGGCCGTTGCGGCCGTAATGATTGTTGAGATATTCGGCGACCAGGCGGCCCGTATAGCCCGTCGCCCCGTAGATCACGATGTCATAAGGGCGCGAGGCCCGGTCGGTTGGCATGGAAGTCACTCCCTTCCCGAAGGATCAGAAACCGTACTGGCGGCTGGCGAGGTCGAACATGATCTCCTCGGACCCGCCACCGATCGCCATCACCCGGACCTCGCGGTAGATCCGCTCGACCCGGCTACCCCGGATGAAGCTGGCGCCGCCGAGGATCTGGCACGCCTCGCGCGCGCAGAATTCCATTGTCTGCGTGGCCTGCACCTTGAGCAGCGCGAACTCGCCTGGTGCGGCCTTGCCGTTCACCAGCGTCCACGCGCAGTGATCGATCCACGCCTGCGTGGCCTGGATCCGACGGAGCATATCGGCAAGCTTGTGGCGGATCACCTGGTTGGCAACGAGCGGCTTCCCGAACGTCTGCCGCTCGCGCGCCCATTCCAGAGCATCCTCGAAGCACAGCCGCGCGTTGGCCGCTGCCTGCTGTGCCATGCCGATGCGCTCGCCGTTGAAGTTACGCATGATCGCGCCGAACCCGGCGTTTTCCGGTCCGATCAGGTTCTCGGCAGGCACCTCGACGTCGTCAAAGTGGATCGTCGCCGTGTCCGAGGCGTGCCAGCCCATCTTCTCCAGCGGCGTGCGCGAAACGCCGGGGCTGTCCATGTCGACCAGCAGCAGCGAAACGCCGCCGATTCCTGGCCCGCCAGTGCGCACCGCCAGCGTGATGTAGTCGGCGCGCATGGCCGAGGTGATGAATGTCTTCTGCCCGTTGACGATGTAGCTCGCGCCCTTTCGCTCCGCCTTCGTGCGCAGGTTCGCGACGTCGGAGCCGCCTGAAGGCTCGGTGATGCCAAGCGAAATGATCTTCTCGCCTGCCAGCACCGCAGGCGCGATCTTCTTCTTCATCGCCTCGCTGCCTGCGGCAAGGATGGGAGGCAGGCCGATGCCATGGGTCATCAGCGAGGCAACGATACCACCAGCGCCCGGGCGGCAAAGTTCCTCACTCTGCACGAACGAATGGAAGATGGTGTAGCCATCCGACGTGCCGCCGTATTCCTCTGGGTAGCCGAAGCCCAGAATGCCAGCCCGGGCCGCCTTGACATGAAGTTCACGTGGCAGCTGGCCAGCGCGCTCCCATTCGTCGACGTGGGGGCTGACTTCGCGCGAGACGAAAGCGCGAACGCTGTCGCAGACTGCTTCGTGCGTCTCGTCGTAATGCGGCGAGCGGGTGCGCCACTCGTCGAACAGATGGGCCATCGGCAATCCTCGATCTGGCGGGTTCTGCCCCGTCCGTTCGGGAAGGTATCGCGATGCGAAGAGTTTTAGTCAATCAAGCGATTAAAAGGGATCTGGCCTTCTGGTCGCGGTACCCGGGAGCAAAATCGCCCCTCGCTGGTTGAGCGCCGCGGCTATAAGAGGCATTCGCGCCGAAGAGGGGGACGCTCGCGCATGATCGATCGCAAGAGATTTGAAGCAGGGGGCCTGATCGGTTTCGTTGCGCTCGCATCGGTGGCGTTTATCGCCGTGGTGTGGGATTTTCTCGGTGCCCTGTTCTGGGCGGGCGTTGCGGGTATCATGTTCCAGCCGCTGTTCCGCCGGATCACGGCGAACCTTGGCGGGCGCCGCAGCATTGGAGCTGCGATCACGCTCCTGGTCATCACCATCGCGGTCATCATCCCGCTGCTGCTGATTGGCAGCATGATCCTGGATCAGGCCGCTGGCGTATATGCTGCGGTGCGCGATGGCCAGATCGACTTCGCACGCTACTTCGATCGCATTCACGATGCCCTGCCACTGCGCCTTCAGGAGCTCGCCGATCGGCAGGGACTGGGCAGCTTCGAGCGCATGCGCCGTCAGGTTTCTGCGGCTCTAGGCGGAAGTGTCAGCGTGCTTGCCAACCAGGCGCTTTCGCTGGGCCGCAATGCAGCGCAGTTCCTGCTGGTCTTCGGCGTCGGTCTGTACGTGACCTACTTCCTCCTGCGCGATGGGGCAGAGATCGGCAGCGCGATCGTCCGCGCCGCTCCGTTCGAGCGTGACGTCGCCCAGCGCCTCGGCGATCGCTTCGTCACCGTCACCCGCGCCACGGTTAAGGGCTCGGTGCTCGTCGCCATGGCGCAGGGAGCGCTGGGCGCGGCAACCTTCGCGCTTGTTGGCGTGCCCGCGGCGATGCTGTGGGGCCTGATCATGGCCTTCGCCGCGCTTCTGCCCGCGATTGGGCCCGCAATCGTATGGATCCCGGTCGCGGTCTACCAGCTCGCCACGGGCCAGATCTGGCAGGCGATGGTGGTGATCTTTTCCGGCGTTGCCGTCGTCGGAATGATAGACAACCTGCTGCGCCCGCTGTTGGTAGGCCGCGATACCGGCATTCCCGATTGGCTTGTGCTGCTCTCCACCCTGGGCGGGATAGCCCTGATGGGGATTACCGGTGTCGTAGCCGGGCCGATCGTGGCGGCACTGTTCATGTGCGGCTGGCAGATCCTGACCGAAGAGAGGGACCGCCAAGCCGGCTGAACACAACTCAAAGCCGCGGCAGTGTCACTCCGCGCTGGCCCATGTACTTGCCCGCACGATCGGCATAGCTGACCTCGCACGGTTCGTTTCCTTGCAGGAACAGGAACTGGCAAGCGCCTTCGTTGGCGTAAATCTTGGCCGGAAGCGGCGTGGTGTTCGAAAACTCCAGCGTCACGTGCCCCTCCCAGCCGGGCTCCAGCGGTGTCACGTTCACGATGATGCCACAGCGCGCGTACGTGCTCTTGCCAAGGCAGATTACCAGAACATCGCGCGGCACGCGAAAGTATTCGACCGTGCGCGCCAGCGCGAAGGAGTTGGGCGGAATCACGCAGACATCGGTCTTGCGATCGACGAAGGAGTTGGAATCGAAGTCCTTCGGATCCACCACTGCCGAATCGACATTGGTGAAGATCTTGAAATCGTCCGCGACGCGCGCGTCGTAACCATAGGACGACAAGCCGTAGCTGATGCAGCCGTCACGCTGCTGACGTTCGACGAAAGGCTCGATCATGCCTTCGCCCAGCGCCTTTTCGCGAATCCACTTGTCGGAAAGAATGGCCACGCCTGCCCCCGGAACTGTTGACGTCAGCCCAGTTGAGCCGGACCGAATGCGTTGGGCAATAGCACCGAAAGGCGCGTTTCCAACACTTCCTTGGCACCGATGCAGAGAACGACCGGATCGGTGCTGCCAAGCGCGGCCAGCTCGTTCAGCACCTGCCGGCACCGGCCGCACGGCGTGATCGGCGCATCGATGCGTCCCCCGGGGCCGCCCAAAACGGCAACCGCCACCAAGGCGCCCCGACGCCCAGCGTGCGATGCTATGGCGCAGGCAACGGTTTCGGCACACAGCGAAAGGCCGTAGCTCGCGTTCTCGACATTGGCACCGGTCACGATCGCGCCGTCCTCGAACAACAGCGCGGCCCCCACATGGAAGTTCGAATAGGGGGCATAGGCGCTGTTCACAGCACTGCGGGCTGCGGCAATCAGCGCCTCCCTGCCCTCGTTCAGGTTTGTCATGGTTCCACCACCACCCATCGCGCAGGTCCTTCGATTCCCCTGACCCGCGCCCGTCGCGAGGCTGTCCACATCACGAACGGCCGCCCGGCGTAGCCGGGGGCGAGATAGTCCTGAACCAGCCAGAGATTGCGGTCGAGAACAGCAGCCAGATGATAGCGTGTCTCGATACTTCGCGTCGGCATCAGGATCGCCGCCTTGCCCACATGCTTTTCCACCTGGTTGAGGAAGGTGGTCAGTTCGCTCTGCAGCGCGGCTTCGCCAGGTGCATCTGGACAGGAGCGTGAATCGATGTCGAGCATGATGGCGGGGGGAAGCAGGTCCTTTTCCCGCGGCACTGTCGTGACGAAATTGGCCGCTTGCGCATCGGCCGGCGCGCAAAGGTCGTAGACGTGAACGGCACCTGCCTGCATGCCTGCCGCGCGAACCGCATCGATCCCCTCGCCGAACGATGGATCACGGCGATCCGGACCTTCGCTGGCGGTCAGGTAGACGAAGTCAGCGCCATCCGCTTTGATCATCCGCCAGTCGATGGCACCGTCATGCTGGTCCACCCATACGCCCTGTACCGGAAAGCGCGCGCGCTCGGGCCGCCATGCGCGGGCCTGCCACCACAATGCGCCACCAGCCGCCAGAAGCAGCACCAGCAATGCCGCGAGCAGACGCCGACGCGCCTTGGTTCGCTTTTTCGTCATGGCAGAAAGGTGCGCCCCGAATCCGGTCAGTTTCAGCCCCTGATATGCAGCACGCAGATCAGGGTAAAGAGCCGACGTGCCGTGGCGAAGTCGGTGTCGATCTTGCCTTCAAAGCGTTCCAGCAGAAGCTCGGCTGCGCCGTTGTGGACCCCACGTCGCGCCATGTCGATCGTCTCGATCTCCTGCGCGGTCGCCCGCCGGATCGCCTGGTAGTACGAATCGCAGATCGCGAAGTAGTCTTTGATCGGCCGTCGGAAGCGGCCGAGCCCAAGGATGATCGTCTCGAGCAGCGATCCACCGTCGTCGGAAATGGCCAGCGCCAATCGTCCGTCCTCGACAGACAGCCGCAGGCGGTAAGGGCCCTCATGGCCTGCTTCGAACGCGCGGAGAGGCTTGAAGGTGTTCTCTTCGATCAGGTCGAAGATCGCAATGCGACGCTCCTGCTCGATATCGGCATTGCGCCAGATGATCGTCGCCTCATCAAGCTCGATATGCGAAATGCGCGCGTCCGCCATGGGGCAGCGTATTTCGCAGACGCGAAGGGCGCCCGCAAGCCCTCCCCGCTATCCACAGGGCTGTCGCCTTGTGACGGCCGTCCCGCTCGGGCACAAAGGAGCGATGGCAGCCAGCGAAGTGATCCTCATGCGCGAACCCGAAGAGACGCGCACCGTCCCCTCCAACGTCGAAGCCGAGGCCGCCTTCCTCGGCGCGGTTCTGATCGACAACCGCATCCTCGAGGAACTGACCTGCCCCTTGAAGGCAGAGCACTTCTACGCCGCCGTCCATGGCCGCGTGTTCGAGCGGATCCAGGCCCTGATCGACCGCAAGGCGGTGGTCACTCCGGTGACGCTCAAGCCCTATTTCGAAAGCGACGAAGGGCTCAAGGAACTGGGCGGCACCGCCTATCTGGCGCGGCTCACTGCCGATGGTCAGGGCCTGCTCAACCCGCGCGAGCTTGCCGAACAGATCTATGATCTCGCGCTGCTTCGCGAGCTGATCACGGTGGGGCGTGGCCTTGTCGAAGGGGCGATGGACACCAGCGAATCGGTCGCGCCGCTGCAGCAGATCGAACTGGCCGAAGCCTCGCTCTACAAAGTTGCCGAAGGCGCGCAGACGGGCAGCGAGGCGCAGAGCTTCGGCCAGGCGACCCGTACGTCGCTGGAGATGATCGAAAAGGCGCTGCTTTCGGGCGGCCACATCTCGGGCAAGACCACGGGCCTCACTTCGGTCAACGAAAAGATCGGCGGCCTGCACGATTCGGACCTGATCATCCTCGCCGGGCGTCCGGGCATGGGAAAGACCTCGCTCGTCACCAATATCGCCTTCAACGCCGCAGATCGCCTGCGCCGCGATCAGGCAGATGGAATCGCGCTGAAAGATTCGGTCGGCGCGGCCGTCGCCTTCTTCAGCCTCGAAATGAGTGCCGACCAGCTCGCCACGCGCATTCTGGCCGAACAATCGGGGATCAGCTCGGAAGCATTGCGCATGGGCCGGATCAGCCGGGATGAATTCCAGCAGCTGTCCTTTGCCAGCCAGCGTCTTGCCGAACTGCCGCTTTACATCGACGATACGCCGGCGCTCACCATCGGGTCACTGCGCGCCCGCGCCCGCCGGCTCAAGCGCCGCCACGATATCGGCCTGATCATTGTCGACTACCTGCAGCTGCTGCAGGGCTCGGGGCGCAGCGACAACCGCGTGAACGAAATCTCGGAAATTTCGCGCGGTCTCAAGACCCTCGCCAAGGAGCTGTCGGTGCCGGTGATCGCGCTCTCGCAGCTGAGCCGCGCGGTCGAACAGCGCGACGACAAGCGCCCGATGCTCTCGGACCTGCGCGAATCGGGCTCGATCGAACAGGACGCCGACATGGTCTGGTTCGTGTTTCGCGAAGACTACTACGTCGCCGCCAAGGAGCCCAAGGTTCCGCAGGGCAACGACGATCCCAAGGTGCAGGAAGCGCACGCGGCGTGGCAGGCGGAAATGGAGCGGGTCTATGGCCTTGCCGAACTGATCGTCGCCAAGCAGCGCCACGGTTCCACCGGCAAGGTCCGCCTCCGCTTTGAATCGCGGATTACCCGGTTCAGCGATCTTGCATCGGATGACCTGCGTGCCGCCTACGGCAACGACGAATAGCAAGGCGGCCAGCGTTTTCTTGACTTTTCCACACCCTCAGCCTAGCTGGCGCTCTTTCCTTCCATCCTGATTTTAATCGGAGTGCCCTTATGGCGCGCGTTACCGTCGAAGATTGCGTCGACAAGGTCCCCAACCGTTTCGATCTGGTCCTGCTCGCCGCCGAGCGCGCACGCGCGATTTCGGGCGGCGCGGAACTTACCGTCGACCGGGACCGCGACAAGAACCCCGTGGTCGCCCTGCGCGAGATCGCGGATGAGACCGTGCGCCCCACCGTGCTCAAGGAAAACCTGATCCAGTCGCTGCAGCGCGTGTTGCCGGAAGACGATGACGAGATCGACGAAATCGGCTCGCTGTCGCAATCGGCCGAGGCGCTGCGCATCACGGCAGCGGCGCCGGTGCGCAACACTTCGCTGGGCGCCGACTACGACGGCTGATTCCGGCAAGACGTAACATTGTAATTTCAGCAGAAGGCGCCGTGGATAAAATCCCGGCGCCTTCTTGCGTGTGCCCGCCACGCTCGCCACATTCTCTTCATGGCCGGCCCCCTGCACCCGCATGCGCGAGGCGACCGCAAGACGGTCAAGGCGGTGCTCGGCCCTACCAACACCGGCAAGACCCACCTCGCCATCGAACGGCTCTGCGCGCATTCCTCGGGCGCGATCGGCTTCCCGCTGCGGCTTCTGGCCCGCGAAGTCTATGACCGGGTCTGCGCGATCAAGGGCGCGCAGAACGTCGCCCTGATCACTGGCGAGGAGCGGATCGAGCCGAAGAATGCCCGCTGGCATCTGTGCACGGTGGAAGCCATGCCCAGCCGGCCCGACCTTGCCTTCGTCGCTCTCGATGAAGCGCAGCTCGCTGCAGACCCGGAACGCGGCCATGTCTTTACCGATCGCCTGCTGAACACGCGCGGACGCGAGGAGACGATGCTGCTCGGCTCGGCCACGCTCGAACCGATGGTCAAGGCCTTGGTCCCCGAGGCCGAGATCGTCACCAGGCCGCGCTTTTCCACGCTCACCCATACCGAGCCCAAGAAGCTGTCGCGCATCCCGCCACGCAGCGCGATCGTCGCCTTCAGTGCCGAGCAGGTCTATGCCATGGCGGAAATGCTGCGCCGTTTTCGCGGCGGCGCGGCCGTGGTCATGGGCGCGCTGTCCCCGCAGACGCGCAACGCGCAGGTGGCAATGTATCAGTCGGGCGAAGTCGATTACCTCGTCGCCACCGACGCCATCGGCATGGGCCTCAACCTCGACGTCAATCATGTCGCCTTCGCCGGACTTTCTAAATACGACGGGCACCGCCATCGCCGGCTCACCACGGCGGAAATGGCGCAGATCGCCGGACGTGCTGGGCGCCATCACAAGGACGGCACATTCGGCGCGCTCGCCGGGATGGGCGGCCACGATCCCGAATTCGCGCCCGAAGAAGTATACGCGATCGAGGAACATCGCTTTCCCCCGCTGACCCGGCTGTTCTGGCGCGAGGCCGAGCCGCGCTTCGATTCTCTCAAGATCCTGATCGAGGATCTTGAAAGCCCGCCCTTTCGCCCCGAGCTCGCAACCCCGCCCAAGGCCATTGACCTCGCCGTCCTGAAGCGCCTCGCCGAAGATCCGGACATCGCCGACACAGTCCGCGGGCGCGGATCGGTCCAGCGCTTCTGGCAAGCGTGTTCGCTTCCGGACTTTCGCCAGCAGGGCGTGGAAACGCATGCCCGCTTTGTCGCCAGGTTATGGCAGGATCTGCGGCGCGGGTACCTCGGGGCGGATTATGTCGCTCAGGCGATCGCGCATCTCGACAATCCTTCGGGCGATATCGACACATTGCAGGGCCGCATCGCGGCGATCCGCTCGTGGTCATACATCGCGCAGCGTCCGGACTGGGTGCTGGCGCGAGACGAAATGGCCGCACGGGCCCGCGCCGTCGAAACCCGCCTGTCGGACGCGCTGCATGGTCGCTTGACCGAACGCTTTGTCAATCGCCGAACCACGGTGCTGATGCGCAAGGTGGGCGGCGATGCGGGATTGCTGCCCGTGCGACTGTCCGATGCAGGCACCGTGCTCGTCGATGACGAGCCGATCGGCCATCTCGAAGGCTTCCGGTTTATCGTCGATCCGCTTGCGCGCGCCAGCGATCGCAAGCTGTTGCTCGCTGCGGCGGAACGACACCTGCCGGCCCTCCTCGATCGGCGCGCCGAAGCTCTGGCTGGCGATGCAAGGTTGGACGCTGCGGAACAGGCGAAAGCCCTCCATCTCGATGCCGGGCGCATCCGCTGGCACGAGGAGACGGTGGCACGGCTCGATCGCGGCAAGACGCTGCTCACCCCCAGGCTGTCGCTGGAGCCTGCGCTCGCGGCGCTCCCTCCGCTCGCACGTGGCAAAGTGGAGAGGGCTCTTTCCGATTGGCTCGTCCGTAAACTCGCGAGCCCGCTCGCTCCGCTGCGCAAGCTGGAAGCGGCAGGATCAGCCTGCGAATCGGGGCCCGCCCTCCGGGCATTGCTGCTGCATCTGATCGAGGCAGGCGGAGTCCTGCCACGCGATGAAGCAAAGCTGGAGCGGCTCGATGCCGGGCAGCGTGAGAGCCTGCGAAAGCTTGGTATTCGCGTCGGGACCTTCGACCTGTTCGTTCCTGCCTTCCTGAAACCACGCGCGCTCGCGCTCTGGGCGATGGCCGCAGACGTTCGCGGCCTGCCGCATCCGCCTGTGCCTTCCGACATGCCGCCAGTAATCGCAGGGAAGCTTGCGCCGCTTGGATATCGCCGCTTCGGGGTTCAGGCCCTACGCGTCGATCTGGTGGAAAAGCTCCTCCAGGCGGCGCACGGATCGCGCATGGGCGCGCGCGCAAAGCGCTACTATCTCGATCCGGCGCTCGCCCGCTCCATGGGCCTCTCTACAGCAAGTTACGCCTTGCTGCTGCGTCAGGCGGGTTTCCGTGTAGCCACCGGGCGGGCCTTGGGGGAAGGTGCTTTCGGCCCCCCCTCGCCCCCTTTGTGGGACTGGCGGCCCCCGCGTCCACGGCCAGCAGAGACAGCCAGACCGTCCGTAGTGGCCGGCAATGGCGCATTTGCCGCGCTTGCCGAGCTGATCCGCTGATGCGGATCGACAAGCTGCTCTGGTTCCTGCGGCTTGCATCGACGCGCACCCACGCCCACGACTGGGCTCTCGAAGGGCACATTCGTCTGAACGGTCGGCGGATCGAGCGGCCGAGTGCGGCCGTCCGCCCCGGCGACGTTCTGGTGCTTCCCACGGTCACCGGCGTGCAGGTGATCGAGGTCGTGGCCCTGCCTACCCGGCGCGGCCCCGCGCCCGAAGCACAAGCATGTTATCGCCAAATCGAACCGGCCATACCCGCGACAGTCCCAACGGACGCTTGACGCCCGCCGCCAAACGCCTCTAGCACGACGGGAAACGATCAACGCCTGAGGGAAAATCACCGCCATGACCTATGTCGTCACCGACGCCTGCATCCGCTGCAAGTTCATGGATTGCGTCGAAGTTTGCCCCGTCGATTGCTTCTACGAGGGCGAGAACATGCTGGTGATCAATCCCAGCGAATGTATCGACTGCGGCGTGTGCGAACCTGAATGCCCGGCCGAAGCCATCCTGCCCGATACCGAATCCGGGCTGGAGCAGTGGCTTGAGCTGAACGCCAAGTACTCGGCCGAATGGCCCAACATCACCGCCAAGAAGGACGCCCCGGCGGACGCCGACGAGCACAAGGGCGAAGAAGGCAAGTTCGACAAGTACTTCTCGGCCGAACCCGGCGAAGGCGACTGACCGCCTGCGCCATTGAACCGCACGCGATCGGTGATTCGCTGATCGCTTGTGCCGGCGGTTCAACGGCATCGTGATGCTCGCATCGCGCGTCTGCCAGTCGTATTGGCGGGATCCCGCGGCCTTTCCCGCAGGATGACGGCGATTTAACGCGTCTGGGTCTGGCAATTTTATTACAGCGGTGCTATATACGGTGCACGCGCTGGGCGGGGCAATGCTCGTTCCAGCGCCTTTTCACCACGAAAAGGCAGGACAGGCGGCAAACGTATCGCAAAGGGATCGCCGACCGAAAAAGTTGACGGTCGTTTGCCGGACCTCTTCCCCAAAGGGCCCGGACCTTGTGCTGGAGGATGGGTGATCCATCCGACGTCGCCTTTTCTCCTGCCTGCGTCGAAAGGATAAGCAATGGCAGCCAAGGCTCTTGCCTTCGATGTTGGGGATTACGTCGTCTATCCGAAGCATGGTGTCGGCCGGGTGGTCGAACTGCAGCAAGAAGAAATCGCTGGAATGAAGCTGGAGCTTTATGTGCTCCGGTTCGAAAAGGAGCGCATGACGCTCCGCGTGCCCGTCAACAAGGTCGAAGCGATCGGCATGCGCAAGCTGTCGTCGGACAAGACGCTGCGCGAAGCGCTCGACACGCTCAAGGGCAAGCCCAAGGTCAAGCGCACCATGTGGTCGCGCCGCGCACAGGAATACGAAGCGAAGATCAACTCGGGCGATCTCGTATCGATTGCTGAAGTCACACGCGACCTGTTCCGCGCCGATGATCAGCCGGAGCAGTCCTACTCGGAACGCCAGATCTTCGAAGCGGCTTCGTCGCGTCTCGCCCGCGAACTGGCGGCGATGGAGAAGACCGACGAGCCGGCCGCGCTCAAGAAGATCCTCGCGATCCTCAACGAGCACGCGCCGAAGTACTACGAAGCAGTCTGACTGTTTCCGCCACGCGCGAAAGCAAAGGCCGCCGGTGCGAACCGGCGGCCTTTCTCGTTCCACCGACGGCTGAACTGCAACGGCGAACGACATGGCATGTCCTGCCAAGGTGCGTTAGATCAGCAACACACCAAGTGGGAGAGTATCGTCATGCTCAAGGACTTCGCCAAGACGCTTGCGGGCGTCGCCTTCGTCGGGCTCGCCGCCGCGCTTTCGGGTTGCGACGCAGCCAGCGTCACCATCGATGGTGCGAAGGGTGTGCCCCTTGCCCAGCTCGATCTTTCGGGCAAGGCTCCCGATGAAATCACCCTGCTTGGCCCCGACAAGGTCCACGTCACGCGTGGCGATCGCCTCGCCATCACTGTCGACGGGGAACAGCCGATCAAGGACAAGCTGCGCTTCACCCTCAAGGACGGCAAGCTCGGCATCGCGCGCGATTCGTGGAAGAGCAGCGACAGCGACGAAGGCATCGCCACCGTCAACGTCACCGTCCCCGCAGCCCGGGAACTGGTCCTCGCGGGCTCCGGCCAGATCGACATAGATGGGCTGGAAGGCGAAACGGCGAAGCTGACGATCGCGGGATCGGGCACGATCGCCGCTGCGGGCATCACCGCAAAGGAACTCAAGGTGGATGTGGTGGGCTCAGGCAAGCTTCGCGGCGCGGGCAACACCGGGAAGCTCGAGATGACCATCGCCGGCAGCGGTAATGCCGAACTCGATGGTCTGGTCGTGCAATCGGCCAAGATCGACGTAGCAGGCTCGGGCAGCACCCGCTTCGCCTCGGATGGTGAGGTCAAGGCCAACATCATGGGATCGGGCGAAGTCCGCGTGAAAGGCCGAGCCACCTGCAAAGTATCGTCCATGGGCTCGGGCCGGCTCGTCTGCGAACCCTGAACCGTCATTTCCGCGCCGTTTCGAGCCCGGTCATCCTTGCAATGGCCGGGCGGCCATGGGACCCTGATGCCAGGGAGACAACCCATGTCGATCAAACACTTCTTCCGCCCCATCCTCGTTTCAAGCGCCGCCATATTGTCCGGTTGCGTGGCCAAGAGCGCCTTCGATTTGGCCACGATGCCAGTCCGCGCCGGCGCGCGCGCGGTGGACACGACAGCTGACGTCTACGACAAGCTCACCGTCAGCCAATCCGAGCGGGACGAGAAGCGCGGCCGCGAGATTCGGCGTCGGGAAGAGCAGTACGGCAGGCTTTCGCGCGATTATGATCGTGCCCGCCATGATTGCGAACGCGGCAACGAGGATGCCTGCGAGGCGGCGCGGTCGATCTATGGCCGGATGGACGCCATGCGCGCTTCCATCCCCTACGAAGGTCGTTAGCCTCAGGCCGCGGCGCGGCGCAGGCGGTCGTTGATCGCGATGCCGATGCCCTGCTCGGGGATCGGCGCCACGGCAATCCGCGCGTCTTCCGCATCGGCCGCAGCATGCAAACAGGCATAGAGCCGCGCCGCCGCTTCGGCGAGATCACCACTAGTTGATAGCGAAATGTCGCCGGCCACAGCTCCGAACCCGATGTGAAATTCACCCGGCTCCGCCACTTGCGCACCGAGCCGCACGGGCTTTCCCGGCGCATAGTGGCTGGCGAGTTGCCCCGGCGCCTCGATCCCGCGCGCGTCTGACGTCATTGCCTCAACAGCGTCGCCCAGAACCCTGGCGATGGCATCGGCGGTGATCGGGCCGGGGCGCAGAACCGCCCAGGTCCCGTCATCCCGCAGGCCGACGATGGTCGATTCGAGCCCCTGCTCGGTCGCTCCGCCGTCGATGATCAGATCGACGCGCCCGCCGAGCGAGGCCGCGACATGATCGGCGGTCGTCGGACTGACGCCACCGCTGCGATTGGCGGACGGCGCCGCCAGAGCAAGGCCGGTGACACGAAGCAAGGCCTGCATCGCGCCATGCGCCGGGCAGCGCAGTGCGACCGTCGGCAGGCCGGCACTGACCGCCGCAGCCAGCACGGCATCGCCCCGGCGGGGCAGCACCATCGTCAGGGCGCCGGGCCAGAATGCTTCGGCAAGCAGGCGCGCCCGCGCATCGAACGTCGCCAGTTGCTCGGCCGCCGCCACGTCGGGCACGTGGACGATCAGGGGATTGAAGTCTGGCCGCCCCTTCGCCCGGTAGATGCCGGCCACCGCGTCGGCGCTGTCGGCACGCGCGGCAAGTCCGTAGACCGTTTCCGTCGGAACGGCGACGGTGCCGCCACGCGCGATCACCTCGGCCGCAGCGGCGATGCCGGATTCGTCGGCCCGAACCCGAACGGGAGGCTTTGTCGCAACCATGGCTTGGCGCTATAGCGCCCCTGCAGCGCTGCCAAGGAAAACAAGCATGGATTTCACGCCGCCCACCGCCGATCAGCTTCTGGCCATCAAGGTAAGTGCCGGGATCGAGGAGCTTGCCGCTCACGAACGCTACGGCGCCGCTACATCCGACACGGTCGAGGCCATCGTCGAGGGCATCGGCGCGTTTGCAGCGGGCGAATGGGCACCGCTCAATCGAATCGGGGATACCGCCGGCGCGAAATGGGCGGACGGCGTCGTCACCCTCCCGGATGGCTATCGCGCGGCCTATCAGGCATTTGTCGAACAGGGCTGGAATTCGATCGCCGGCCCCGAAGAATTCGGTGGCCAAGGGTTGCCCTTCACGCTTGCAACCTGCGTCCTTGAAACGCTGGGCGCTGCCAACATGGGTTTCACGCTCCTGCCGATGTTGACGGTCGGCGCCATCGAGGCGCTCCACCATCACGGCAGCGAAGCGCAGAAGGCGCTGTATCTGCCCATGCTCGTTTCGGGCGAATGGTCAGGTACGATGAACCTGACCGAACCGCAGGCCGGCTCCGATGTCGGCGCGCTGCGCACCACCGCCACGCCGATCACCGATGGCCCGCACGCCGGAAAGTATCGCATCGCCGGCACCAAGATCTACATCACGTTCGGCGAGCATGACGCGGCCGAGAACATCATCCACCTGGTCCTGGCACGCACCCCCGGCGCACCTGCGGGTTCGCGGGGCATTTCGTTGTTCATCGTGCCGAAGATCCACGTGAACGAAGATGGCTCGCTCGGCGAAGCCAACGACGTGCGCTGCGTATCGATCGAGCACAAGCTCGGCATCAATGTCTCGCCCACTTGCGTCATGTCCTATGGCGACAATGGCGAATGTATCGGCGAGATGGTCGGGCGGGAAAATGGCGGGCTCGCGGCAATGTTCACGATGATGAACTCCGCGCGCATCAATGTCGGCAGTCAGGGCGTACAGATCGCGGAGCGCGCTCTGCAGCAGGCCGCAGCCTATGCGCGCGACCGCATCCAGTCTGCCCGGGCCAGCAGCACCGACAAGACTCCGGTGGCGATCATCGAGCATCCCGACGTGCGCCGCATGATCCTGCGCATGCGTGCGCTGACCGAAGGCGCGCGCGCCCTGCTCTACTACACGGCGGGCCAGGTCGATCGCGGCGCGCTGGGCGATGAAGCCGCGGCGAGGCGCGCGGAGCTGCTCGTGCCGCTGCTCAAGGCATGGGGCACCGATGTCGGCTGCGAAGTCGCCAGCCTTGGCGTGCAGGTCCACGGCGGCATGGGCTTCGTGGAGGAAACCGGCGCCGCGCAACATTATCGCGACGCGCGCATCGCGCCGATCTACGAAGGCACCAACGGCATCCAGGCGGCCGACCTGGTGACGCGCAAGCTGGGATTCGAGAACGGCGGCGTGCTTCAGGCACTGCTCGGCGACATCGCGGCCGAGATGGAGGACGTTCCTGAAGTCGCCGCGCTGGCGAAGGACGCTGCCGCAATCGGACAGTGGATGACCACCACCGCTTCGCTCGACGACAAGCTTGGCGGATCGGTCCCCTTCCTGACCATGTGCGCCGTTGCCGTCGCTGGCTGGCAACTGGCGCGACAGACCCGCCACAGCAACAATCCGGCGAAGACCGCAGTGACCAAGTTCTTCAACCGGACCATTGCCCCCGAAGCACGCGGCCTCGGCGCGGCAGCCATGGCGGGCGAGGAACTGCTCTACGAACTCGATAGCGCAGCGCTCGTCGGCTGATGGCGGTGGAACGACTTCTCGAGCGCATTGCCGATGCGCTGGATCGGATGGTCCCCTCCCCGCCACCGCCGATCGACTGGTGCGCCCACCCGGCCTACGTCTGGGATGGTGCAAAGGCGCGTCCGGTCGCGGTTCTGGAGGCCCCGTCGCTCGATGTCATGCGCGGCATCGACAAGCAGAAGGCAGCGGTGGTCGAAAACGTCCGCCGCTTGGCCCAAGGCCACGCCGCGCATGACATGCTGCTGTGGGGTTCGCGGGGCATGGGCAAGTCGGCCTTGCTGCGCGCTGCGGTGCGTGCGGCGCAGGAAGCCGCTCCCGGTTCGGTGGCGCTGGTCCAGGCCGCACCCGATGCCGGCCTGACGCACCTGTTCGCCGAATTGCGCGGCGTTGCCCGCCAGTTCCTTGTCTTCATCGACGATCTCGGGTTCGATTCCGGCGATACCGACGGGTCGCGCAAGCTCCGTTCGTGGCTGGAAGGCGGTGTAGAAGCGCGCCCTGCCAATGTTCGCCTCGCGGTGACGTCGAACCGCCGTGCGATCGTCGAACGCCATGCCGCCGAACAGGACGACCCGATCAATCCGCGTGATGTGGTCGACGACAAGCTGGCGCTGGCTGACCGGTTCGGGCTCAGTCTCGGCTTTCACGCCTGTTCTCAGGACGATTATCTCGCGATCATCGCCGGGTATGCCGCGCATCTCGATCTCGCCTGGAATGAAGGCGATGCCCTCGAATGGTGCAAGCGTCGCGGCGGGCGGTCGGGCCGTGTTGCGTGGCAATACGTCAACGAACTCGCCGGACGCGCCGGACGCGCCGTCTGATTTCCCAAGTTGCGCCACGCAACTCCAGTTTCCGCTACAGGACCAGGCATGTACGATTTCAAACCGGTGGACGGTCAGCCGAAGGCCGATCTCTACAACGATCTTGTCGCAGCCGCGCGGGCGCTCACCGAAGGCGAAAGCGACGGGGTTGCCAACATGGCCAACGTCGCCGCTCTGCTGGCCGAATTCCTGCCCGATCTGAATTGGGCCGGCTTTTACCGCATGGTCGGCGGCGAACTGGTGCTCGGCCCCTTCATCGGCAAGCCGGCCTGCATCCGCATCGCGGTCGGCAAGGGTGTATGCGGCGCGGCGGCGGCCAGTGGCCAAGCGCAGCTGGTGCCCGATGTGCACGCCTTCCCGGGCCATATCGCCTGTGATGCCGCAAGCCGGTCGGAACTGGTCGTGCCAGTGTTGCGCAACGGCGCCGTGGTTGCCGTGATCGATCTCGACAGCCCATCGCCGGCGCGCTTCGATGATGCCGACGCGGCCGGGATCGAAGCGCTGGCAGCCATCCTCGCCGATCGCATCTGAACTGCAAGATGAGCTGGCAACCTACGAAAAAGGCCCCGCAGGCATAACCCGCGGGGCCTTTTTGCCATCTGCAATCGGGCAAGCCTTACAGCTTGCGGCCGATGAGTTCCTTCATGATTTCGTTCGTGCCGCCGAAGATGCGGGTGACACGCGCGGCGCGCCAACTGCGCGCGATGGCATATTCGTTCATGTAGCCGGCGCCGCCGTGCAGCTGCAGGCACTTGTCCATGACTTCCCACTGCAGTTCGGTGTGCCACAGCTTGGCCGCAGCGCCCTCTTCCGGGGTCAGTTCCTTCTTGAGGTGCCGGGCGAGCGCCCAGTCGAGGTGCGCCCAGCCCACCTGCAGCTTCGCCTTGATGTCAGCCAGAGTGAAGCGGGTGTTCTGGAAGTCGAGGATCGGCTTGCCGAACGCCTTGCGATCACGCGTGAAGGCGACGGTATCGTCGAACGCCTTCTGTGCAGCAGCCTGCGCGCTGACAGCGATCGACAGGCGCTCCTGCGGCAGTTCGCTCATCAGATAGATGAAGCCCTTGCCCTCTTCACCAAGGCAGTTGGTGATCGGAACGCGCACATCGTTGAAGAACAGCTCCGAGGTATCGGCCTCGTCCTGGCCGATCTTGTCGAGGTTGCGACCACGCTGGAAACCTTCGCGATCGGATTCGACCAGAACGATCGAAACGCCTTTCCACTTGGGCTCGATCTCGGTGTCGGTCTTGCAGCAAACGAGGATCAGGTCGGCATTCTGGCCATTGGTGATGTAGGTCTTCGACCCGTTGATCACGTAATGGTTACCGTCCTTCTTCGCGGTCGTGCGCATGCCCTGAAGGTCAGAACCGGTGCCGGGTTCGGTCATGGCGATGGCAGTGACCACCTCACCCGAAACCATCTTCGGCAGCCACTTCTGCTTCTGCTCTTCGGACCCGTAGGAGATCAGATAGTTGGCAACGATATCCGACTGCAGCGAAAAGCCGGTCGATGCGCCGCCGTAATAGGCGCCTTCTTCGTCGATGATCGCGTTGTAGCCGAAATCGAGACCCAGCCCGCCGTAAGCCTCGGGCACGGTCGGGCACAGCAGGCCAAGCTCGCCCGCCTTCGGCCAGACGGACTTTGGGACAAGGCCTTCGTCCGCCCACTTGCTGGCATTGGGCGCGATCTCGGTTTCCATGAAGCGCCGGACGGTCTGGCGGAACGCTTCGTGGTCTTCGTTGTAGGCAGTACGCGGAATCAGATCGAGCGACATGGCGCAGGCTCTCCGGTTATCTCTTCTGATAGTCGGATACGCGCCCCAAAACGCGGGGTCAACGCAATTTAATCACTCGATTAAGTGCCTCTTGGGGAATGCGATTAGATGACCCCACCCGACAACCGCTGGCAGACGAGGTCCAGCTGGTCGAGCGTCTTGTAGCGGATCGTGACCAAACCCGAACTCGGATCGGCATCGGCCTGGATGCTGACCTTAAGCCCTAGGATCTCCTGCAGGTGCTGCTCGACGGCGGCGATGTCTGCAGAAAAAGACGAATCCCGCGTCGCGCGCGCCTTGCGCGGAGCCGAATCCGGGCGCCCAGCGCGCTTCGCCAGCTTCTCGGCCTCGCGCACCGACAGCCCCTTGGCAACGACTTCGCGCGCGATCGGCAGGGGATCGGGCAGCGCGGCAAGTGCCTTGGCGTGTCCCATCGACAGCTGGTCTCGCTCCACCAGCGCAAGCACCTCGTCAGGAAGAGCGAGCAGACGCATCAGGTTGGCGACATGGCTGCGCGACTTGTCGACGAAGGTAGCGATCTCCTGTTGCGTCAGCCCCTCGTTGTCAGACAGGCGCTGGTATGCACGCGCCTCCTCCACCGGATTGAGGTCCTCGCGCTGCAGGTTTTCGATCAGAGCCAGCGCGGTCACGTCACGTTCGTCCAGCTGGCGGACAATGGCCGGGATTTCGTGCACCCGGGCCCGCTGCGACGCCCGCCAGCGACGCTCGCCCGCCACCAGTTGGTAGCGGTTGCCGCCCAGGGGTCGCACGATCACAGGCTGGATCACGCCCCGCGCGGCGATCGAGCGCGCCAGGTCCTCGAGCGCCTCTTCATCGAAATGGCGACGCGGCTGATCGGGATGCGGCTCGATCTGGGCAATGGGCAGCAGGGCGATGCCGTTGGCTGGCCCTTCACTTCCGGTTACAGGTCCGGAGGTCGCGCTGCGGACCAGCGACTCCTCGCGTCGAGTCTCGCCAAGCAGGGCACCAAGCCCGCGCCCCAGCGCCGCACGCTTCGGGACTGCGGCCTTCACCGTGCTTTCATCGCCGCTCATGCAGCCTTTCTCCGTTCGGGCAGGCGACCGATCAGCTCTCGCGCCAGCTTCATGTAGGCCTGCGATCCGGCGCAGGCGTGGTCGTAGATCAGTGCCGGCAAGCCGTGGCTCGGCGCTTCGGAAAGGCGTACATTGCGGGGAATGACCGATTCGAACACCAGATCGTGGAGGCAAGACCGTACGTCTTCGGCCACCTGGTCGGTCAGGCGGTTGCGACGGTCGTACATCGTCAGCACGATGCCCAGGATGCCAAGATCCGGATTGAACCGTTCTTGCACGCGCTCGACGGTCTGAAGCAGCTGGCTGAGCCCTTCCAGTGCGAAGAACTCGCACTGAAGCGGCACCAGCAGCGCATCGGCCGCCGTCAGAGCATTGAGCGTCAGCAGACCGAGCGAGGGCGGACAATCGATCAGGCAAATGTCATGTCCTGCATCCGCAGCGATCGCCGAACGCAGGCGCCCGGTGCGGTTGTCGACGCTGACCAACTCGACTTCGGCGCCAGACAGATCGACCGTTGCCGGAACGACGTCGAGCCCCGGAATGCGCGTGGGAACCGCGCAGGAAGCGATGCTGGCCTGGTCGATGAGCAAGTCGTAGGACGAATACTCGCGCTCCGCTGCACCGACGCCGATCCCGGTCGAGGCATTGCCCTGCGGGTCAAGGTCAATCATCAGCACCTTCCACCCGGTTGCTGCAAGCGCGGTGGCGATGTTGATCGCGGTCGTGGTCTTGCCCACTCCGCCTTTCTGGTTGGCGACGGCAATCGTGATCATCGCTTGGCGCCTCGAACTTCTCCAAGGTCACGCGTGTGACGCATGGAAGATTTGGTCTTGGCCCGGTCCTGTCCGACGAGCGTTCCGACAATCACGCCGGCTTGCGGGTCGGTGAGCGATTGTTCCACGTGGAACATGTGATTCCAGGATGCGGGAAGCTCTTCGACTTCATGCGCGGCCTTGGCCCCCTTCGGCAACAGCCAAAGCGTCTCCGGTGTGGAAAAGCGGGCGGAAAGGTGCAGGAGCTTGTCGAGCGGAGCGAACGCGCGCGCCGAGATGACCGAATAAAGTTGCGTGGGCAGATCCTCCACGCGCGACAGCACGACGGTGACGTTCTGCAATCCGAGCTGTGATGCAGCACGCGCAAGCCATTCGGTGCGCAAGCGGCGCGAATCCACCAGCGTCACCGCGCGCGCCGGCTCCAGCGCGGCAATGGCCAGACCTGGAAAACCTGCACCCGTCCCCAGATCGAGCCACGCCCCTTGCGGCATTGTTCCACGTGGAACAATGCCTAGCAGCTGCGCGCTATCCACGACATGCCGTTGCCAGAAGTGCGGCAATGTCCCCTTGGCGACCAAGTTCTGGCGTTCGTTCTCTTCGGCCAGCAAAGTTGCCAATCGCGCCAGCCGCTTCATCGCAGCAGCATCGACGCCCAGCACATCACGCAACCAAGCCTGCGCCTCGCCCTCGTTCGCGATCACCGTCATGCCGCCTGCCGCCGCCGAGCGTGAACCAGAAGACTGGCGAGCGCGGCCGGCGTGATACCGGCAAGCCTGCCGGCCGACGCCAGCGTGTCCGGCTGCGCGCGCTCCAGCCGTTCGACCATCTCGCGCGATAGCCCGGGCACTTCGCCATAGGGGAAGCCCGTGCCAAGCGGCACCGCATCGCTGGCGCGTAAGTCACGCAGCTCCGCATCCTGCCGCCCGAGATAAGGCGCATAGGCCGCGTCCTCTTCAACCTCTTCGACGAGGAGCGAATCGAACTCTCCCTCTCCCAACCATGGCTGCAAGCCATCGAGCGAGACCTCGGGAAAGCGCAGCCATTCCATCAGCGATCGGCGCGCACCGTCGGCGCGCACCGATATGCCTGCGCGCGCCATCTCGCTGGGACTGACCACCTTCTCCAGCAGCGCTTCGAGTTCGTCGCGCGACTGCTGGCGCGCCTGCCACCACTGCCGACGCTCCGCCCCCACGCACCCGAGATCAAGCGCCAGCGGCGTCAGCCGGGTGGCGGCATTGTTCGCCCGCAGCCGCAAGCGATATTCGGCGCGCGCGGTGAGCATGCGGTAAGGTTCGCTGACGCCATGCAGAGTGAGATCGTCGATCATAACCGCCATGTAGGAATTGGCGCGATCGAGCGCGGGTCCTTCGCGTCCCAGCGCGGCAGCCGCAGCATGCATCCCGGCGACAAGCCCTTGTGCCGCCGCCTCTTCATAGCCGGTGGTCCCGTTGATCTGCCCGGCGCAATAGAGACCCGGGATCGCCTTGACCTGAAGCCCGCGATCGAGCGCTCGCGGGTCTATGTGATCGTATTCGACCGCGTAGCCCGGCACGGTGATCTCGACCCGTTCAAGCCCTTCGATGCTGCGCATCATCGCCCATTGCACATCGGTGGGCAGCGACGTGGAAACACCGTTTGGATAGATCGTCGCGTCATCCAGACCTTCGGGCTCGAGAAACACCTGGTGGCCGTCGCGATCGCCGAAGCGATGTATCTTGTCCTCGATCGACGGGCAGTAGCGCGGCCCCTGTGCGCCGATTGCGCCGGTGAACAGCGGCGAGCGATCGAGCCCAGCGCGAATGATATCGTGTGTGCGGTGGTTGGTGCGGGCAATCGCGCAGAACACCTGGGGCACGGTTCGCGACCGGGTCAGCGGCGACATCGTCCACGGATCGACGTCGCTCTCCTGTTCGGGCAGGCGCGCCCAATCAACGGTGCGACCATCGAGTCGCGGCGGCGTTCCCGTCTTGAGGCGCGCCATCGGCAGGTCTGCCCCTCGCAACTGAACGGCAAGGCTGTGCGCCGCGCTTTCGCCGATGCGCCCTCCCTCCATGCGCTCTTGCCCACGAAACAGCCGCCCGCCAAGAAACGTTCCGGTACACAGCACCACCGCGCGGGCCGCGAGCGCCGTGCCATCGGCGAGATCGGCACCGACCACACGGCCGCCTTCTAGCCGCAATGCAGCCACTTCGCCCGCGACCACGGTCAGACCGCCCTGCGCTGCGATCATCGTCTGGATCGCAGCCTTGAACAACTTGCGGTCCGCCTGGACGCGCGGCCCCTGCACTGCACTGCCCTTGCTGCGGTTGAGCATGCGGTAATGGATCGCGGCGGCATCGGCCGCACGCGCGATCAAACCGTCGAAGGCATCGACCTCGCGCACGAGGTGGCCCTTGCCGAGGCCGCCGATCGCCGGGTTGCAGCTCATGGCCCCGATCGTGTCCGGATCGAAGCTCACCAGCGCGGTGCTCGCGCCCATCCGTGCGGCGACAGCCGCAGCCTCGACGCCGGCGTGCCCGCCGCCGACAACAATGATGTCGAACTGGTGCATGGCGGCCGAATACGCGAAGTCGCTCGGCAGGTCAAAGCGGCGATATGTTCCACGTGGAGCATTGGCTGCCCGAGAAGGGCGATGGACCGAAGCAGAGATCGCAGTGGAATTGCTTCCCGTCTGCTCCTAGGTTCTAAGCTATGACACGTTTCCGCAAGATCATCCTCGGCCTGCTCGTCATCTTCGTGGCGCTGGGCCTGTTCGTCGCCTGGGTCCTTCGGGGCAGTCCCGCAGAGTATTCCCTGGCGGACACCACCGGGCCCAAGCCCAAGCTGGCCGAGCCGGACCCGCAGACCTTCCCGACTCTGGGCCTTGCCAAGCCGATCGGCTGGGGCGCCAACGAAACACCGGTGGCCGGCAAGGGGCTAGTCGTGACGCGCTTTGCCGATGGGCTCGACCATCCGCGCAGCGTCGTGGTGCTGGCCAACGGCGACGTGCTCGTCGCCGAGACCAATGCGCCGCCATCGCGCGGTCCGGGCGGCCTGACCGGTCTGGTGATGAACTATCTGTTCAAGACGGTCGGCGCGGGAGATCCCTCCCCCAACAAGATCGTGATCCTTCGCGATGCCAATCACGACGGCAAGGCCGAGCAGAAAATCGTGATGGAGAACCCAGCGCTCAACTCGCCGTTCGGCATGGTCATTCGCGAAGGGCGCCTCTATGTCGCCAACAACGACGCGGTAGTTTCCTGGCCATTCGTAGCCGGGCAGATATCGCTGCAGGGCAAGCCTGAAAAGCTGATGGACCTGCCCGCAGGCGGGATGCACTGGGTGCGCAACATGGCGCTGACGCCCGATGGCCAGAAGCTTTACGTTACGGTGGGATCGTCTTCGAACATTGCCGAGAATGGCGTCGACCAGGAGCGCGGCCGCGCCGCGATTCACGAGTACGACTTCGCCAAGAAGAGCGAGCGCGAATACGCCTCTGGCTTGCGCAACCCTAACGGGCTCGATTTCAATCCCCGCACGGGCGAGCTGTGGACCGTGGTCAACGAACGCGACATGCTCGGATCGGACCTCGTGCCCGATTATCTCGCCAGCGTGCCGCTCGGCGCGACGTTCGGTTGGCCCTGGGCCTATTGGAAGAAGAACATCGATTGGCGCGTGAAGGAGCCGATGCCCGACTACATGTTGGAGTACGTGCGCAAGCCCGACTACGCGCTGGGCGCCCACACTGCCCCGCTTGGCTTGGCGTTCTCGCGCGGCGGCAACGTGATGGGAGCGCAGTTCGCCAGCGGCGCCTTCATTGCACGGCATGGCTCGTGGAACCGTAAGCCGCTGTCGGGTTATGACGTCATCTTCGTGGGCTTCGACGATCGCGGCAATGTCCTGCCCAACCAGCCGATACCGGTGCTGACCGGCTTCCTGACGGCCGACGGCAAGGCTAAGGGACGACCGACCTGGGTCGCCTTTGCCCAAGACGGGGCGCTGCTGGTCAGCGACGATACCGGCGGGGTGATCTGGCGCGTGAGCGCGCCGGGCGCCAAGCCCGCTGCGGCCATCGCCGCGATCCCATCGGGAACGATGCCGCCTGAAGGCAAGGCGGGCGTGAAGTACATGGCAAGTCCGAACGCCGATTCGGATCTGGTGAAGCCGAAGCCCTGATCCAGATCGTCGCGATGTTCCACGTGGAACATCGTTTGCGATCCTGATGCGCCCCCCGACTTGTCGGGGGGCGTTTTCATTTGCCGATGCAGAAGCGCCCGAACAGCGCGTCGAGCATGTCTTCGGTGCCGGTGCGGCCGACAAGCGCGTCGAGCGCCCGCCGTGCGAGCCGCAGCTGCTCCGCGGCAAGCAGCGGGTCGCGCTCGTCGGGCGCCAGCAAGACCGCAGCGGCCACATCGGACAGCAGCCGATGCTGGCGCGTATTGAGCGCCGCCTCGCCGGGCTTGGGCAGCGCGGAACGCGCATGGGCAACCAGAGCATTCCGCAACGCGGCAAGGCCCTGTCCGGTCAAAGCCGAAACGCGGCACACCGGCGCTGACTTGGCCGAAGTGTCATCCCGGTCGGCCTGTGCCTCGATCTCCCACAGCGGCGCACCTTGTGGCCCCTCGCCCTCGGGCCCCAGCCACAAGACCAGGTCGGCGCTTGCCGCCTCGGCCAGCGCACGCGCGATGCCGATCCGCTCGATCTCGCCTGCGCCATCGTCGCGCAGGCCGGCGGTGTCGGCGAAAGTGAAAGGGACGCCATCGAGTGCAACGCTGCGGGTCAGAACATCGCGCGTGGTGCCCGCTTGGGGCGCGGTGATCGCCGCCTCGGCTTCGACCAGCGCGTTGAACAAGGTGGACTTGCCCGCATTGGGCGGCCCGGCGAGTACGACGCGGAAGCCTTCGCGCAAGGGTTCGGCGCGCGGGCGCGAAAGCCATGCGCCGATCTCGCTGGCCAGCGCGGTGCAACCTGCAGCAAAACCTTCCGGCAGGGCCCCGATGCCATCGCCGACATCGTCCTCGTCGCTGAAGTCCAGCGCTGCCTCGAGCTGCGCCGAGAGCGAGAGAAGACTTGTTCGCCAATCGTTTACTGCACGCGACAGCACGCCCGAGGCCATGGCCTGGGCCGCACGACGCTGCAGTTCGGTCTCGGCCGAGAGCAAGTCGGCAAGGCCCTCCGCCTCGGCCAGATCAATGCGGCCGTTGGCGAAGGCGCGGCGGGTAAATTCGCCCGGCTCGGCGCGCCGCAAGTCAGGTATACGGGCTAGTGCGGCCTCCACCGCCGCCACCACAGCGCGGCCGCCATGCAGGTGAAGCTCGACACTGTCCTCACCGGTCGCCGTGGCGGGGCCAGGCAGCCACAGCACCAGCGTGTGATCCAGCAGCTCGCCGCTTTGTGGGTCGGTCAGCACGGCAAGGCTAGCACGGCGTGGGTGCGGAAGGCGCCCAGCCAGCGCGACGAGTGCGTTAGCGGCAGCAGGCCCGCTGATGCGGACGACGGCAATGGCAGCCGGCGGTGCGCCCGAGGACAGCGCGAAGATCGTGTCGATGGCCATGTCGCCCGCCGTCCTACGAGCGGGCGCGCCCGGGCTCAATCCTTCTTCGGGTTGGCCGCCTTGAACCCGGCCATCGCCGCGCCCGCGCCTTGCTCCATGAACTGCCTGAACAGGTTCATCCCGATCTCGCCCATTGGTGCCAGCTGCTTGGCCATGCCCGAAAGCTGGTCCATCGAGGTGACCCCTTTCATCGCGTTGGCGATGGCATCGACATATACGTCGTTGGCCTTGGACACGTCGGGCAGGCCGAGGAAGCGGCGCGCCTCTTCGGGGGTGCAGTCGATTTCGACATTCACTTTCATCGCGCGCTTCTCTCCATCACCGCCTCGAAACCCTAGTGGGTTTCAAGACCTTGCAAGACTGTCACTTGCGCTTGGCAAAGTCCATCGGCGCGGCCAAGCTCGCGTTCGACCAACGCATGACGCAATCAGGATGAAGACCATGGGTGAGAAGACGACCATTCCCGAATTCCACGGCGAGGGCGAGATTCCCGTCTACGTCGCACGGCCCGAGGGCCAGAGCGAAGCCGCGATCATCGTGGTGCCCGAAATCTTCGGTGTAAACGAAGGCATCCGGCAGAAGTGCGAAAACTGGGCCAACAAGGGCTATGTCGCGCTCGCTCCGGACATTTTCTGGCGCTTCGCCCCCGGCGTGGAGCTGAGCCCGGATGTGCCCGAGCAGATGCAGGAAGCGTTCGGTTATTTCCAGCAGTACGACGCCGACGATGGCGTGAAGGACATCGAGGCGGCGATCCGCTGGCTGCGCCATGAACAAGCGGTCGACAAGGTCGGCCTCGTCGGATTCTGCCTTGGCGGCCGGCTCGCCTACATGGCGGCTGCGCGCACCGACATCGACGCCTCGGTCGGCTACTATGGCGTAATGATCGACCAGATGCTGGGTGAAGCACATGCGATCGCCAACCCGCTCCTGTTGCACATCCCGACCGCCGACCACTTCGTCGGCCCGGAAGCGCAGAAGGCGATCCACGACGGGTTGGACGCGCACCCGAAGGTGACGCTGCACGACTACGAGGGACTCGACCACGGCTTTGCCGCAGAGCTGGGCAACCGCCGCGATGAAGCCGGTGCGCAACTGGCGGACAGCCGCACTGAGGCGTTCCTGGCGGCGCATCTCAAGTAACGACGACACGGACGGCTGCGGGGGCGCACGCGTCCCCGCAGTCGCTTATGCAAGGGAGAGGGAGAAGGACGATGCAACTGGGCCTGGGTGCATGGCACCGCTACATGCAGAGCGGCGATCCGGCGCTGCTGGAAGAGCTGATCCACCCCGACGCGGTGTTCCATTCGCCGGTGGTGCACACGCCGCAGGCCGGGCGCGAGATCGTGATGAAATATCTGCTCGCCGCCGGTGAAGTGCTCGGCAACGAGAGCTTCGCCTATGTGCGCGAGATCGTCGATGGCGAGAACGTGGTGCTCGAATTCGTCAACGAACTCGACGGGATCAAGATCAATGGCATCGACATGATCCGCTTCGACCTGGAAGGCCGGATCATCGATTTCAAGGTCATGGTCCGCCCGCTGAAGGCGATCAACAAGGTATGGGAACAGATGGGCGCGCAGCTTCAGAAGATGTGAAGCGATCGCTACCAACAAAAAAGGGGGCCGATCGGCCCCCTTTTCCTTTACTGGTTCATCGTGGCGAAGAAATCTTCGTTGGTCTTCGAATCCTTCATCTTGTCGAGAAGGAATTCCATCGCATCGACCGTGCCCATCTGCATGAGAATACGGCGCAGGACCCACATCTTGGTGAGGTTGTTCTTCTCGACCAGCAGCTCTTCCTTGCGGGTGCCGCTCTTGCCCACGTCGAGCGCGGGGAAGATGCGCTTGTCGGCCACCTTGCGGTCGAGCACGATTTCGCTGTTGCCGGTGCCCTTGAACTCTTCGAAGATCACCTCGTCCATGCGGCTGCCGGTATCGATCAGCGCGGTGGCGATGATCGAGAGCGAGCCGCCTTCCTCGATGTTGCGGGCCGCGCCGAAGAAGCGCTTGGGGCGCTGCAGGGCGTTGGCGTCGACACCGCCGGTCAGCACCTTGCCCGAGCTTGGCACGACGGTGTTGTAGGCGCGGCCGAGACGGGTGATCGAATCGAGCAGAATGACCACGTCGCGCTTGTGCTCGACGAGGCGCTTGGCCTTCTCGATGACCATTTCGGCGACCTGGACGTGCCGCGTCGCGGGTTCGTCGAAGGTCGAGGAGATCACCTCGCCTTTCACGCTGCGCTGCATGTCGGTGACTTCCTCGGGCCGTTCGTCGACCAGGAGGACGATCAGGAACACCTCGGGGTGGTTGTCGGTGATGGCCTTGGCCATGTTCTGGAGCAGCACGGTCTTGCCGGTGCGCGGCGGCGCGACGATCAGCGCGCGCTGGCCCTTGCCCTGCGGCGAGACGAGGTCGATCACGCGGGCCGATTTGTCTTTGACCGTGGGGTCCAGCGTATCGAGCTTCAGGCGCTCGTTCGGGTAGAGCGGGGTGAGGTTGTCGAAGTTGACGCGGTGGCGCACGGCCTCCGGCTCATCGAAGTTCACCTTGATCAGGCGGGTGATGGCGAAATAGCGTTCGCCGTCCTTGGGCGCGCGCACTTCCCCTTCGACGGTATCGCCGGTGCGCAGGCCCCATTTGCGGACCTGATTGGGCGAGACGTAGATGTCGTCAGGGCCGGCGAGATAGTTCGCCTCGGGGCTTCGCAGGAAGCCGAAGCCATCGGGCAGAACCTCGATCGTGCCGATGCCGAGGATTTCCTCCCCGTCTTCGGCCACTTCCTTGAGGATGGCGAACATCAGGTCCTGGCGGCGCAGCGTGCTGGCGCCTTCGACGCCGAGCTCTTCGGCCATTTCGACCAGTTCGGCGGGAGTCTTCTTCTTGAGTTCTTTCAGATGCATTTTCGTGGTTTCCGAAAAAGGATGGGCCGAACCGGCAAGGTCTTGGGGCTTGGAGAAAGCGGACCTGTACGTGGGCGCAAACGGAAGAGCGCCATTGCCGGAAAGCGCGTTTGCCATAAGCCGGGCCCGGCGAGAGGTCAATCCGCAGCGATCGCGCGGAACGCCGCCTGCGGCCACGGCGTTGCCATCAGGTGCGAAAAGCGCGTCGAGCGGCGCGCCAGCACGTAACGGCAGCAAGAGAGAAATACCCGATGAGCGTTCACCTGCCCCCGCGCAAGACCGCCTTTCCTCGCCCTGAGGCGCGCCCCGCCCCCGCCCATGCCTGGGGATCGCAGTGGAAATACCTGCATCGTTCCCCGCGCGTCCTGCTGCGCGACGCGATGCGGGACGGCTTGCGCCGCTTGCGCGGCTGAGACCCGCTCCCGCGCCGTCAGCCGAACGGCTTGAGGATCACCAGGATCACGATAAGGGCCGCGGTCACGCCTGGCACCTCATTCAGCATGCGCAGGCGACGCCCGGTGAGCTTGGCCTGGCCCTGCCACAGCGCCCGGGCATAGCCCGCAAGCCAGAAGTGGTAGGCCGTAAGCAGCAGGACCAGCGCCAGCTTGGCGTGGAACCACGGCTGCTGAAAAGCACCGATCGTCATCGCAAGGGCGAGGCCCAGCACCCAGACCACGACTAGCGCAGGCCAGAGAATGATCTTGAGCAGCTTGCGCTCGCGATCGGACCACGTGGCGTGCATCGCCCCGGCAAGACCGTCTTCCTGATGATAGACGAAATAGCGCGGCAGCATGAACAGCCCCGCCATCCAGAAGATCACGAAGATGACGTGGCCGGCCTTGAGCCAGAGATAGAGCATCGACAGCACCTGCATATGGACCCGTCCGGTTGGTGTTCCGCTGGCCCCTGTTACATGGGGGCTTTCGGGGCTGGGTGAAGGGTTGGCAAGACCCGACTTTCGGGAAGGCGTTCAGGCGAGCGCGCCCAGCCGCTCTGCCAGCCCGTCGGCCTGGAGGCGATCGAAGCGCAGGCCGAGCTTCGAGCGTCGCCACAGCACGTCCTGTGCCGTCATCGCCCATTCGCGCGTCACGAGGTGGTCGAGCTCCGCCTCGGTCAACCCATGGCCCAGATCGCGGCCCATTTCGGCCCGCGCGAAGCGCAGCACCTCGGTGCCATAGGCCCGCGCCAGCCGGTGCGCGGCGCCGGGTGGCAGGTTGCGCACGATGGCCGCGATTTCCTGTTCGATCGGCAGGACATTGTCGGCTTCATCGAGGCCGTCCGGCTTGAAATCGCCGCCCGGAAGCGGCGCGGTCGCCGTCCAGCCGGCATTCGCCTCGATCCCCAGCCGTTCGAGCGCGGCTTCGGCCAGCGTGCGGTGCGTGGTGATCTTGCCGCCCAGCACGGTAAGCAGCGGCGCGGAATGCGCATCGGGGCCACGGTCGAGATCGAACTGGTAGCCGCGGGTCGCTGCCTCGGGCTTGCCGCTGCCGTCGTCAGCCAGAAGGCGGACACCGGCATAGGACCAGACGACATCCGCCGGCGTCGGCGCATGTCTGAAATAGCGCGCAGCGGCATCACAGAGGTAGGCTATTTCAGCGTCGCTTGCGCGCGGCGGATCGGCATCGGCACCCTCTTCGGAATCGGTGGTGCCGATCAGGGTGAAGCGGTGTTCGTATGGGATGGCGAAGCAGATCCGGCCATCGGGCAGTTGCAGGAACAGCGCGCGTGGATCGTCATGCAGGCGCGGCACCACGATGTGCGAACCACGCACCCGGCGCAGCAGGCGCGGCTTCGCTTCGTGTGCGCGGTCGAGCACGCCGCCGACCTGCGGTCCGGCCGCATTGACGACCATGGCCGCGCGAAACGGCTCGCCGCCATTCGGACCGCCCGTCTCGATCCGCCAGCCGCTGCCTTCGCGCGCCAGCCGGGTCACTTCGCACCGGGTGACGACTTCGGCGCCGCGATCGGCGGCATCGCGCGCCAGCAGGACGACAAGGCGCGCATCGTCCACCCAGCAATCGGAGTATTCGAACCCGGAGCGGATCCTTTCGCGCAGCCCCATCTCGCCGGTCAGGTCCACGCGCGTCGCGGGGGGCAGAGCCTCGCGCCCGCCGATGTGGTCGTAGAGCCAGAGCCCGGCGCGCAGCATCCACGCCGGGCGCCCGTCCTTCACCAGCGGCAGCACGAAGCGCATCGGCCAGACGATGTGGGGCGCAATGCGCCACAGCACCTCGCGTTCGCGCAGCGCCTCTCGCACCAAAGCGAATTCGCGATGCTCCAGATATCGCAGGCCGCCATGGATCAGCTTGGTCGAGGCCGAGGACGTTCCCTGCGCTAGATCGCCACGTTCGAGCAAAAGCACCGACAGGCCACGCCCGGCGGCATCGCGGGCGATCGCCGCACCGTTCACCCCGCCCCCGATCACGGCAAGGTCATAGAGGAAGGGCGGCTCCATGGCGGGCATCCTGCGCTGCAATCGCCGACCATGCAATATTGCTTCCGGGGGATTGCGTCCCCATACCCTTATGGATGGCTAGCGATTTCTCCCTGGACGATAGTTCCACGTGGAACACCGGGTTGGCGGTCGAGCTCGAACCGCTGGTGCGGCGCGTGCTTGCGCCCAATCCCTCCCCCTACACCTACACCGGCACGCAGACCTACCTCGTCGGCAACGGCGGGGAAGTGGCGGTGATCGATCCGGGCCCCGATGGCACCGGGGTGGCGGGTCATGCCGACACCAACGGCGAAGGGCATGTCGCGGCGATCCTCAAGGCGGTGGGCGATGCCCGGATCGTGGCGATCCTGTGCACCCACACCCACCGCGACCACAGCCCGGCCGCGCTGCCCCTCAAGGCCGCCACGGGCGCGCCGATCATCGGCTGCGCGCCGCTGGTGCTGGCCGACGATGGCCCGCGCGCCGATGCTGCGTTCGATCCGACGTACCAGCCCGACCGCGTGCTGGCAGACGGCGAGCGGCTCGAAGGTAAGGGCTGGACGATCGAAGCCGTGGCGACGCCCGGCCATACCAGCAACCACTTGTGCTATGGCGTGGTGGAATCAGGCGCACTGTTCACCGGCGACCACGTGATGGGCTGGTCGACCAGCGTGGTTTCCCCGCCCGATGGCGACATGAGCGCCTACATGGCGTCCCTGCTCAAGCTGCAGGAGCGCGAGGACAAGGTCTATTACCCCGCGCACGGGCCGCAGATCGACAATCCGCGCCAGCTGGTGCGCGGGATGATCGGGCACCGCCGCCAGCGCGAGCGGCAGATCGTGCGCCTGCTGGAAGAAGCGCCGAACCAGATCCCGGCGATGGTCGCTGCGATGTACAAGGGGCTCGACCCCCGGCTGACCGGCGCCGCAGGCCGATCGGTCCTGGCCCATCTGGTCGATCTGGAACGACAGGGCCGCGTTGCGGTTACGGGGGAGACATGGAGCCTGACCTGACCCCGCCCCGCCCCGTTCAGTCCACCACCGCCTCGCGCTCACCGGCGCGCGCCTCTGCCCTTCCCTGGCTGCTGTTCGTCGCCGCCTTGGCGATTGCGGCGTTTCTGGCGTGGAAGCTGTGGCGGCCGGCGGACATCGGTGATCCGCTCGCCACCAGCCTCGTCGCGTTCGAAAAGCAGAACACGCTGACGGTGTTCAGCGCCCAGCTAGCGCCGGTGGTGTCGAGCGACGACGCGCGGCTGTTCGGGCTGGTCAAGTCCAAGCAGGTGGCAGTGATCCCGGCGCGGGTGGATTACACGCTCGATCTTTCCGGCATCGGCCGCGACCGGATGCGCTGGAACGCGCAGGCCAAGACCCTGGCCGTCCGTCTGCCTGCGCTGGTCGTCGGCCGTCCCAACCTGGACGAGGCGCGGGCGCAATACCTGCGCGAAGGGGTGTGGATCAGCCGCGATGCGCAGGACAAGCTGACCCGCGACAACACGCGCCTCGCCGAGCGACTCGCGGTGGAGCAGGCGGCCAATCCCGTGCTGATGAACCTGGCGCGCGGGGCCGCCAAGGATGCGATCCGCCAGAATCTTGCCATCCCGCTGCAAGTTGCGGGCTTTGGCGAGGTCAAGGTTGTGGTAGCATTCGACGGAGAGCCGACTCCGATGTGACGGGCGTCATTGGAACCGGTGCCTGACGAGCGTAATCGCGCCGCGGGACTGCTGGGGAGAATGACCAATGGCCACGGCCGCACCTTTACCGCCCGATATTCCGTCTTCCTTCGCCCTTCGCGAGCGCGACTTCCACGTGCGCATGGCGATCGGCCTTGCGATCTTTACCGTCTTCGCCTTCGGCCAGTTCGCGCTGCGCGGGCTGAGCCATCCGATCGGCGCCCCGTGGTGGGTCCATGCCCACGGATTGCTGATGCTGAGCTGGATGGGCCTGTTCATCGTGCAGACCCGGCTCGGACGCGCCCGCTCGATGGCGTTGCACCGTACGCTGGGATGGCTGTCGTGCCTCGTCGTCGCAGCGATCGTACTCGCCGCCATCAACGCCGCAAATCGCGCGGTGGAGCTGGGCCGCGTGCCCCCGTTCTTCACCAATCCGTATTTCGTGGCGCTGACCTGGGTGGACATCGCGGGGTTCGTGGGCGTGTTCGCCGCGGCCGTGCTGATGCGCAAGAATGCACCCTGGCACCGGCGGCTCATGCTCGCCGCCGTGCTCCTGGTGCTCGAGCCGGGTTTCGGACGGCTTGTGCCGATGCCGCTGCTGGGTACGGCAGGCCCCTGGGTCGAGCGTGCCTGCCAGATCGCGCTGTTTGCGTTCCCGCTGCGCCATGACCTGCGCACGATCGGTCGCGTGCATCCGGCAACGCTGGTCGGCCCGGCGGTGATCGTGGCGGAACTGGCCGCAATCTTCGCGCTGGCCGCCTATGCGCCGTTCGCTGCGCACGTCGAAGCTATTGCCGCAGGCGGATAGGCCCCCTAAGTCCCTCCCTGTCCGGGGCGGCCCCTTGTACGCTTGTACGTTGTGTACGCTTGTACGTTGTCCGTCTTGCCCGTCCCGGCTGGGAACCTTCGATGACCGCGCAGCCGACCAATCTTTCCGGGCTCGACCTTCGGGCAGAGATCGACCGCCTCCGCAAGGAACGCAATGCGGTCATCCTCGCCCATTATTACCAGCGCCCGGAAATCCAGGACCTGGCCGATTTCGTCGGCGATTCGCTCGAGCTGTCGCGCAAGGCGGCGGCGACCGACGCGGATGTCATCGCGTTCTGCGGCGTGAAGTTCATGGCCGATACCGCCAAGATCCTCAGCCCCGACAAGATCGTGGTGCTGCCCGATCTCGACGCCGGGTGCAGCCTTGAGGATTCGTGTCCGCCGGACAAGTTCAAGGCGTTCCGCGAAGCACATCCCGATCACATCGCCCTCACCTACATCAACTGTTCGACCGAGGTGAAGGCGCTGTCTGACGTGATCGTGACGTCGTCGAGCGCCGAGACGATCCTTGCCCAGATCCCTGAGAGCCAGAAGATCATCTTCGGCCCTGACCGGCACCTTGGCGGCTATCTCAACCGCAAGTTCGGGCGCGACATGCTGCTGTGGCCGGGCGTGTGCATCGTGCACGAAGCGTTTTCGGAAACCGAGCTGCTCAAGCTCAAGGCGCAGCACCCCGCTGCGCCGATCGCCGCGCACCCCGAATGTCCGCCGCATATCGTCGACCACGCCGATTACGTGGGATCTACCAGCGGCATCCTGCAATATGCCAAGACCATGCCCGGCGACACGCTGATCGTCGCGACCGAGCCGCACATCATCCACCAGATGGAGCTGGCGATGCCGGAGAAGACGTTCATCGGCGCACCGGGGGCCGACGGCAACTGCAACTGCAACATCTGCCCCTACATGGCGCTCAACACGATGGAGAAGCTCTACCTCGCGCTGCGCGACCTGCAGCCCCGCATCGAGATGGACGAGGACCTGCGCCTCGCCGCCAAGAAAAGCCTCGACCGCATGCTCGACATGGCGAGCGGCACGGTAGGACTCGGCGATCTGGGCGCGAAGCCGTTCGGCGCCTGACGCCAATCTGAAGCGCGCAAAAAAGGGGCGGCCTCGCGAGAGGTCGCCCCTTTCGTTTAGCGTGCGACTGTCAGATGAACAGGACGTCGCTCTGCAGCACGGTGCTGCTGACGGTGACGTCGAAGTCCGCAACCTTGTCGCCGTTGAGGTCGGCCATCAGGTGGCCGCCGGCGAAGCGCAGCTGGCCGGCAACGCCGCTGAACGCGGCCGAGCCGATCCACGTGAGGTCCGCCCCCGTGCCATCGACCGTGCTGCCAATGTGCGTCAGGTCGATCTTGTCGGTGCCGGAAACGAAGTCGGCAATGGTGTCGCCCTTTTCCGCGATGTGGAACTGGAACACGTCCGCACCGGCGCCGCCATAGAGCGTGTCCTTGCCCTCGAAGCCGTTCAGCACGTCGTCGCCGCCCATGCCCTTCAGCACGTTGGCCACCTCGTTGCCCCAGATCACGTCGCGCGCCGAGCCGCCGGTCGCGTTCTCGATCGTGGTGCCATAGGCGATCGACAGGTTCATGTATTCGGTCGCGCGCACGCCCGACACGCCGGTATCGTAGAAGATGTTACTGGCATTGGCGGTCATGAAGGTGTTGGCGACGTTGTTGATGCCGTTCTGCGTGGCGTTACCCGCGACCGTCTCGCCCGCCAGCGCGTTGAGCGCCGCGCGGTTGGCGTTGACCGTGGCGACATCGGCCACGGCCTGCCCTACCGAGCTGAACGATCCGGCGTGCAGGTCGATCTGCTGCGAGGCGTTGAAGCCCGACAGGTCAAGCGTATCCACCCCGCCCGCATCGTAGATCGACAGGTAGGGATAGGCGTTCTTCGAGAAATCGTAGACCACGTTCCCGGCGTTGCTGTTGAAGCCGTAGGTGGTGTTGCCGGAACGGGTCGTGGTGTCGGCGCCGTACTTCGACTGGATGGTCAGGATGTCGTGCAGCAGCGGGGTCTGCGCATTGCCGTAGAACACCGTCGACCAGTCGATGATGTTCGCCCCGGTCTCGCTCGAATCCCAGTACGACATGATCGTGTACTGCGTGCTGTCCTGCGCATATTCGGCATAGTTGCCGTAGCTCAGCGGCAGGCTCGGGTCGTAATTGTAGTTGCCCGGGTGCGACAGGCCCAGCGTGTGGCCAAGTTCGTGCACCAGCGTCGTCTTGCCATAGCCGCCGAAGCCGAACCAGCCGTTGGTCCAGTTGATAGCGGGATCGGCCACGAACACGTCGGACTGGAACTTGTAGCCCTTGGTGCCGGGATAGTAGGCATAGGCCTGCGCCGGGTCGTAGGAATTGGCGAACTGGATATCGGCGCCCACGCCGTTCTTTTCGACGAACTTCTGCGGGATCAGGTCATCCCACAGCTGGATCGAGGCGCGCGCTTCGGTGCGCTGCTGCGCGCTGAACGGCGAGAAGCCATAGCCCGAGGTGAAACCGGCGGTCGGGTTGTTGTACAGCCCGGTCAGGTGCGACAGGTCGGTGAACGAATAGGTGATGACCCCGCTGGGCGCCTTCAGCGTGGTGCCTGAATCGATGTGCGCCTTGACCCCGTCGAGCCCGATGATGGGCTTCCCGGCCCAGGTGTAGCCGGCATAGTCGTCGAGATTGAACCCGCTCGGCGTCGCTACGGTCAGCGATGCGAGCCCCAGCTCGACAGGTGTGCCGAGCAGCTCGAAAGCGTCGGCTTCGCGGTTGGCGGACAGCACGCTGCTCGCCCTGGTGGTGTTGGTTGGCATCTTGGTCCCCGGACTCGTTATTCCGCACGCCAACGCGGCATGCGGCAGGCCAGCATCTTGGCCACCGGTCGGTGCGAAGGTCGAAACTCCCCGCAGCGACCGGAGACTCATTTCAACTGAAACCAGCGACGAGGTATAACCGGGTCTTTCCGGATGCCTATAACAATTTCATATTAGCGACTTGCAAAAGGGCGGTCACTTGATCGGCAGTCCGAACATCAGTTCGCGCACGAACTTTACCGGCGGCATGCCGTGCCCGAGCACGTTGTCGTTATAGGTTCGCAGATCGAACTTCTCCGCGAACCGCTGCTTCGCCTCCTCGCGCAGGGCGCGATGTTCCTCGTAGCCGGTGAAGTAGCTTAGCAGCTGGACCGAGGAGAGGCTGGCGCGCACCCACTTGCCCGCGGCCTCGCGCTCCTGCTGGAAGGCGCCCTTCATCATCAGGTCCATCGCCTGGTCGCGGGTCATCCCCTCGGTATGGATGCCGATGTCGAGCAGGGTGTTGGTGACCGAGCGCAGCCGCATCTTGAGCACGGTCAGCTGGAACAGCGGATCACCGCCCAGATAGCCCTGCTCCTTCATCAGCCCTTCGGCATAAACCGCCCAGCCTTCGACGAAAGGACCCGATCCCAGCACCGCGCGCAGCACCGACGGATCCTTGATCGCGTGGTCGAGCTGCAGGTAGTGGCCGGGCATCGCCTCGTGAATGGCGAGGTCGTGAATCATGTAGCGGTTGTATTCGGACAGGAACGAGGTCGCCTGCGCCTCGGTCCAGTCGTCGGGGATCGGCGAAACCGCGAAGAAGTTGGCGCCATCGCGCTCCAGCGGGCCGGGGGCATCGTCATAAGCGACCGAATTGCCCTGCCGGAACTTGGGCATGGTCACCACCTTCACCGGGCCGTCGGGCATGCCGACGAACCCCTTCTCGCGCACGAAATCGGTTGCCAGCGCCAGCGCATCGCGGCTCGCCTGCTCCAGCCCGTTGCGCGGCGGACGCTGGGCATAGCTCAGCTGCAGCGCCGCGTCGATCGCGGCCTGCTGCTGATCGGCCGTCGGCTTTTCCGGCAGGGCGCGGTCCTTCAGCACTTGGCGCGCCAGGGCATACATCTCGTTGCGGATATCGGCCTTGGCCTTCTCCGCCTTGGCCTTCAGCTCGGGGCGCGTCATGCTCGACTGCAGCTCGAACGCCATCTGGCGGTCATAAAGCGCCGTCCCCAAGCGGAAGTCGCCCTTGGCCTGCGGTACCAGCACCGTATCCAGCCAGGTCTGCTGCTCGGCAACCGCGATCTTGAGCGCTGCCAGCGCCTTGTCGAAGCGGGCCTTGGCGGCGGGGTCGAGTTCGCCCGCATGGGGCGCAAGCATCGTTTCGGCCACCTCGACGATGCCCGCGTTCTGCTTCGACACGGTCTCGGCATAAATCGCGGGTACGCGGCCTGCGACCAGCTGGCGACGGCTTTCGGCAAGATAGGCGGGCAGCGCCTCCATCCGCGCGGTGGCCGAGGCGAGGCGCTGCGGCCACGGCGCGAAGTCGCGCGCAGCCAGCGTGTAGAGCGCGTTGGCGGCTTCCTCGTTGTAGTTCTGCGCGTTCCACGCCCAGCTTTGCAGGCTTTCGATCCGCCACAGGCGATAGTCGAGATCGTTGATCAGCAGCAGCCGGTCGACCTGGTTGTCGCGCGACAGCTGCGCCGGATCGGTGGCCTGCGCCGCTTCCCGCAGGGCGCGCCATTCGGCGGTGGCGGCGGCGCGGCCCTTGGCGCTGATGTCGGACAGCAGCCCGTCGTAGCGATGATCGCCCAGCGCAGTGGCGGTCACGGGCTCGAGCCGGACGAGCGTTTCGACATAGCGGTCGGCGATCGCGCGGAACGCGGTGTCCTCGCTGCTCTGGGCCATGGCCGCGTGCGTCGGGTGAGTCTGCGCCAGCGCGGGCGTAGCAAGGGCAAGCAGCGCAGCAGCAGGAACGACGAACTTCATCGGCAGGACTCTCCGGCAGTCAAACTGGTTGCACCTGCTACCAGTCGAGCTCCCTTGCCGCTAGCCCGCTTTCTTGGGGCTGTCGCCCAACCGCGCCAGCACCAGCGCCGCGGCCACGAGCATCATGCCGAACGCATCGAGCGCGCCCAGCGTCTCGCCGAACGCGAACCAGCCGGCAAGCACTGAAACGGCAGGTTGCGTCAGCAGGGCCAAGCCGATGACCAGCGGCGGGAAGTGGCGCAGGGCATAGACCAGCAGCCCCTGCCCCACGATCTGGCTGCCAAGGGTGAGCGCGATCAGCGGCCACCAGTTGTGCGGCATGACCCGCTCGCCCAGCGACAGGGCGATGGCAAGCAGGACGGGGGCCCCGGCAAGGCTAGAATGGAACAGCAGCGCCCAGCTGCCGAAGCGTTCGCGGCCGCGCTGCAGCAGCAGGATGTAGAAGGTGTAGAAGAACCCGGCCAGGATACAGAACAGGTCGCCCACCAGCGTCGCATGGTCGATCTCCAGCGAGCGGCCGAGCAGGATGGCCGACCCGGCCAGCGCGGCAACGATCGCGATCACCTCCATGCGGCGGGGCGACCGGCGCGCGGCGATCACCCCCCAGGCCATCAGGATCAGGCTGCCTGAATTGCCGAACAGCGAGGCGTTGCCAAGGCGCGTGCGAGCAATGCCGATATGCCAGCTTGCGAGGTCGAGCGCGAAGAGCACGCCGGCGGCCGCCACTGCAACCCACGCCGCGCGGCCCATGCCGGTCAACGGCTGGCGGCTGCGGTTGGCCAAAAGCGCGAGCAGGGGAAGGGCCAGCGCCAGACGCCAGAAACCCGAGGCAACCGGCCCGGTATCGGCCAGCCGCACCGACCACGGGCCGAGTGCCAGCGCCACGTTGCCACCGAGCAGCGCCAGGAAATGGCGCGCGGTCGGCTGACCGGAAGACATCGCAGTGGCGCCAGGGCCCTTGCCGAGGGTTGACATGGGGGACGGGTTTCCCGCTAAACAGGTTGCAAAAGGAAACGGGAAATCTCGTGTCCTCGTCCTTGTCATTTCATCCCGCGAAGGTCTTGTCCATGCACGATTCCCTGTTCCAGCCGATCCAGCTCGGCGCGATTGCCGCACCAAACCGCATCCTGATGGCGCCCTGCACCCGCATGCGCGCCGACGACAACTTCGTGCCGACCGAGATCATGGCGAAGTACTACGCCCAGCGCGCCGATGCCGGGCTGATCATCACCGAAGCGACCGGCATCAGCCGCGAAGGGCTCGGCGCGGCCCGTGCGCCGGGGATCTGGAACCAAGCGCAGGTCGAAGCGTGGAAGCCGATCACCGAAGCGGTGCACAAGGCGGGCGGCCGCATCGTGTGCCAGCTGTGGCACATGGGGCGCATCGTCCACCCCTGGTTCCTTGGCGGCGAGCCGCCCGTCTCGGCCTCGGCCACCCGGCTGGAGGAAGGCATGGCGCACACCCCGGCGGGGCGCTTCCCCTACGAAACCGCGCGCCCCCTGCGCATCGACGAAATGCCGCGGATCGTCGAGGACTATGCCCTTGCCACGCGCAACGCGCGCGAAGCCGGCTTCGATGGCGTGCAGCTTCATGCCGCGAATGGCTACCTGATCGACCAGTTCCTGCGTTCGAGCACCAACCTGCGCGATGACGATTACGGCGGCCCGGCCGAAAACCGCGTGCGCCTGCTGCGCGAAGTGCTGCAGGGCATCGTGTCGGCATGGGACGCGCCGCATGTTTCGGTCCGCCTTTCGCCCAACGGGGACAGCCAGGGCGCGGACGATCCGGATCCGGCAACGCTGTTCGCGCACGCGGCGCAGGTCGTGCAGGATGCGGGCGCCGCGTTCCTCGAACTGCGCCAGCCGGGGCCGGACGGCACTTATGGTTCGACCACCGTGCCGCAGCAGGACGCGGTGATCCGTTCGATCTACAAGGGCCCGCTGGTGCTCAACAGCGACTACACCGCCGAAGCTGCCGCGCAGGATGTCGCCTCGGGCCGCTGCGACGCGGTGAGCTGGGGCCGGCTCTACCTGTCGAATCCCGACCTTGCCACGCGCATCCGCAAGGGCGCGACGCTCAACCCCAACAAGGGCGCGCCCAAAACGTGGTACTATCCCAGCGAGGAAGGGTATACGGACTACCCGACGCTCGAACAGGAAGCCGCGGGGGCTGCTGCCTGACGGAGCGAGAGGGAGAGATCACGCGTGCGCATTCCACGGTCCTGGCTGTTCGTCCCCGGCGACAGCGAGAAGAAGTTGGCCAAGGGCCCGGAAACAGGCGCGCACGCGCTGATCGTCGATCTTGAAGATGCCGTCGCGCCTTCGGCGAAGGCCGAGGCGCGGCGCGTCACGCGCAACTGGCTCGAAGCACACAAGCGGCAGGTGACCATGCGCAAGCAGGTCCACTGGGTGCGGATCAACGCGGTCGACACCGGGCTCTGGCGCGACGACCTTGGCGCCGTGATGCCCGGTGCGCCCGCCGGAATCATGGTGCCCAAGGCCGACGGGCCCGAACAGGTGCGCATGATCGCGGCCGAAATCTACGAGCTGGAACAGCGCAACGGCATTCCCAACGGCCAGACCAAGGTGCTGCCGCTGGTCAGCGAAACGCCGCGCGCGGCGATCACCATCGCCGATTATGCCACCAGCCCGATGCCGCGCCTGGCCGGCCTGACCTGGGGGGCAGAGGATCTCGGCGCGGAACTGGGCGCTTCGCGCAAGCGGGATGCCGCCGGCCTGTGGACCGATGCCTTCCGCTATGTCCGGGCGCAGACGCTGTTGGTGGCCCACGCTGCCGGGGTCTGGGCGATCGACACGCTGCACGCCGATTTCCGCGACGAGGAAGGCCTGCGCCAGGCCGCGCTGGCCGCCAAGGGCGACGGGTTTGCCGGCATGCTGGCGATCCACCCCGCGCAAGTCCCGATCATCAACGCGGCCTTCGCGCCGAGCGAGGCGGAGCTGGACGAAGCGCACGCCATCGTCGAAGCCTTTGCCGGCAATCCGGGCGCGGGAACCCTGCAGCTCAACGGGCGGATGATCGACCAGCCGCACCTGCGCCAGGCGAAGGCGCTGCTCGGGATCGACTGAGGCGCGGCCTCAGTTGGCGGGCGGCGGCGGCGATGCTGCAGCAGGAGCGGCGGCGGGCGCCGGCGCTTCCGCTTCGGGTTCATCGGCGGCGCCGCTGGCATCGTCCGCCGGAGCCTTGGCCGTCTTCGCCCCGGCGCTCGGCTGCACCGGCTGAAGTGGCGGCTCGGATGTCGAGGTGTCGAGGTTGATCATCGAATCGCTGACCGTGCCGGGCAGGACTTCGCCACCGGCCGCCTGCGCGGCATTGCCGTCGTCCTTCTTGCCGCAGGCCGAAAGCGCCAGCACCGCCAGCGGCGCGAATAGGAAAAGGCGGGCGGGCAGGTGCATCGTGCGAAATCCTGTCATGATGCCGGAGGGCAGGCGACGTCTAGCTTGGCCAGGAACGCCCCGGCGCGGGCCAGCAATGCCGCATCGAAGGCCTCCGGCGCAACCGTCAGGCCAAGATCGGCAAGGCTGGTAACCCCGAATTCCTCGATCCCGCACGGCACGATCCCGCCGAAGTGGGCAAGATCGGGCGACAGGTTGACCGAAAACCCGTGCATGGTGACCCAGCGCCGGATGCGCACGCCGATCGCGCCGATCTTGGCTTCGCGGCCGTCGCGCCCGTTGGTCCAGATGCCCACGCGCCCTTCGGCACGCCAGCTTTCGACGCCGAAATCGCTCAGCGTATCGATCACCCAGCCTTCCAGCGCATGGACGAAGCCGCGCACGTCGCGCGCGCGCTTGCGCAGGTCGATCAGGACATAGCCCACGCGCTGCCCGGGTCCGTGATAGGTATAGCGCCCGCCGCGCCCGGCCTCGACCACCTCGAATCGCGGATCGAGCAGCTCGTCCGCCGCCGCGCTGGTGCCGGCCGTATAAACGGGCGGATGTTCCAGCAGCCAGATCAGCTCGCCCGCGCGGCCTTCGGCGATTTCGGCATTGCGCGTCGCCATGGCGTCGAGCGCGACGCGATAGGGCACCGGTTGCGCCTCGCGCCGCACTTCGAGATCGGAAGGAAGATCCATGCCGCCTGCGATGGTGCTTCGTCCGTAAAAGTGCAAGGGGGTGCGCTCCCCCTGCGAGCCTGCTAGAACCGGGCCGCTTCCAAGGATATGACGCCCCCGTGACGACACTCGACAGCAGCACCGCCTGGTCCAGCGCCACGCGCATGGTCGCGGCCAACCGCGACGTGCTCGCGCCGATCGCGGGCGTGTTCTTCTTCCTGCCGGGCCTGATCGGCGCGATCTTCGTGCCCGCCCCGGCGGTGCAGAGCGGCATGAACGAAGCGCAGATGATCGATGCGATGCAGTCCTATTACGCCGGTTCGCTGCCGCTGCTGATCCTGCTGTCGCTGATTCCCATGGCGGGGATGCTGACGATGCTGGTGGCGATGATCGATGCCAGCCGGCCGACCATTGGCGAAGCCATCCGCCGCAGCTTCCGCGCCCTTCCCGCCTACTTCGCCGGGCAGCTGCTCGTCGCGCTGGCGCTGACGCCGGCGGTGCTGCTGATCGTCGGCCTGCTAGGCGCGGTCCTGCCCGCGGCGCTGGCGGTGGCGATCGCCATGGCGGTGCTGCTGTGGCCGGTGATGCGCACGATGCTGATCGGCCCGATCCTGGCCAGCGGGCGGGAACGCTCGCCCATCGCCGCGATCCGCGAAAGCATGCGCCTGACGCGGGGCAACAGCGGCCGGATGCTCGCCTTCATCGGGCTCGCCGGGTTCCTGTTCCTGGTCGTCTATGGCCTGGTGATGATGGTCGTGGGCGTGGTGCTGGTGCTGGTCAGCGGGGGAGAGCCGCAGCGCGTGCTGGCCGAGGCGATCTCGGGCGTGCTGATTGCCGCGGCCTATACCTACTTCGTGGCGATCCTCGCCGCGATCCACGAACAGCTGGCCGGCCCCGACGCGACGCCCGCCTCGACCTTCGGCTGACCTTTCCGGCCAGCCTTGCGAAGCCCTATTCCTTCCAGCCCCAGCTGATCACGCAGGGCGGCACGTTCACCGGCTCGAACCCCTTGTCGATGTGGCGGAAATACTTGCCCATCAGCGTCCGCGCACGGGCGGTGTACTGATAGACGAGGAAGGCCCCGCCCGGGCGCAGCACGCGGTGCGTTGCCGCCATGATCGCCGGCCCCACGCCTTCGGGCAGGGTCGAGAACGGCAGGCCCGACAGGACGTAGTCGGCATGATCGAAACCGTGCGCACGCACGATTTCCTCGACATCGGCCGCCGAACCGTTGACCGCGATGAAGCGGCTGTCACCGATCGTGCGCGACAGGTAGGCGATGAAATCGGGGTTGGTGTCGATCACGATCAGCCGGCCATCGCGGCGCAGCTTTTCCAGCACGGGACGGCAGAAGGTGCCCACGCCGGGGCCATATTCGACGAACAGCCGGCACTGGTCCCAATCGACACGCGACAGCACGCGTTCGATCGTGCGGCGCGACGACGGGACGATCGCCCCCACCATCACCGGGTGCTTGACGAAGCCCTTGAAGAAGATGCCGGCGGGCCCGAGCATCTGTTCCGCCTTGCGCTTCGCCCGGTGCAGAATGGGACGACGCGCAGCTTGCGTGGAAGTCATCGTGGCGGAACACCCTTCAAATCAACGTGACACGAGCGCGTCGCAAATTTGTCTTCGCATTGCAAGCGCGCTGCGACGATCCTACCGAGGAAGGAATGAACCGGATGTGACAGGATCTCGAAGTCCGTCACGTTCGAAGGGAGAGCAAACCGCGTGAATCAGACCGGTATCCACGGCCCTGCCGCCGAAGCGGGCGTCCCTGCCGCGCTCGCCAGCCAGCATCTGCCGCGCGGCCGCATGGCGCTGCTCTTCGCGGTGATGCTGACCACGGCGGCGGGCAATACCGCGATGCAATCGGTCATGCCCTCGATCGGCACGCACCTTGGCATCGCCGACGTGTGGGTGAGCCTCGCCTATTCGTGGTCGGCGCTGCTTTGGATGCTGCTCGCCCCGTTCTGGGCGCGCCGGTCCGACCGCCGCGGCCGCAAGGCGATGATGAGCCTTGGCATGGGCGCCTTCGCGCTGTCGTTCGCGCTGTGCGGCACGGTCCTGTTCTTCGGCCTGCGTGGCATGTTCACCGGGCTTTCGACGATCCTCCTCTTCGCGCTCGCCCGCTCGCTCTACGGCGGTTTCGGCTCGGCAGCACCCCCGGCGGTGCAGGCCTATGTCGCCAGCCGCACCAGCCGCGAAGAGCGGACCAAGGCGTTGAGCCTCGTCTCCTCCAGCTTCGGCCTCGGCACGGTGCTCGGCCCGGCGCTTGCGCCGCTCCTGATCCTGCCGGGGCTGGGGCTGGTCGGCCCTTTCGCGCTGTTCGCGCTGTTCGCGGTCGGCGTGCTGGTCACCCTGCGGCTGCGCCTCCCCGACGATGCGCCGAGCTATGCCGGGCGGGGCGAGATCATGGAGGAGCCGTTCAGCCCATCGTCGAACCCGCGCATGGTCGATGACGATCCCGACGGATCGCCGGATTCGCTGCCCGAGGCCGAACCCCGGCACACCGATGCCAGCCGGCTGCGCTGGGGCGATCGCCGGATTCGCGCGTGGCTGCTGATCGGCACGCTCGGCGGGCAGGCGCAGTCGATCCTGCTCGGCCTGATCGGTTTCCTCCTGCTCGACCGGCTCGGCCTGCGCCACCAGCCCGACGTTGCCGCCGGCTCGATCGGGCTGGTGCTGATGTGCGGCGCGGTCGCCACGCTGCTCGCGCAATGGGGCCTGATCCCCACGCTCGGTCTCGGCCCGCGCACGTCCACGCTGTGGGGCATGGGGCTGTGCTGCGCGGGCGTGATCCCGATGGCGCTGGGTCGCGATCTGCACACCATCGCCACCGGCTTTGCCATCTGCTCGCTGGGCTTCGGCCTGTTCCGCCCCGGCTTCACCTCGGGCGCCAGCCTTGCCGTCACGCGGGCGGAACAGGGGCAATCGGCCGGGATCGTCGCCGCCGTCAACGGATCGGCCTACATCGTCACGCCGGCGATCGGGGTGTTCCTCTACAACCACTCCGCCTGGCTCGCCTGGGCGCTGGTCGAAGCGCTGGCGGTGGGCGTGCTGGCGATCGGCCTCGGCATGATCAAGCCGGACAGCCCCGAAACCGAACGGCGACGCTGAACTTTCGCTCAGGCGGCGGCAATGCGCATGGCGACGCGCCGCGCGGCGGCATTGTGCAGCCGCACCGCGACGACCAGCAGCAGGTTGAGCACGATCGTCTGGTAGATGAAGTAGTACAGCGGGCTGCCCGCGATCATACCGATCCCGAGCACGATGGCGCGCGGGTTGGGGCCCAGGAACTTGAGCAGCAGCAGCAGCGGGCGCTGTTCCTTCTGCACTTCGGCGCGGATCTGCGCCAGGCGCGCCGGATCATCCTTCATCGCCGCGGTCACCGCCGCATCGACCTGCAGCGCCCAAGGGCTCATGCCCGAAGCAAGGCGCAGGTAGCCGCGCACGAAGCCCCGCAGGATCCACGAAACGCCGCGCTTGTCCTTGAACAACGCGCCGTCATCCTTTGCCGAATTGTTCAGCCACGGCACGCCATAGGTCCAGTACTGGTAGAACCGGCGCTGCACCTCGACGAAGTTCGACTGCACCACGTGGCTGGCCCCGGCGGCCAGCGTCCAGAACCATGCCCAGCCCGGGCCGAGCGCGCGCGTCAGCACGAAGGCGAGCAGGACGTAGAGCACGATGTGGCTGGCGTAGTCGCAGATGCCGTCGACCAGCTCGCCCAGCGGGCTGGTCTTGCCGGTGATCCGGGCAAGGTCGCCGTCGGCGCCATCGACCACGTGCCACGTCATGTGCAGCGCCATGCCGATGAACGCGCCCGCCGGCCAGGCCAGTCCCCAGTAGCAGAACCCTGCCGCCACCACGCACAGGCCGCCGATCACGCTGACCATGTTGGGGGTGATCGGGGTCGGCGCCAGTCGCCGCGCAAGCTGCCAGGCCAGCGGATGATAGACATAGTGGTTGAGCGCGTCCTGCAGTTCGCGCGGACGGCGCGGGCGCTGCGGCACCGGTCTGGGCCCGGCAGCGTGCCCGTCTCCAGCCTTGCTCACGCCGTTCATTCGCAATCCCTGTCCATCTTGACGAGCGTTCGACCAACCGCCTTGTCGCTGGCCGATCCGTTCCTATAGTTTCCTTCGAATAGCCCGAACGCGCCGCACCGCAAGGGACGGCGGCAATTGGCGTGCTCTGGGAGAGGCGATGTCCACGCTTTCCTTCGTGATCGAGGCGACAGCCTTCCTGCGCCAGCGGGTCGCGGGCCTCAGCGGCCTTGCCCGCACCCTGATCCTCGCCGATCTCGCCGGTGCCGACCGCATCGTGATCGTGGCCGATGCGCCGGTCGAACGCGACTGGCAGACCAGCTTTGCCGATCGTGGACGCCCACTGCCCCGGATCGAGATCGTGCGCCAACACGATGACGGCGCTTCCGGGGCGCGCGAAGTGCGCGTGCCGGGGGACGTGCTGCTCACGCCCGAAGGCATCGCCTGGCTGCGCGACGAAGGCGCCCGGTCGCTGGTCGCCGGGCGCCACTTCCACGTCGGCCGCGATCCCGCCGCGCTCACCCGCGCGATCCTTGCCGATACGGTCAAGCCCACCGACGGCTGGGTCTGCCGCCGGCTCAACCGCCCGATCTCGAACCGCATCTCGATGGTCCTGCTGCGGTTCGGCGTTGGGCCGATGCCGGTCACCTGGTTCACCCTCGGTCTATCGGCGCTGATGGTCGCAATCCTCGTGCAGGGTGGCTGGACCGCCTTCGCGCTCGGCGGACTGCTGTACCAGGCGGTCTCGGTGATCGATGGCGTCGATGGGGAAATCGCGCGGGCCAGCTTTCGCTTCTCCGCCCGTGGCGCGATGCTCGACACCGCATGCGACATGATCGCCAACTTCGGCTTTGCCATCGGCCTGATGACGGGGCTGATCCGCAGCGAAGGGCCCGAACACATCAGCTTTGCCGTCGCCATCGTCATGCTGCTGGCCTCGGGCATCGTGCTGATGCTCTCGCTGCTCCGCCTCGGGCCGCGCAAGGGCAGCTTCGACGTGTTGCGCGCCGCGCTGACCGAGCGGCTGCACCGCCACCGGCGGCTGCAGAAGCTGGTGCTCGGCGCGGAACGGCTGTTCAAGCGCGATGTCTACGTGCTGGTCGGGTGCCTTGCCTGCCTCGCCGGTCTTGCCCCGCTGTTGCCGCCGGTGATCGTCGGGGGCCTTGCCGTGTGGATCGCGGCGATCTGCTGGTGCGCGCCGCTTATCGCAACCGATCGGACCGGCCGGCTGCTGCCCCCGCATCTGCGCATGCCGTGACGAACCGGGCGATGTCCCGCGTGCAAAAATTCACAAGGACGCGCCCCGGGGAATGCTGCACACGCGCAATCGCGGGGGCATGGCGGTGGCAAAGGATTTGCGCTAATGCGCGCGTTATCCATGGATGGATCGCGATCCGGTCCCCCTTTGCTCTCGCAGTTGCAGCGCGCTGCCTGGCGAGAGACGACACGCGGGGGTGAATCGTGGAAGCGTGACAGACGGGAAATTTTCTTGCAATAGCCGGCCAATTTCCGGATTGAGGCAATTTAGTGACAGCGCGCGGGGCTCAACCGGGCAAGCAGCGCCTGTGTGAAGGGACATGAGTACATGAAGCCAATAAAGGTCGCGGTGATCGGGGTCGGCAACTGCGCCAGCTCGCTCGTCCAAGGCGTCTACTTCTACCGCAACAACAACTCGACCAACGGCCTGATCCACGACCGCATCGGCGGCTATGGCGCCGGTGACGTCGAGTTCGTGCTGGGCGTCGATGTCGATGCACGCAAGGTCGGCAAGGACATTTCGGAAGCGATCTTCGCTGCACCGAACTGCACCGCCGTTTTCCATGCCGATGTTCCCGCCACCGGCGGCAAGGTCATCATGGGCAAGATTCTCGATGGCGTCGCCGATCACATGACCGGCATGGGCGAGCGCGGCTTCATCGTCGCCGACCAGCCCGAAGCGACCCACGAAAGCATCGTCGCCGCGCTCAAGGAATCGGGCGCCGAAGTGCTCCTCAACTTCCTGCCCGTCGGTTCGCAGACCGCCACCGAATTCTACATGGAATGCGCGCTCGAAGCGGGCGTCGCGGTGGTCAACTGCATGCCGGTGTTCATCGCCTCCACGCCGGAATGGGAATCGAAGTTCCGCGCCAAGCGCATCCCGATCGTGGGTGACGACATCAAGGCGCAGGTCGGTGCGACGATCGTGCACCGCGTGCTGTCGAGCCTGTTCGGCGCCCGTGGCGTGCAGGTCGAAAAGACCTACCAGCTCAACACCGGCGGCAACACCGACTTCATGAACATGCTCGACCGCCAGCGTCTGGGCAGCAAGAAGGAATCGAAGACCGAGGCGGTGCAGGCCATGCTCGCCCAGCGTCTCGAGGACGAGAACATCCACGTCGGCCCGTCGGACTACGTTCCCTGGCAGAAGGACAACAAGCTGTGCTTCCTTCGCCTCGAAGGTTCGCAGTGGGGCAACGTGCCGATGAACCTCGAACTCCGCCTCTCGGTGGAAGACAGCCCGAACTCGGCCGCTTGCGTGATGGATGCGATCCGTTGCTGCAAGGTCGCGCTCGATCGCGGCGAAGGTGGTGCGCTGATCGGCCCGTCGGCCTACTTCTGCAAGCACCCGCCGCAGCAGTTCAACGACGACACCGCCGCGCAGATGGTCGAGGAATTCATCTCCGACACCGCGCTGGCCGCCGAGTAACACCGGCCCAGTCGTCTGGTATCAGAAGCGGCGCCGGTCACCCGACCGGCGCCGCTTCGCGTTGAAGGAAGCCCGATGGACGCCCTGATCATCGCCGCCGGCTATGGCAGCCGCCTGGCCGAAATCTCCCCCTCCAAGCCGCTCACCCCGGTCTGCGGCGTGCCGCTGATCGAAATCGGCATCCGCCAGGCGATGATTGCCGGCGTCACCCGCGTCGTCGTCGTCACCGGCCACCGCGCCGACATGGTCGAAGCCGCCCTCGCCGACATTTCGCTCAGACTCGGCATCGAAGTCGTGCCGGTGCGCCTTGCCGACTGGTCCACGCCCAACGGCCACTCGGTCATGGCCGGCGCCACCCGCTGCGATGGCGATTATCTGCTGATGATGGCCGACCACATGTTCGAAGCTGACATCCTTGCCCGCCTGCTCGCCGAAGGCGCGCCCGATCGCGGAGTCACCCTCGCCATCGACCGCCGCGTCGACAACCCGCTGGTCGATCCCGACGATGCCACCTGGGTGCGCATGGACGACGATGGTCGCATCCTTGCCATCGGCAAGACCATCGCCCCCTATGATGCGGTCGATTGCGGCGCCTTCCTCGCCACGCCCGAACTCGCCCAAGCGATCCGCGAAGCCATTGCCGCCGGCAAGTCCGGCTCGCTGTCCGACGGCATGCAGATCCTCGCCGACAAGGGCCGCGCCGCGACCATGGACATCGACGACGCCTGGTGGATGGACGTCGACGACCCCCGCGCCCACGCCCTCGCCGAGGAACTCGCCCCCTGGCACCTGTCGCAAAGCTTCGCCGGAATGGGCGGGGAATAGAGAAGGCCCCAGCCCATTGCGCATCCGCAGGGTGGTGGAGGGTTGCGAGCGCGGCGGGGGCCAATAAGAAAAAGGCAGTCCTTCGACAAGCTTAGGACAGACGAGGGTTGGGAAGGCAGCACATGCCCTCACCATTTAACGTCATCCCAGCGAAGGCTGGGATCGCTGGCCACCAAGCGCGCCAACCGTTCCGCAAACCGAGAGCGATGCCAGCCTGCGCTGGCATGACGGCCTTGGAAGCAAGAACCCCCCTCCCCCCAAACCGCCTGCCCTGAGCCTGTCGAAGGGCCGCCCTTGTTATTCGAAGCGCAACAGCGAGAGAGGGCGTAACCCCACCCCACAGTGCTTGGCCAGCGCCGGAAGACGTCCCGGAAGCGCGAGGGGGTGACCCCCTCGCATCTATCATTGTACTAACTCAACCTTGACAAAACGTACCATATAGGTTATACGCCCGCCCACGGACCGGGAGCGGCATGGCCGGCTTGCTCTTCGCTCCTTCGGGCCAATCTCCACGATGGGAAAGGCCCGACGCGACCGGCGCGGGTCGGCGCTGCGGGAGGCCGCTGCCTCGGAAGCGGTCAGCGAGGGCGTTAAGCCCCAAGTCCCTCAGGGCAACCCAACGCCACTGCAACGGACGGGCGGATGTGGTGCGGTGGTTCAACCGCGTGGCTGCGCTCCCTTGCGAGTCCGGTTCCAGTCCGGTCCGGCCCCTTCATGCGGCCGCGACCAATCCCGGAACTTATCCTCGTGGGACTTATCGCTACGGACCGGGCCGCCTTGCGAGCCGCCGCCCGGGTTTCGAGCCCCCGTCCGAATTCAGGCTGAGCCGATCCGGGATAGCCAACGCCCCGCCGGCCACTCGCCACAGCGTTCCTCTTGCCCTCCACGCGCAAGCGCCACGCATGGCGCCCGCGCCGGTCGCGCAGGTCCGTACACTTCCCAACGGCGTCATCGTCCGGGCTCGCCGCCGGATATCCCTCTGTGTACGCGAGGCGCGCCCCATCCCGGGTGGGACGGGGCGGCGCGCTTGTCAGTGGCGGAAGTGGCGCATGCCGGTGAAGACCATGGCGAGGCCGGCTTCGTCCGCCGCCTTGATCACGTCTTCATCGCGGATCGAGCCGCCGGGCTGAATCACGCAGGTCGCACCCGCTTCGACTGCCGCCATCAGGCCGTCGGCGAAGGGGAAGAACGCATCCGAAGCGACTGCCGACCCGTTGGTGCGCGGCTCGGCCCAGCCGTGCGTCTCGGCCGCTTCCCTGGCCTTGGCCGCAGCGATGCGCGAGGAATCGCGGCGGTTCATCTGGCCTGCGCCGATGCCGGCGGTGACGCCATCCTTGGCATAGACGATGGCGTTCGACTTGACGTGCTTGGCCACGGTCCAGGCGAACAGCGCGTCGGCCAGTTCCTGCTCCGTCGGCGCGCGCTTGGTGACGACCTTGAGATCGTCCAGGCCGATCTTGCCGGTATCGCGATCCTGCACCAGCAGGCCGCCGGCGATCGGCACGGTGTTCAGCCCCGCGCGGTTCGCATCGGGCAGCGCATCGACCAGCAGCAGGCGCAGGTTCTTCTTGCGCGCGAAGGCCTGCTTGGCCGCATCGTCCGCGCCGGGCGCGACGACGACTTCGGTGAAGATCTCGCAGATCGCATTGGCGGTCGGGCCATCGAGCGGCACGTTGGTGGCAACGATGCCACCGAAGGCCGAGACCGAATCGCAGGCGAGCGCCGCATTCCACGCATCGAGCAGCGTGTCCGCACTGGCGACGCCGCAGGGATTGGCGTGCTTGACGATCACCACCGTGGGCTTCGCGCTGTCGGTCGCGAATTCGGCCACGAGTTCGAGCGCGGCGTTGGCATCGTTGTAGTTGTTGTAGGACAACTCCTTGCCCTGCACCTGCGCGGCTTGGGGCAGGCCCGGCGTATCCGGATTGCGCGCGACGTAGAGCGCGGCCGACTGGTGCGGGTTCTCGCCATAGCGCAGCGTGGTGACGAGGCGGTGGGCCGAGGCAAGCACCGGCGGGAAGTGGTGCTGCTGGTCCACGCGGGCGAACCACTGCGAGATCGCCGCATCATAGGCGGCCGTCGCGGCATAGGCCTTCGCCGCCATGGCGCGGCGGAAGGCGAGCGTGCTCTTGCCGCCGGTCTGTTCCAGCTCCGCAAGGAAGGCGTCGTAGTCCGCCGCATCGGTCAGGATGGTCACGTACTGGTGGTTCTTGGCCGCCGAACGCACCATCGAGGGGCCGCCGATGTCGATGTTCTCGATCACCTCGTCGCGCTCGGCGCCCTTGGCGACGGTCGCCTCGAACGGGTAGAGATTGACGACCACGAGGTCGATCGCGCCGATTTCGTGTTCCGCCATCGCGGCGGCGTGTTCGGCATTGTCGCGCACGGCCAGCAGGCCGCCGTGGACCTTGGGGTGCAGCGTCTTGACGCGGCCGTCCATCATTTCGGGAAAGCCGGTGAGGTCGGACACATCCTTCACGTCCAGCCCCGCCTCGCGCAGCGCCTTGGCGGTGCCACCGGTCGAGACCAGCTCGACTCCGCGCGCGGCAAGCGCCTTGCCCAGATCGACCAAGCCGGTCTTGTCGGACACCGAAAGCAGCGCCCGCTTGATGGTAACGTCAGTCACGTCGATGAATCCTATCGCATCTTCTTGAGCAGCCAGGAGAACGTCTCCCCGCTGCGGGGAATCTTGGCCTGGACGACCAGTTGCCGGGTGCCGACCGGTCTGCCCTGGCCATCGGCCCACAGGCTTTCCTCGATCGTCACCGGATCGCGCCCGGAACGGAACTGCCACAGGCTGCCATCGGGAAGCGACAGCGTCACGCCAAGGCCATCCGCGCCTTGGGCGAGCTCGATATGCGGGCCGAGGTGAAAGCGCAAGGCAACGCCCACCGTGCCGCGCTTGCCCTTGCGGCCCGAGGCGATCAGCAGGTCTTCGCCGCGCAGCTCGGTGCCATCGTCGCGCAGGATCAGGATGCGCCGGTGCGTCAGGCCATAGCGCGCGACATAGCCATCGTGGCTCGCTTCGAGCCGCGTTGCCCCTGCACCGTTGTCGGCCGTCATCGTGCGGCGGTCGACCTCGACCGTGCCGACCCCCGCGCCCAGCGTGCCGTTGATCAGCACCGCGGTCGAATTGGTGTCGTCCAGCACCAGCGTGGAATGCGCCGCGCTCGCGCGCAGGCCCTGGGCCAGGCGCAGCGGGATCAGCCCGCCCGCCATCGCACCGCCGCCGCAGTTGACGATTAACCGCTCGCCCGCATGGCTGAATTCGAAGGCCAGCGTCGATGCGCAGCCGGTGCGCGCGTGGCGGGCCAGCGGCGGGGGCGCGGCGTCGAACTGCAGGATCGACTTCATCGCCGAAACGCGCTGGTATCCCCACTGGCGCGCATCGCGCAGCGGGCGGGTGCGCACGCCACTCGCGCGGATCAGCGTTTCGATGCGCGGCGCCGGGATCGCGCCGGCGCCCTGCCACGATCCCAGCGCCCCATCGCCGTGCAGCATGGCGAGCAGCGGCGGCACGAGCAGCGTCAGGATGGTGTCGAGTTGCGCGGGCGGATCGGCGCGAACCGCGGCGTAGCAGGCCTTGAGCAGCACGATCCGCTCGATCGCCTCGATCTGGCCCAGCGGGCTGCGCGACAGCAGGCCGCCGTCATCGCCCACCAGATCGCCCAGCGCGCGGATCAGCCCCGCCTCGCCAAACAGGCGGCGGGCATGGCCATCCTCGAACAGCAGCCCGGCGGCGGTGATCGCGGTCCAGGCGCAGACCTCGTCCAGCTTGTCGTCGGCCTTGGTCGCGTGGCGATCGAGCCAGCGCGCGGTTTCCGCCATGGCGGCCAGTGCGCGGGCGCGGAACTTGCGGTCGGTGCCCGAAAGGATCAGCGGGGCGTGAACCATCCATGCCAGCAGCCGGTGGCCGACATGCCCGACATTCCACGCAGGGCCGCTGGCGGGCCTGGGATTGGCGGTGAGCCAGGCCGAAAGGATGCGCTCGGCCACGGCGGTCGATTGCGCGCGCGGGCCCGCCGCCTCGAGATCGGAGAGCCAGGTGAAGCCGTGGATCAGCCGCTCCATCGGGGGCGAAAGATGCGCGCCGGTAAACTCGGTGTCGGCAATCGCGGTGCGCACGCCGAACAGCAGGAAATGCCCCGCCCGCAATGCCTTGCCGATGGCGGGATCGCCGGGAAGCGGGTTGTCGACGGTGGCGGTCAGCCGAATGCGCCCGCGCTTGCGAAACGGATTGAGCGCGCCCGGCGGCAACCCCATGCGATAGGCCCAGCGGACCAGACGTTCGCCCGTGCCCACCGCCGGCGGGCTGAAGTCGGCAAGCGCCAGCGCGCGGCCGGGTTCGATCACGGCGGGCTCGAACCGGGTCTCGACCTCGTCGTCGCTCACCAGCGTCGGGCTCGCTTCGCGCTGGCGGCCGAGCGGAATGGCCCGGCGCGACGGGTCCTGCGCCCCCTCGTCGAAGGCGGCAGGCGAACCACCATCTCCGGAGAGGTCCGCCCGGTCCATCGCGTCAGCCGTGGCCCTTCAGCGCCGCGATGTTCGCAGCGTAGCAATCGGGCCCGCCCTTGAAGCTGGCGGTGCCGGCCACCAGCACGTCGGCGCCGGCATCGGTGCACAGCCTGGCGGTCGTCACGTCGACCCCGCCATCGACTTCGAGGTGGATCGGCCGGCCGGTCTTGTCGATCATCTTGCGCACCGCCTCGATCTTGCGAAGCTGGCTGGAAATGAAGCTCTGCCCGCCGAAGCCGGGATTCACGCTCATGATCAGGACCAGGTCGATCTCGTCGATCAGGTAGTCGAGCATCTTGGCGGGCGTTGCCGGATTGAGCGAGATGCCCGCCTTCTTGCCCAGCCCCTTGATCGCCTGCACCGTGCGGTGGACGTGCGGTCCCGCTTCGGGATGGACGGTGATGATGTCCGCCCCCGCCGCCGCGAACGCTTCGAGGTAGGTGTCCACCGGCGAGATCATCAGGTGCACGTCGAACGGCTTTGCCGTGTGCGGGCGCAGCGCCTTCACCACGGCCGGGCCGATGGTGATGTTGGGCACGAAATGGCCGTCCATCACGTCGACGTGGATCCAGTCCGCACCGGCAGCGTCAATCGCGCGCACTTCCTCGCCCAGGCGGGCGAAGTCGGCGGAAAGGATCGAAGGCGAGATCAGCGGGGCAGTCATCGTCGGCAAGTCCAGTCGGAACGGTGGCGCTTTTCGGGCATGGCCTGTGGTTGCCGCGAAGGGCGGCAGCCGCTTCGGCGTTACCGGTGCACTCCCCGGGGGACAAGCGCGAATGCGATGGTTTTCCACACGGAGCGGCCGGTCCGCGCCGCGCCGGATCGCCGAAATCAGCCCCGCTGGCGGGATCTTCCGCGGCCGCGACAGGTTCAGCAGGGGTTCAACGGCCTTGCGCCAGGGAGACGGTCGGCATCGGAAACGTGTTTTTTCCTTGTCTGTCAGCAATTTCGGCTGTGACGTCATTACCGCAACGCACGGGTCGACAGAGATATTCCGGACTGCAATATTGATGGCCATGTCGAAGACCATTCGTGCCCTGACCGGGGGTCATTTCATCGGACTTGCCGCCGCCGCCTCCGCCCTGTGTGCCGCTGCGCCGGCGCAGGCTGCGCCCAATTGCGCCGGTCCCGCCAGCGATACCTGGATCAACATCACCGTCACCAACGTGCGCAACGGCAACGGGCTGATGGCGGTCACGCTCTATGCCGACGATTCCCGGCGCTTCCTGGTGAAGCACGGTTCGATGTACGTCGGGCGCGTGCCGGCGACGGCGCCGGAAACGCGGATGTGCCTGTTCGTGCCAAAGCCCGGCGTCTATGCGATCGCGGTCTATCATGACGAGGATTCCTCGCAGACGATCAACCGCAGCGGCATGCTCGGCATCCCGACCGAAGGCTTCGGCTTTTCCAATGATCCGCCGACCATCGCCAGCCTGCCCGCCTTCCGGTCGGTCCGCCTGCACATCGGCAAGACCAACCTGTCGACCCGGATCACGCTGAAGTATCCGTGATCGCGCCGGGAAAAGCGCCCGGCGTGGATCGTCCCGAAATCCTCCTGCCCGCCCCGGTGCTCGCCTCGGCGATGGAAGCGCTCGACCAGGCCTTCATCGTGCATCGCCTGTGGCAGGATCCGCCGGCCGAAGCGCTTGCCCGCGTGCGCGGCATGGCGGCCAGCACGCTGGCCGGACCGGTCGGCGCGGCGCTGTTCGACAGGCTGCCCGCGCTGGAAATCGTCGCCAACTTCGGCGTCGGCTATGACAACATCGACGTTGCCGCCGCCGCCGCGCGCGGCATCGTGGTGACCAACACCCCGGGCGTGCTGGACGAGGAAGTGGCGGACCTTGCGCTCGGCCTGCTCCTGTCCACGCTGCGCCGCCTGCCGCAGGCCGATGCCTTCGTTCGCGCCGGGCGCTGGCCGCAAGGGCCCTTCCCGCTTTCGCCATCGCTGCGCGGCCGCACCGTCGGCATTCTCGGCCTCGGCGCCATCGGCAAGGCAATCGCACGCCGGCTCGAAGGCTTTGCCGTTCCCATCGCCTATCACGGCCGCCACCGACAGGCTGACGTTCCCTATCCCTGGTATCCCACGCCCAAGGCGCTCGCCGAAGCCTGCGACGTGCTGATCGCGATCCTTCCCGGCGGGCCTGCCACCCGGCACATCGTCGATGCCGCCGTGCTCGAAGCGCTGGGGCCGCAGGGCGTGCTGATCAACGTGGCGCGCGGCAGCGTGGTCGATCAGCAAGCACTCGTCGCCGCCTTGCAGACGGGCACGATCCTCGCCGCCGGACTCGACGTGTTCGACAACGAACCCCACGTGCCCGACGCCTTGCGCGCGATGGATAACGTCGTGCTGCTGCCGCACCTCGGCTCGGCGTCCGAAGTGACGCGCCGGGCAATGGGCGCGCTGATGGTCGAAAACCTGCAAAGCTGGTTCGCCACGGGCCAGCCGGTCACCCCGGTCCCCGAAACGCCGCTGCGCGCGGGATAACCACATTCCAACCTGCGCAGCGCCGTTCTAGGACAGCAGACGTGTTGAAACGGCTCCCTGCCCTGCTGCGCTGGCTGCGCCGCCAGGTTCGCGCCAGCGAACTGCTGTTCCTGGCCCTTGCCATCGTCGTCGGGATGGTCGGGGGCCTTGCCACCGTGCTGATCGGCGCGACCGCGCGCCTGCTGCAGCACACCCTGTTCGCCCTGCCCCCCGAATTGCGGCTGAGCGGCGCCGAGCGGCTTTCGCTGCCCATCCTGTTCGCTCTTCCCGTCGGCGGCGCCGTCCTGGTCGCGTTCAACTGGGCGGTGCGCGCCCGCAAGCGTGCGCTGGTCGACGCGGTTGAGGCCAATGCGCTGCACGGCGGGCGCATGTCCGGTCCCGACAGCGCGGTCGTCGTCGGGCAGACGGTGATCTCGAACGGCTTTGGCGCTTCGGTCGGGCTTGAAGCGGCCTATGCGCAGTTCGGCGGATTGTTCGGATCGTGGGGCGCGCGGCTGCTCAACCTGCGGCGCGCCGATGCCCGCACGCTGGTCGGCGCGGGTGCAGGCAGCGCGATTGCCGCCGCGTTCGGCGCCCCGCTGGCCGGCGCCTTCTATGCCTTCGAGATCGTGATCGGCGCCTATACCCCCGCCGCCATCGCCCCGGTCGTCGCCGCCGCACTGGCCGGCGCGCAAGTGGCCCAGCGTCTTGGCGTGGTGCCCTATGTCGTCAGCGCGCAACCGGGGCCCGCGATCCACACCACCGGATACCTGGCCTACGGCACGCTCGGGGCGATCTGCGCCATGCTCGGCATCGTGCTGATGCGCAGCGTCGCACTGGTCGAAACCGCATCGCGCCGCTGGCTTGCGGGATCGGTGCGGCCGATCGTCGGGGGCGCGCTGATGATCCCGCTCGCGCTGTTCACCCCGCAAGTGCTTTCGGCCGGGCACAGCGCGCTGCACATCGACATGACCGAAGCGGTGCCGCTCGCGCTCATCGCGCTGATCCTGCTGGCCAAGAGCGCGGGCTCGATCGTCTCGCTGGGGTTCGGATTCCGCGGCGGCCTGTTCTTCGCCTCGCTGTTTCTGGGCACGCTGATCGGCCACATCTATGCGGGCTTGCTCGGTCTCGGCTTCGGCCATCCGGTGCTGAACATGGGCAACGCCTCGCTCGTCGGCATGGCGGCGATGGCCGTGGCGGTGGTCGGCGGACCGTTCACGATGACCATGCTGGTGCTCGAAGCCACGGGCAATTTCAGCCTCACCGGCGCGGTCCTTGCCGCCTCGCTGGTGTCATCGACGCTGGTGCGCGAACTGTTCGGCTATTCCTTCTCCACCTGGCGCCTGCACTTGCGCGGCGAAACGATCACCAGCGCGCGCGACGTTGGCTGGATGCGCACGCTGACCGCCGGGCGGATGATGCGCAAGGGCACCGCCACGATTGCCGGCGATGCCACCATTGCCGAACTGCGTCGCCGCTTCCCGCTGGGTTCGACCAGCCGCGTGGTGGTGCTCGATCCCGCCGGCCACTACGCCGGGATCGCAACGCTGGCGCTGGCTTTTGCCGAAGGAGCCGACGAAGCGGCAAGCGTTGCCACGATCTGCCGCGCCAGCGATGCCACGCTGTCCCCGGATCAAGACATCGCGCAGGTCCTCGCCCGCTTCGACGAGATCGGCAGCGACGAACTCGCGGTCATCGACGATGCCGGCGACGTGCTCGGACTGGTGACGGAAAGCTATGTCCGCCGGCGCTATGCCGAAGAGCTGGACAAGGCGCAGCGCGACCTGTTCGGGGAACGCTGAGCCTTCAGCCCCGCGACCAGCCGCGCACGATGGCGAGCAGCGCCTCGACATGTTCGATCGGGGTGTGCTGGCCGATGCCGTGGCCCAGGTTGAACACGTGCGGCCGGTCGGCGAAGGCTTCCAGTACGCGGATCGTCTGCTTCTCCAGCTCCGCCCCGCCCGCCAGCAGCAGCAGCGGATCGAGATTGCCCTGCACCGGCAGTCCTGCGGGAAGTTCGCGCGCGGCCCACAGCGGATCGATCGTTTCATCGACGCCCACCGCGTTGACTCCGGTTTCGCGGGCATAGGCGGCAAGCTTCTCGCCCGCGCCCTTGGGGAAGCCGATCACCGGCACGTGGGGATAGCGGCGCTGCATCTCGGCGGCGATCTTCGCGTTGGGGGCGATGACCCAGCGTTCGAATTCGGCAGGGGCCAGGCTGCCCGACCAGGAATCGAACAGCTGCAACCCTTCGGCGCCGGCTTCGACCTGCCCTGAAAGATATTCGATCGTGACATCGGTGATCGCATCGATGATTGCCTGGAACGCCGAGGAATCGCGATAGGCGAGCGCACGGGTATCGTGATGGTCGCGGCTGCCCTCGCCCGCCACCATGTAGGTCGCCACCGTCCACGGGCTACCGGCAAAGCCCAGCAGCGTCGTTTCAGGGCTGATCAGGGTCTTCACCCGGGCCACCGTCGCATAGATCGCGGACAGGCGCTCAGGGACGGCGACAAGGCTCTCCAGCCCCTTGTCGAGCAGGCGGGGCGACAAGTGCGGGCCTTCGCCGGCCAGGAACTGCAGGTCCTGCCCCATCGCGTAGGGCACGATCAGGATGTCGGAAAACAGGATCGCGCCGTCGAACTGGAATCGGCGCAGCGGCTGCACGGTGATCTCCGCCGCGGCTTCGGAATCATAGACGAGCGCCAGGAATCCGCCCTTTTCGGCCCGAAGCGCGCGGTATTCGGGAAGATAGCGTCCCGCTTGCCGCATCAGCCAGATCGGGCGCCGGGCAAGGTTTGCACCCTTCAGCGTTTCGAGCAGGGGACCGGGCATGCGTTCGTCCAATCTTCAAAAATAGATTCTTTTGAATCTGGTTGATGGAGTCTGTTGGGCTGTGGATAGCGGGGACGGCGCGGCTCTGCCCGATTTGTGCCGTGCTCTCCACAAAAACTTCGGGTGTGCGACTCTGCGCGGAATCAGGCGCAAGGAAAAGTTCTCAGGGATTCCCACAGGCTGTGGGTAACGCTTTCGACATGTCCACAACCGACCCGCAAAATGACTCGTGATGCGGGTGGAATCGGGCTCGCAACTTGTCCCCGCCGCAGTCCCGTGGTTTATCGGCGCTCTATCCACAGCCCTGTCCCGGGGCCGGTCCATCGGGGGACGCGTGAAGCGGCTGCACCTGCATCTTCTGTCGGATTCCACCGGCGAAACGCTCGAAATGATCGCCAAGGCGGCGCTCGCGCAGTTCGATGATGCCGATGTGGTGCGCCATTTCTGGCCGATGGTCCGCTCGATGCAGCATCTCGACCGGATTATGGGCGAAATCGCCAACAATCCGGGCCTCGTCCTCTATACACTGGTCAACACCGACACGCGCGACCGGCTGGAACAGCGCTGCGCCGCGCTCGGCCTGCCGAGCGTCGCCGCGCTCGATACCGTGACCGATGCGCTGGAACAGCAGCTGGGGCAGGAAGCCAAGGGCCGCCCCGGTCGCCAGCACATCATGGACGAGGCCTATTTCCGCCGGGTCGATGCCATCCAGTTCACCATCGCCCACGACGACGGCGTCGGCTGGGAAAACTGGGAGGAAGCCGACATCGTCCTCGCCGGGGTGTCGCGCAGTTCCAAGACGCCCACCTCGATCTACCTCGCCAATCGCGGGTACAAGGTGGCGAACATCCCGATCGTGGTGGAAAGCCCGCCCCCGGCGATGCTGTTCTCGCTGCGCCGGCCGCTGGTCGTCGGGCTTACCACCAGCCCGGAACGGCTGATCCAGGTCCGCCGCAACCGGCTGCTGTCCTTGAACCAGGCGCCGGAGACTGCCTATGTCGATACCGAGCACGTGACGCGCGAAGTGCAGTATGCCCGGCGCATGTTCGCCGACAACGGCTGGCCGGTGATCGACGTGTCGCGCCGTTCGATCGAGGAAACCGCCGCCGCCGTGATCAACCTCTACAACGAACGCCGCGCCGCGGGCGGCGACACCACGCCGGGAGCCAAGCCGATATGACCGTGATCCTCGCCAGCCAGAGCGCATCGCGCAAGGCGATGCTCGAAGCGGCCGGCGTTCCGTTCGAAGCGATCAGCGGCGATGTCGACGAAGCCGAGATCAAGCGCGAGCTGATCGGCGTGGGCGGGTGCGAGATCGCCGGAATCCTGGCCGAAGCCAAGGCGTTCAGCGTCTCGGTCGGCGCGCCGGGACGGCTGGTGCTGGGCGGGGATTCGCTGGTCGAATGCTGCGGCCGCCAGTTCGACAAGCCCAAGACCCGCGAACAGGCGGTCGAGCATCTCGAATTCTTTTCCGGCAAGGACATGCACCTGCATTCGGCCGCCGTGCTGATGCGCGACGGGGCCACCGTATGGAAAACCTGCGAGCTTGCAAAACTGCGGGTCCGCACGCTTTCTCCCCAATTTATCGACAGCTATCTCGACAGGGAGTGGCCCGCCGTTTCCGGCTGCGTCGGCGTGTTCCGGATGGAGGCGCTGGGGGTGCAGCTGTTCGAAAGCGTGGAAGGCAACCACTTCACCATTCTGGGCATGCCGCTGCTCGCCGTGCTGGGCGCGCTGCGCACACAGGGTGAGCTGGCCGCGTGACGAAGCCCCTTCGACAGAGCTCAGGGCAGGCCTATGCCGAAGTGATCGGCGATCCGATCGCGCAATCGAAGTCGCCCGCGATCCACGGTTTCTGGCTCGAACGGCTGGGGATCGATGCCGACTACCGCGCCACCCACGTGACCGGGGATGGCCTCGCTGATTTCATCGCAAGCCGCCGCAACGATCCAGACTGGCGCGGGTGCAACGTGACCATGCCGCACAAGCAGGCGGTGATTGCGCTGCTCGACCGGCTCGATCCGCTGGCGGCCAAGGTCGGCGCGGTGAACACCATCGTGCCCGAACACGGCCAGCTCGTCGGCTACAACACCGATGTTCCGGGCTTCCTCGAACCCTTGCAGCCGCTGCTCGCGGAAACGCACTATTTCCGCATGGCGCGCGTGCTCGGCACGGGCGGCGCGGCGCGGGCGATCGTGGTTGGCCTTGCCGCCGAAAAGCTGGTGCTGGTGCTGGCGGGGCGCAACACGGACAAGGCGCGCGCCCTGCTCGACGAGCTCGACCCTACGGGCGAACATCATGTCGCCCCGCTCGATCATTTCGCCGATGCGACCGACTTCGCCTTCGACGATCGCGAGGGGTGCCTAGACCTGGTGGTCAATGCCTCGGCGCTGGGCATGACCGGGCAGCCGCCCTTGAAGTTCGACATCAGCCATGCGCCGCCAGGCTCAATATTTTACGACATCGTCACCAGCCCGCTCGACACCGATTTCCTGAAAGCCGCGCGCGCAGGCGGATTCCGCACCGTCGATGGCCTGTCGATGCTGATCGGGCAGGCGGACCACGCCTTCCGCCGCTTCTTCGGTGCGCAGCCGCCGCGCGGTGAGGCGGATATCGAACTGCGGGAGAGACTGACCAAATGAGCCGCCCTTTCATTCTGGGTCTGACCGGCTCGATCGGCATGGGCAAGTCGGCGGTCGCGCTGATGCTGCGCGAACTGGGCGTGCCGGTGTTCGATGCCGATGCCGCCGTGCACCAGTTGCAAGGCCCGAACGGCCCGCTCTTGCCGGCGATCGAGGCCGCCTTTCCCGGCACCACCGGGCCGGAAGGGGTCAAGCGGGCCGAGCTTGGCGCGCAAGTCTTCGGCAACCCGGAAGCACTCAAGACGCTGGAGGGCATCGTCCATCCGGCGGTGGCGCGCCTGCGCGAGGCGTTCATGCTGGAACATGCGGGCGAACCGCTGGTCGTGTTCGACATCCCGCTGCTTTATGAAAAGGGCCATGGGGAGGGGCTGGACGCGGTCGCGGTGGTTTCCGCGCCTGCCGAGATGCAGCGCCAGCGCGTGCTGGCAAGGCCGGGCATGACGCCCGAAAAGTTCGCCCAGATCCTGAACCTGCAAGTGCCCGATGCCGACAAGCGGGCGCGCGCCGACCATGTCATCGACACCGGCGTCACGCTCGCCGAGACCGAGGCCGAGGTTAAGAAACTCGTCGCGACCATACGGCAAAAAAACCGGGACGGGCGGCGCTGACTCCCCTTGCCAGCCCTTGGGCGCGGGTCCAGATTGCTTCCAATGCGTGAGATCGTTTTCGATACAGAGACGACCGGGCTCGACCCTCAGGGCGGCGACCGGCTGGTTGAAATTGGCTGTGTCGAGATGGTCAACCGGGTGCCGACGGGCGCGGTCTATCACTGCTATTTCAACCCCGAACGCGACATGCCGGCCGAAGCCGAAGCGGTGCACGGACTGTCGGCGGCGTTTCTGGCGGACAAGCCGCTGTTCGGCGAAAAGGCGGGCGAACTGATCGCCTTCCTCGGCGATGCGCCGCTGGTGGCGCACAACGCCGGGTTCGATTTCGGCTTCCTCAATGCAGAGCTGGCCAAGCTGGGGATGGACCCGGTCGATCGCGCGCGGATGGTCGATACCGTGGCGATCGCGCGGCGCAAGCATCCCGGCGCCAAGCTCAGCCTCGATGCGCTGTGCACGCGCTATGGCATCGATCGCAGCCACCGCACCAAGCACGGCGCGCTGCTCGATGCCGAACTTCTCGCGCAACTCTACGTCGAACTCATGGGGGGACGGCAGATCGGCCTCGAACTCGCGGCCGAAGCGCTGGTGGTCGAACGCGACGGACAGACCGTCGCGGTGGCGGCCAGCCTGTCCGTTTCCACCAAGCCATTCCGTTCGCCCCGGCCGCACGCGGCCAGCGCAGCGGAACTGGCCCGTCATGCCGAATTCATGGCGGGCTTCAGCGAGGCGATCTGGTCGCGCTGAGCGCGGCCGGTTCTCGCCCAGTCGAAGGAGAAGACAAGATGGACATTCGCGTTTCGGGTCACCAGGTCGATACCGGCGCCGCGTTCGAGGCCCATGCCACCGACCGCCTTTCGGGAATCGTCGACAAGTATTTCTCCCGGGCCCTGTCCAGCCAGGTCACTCTCGGCAAGGCGCCGCACGGCGGTTTCCGGTGCGATATCGTCACCCACGTCACCCACGGCCTGATCCTGAAAGGCAGCGCCGTGGCGCAGGAAGCGCACATCGCGCTCGACCAGTCGGCCGAAAAGATCGACAAGCAGCTGCGCCGCTACAAGCGCCGGATCAAGGCGCGCGCCGATGGTGCCGATCACGCCCGCAAGGCCGAGGACGCGGCGTTCTCGCAGGATGCCGCGTACACCGTGTTCCAGGTTGACGAGCACGAGGACGAACCCGCCGATGCGCCGCTGGTGATCGCCGAAACCCGCGTCGACGTGCCCGAAGCGACCGTGTCCGACGCGGTGATGATGCTCGACCTGCGCAATACCAACGCGCTGCTGTTCAAGAACGCCGGCACCGGCGTGCACAACATGGTCTATCGCCGTGGCGACGGATCGATCGGCTGGGTCGAACCTGCCCGCAGCTGATCCGCGGATTCGCTGAACCGACCGCCTCCCGGCCTGTCCCCATGCAGACCGGGAGGCGATTAGGTCCTTGCGCCGCCGGGGAATCGAGAGCATGGCGCGCGCAACCTGGGCGGCAGCGGACCTGCGCATGCGCCCCATTCGGCATTTCGTTCTCCATGACGGCACTTTTCTCGATCGACCCCCTCGCAGTGCGCATCATCCGCGCCGAGTCCAAGCCCCAGATCCTGGGGGCGCTCGCCGAGTGTTTCGGCGGGGTCTATGCGCTCGATTCCGATCATGTGCTCGAACGGATCGAGGAGCGCGAGAAGCTGGGCAGCACCGGCTTCGGTCGCGGGGTCGCCATTCCCCATGCCCGCATCGAAGGGCTGGTTCGCCCGGTCGCGGCGTTCTTCCGTCTGGAAGAGCCGGTGGCGTTCGAGGCGGCCGACGGCATGCCGGTCGACATCGTGTTCGGCCTGCTTTCGCCCGAACAGGCCGGCGCCACGCATCTCCAGGCGCTCGCGGCGATTTCGCGGCTGATGCGCGATGAACGGATGCACGAACGGCTGAGCGCGGCCCCCGATGCCGATGCGCTCTATGCGCTGCTCGTCAACGTCATCGATCGCGATGCAGCCTGATTCCACGGTGACGGGGCCGGTGGCGGGAACGACGCCGGCAAGCGCCGATGGTGCCAGCTTCCACTGGCGCGCGCTCGAAGGACTCTATGCCTCGGCGCCGGTCAACCAGCTGTTCGAAAGCAGGCTCGAAGTGCTGGCGGAAGGCCACGCGCGCATCATTTTCGACGTAACCCCGCAAGTGTTCCACGCCGCCGGGGCCGCGCACGGCACGATCTATTTCAAGATGCTCGACGATGCGGCGTTCTATGCCGCGAACACACTGGTGACCGACCGCTTCCTGCTGACCACTTCGTTCAACCTGCACTTCACCCGCCCGATCCACGGCGGCAAGGTGATCGCGGAAGGGCGCTGGCTTTCGGGCCGCCGCCGCGTGCTGGTCGCCGAAGCGCGGCTGCTCGACGAAGAGGGCGAGGAAGTGGGCCGGGGCACAGGCACGTTCCAGCGGTCGCGAATCCCGCTCTCCTCGCTTCCCGGCTACGCCGCCGGCGCGCCCCGGCCATAGCCGGCATGGACGAAACCCGCCTTCCGGCGCGCCTGGAAGTCAGCGGCATGATTCGCGCAACCGAATCCCACGGCGGCTTCGGCACGGTGCTGCACAAGGGCGAGCCAGACGCGGGAACCATCCTTGTAGTTATCGAGGACAAACAAGGACTTGGCGTTCTTTATGAACGCATGCCGCAACTGGACGGGCGGCGCAAATGGACCCAAATAAAGGTCCAAGATCCTGATAATAAAGGCGAATTTCAGGACTATCTGGACCGTCGCAAGCGGCAGGACAGCGATGTGTGGATAGTCGAACTGATCGTCGCTGAAGGCGAACGACTCATCCTGAACGGTGGATGAGCCTGCCCCGCGCAGGTTGACTCTGCCGCATTGCAAAATAAAGGCAGCTCACCGCAGTCGCGCAGGCGGCAAGGTTCGGACGGGATCGTTAACCTTGCTAGCACGCAGACGGGGGGCGGAAGACATGGCCTTCTGGTATGCCGGGTCCGTGGGAAAGCATCGCTTTTTCACGACAGCCGGGTTTTGCCGCGCCGTGTTCCGACGTCCACCGCCCAGTTTTGACGTTGGATGAGTAAGCAACTTCGTATCGCCAGTGCCATCAGCATTGCCGCGACTTTCATAACTACCCTGTTCAGCGCCGCAGGTTCCGGCGCGGCCGCGCAAAGCCCGGTGCCCGCCCAGATCGGCGCAGCCCTGGTTCCGGCCAGCGAAGCCCCCGGGGCTTCCGCGATCACCAGGAATTCGGCCGACGCCATCGTTCCCGCCGTGGAACGCGTCCTGCCCCAGCCTGAAGTGACCGAACCCGCTTCTTCCGGCCCCAATTCCGCTGGCGATGAAAGCGCCACTCCCCTCCCGGCAGATTCGCTTGCGACGCTGGTCGAGGAAACCGCGGTTCCGGCCCAGCTCACCGACGAGCTCAAGTGCCTTGCCGGCGCGATCTACTTCGAAGCGAAGAGCGAAACCATGGCCGGCCAGCTGGCCGTCGGGCGCGTCATCGTCGCCCGGTCGCATTCGGGCCGCTTCCCGGCGTCCTACTGCGGCGTGGTGTACCAGCCTTCGCAGTTCTCGTTCATTCGCGGCCACGCGATGCCCAACATCAACACCGCCAGCCGCGACTGGATCGAAGCGGTCAAGATGGCGGTGATCGCCCACACTGGCGCCTGGAAAAGCCCGGTCGAGGGCGCGATGTTCTTCCACGCCGCGCGCGTTTCGCCCAGCTGGGGCAAGACCCGCATGGCGCGCATCGACAACCACATCTTCTACCGCTGAAAAGCCTTTGCGAAGCGGGCGTTGCAAGCCGGCATGACCTGCCCGGCCTGCAACGCCCGCTTCGTCGATTCCGTCAGGCGGCGCCCAGCCGCTGGCGCAGGCGCTCGATCGCGCTGATCTCGCCCGCTTCGTTGGCGCCGGCCGGCCGGCGCCACGATCGTTCGATCCGCGTCACGCGGTCGTAGAGCCGCTCGCTTTCCCGCACCAGCACCTGCACGTCGCGCGGCAGCAGCGCCAGCGCAGCCGCATCGGTCGCCGGGAAATGCGCGGCCAGCACGCCGTGGCGGCGCAGCTGCGCTTCGGAAATCTCGCCCGCGAAATAGGCACGGTGGTTGAGCAGCCAGGCCAGGCAATGCATCACCCGCGTGGTGGTGCGCAGCGCCTCGCAATTGCAGAGCACCCGCGCGCAATCATCCTCGTCCGCGTGGCCGCCAGCGCGGGCACCGGCCGAATCGCTGCGCAGGCGTTCGAAGCGCGAACGCACCGCATCGGCCAGCACGAGCGCATCGGCATAGAGAGCCTCGACAATGCGGGGGCTGATGCTGTGCGTCTGCGCCATCCCGTCTCGATAGGGGCGTTTTCGCCTCCTGCTCAAGGCGAGATGAGGCGAAGCTGGAGATATCCACGGCTGTGTATCGTTACGATACGCAAGCGCGGCAGCGGCAGGATCGGCACCGCGAGGCCCGTGTCAGCCCCAAGCCTTTCGCATCAGGCGATAATATCGGGGATGAGGTAATCCTCGAGCATGGCGATCTGGTCCTTGAGACGCAGCTTGCGCTTCTTCAATCGCGCGATCTGCAACTGGTCCACGGTGCCCGCACCGCTCAGCGCGTCGATCGCGGCGTCGAGATCGCGGTGCTCGAGCCGCAGCGCTTCGAGCCGCTTGCGCATTTCGTCTTCGGTCACACAATCACTCCAGGTGGCACTCCAGGTGGCACCCCAGGCGGGGCAACCGATTCCTGCACCACCTACGGTACATCCCTCAGCCGCCGCGTTCCGACGCGGTGCGGCTTGCAAGATACGGCGAATGTGGGAGCATGACAACGCGCCCGCACCGGACCGGTTCGAGTCGGGACGGACGCGAAGGAACCCTGCGCAAGGACTTCGCATCTTGCGCAGGATGGACGGGAACACCCCAGCAGGAGGTATCCGTATGGACACATCGCATGTCACTGCCTTGCAGACCAAGCACGCCGGCCTTGAACGTAAGATCGCCGAAGAAATGGCGCGGCCGTTCCCCAACGGCGGGCTCGTGATGGAACTGAAGAAGCGGAAGTTGCGGATCAAGGAAGAACTCTCGCTGCGACATTGATGCGCCTGCGGAGCGACCGGCCCCTGATCGGGCCGGTCCACCGGGTGCCTGGTCCCACCGAACCGGACCATCATCCACATACGAATTTCCTTTACGGTACGGCCAGCACAGGATTGCCGCATATTCGGCGACGCTTGCCGTTTGCATGGGATGCTCGCTAGGCTAGGCCATGGCCATGCTCTCTGCCGTTGCATCCGCCCGCGCGATCCTGACCTCGTTGCACGAGGTGATGGCTTCACGCGCCGGCGCCCAGGCCAAGCTCAACCTGATCGTCGAGGTCATCGGCGAAAAGCTCGATAGCGAGGTCTGCTCGATCTACCTGCTGCGCGAGGGCATGCTCGAGCTGTTCGCCACGCGCGGGCTCAACCAGGCCGCCGTCCACGTGACGCGCATGGCCGTGGGCGAGGGTCTGGTCGGCACGATCGCCGCCAATATCGAGACGCTGAACCTGGCCGAGGCGGCGGCCCACCCCGACTTCGCCTTCCGCCCCGAAACCGGTGAAGAGCGCTTCCATTCGTTCGCCGGCGTACCGATCGTGCGGCGCGAACGCGCCGTGGGCGTCGTCGCGGTCCAGCATGTCGAGCCGCGCCGCTACGAGGAAGTCGAGATCGAGGCGCTGCAGACGGTGGCGATGGTGCTGTCCGAACTGATCGCCAATGCCGAACTGATCGACGACGAGGACGTGCTGGGAGTGCCCGCGCACCTGACCGGGCACGAACGGCTGAAAGGGCTGACGCTGGTCAAGGGGCTGGCGAGCGGCGTTGCCGTGTTCCACCAGCCGCGCGTGACCATCGAGCACATCGTTGCCGAAGATACCGAGGCCGAGCGCCAGCGGGTGATCCACGCCTTCGACAAGATGCGCGAACAGATCGACCGCATGGCGAGCCAGGCCGAATTCGGCGTGGGGGGCGAGCACGAGGAGGTGCTCGAGACCTACCGCATGTTCGCCTATGACGAAGGCTGGACGCGGCGGATCAACGACGCGATCGATTCCGGCCTGACCGCCGAAGCCGCGATCGAACGCGTGCAGCAGCGCACGCGCATGCGGATGCGCCAGATCGACGATCCGCTGCTGGCCGATCGCATGCACGATCTGGAAGACCTGTCCAACCGGTTGCTGCGCATCGTTTCGGGCCAGCTCGGCACGGCGGCGAGCATGGGGCTGAAAGGCGATGCGATCCTGATCGCGCGCAACCTGGGGCCGGCCGAACTGCTCGAATACGACCGGCGCCGGCTGAAGGGCGTGATCCTGGAAGAAGGATCGCTGACCGCGCACGTGGTGATCGTGGCGCGGGCGATGGGCATTCCGGTGGTCGGGCGGGTGAAGAGCCTGCGCGGCAAGGTGCGCGACGGCGATATCCTGCTGCTCGATGGCGATCAGGGCGTGATCGACGTGCGGCCCGCGCCGGCGCTGGTCGAAGCGTTCGAGACGCGCTTTGCCAAGAACCGCGAACGCCAGGCGCACTATGCCACGCTGCGCGATGTCGAGCCGGTGACGCGCGACGGGACGCGGATCGCGGTGCTGATGAACGCGGGGCTTCGCGACGACATGCCCGCGCTCGCCATGACCGGCGCCGACGGGATCGGCCTGTTCCGTACAGAATTCCAGTTCCTGGTTTCGGCAACGCTGCCCGCGCGCGAGCGCCAGACCCGGCTCTATCGCGACGTGCTGGAGGCCGCGGGCGACAAGCCGGTGGTGTTCCGCACCGTGGACATCGGCGGCGACAAGGTGCTGCCCTACCTGCGGCACAACGATGGCGAGACCGAGGAAAACCCGGCGATGGGCTGGCGCGCGCTGCGCGTTGCGCTGGAACGCGACGGATTGCTCAAGGTCCAGGCTCGCGCGCTGCTGGAAGCCGCCGGGGGGCGCACGCTCAACGTGATGTTCCCGATGGTGACCGAACCGTGGGAATTCGATGCCGCCAAGGCGGTGTTCGACAGCCAGCTCGCGTTCCTGAAGCAGCAGAAGAAGCTGCTGCCCGAAGCGATCCGCTATGGCGCGATGCTGGAAGTGCCGGCGCTGGCCGAATGCCTCGACGTGCTGGCGCCGCGGCTGTCGTTCCTTTCGGTCGGCACCAACGACCTGACCCAGTTCCTGTTCGCGGCCGATCGTGCGAACCCCAAGCTTGCCGAACGCTATGACTGGTTGAGCCCGGCGATCCTGCGCTTCCTGCGCCGGGTGGTGCAGACCGTGGCCCCGCACGGCACCGACGTGACCGTGTGCGGAGAGATGGGCGGACGGCGGCTGGAAGCTCTGGCGCTGCTGGGGCTTGGCATCACGCGGCTTTCGATCACCCCGGCCGCGGTCGGCCCGGTCAAGGAACTGGTCCGCAAGATCGACCTTCGCGAGATTCGCGAGGCGATGGACAAATGGCTTGCCGAACCTCCGCGCGATCTGCGCTCGGCGATCGCGGAGTGGGCGTTCTATCGCGGAATCGAGTGCGACTGAGGGCCTTCGTGCCGCCCGCCACCTGCTTCCTTGCCCGCTTCGTCGTCCTTGCCCCGAATATGACGCCATAATTCGTTGACAACCGCTCCATTCGTGGGATCGTTTGCGGCGGGGGCGTTATCTTCGGGGTTGCCAAGAAGAACAGCATGACAAACGGGAGTCGCGCCGTGGCAGAAGGCGGCGGAAACGAAAGCCTTTCGGAAGGCGGCGAACTGGTCGCAGGGCCGTTCGCCTCAGCCGGAAGCCGCTTGCGCGCCGCGCGCGAGGCACAGGGCCTGTCGATCGCGGACATCGCCGGTCGCACGCGCATCACCGCGCGCCATATCGCCGCGATCGAATCGAGCGATTTCGCCACGCTGCCGGGCCGACCCTATGTGCTGGGCTTTGCCCGCAGCTACGCGCGCGAGGTGGGGCTGCAGGAGCGCGACATTGCCGACGCCATCCGGCGCGAGCTGGACGCCGCCACGCCCGAACCCGAACCGCGCAAGATCAACCAGTTCGAAGTGGGCGATCCGGCCAAGACGCCATCGCGCCTGCTCACCTGGCTTGCGGTGCTGCTCGGCCTTGGCGTCGTGGTGCTGGGCTTCGGGCTGTGGCGCAGCTATTACTGGCCGGCGGCCGAGCTGCCGCCGCTGGTCGGGCCTTCCTCGTCTGCTCCGGCATCCCCGGCGGCAAAGCCTGCTGCTCCCGCCGCCGCGCCCGCGCCCGCCACCGGCCCGGTGGTGTTCACCGCGCTGGAAGACCGGATCTGGGTGAAGTTCAGCGATGCCAGCGGCCAGCAGCTGATGCAGAAGCAGATGGCCAAGGGCGAAAGCTATACCGTGCCCGCCGAAGCGAAGGGACCGGTGCTGTGGACCGGACGGCCCGACGCGCTGGCCATCACCGTGGGCGGAAAGGCGGTTGCCCGGCTGGCCGAGAAGGAAGGCATCGTGAAGAACGTCGCGGTCGACGGCGCGGCGCTGCTGGCGCGGCCGGCCGTACCGGCGCCTGCCATGGCTCCAGCGGCGGCCACTGCGCCGGCGTCGTCCCCTGCCCCGGCTGCGAGGCGCGCGCGCACGCCTGTCCGCGCCCCGGCGCCGGAGGCCGCGGTGCCTGCGCCTGCGCCTGCGCCTTCGTTGACGTCATCCACGACGGCAAACTAGTCGCAATCTCGACAAGAAGCGCGCCCTGCGGCAAGCAGGGCAAGCGGTGCCGCGCGCGCCGGATCTCGCGCGCTGCGCCCTGATGGGAGTTATCATGAAGACCACGTTCCCCGGTCCGTTCGCCCGCGCGACGCTGGCCCTTGTCCTTGCCGCGACGGCAGCGCCGCTGGCGATGCCTTCGCCGGCGCTGGCCCAGTCGCAAGTGCCCGAAACGACCGAGGCCCGGCTGCGCCGGCTGGAAAGCGAACTGCGCGCGGTGCAGCGCAAGGTCTTCCCCGATGGCGCGGGCAAGACTTTCGCGCCCGAAATCACCGCCCCGCAATCGACCGCCAAGCCGGTGGGCACCCCGGCTAGCACCCCGGTGGCCGATCTGCTGGCGCGGATGGACGCGGTCGAGGCGCAGTTGCAGCGGCTGACGGCGGCGAGCGAGGAAAGCCAGGATCGCATCGGCAAGCTGGAAGCGCGCCTGACCGCACTAGAGCCCGCACCTGCGCCCGCGCCCGCTGCGGCATCTTCCCCGGCACCGGCCACGGCCGCCCCGGCGACGTCGGCAGCGACATCGACGAGCACCGATGCCGTGGCGCCGGTCAAGGTCCCTGCCCCGGCGCCTGCGACGGCGGCGCCCAAGCCTGCCCCCGCGCCCAAGCCGGCCGCGCCCTCGGCCGATCGCGTGGCCGCGGTGGAAGCGATCGAGAAGCCCGCGACCGGCGATGCCGCCGAGGACGAATACGCCTATGGCTACCGGCTGTGGGAGGCGAAGTTCTTCCCCGAAGCGCAGCAGCAGCTGGGCAAGTTCGTCAAGGCCTATCCCAAGAGCAAGCGCATCAGCTTCGCCCGCAACCTGCTGGGCCGCGCCTATCTCGACGATGACAAGCCGGGCACCGCGGCGCAGTGGTTCCTGCAGAACTACCAGGCCGACAAGCAGGGCGAACGCGCTGCCGACAGCCTGCTCTACCTGGGCGTCGCCATGGCGAAGCTGAAGGAAACGAAGCGCGCCTGCGTCGCCTATGCCGAATTCAAGAACGTCTATCCGACCGAGGCCGCCGGGCGGCTGAAGGCGCAGTACGAAGCCGCCAACAAGGCGGTGACCTGCAATTGAGGCGCTGACCGCCCGGTTTGCGCGCGATTTCGCCGCGCTGTGGGGCGGGTCTGACGGGCCGGTCGGTCTCGCGGTTTCGGGCGGTCCGGACAGCCTTGCCCTGCTGGTGCTGATGCACGCGGCCGGATGCGCACCGTTCGCGGTGGCGACGGTCGATCACGGCCTTCGCGCCGAAGCTGCGGCAGAAGCGGCGCTGGTCGCACGGGTCTGTGCGGATCTGGGCGTCACCCATGACACGCTGACGCTGTCGTTGCCGTCCGGAGCGGGCGTGCAGGAACGCGCCCGCGCCGCGCGCTATGCCGCGCTGGCCGAATGGGCGGGGCGCAAGGGGTTGGGCGCGCTGGTCGTGGCCCACCATGCCGACGATCAGGCAGAAACCGTGCTGATGCGGCTCAACCGGGGTGCCGGGGTGCGCGGGCTGGCGGCAATGCGCGCCCGATCCGCCACGCCCGGCGCGCCGCACCTGCCCCTGCTGCGACCGCTGCTCGGCTGGCGGCGCGAGGAGCTCGCCGCAGTGGTGGCAGAGGTGGGCCTTGTCGCGGTGGCCGATCCTTCAAACGAAGATCCGCGATTCGAGCGGGTGCGAGTGCGATCGGCGCTGCGCGATGCCGCTTGGCTGGACCGCACCGCGATTGCCGAAAGCGCGCGGCATCTGGCCGAAGCGGACGAGGCGATCGAATGGGCGACGGCGCAGTGCATCGCCGCCATCCGGCGGGAAGAGGGCGTGCTGGTGTGGCGACCGGACGCGCCGCGCGCCATCGCGCTGCGCGTGCTGGAGGCCATCGTCGGCGAAATCGGTCGATCGACCCCGCGCGGGCGGGAACTGGCCGACTGGCACGATGCGCTGCGGCAAGGCCGGACGGCGACGCTCGCGGGGGTAAAGGGCTGGTCCCGCGACGGCGAATGGCGATTTGCGGTGACGCCGCCGCACAGGACGTAAACCGACAGAGTGCCGCCTTGATGTCGCGGGGCGCGCGGTGAGCGAGGCCTTCGATCAGACAAACGCAAGGAATCGCACCTTCGGTTATATTGCCATTCACCCCCAGACACCTACATTGCAGGAAACAGGCGGGACGAGTCCGCCTTGTCAACAAAGAGCAATGGCATGAACGACGACCAGCCGCAGGGTAACCCCTGGATCAAGAGCCTCCTCGTCTGGGGCGGCATCTTCCTAGCCCTGTTGCTCGTGGTTTCGATGTTCGGCGCACGTACCGACAGCACCGGCACGATGATCCGCTATTCCGATTTCCGCAGCCGCGTGGCCGAAGGCGCGGTGAAGGAAGTGCAGATCGGACCCGACCGGATCACCGGTACGCTGAAGAACGACCAGACCTTCTCGACCGTGCCCGTGCAAGGCGATGCGGACCTGCCCAAGCTGCTGCAGGACAATGGCGTGCAGTATTCGGGCAAGGCGCAGGAAGAACCCAACCTGCTGCTCTACATCCTTGCCCAGTCGCTGCCGTTCCTGCTGATCCTGGGCGTGGCCTTCTTCGCGCTGCGCCAGGTGCAGAAGGGCGGCGGATCGGGTGCGATGGGCTTCGGCAAGTCGAAGGCCAAGCTGCTGACCGAACGGTCGGGTCGCGTCACCTTCGACGACGTTGCCGGCATCGACGAAGCGCGCGAGGAACTGCAGGAAATCGTCGAATTCCTGCGCGATCCCACCCGCTTTTCCAAGCTCGGCGGCCAGATCCCCAAGGGCGCGCTGCTCGTCGGCAGCCCCGGCACCGGCAAGACCCTGCTCGCCCGCGCCATCGCGGGTGAGGCGGGCGTGCCCTTCTTCACCATTTCCGGCTCGGACTTCGTCGAGATGTTCGTGGGCGTGGGCGCGAGCCGCGTGCGAGACATGTTCGAACAGGCGAAGAAGAACGCGCCGTGCATCGTGTTCATCGACGAAATCGACGCTGTGGGTCGCCATCGCGGCCATGGCCTCGGCAATTCGAACGACGAGCGCGAGCAGACGCTGAACCAGCTGCTGGTCGAAATGGACGGCTTCGAGGCCAACGAAGGCATCATCATCGTCGCCGCGACCAACCGCCCCGACGTGCTCGATCCGGCGCTGCTGCGCCCAGGCCGCTTCGACCGCCAGGTGGTGGTGCCGATCCCGGATATCGAGGGCCGCGAGAAGATCCTGTCGGTGCACATGAAGAAGGTGCCGCTGGCGCCCGACGTCAACCCGCGCACCATCGCGCGGGGCACGCCGGGCTTTTCGGGCGCGGATCTGGCCAACCTCGTCAATGAAGCCGCGCTGCTCGCCGCACGCCGCAGCAAGCGCCTTGTCGCCATGCAGGAATTCGAGGACGCCAAGGACAAGGTCATGATGGGCGCCGAGCGCCGCAGCATGGTCATGACCGAGGACGAGAAGAAGATGACCGCCTATCACGAGGCGGGCCATGCCATCGTTTCGATCAACGAGCCGGCGTCCGACCCGATTCACAAGGCGACGATCATCCCGCGCGGCCGCGCGCTCGGCATGGTCATGCGCCTGCCCGAACGTGACAGCTACTCTTACCACCGCGACAAGATGCACGCGAACCTGTCGGTTTCGATGGGCGGCCGCGTGGCGGAGGAGATCATTTTCGGCCACGACAAGGTTTCGTCGGGCGCGTCTTCGGACATCCAGTATGCCACCAGCCTTGCGCGCAGCATGGTGACCAAGTGGGGCATGTCGGACAAGCTGGGGCCGCTGATGTACGAGGAAAGCCAGGACGGCTACCTCGGCATGGGCAGCACCAACCGCACGATGATGTCGGACGAGACCAACAAGCTGATCGACAGCGAGATTCGCGGGCTGGTCGATGGCGCGCATGCGCGGGCGACCGACATCCTGCGCACGCAGGAGGACAAGCTCCACCTGCTGGCCCAGGCGCTGCTCGAATACGAGACGCTGACCGGCGACGAAATCAAGACGCTAGTCGAAGAAGGCCGGATCGATCGTCCCGACGCGCCGAAGGGGCCTGCTCGCCCGATTTCGTCGCAGGGTTCGGCCGTGCCGCGGGCCGGCCGTCGCTTCGCCGGATCGACCGGCGGCACGCAGCCGCTGGGTGCCTGAACCGCAGGCTTACTGCAGGTCCTACCAAAAGCGTCGGGGGGATACGTGGCGAGGAAGAGTGAAGCGATCGTGATCCGTGCCTATGGCGGCCCGGAGGTCCTGGTTGCCGAAACGGTGCCGGTTCCCGATCCGGGGCCGGGACAGATCCTGATCCGTCAGGAAGCGGTTTCGGTGAACTTCCACGACGTCTACGTCCGTTCGGGCGCGTACAAGACGCTGGCCTTGCCCGGGATCCCGGGCCTCGAGGCGGTGGGCGTGATCGAGGACGTGGGCGAGGGCGTGACCGACCTGACTGTCGGACAGCGTGTCGCCTACATCGACAAGAGCTATGGCGCCTATGCCGGTGCCCGCGTGCTCGATGCAGCGCTTGCCGCCCCGGTGCCCGATGGCGTGGAGCCGGGCGTTGCGACCGCCTGGTTCCTGAAGGGCCTTACCGCGCAGGCGCTGGTCGACGAAGTCGAGCCGGTGCGCGCTGGCATGATCGTGCTGGCGCAGGCGGCGGCGGGGGGCGTCGGCCAGCTTGTCGCGCGCATGGCAAGCCTTCGCGGCGCGACCGTCATCGGCACGGTGGGTTCGCCCGAGAAGGCCGCCGTGGCGAAAGCGGCAGGCTGCGATCACGTGATCCTCTACCGCGAGGAAGATGTCGCCGCGCGCGTGGCCGAGATCACCGGCGGGGCCGGGGTCAACGTCGCGTTCGATGCGGTGGGCAAGGACAGCTTCGAAGGGTCGCTGGCGAGCCTCGCCTCGCTGGGTCACCTCGTTCACTATGGGCAGGCGTCGGGGCCGATCCCGCCGTTCGATCTTTCGCGTCTTGGCGCCAAGTCTGCCAAGGTTTCGCGCCCGTTCCTGTGGCCCTACATCCAGCCTCGCGCCAAGCTGCTGTCCGCTTCGCAAAGCCTGTTCGCGGCGATGGCGCGGGGCGATCTGCCGCTGTCGCTGGGCGGGCGCTATCCGCTGGCGCAGGCCGCTGCCGCCCATGCCGCGCTCGAAGCGCGCGAAGCAGGGCCTTTCGTCCTCGACTGCTGAGGGTCTGCCCGCCTGATCAGGCGCCCGATTCCGCGGCGATGAAGATCACGAACAGCGTCAGCGCGATGCAGGCGAAGATCGACAGTGCGAACGTGCGCACGATCCCGCCAAGCCGCGACGTGCCGTAGGCCCCGCGCAACTGCTTGTACATGTGAACGGGCGGCGCAAGCAGCAGCAGCGCGACGAGCCCGTCATAGTCGGTCAGGGCCACGAGCATGACCGCGATGCTCAGCAGGGTCATGAAGCTGAGCGAGTAGGTCACGAACACGGTGTGATCGTAGAGGTGGAAGCGCCGGCTGAACGGGAACAGCAACCACAGGAAGGGCACCGAGATCGGGATCAACGCCCAGCTGTACTTGTAAGCGTAGTTCTGCGCCTTGTAGGCGGTGAGGGCGGGGTTCTCGCGGAATTTCTTCACCGCGTTGTCGATCGCGGAAATGTCGCTGAGCTTCTGGTCCGGCCGGTCGACGTTCGAGCGGACCTCGCGCGTGATTTCGAGCGCGGTGCGCTGTCCGTCGAGCTTGTCGTCGACCTGCTCGGTGTCCTGCCCCTTGCGCTTGAGCTCGGCGCGCTCGGCCTCCAGCCTGGCGATCTTGCCCTCGATCGCCTTCTCCGCCCTGGCCGCATCCTGCGGGGAGGACATCCCCTGGTACGTCGTCTCGGATGCGGTCTGGTGATAGACCGCAAAGGCAAGGAACACGCAGAACAGGAACAGCGCCAGCGGCGAGACGAAGCGGGCGCGCTGGCCTTCGATGTAGCGGCGGGTCAGTTCGCCGGGGCGCCACACCAGCATCGGGATGGTCCGCCAGATCTTGCCCTCGAAGTGGAAAACTCCGTGGAGAAGGTCGTGGAAAAACGCACCGAGCGTGCGGTGGACGTGCGCCGCCTGGCCGCAGGCGTGGCAGTGGCTGCCGAGCAACGCGGTGCCGCAGTTGAGACAGGCGGTTTCGTGCGTGTGGCCGGCGTCGTGCTCGCCGGCTTGCGGCTCGATCGCCCGGGCCTTCAGCGCCCCTTCCACCACGTCGCCGATCGCCTGTGCGTCGCTCATGCCCATTCCCCCCGGGTAACGCTTGGGGCATAGCGAAGCGGGGTCTGCACGACTACCGTCTGTGCGACGGAGGGGAGAGAAAAAGATGCGAACGAAACGATCTGGCCTGGTTGGCTTTGCCATGCTGCTGGCGCTGGCTCCCGTCGGTGCGAACGCACAGGGCGGGGCGATGTCGGTGGCGACGTTCCTGGCCAAGGCGGATGCGCTGCGCGCCAAAGGGCCGTTCGCGCTAATGAGCAGCGACTACAAGCTGCTGAAGGCCGAAGTGACCGGCGCGGCGCAAGCCTATCGCGTGCGGTTGAAGGGCGAACAGGCGGCTGGCAGGCCCAGTTCGTGCCCTCCGGCCCGCGCACCGTTCAACAGCGATGACGTCATGACGCAGATGCGCAGCTATCCGCCCACCCATCGCGCCCAGACCAGCGTGGCGACCGCGGTGGCGGATTTGTTCGTTGCGCGGTATCCCTGCGGCGGGCGGTAAGTCTTTCTTTACGCCGAATTAACCTTGTCTCGGCAGGAGAGGCGAGGGATCGCGACGGGATCGTGAAGGAGCGTGGAGCGCGTGTTCGGGACAGCAGACCAATCGGGCCCTGCCGTTGCCGTGGCGACGTTCGGGCGCGCACGGTCGGGCGGCAGCGCCGGATCGTCTTCGCACCCCGTGCGCCAGCGCATGGCGACCGCTCCTGCCGAAGCGCAGGCCCCGATCCGGCCGCGCGAAGGTGTGCCTCGCCTTTCAAATCATCCGCTGGTGCAACGCTGGAGCGCGCTGTGCCGGGCGATCGAAGGCCGGATCCGGCATCTCGACCTTGCACCCGATCTTGCCGAGGATGTCGGCAGCGCCCGCTGGTTTCGCGGCCTGGCCACGTTCCTGTCGCTGCTGCTGCTGGCAGCCGCGTTCTGGCCGGACTTTGCGCCGCTCGAGGCCGCGCCGCTGGTGCGGATCGATGAAGCAGCGCAACGCGAATTCGCCGCGCAATCGCTGACGGCGCAGCGGCGCGGAGCGACGAGCGGCCGGCATTTTGCGGCCGAATCCGGCCTTGTGCTGCGGCTCGATTCGGCGCCCGAACGTCCGCAGGTGGAACTTGCGGCGACGCTGGGCGAAAACGACAGCGTGCCGCGCATGCTGCAGCGCGCGGGCGTGGGGCTGGGTGACGCCGCGCGGGCGGCATCGCTGATCGGTTCGGCCGTCCCGCTCGATGCGATTGCCGCGGGCACGCGCTTCGATCTGGTGCTGGGATCGCGCACCAGCCCATCGCAGCCGCGCCCGCTGGAAGCGATCAAGGTCCGCCCGCGCTTCGACCTGGCGCTTTCGGTCGAACGGACCGCCGGGGTGCTGGGATTGCGCCGCGCCCCGATCGCGGTGGAAACGCGCCCGCTGCGCTTGCAAGGCGTAGTGGGCGGGAGCCTCTATCGCTCGGCGCGTGCCGCCGGTGCGCCTCCCGGCACGGTGCAGGACTACCTGCGCGCGGTGGACGACGTGCTGCCTTTCGAGGACATCCTGCCCACCGACGAATTCGACCTGGTGGTATCGTACAAACGCGCCGCCGACGGGCAGGGCGAGGCGGGCGATCTGCAATACGCCGCGATCCTGCGCGATGGACGACCGCGCCTCCAGCTGCTGCGCTGGGGCAACGAGGGCGGCTTCGAAACGCTCGACGCGCTGACCGGCAGCCAGCAATCCAGCGACGGCGCGCTGCTGACGCCGGTAGCGGGGCACGTGACATCGGGCTTCGGCATGCGGCGGCACCCCATCCTGGGCTTCGTGCGGATGCATGCGGGCATAGACTTTGCAGCGCCTTGGGGATCGCCGGTCTATGCCGCCACCGATGGCCGGGTCAGCTTTGCCGGTTGGCATGGCGGGCATGGCAACTACGTCCGGCTCGACCACGGCGGCGGGATCGGCACTGGTTATGGCCACATGAGCCGCATCGCGGTGACGCCGGGCATGTCCGTGCGCCGGGGGCAGGTGATCGGCTATGTCGGCTCGACCGGGCTTTCGACCGGGCCGCACCTGCATTACGAACTCTATCGCGGCGGGCAGGTGGTCGATCCGGCCTCGGTGCGCTTCCTCGCGCGGCGGCAGGCGGTCGATCCGGGGCAGATCGCCGCGTTCAAGGCGCGGCTGGCGCAGATGACGGCGCTGAAGCCCGGCACACCCAACGGCTATCTGCGCTGAGCACAGTTGCAGCGGGCGCAAGTGCCCGCCGGACTTCGCAAGGCGACATGGTTGCGGGGCGGGGCAGCGGGGCCTAGACAGCGCGCATGAGCTCCTACCCCATGACCCGCCTTCGCCGTACCCGCGCCACCGCCTGGAGCCGCGCGCTCCATCGCGAAGTGCAGGTGACCCCGGCCGACCTCATCTGGCCGCTGTTCGTGACCGAAGGCACCGGTGTCGAGGACCCGATCGGGTCGCTGCCGGGCGTTTCGCGCTGGTCGGTCGACGGGATCGTCGCGCGGGCGAAGGACGCGGTGGCGGCGGGCATTCCCTGCCTTGCGCTGTTTCCCTACACCCAGCCTCACCGGCGAAGCGAGGACGGGCGAGAGGCGCTCAATCCCGACAACCTGATGTGCCGCGCGGTGCGCGCGATCAAGGATGCCTGCGGCGATGACATCGGCGTGCTGACCGACGTGGCGCTCGATCCCTATACCAGCCACGGCCAGGACGGACTGATCGACGAACGCGGCTATGTCCTCAACGACGCCACGGTCGAGGTGCTGGTGGGGCAGAGCCTCAACCAGGCGGCAGCTGGCGCCGACGTGATCGCCCCGTCGGACATGATGGATGGCCGCATCGCCGCGATCCGCGAGGCGCTGGAGGGCGACAGCCACCACAACGTGCAGATCATGTCCTATGCCGCCAAGTATGCCTCTGCCTTCTATGGCCCGTTCCGTGATGCGGTGGGATCGCGCGGGCTGCTGAAGGGCGACAAGAAGACCTACCAGATGGACCCCGGCAATGCCGAGGAAGCGCTGCGCGAAGTCGAGCTGGACCTGGCCGAAGGCGCGGATAGCGTGATGGTCAAGCCGGGGCTGCCCTACCTCGACATCGCCATCCGCGTGAAGCAGGCGTTCGGCGTGCCGGTCTTCGCCTATCAGGTGAGCGGCGAATACGCGATGATCGAGGCGGCCGTCGCGGCGGGCGCGGCGGATCGGGATGCGATGGTGCTGGAAACGCTGCTGGCGTTCAAGCGCGCTGGCTGTTCGGGCGTGCTGACCTACCACGCGCTGCACGCAGCGCGCCTGATGGGCGCATGATCGAGACACCGCGCCTGCTGCTGCGGCCGTGGCGCGAGGGTGACGTCACGCCGTTTCACGCCATCTGTGCGGACCCGGTTGTCATGGCGACGCTCGGCCCGGTGATGTCGCTGGCCGAAACGCAAGCGCTCGTGGAGCGCTGCATGGCGATGCAGGCGCAAGACGGGCATTGCTTCTGGGCGATGGAACGGCGCGAGGACGCGCGGCTTATCGGCTGGTGCGGTGTCATTCGCGGCACGGCGGGGCCGGTGGCGGGCAAGGCCGAGATCGGCTGGCGGCTGGCATCGGATTGCTGGGGCCATGGCTATGCCAGCGAAGCGGCGCGGGCGACGGTCGATTGGGTCTTCGCCAACCTGCGCGACGATGCGGCCTGGGCGATCACCCACGTCGGCAACACGCGCAGCCGCGCGGTGATGGAACGGCTGGGCATGGCGTATCAGCCCGGGCTCGATTTCGATCATCCCCGGCTGGCGGCGGACGATCCGCTGCTGCGCCACGTGACTTATCGGCTCGATCGCCCGGAACGACACGGTGGCGCGGCCCAGGGCTGACCTGCCGCCGGCCGCAATGCTGCGCGCGCTGATCGACGCCGAAGGCCGGCTGGCCGTGCGCGTCACGCCCGGTGCCAGAGCGGAAGACATTGCCATCGACGATGGACGCGTCTCGGTGAAGGTGCGCGCCAGGCCCGAGGACGGCAAGGCGACCGCCGCCGTACTCGCGCTGGTCGCGACGGCGCTGGAAGTTGCGCCGTCGAACGTGGAATTGTTGCGCGGCGCAACTTCTCGCGAAAAGCTGCTGCGGATTGCGCCTTTCGCAGATTGAAGAGGTTACGCGCTGCCGGGGGCGGCCTAGCGTCGGGCAAAGACCTGCTCGAAAGGATGCCCATGACCAATCCGCACGCCGCGCCGCTCGCCGGGAAGACCGCGCTCGTGACCGGAGGATCGCGCGGGATCGGTCGCGCCATTGCCTTGCGACTTGCTGCCGATGGCGCGCAAGTCGCGATCAATTATCGCAGCGATGCGGCGGCTGCCGAATCGGCCGTGGCCGAAATCGTGGCGGCGGGCGGTTCGGCCTTCGCGCTACGCGCCGACGTGTCCGAACTGGCCGCGATCGAGGCGATGTTTGCCGCATTCGATGCGAAGGCGGGCGGGCTCGACATCCTGGTCAACAATGCCGGCATCGGCTCGATGGCCACGCTCGGCGAAACCGACGAGGCCAGTTTCGATCGCCAGATGCAGGTCAATGCCAAGGGTCCGTTCTTCGTGACCCGCGCCGCCCTGCCGCGGCTGCGCGATGGTGGGCGCGTGATCAACATCTCGTCGATGGTGGCGCAGGTCGGCTACGCCTCGTGCCTGGCCTACGCCATGAGCAAGGCGGCGCTGAACCACTTCACCGTATCGCTCGCCGGGGAATTGGGCGCGCTCGGCATCACCGTCAACGCCGTGGCACCTGGGGCGACGATCACCGACTTCGCGCCGGACCTGTTCAACGATCCGGCCATGGTCGAAACACTTGCCGGTCTTGCCGCGCTGCGCCGCGTGGGCCAACCCGAGGACGTGGCGCGCGTGGTGGCGATGCTGGCAGGCCCGGATGCGGGCTGGGTGACGGGGCAGGTGATCGAAGCTTCGGGCGGGATGCACCTTTAATCCACGCCTTCGGGAAAGCGCAGCGAGACGGGGAGCAGCACCAGCGCCCAGCCGCTCGCGATCCACAGGCAGGCAAGGGGCAGGCGGTCCTGCAGCCACGCGCCAAGCACAGCGCCGCCGAGCAGGCCTGTCCAGAGCATGCCCCAGGCCGGCCAGCCCTTGCGCGGCTGGCCCAGCAGTTGCCCGGCCAGGCCGTGCCCCAGCTTGACCAGGGCGCCGGTCATGTAGGTCAGCCCGACCGAAACTTCGCCATCGCGCTGGAACATGGCGTTGAGCGCGCCCATGCCGATGGCCATCGCGCCCATCATCGTGGCGGGCAGGTCGAGCATTCGCGCAACGGCGGCGCAGACCAGCAGGCCACCGACCAGGGCGAGCAGGGCGGGCTTGTGCCAGCGTCCGGCGCGGTGCGCGACGAGGGCACCCAGCACCACGCCGGCGAAGAAACCGGCGATGAGCAGCAGCGGGGTTGCGGCGCGCATGGGGTCGGTTGCCAGCAGGACCGCAAGGCGTGTCGAGTTGCCCGACATGAACGACACGAAATAGCCGCCGGCCGAGATGAAGGCGACCGCGTCGACGAACCCGGCCAGAGCGGCAAGCGCGATGGCAAAGCGGCGGCGGGCGCTGTCATGCGTGATCATGCAGGGCAGACTAGCGCGCGCGTGCGCGCCCGTCATCCGCAGCGGGATGATCCTGCGGAGTCAGCTCCGCGCCATGCCCCGCGCCATGTTGGCGAGCACGTCGGCCATTGCATCGGCTACCTGGCGATCTTCGACCGCGCTTTCGGCGATCGCGCGCTGCATCGCTTCGGCCCACTGGCCGGCAGTGCGCCGGTCGATCGGGAAGGCCGCGTGCATCGACACCATGCACTTGCCCGGATTGGACTGGAACCAGTCGCGCGGCCCGCCGGCCCAGCCGGCGAGGAAAGAGGGCAGGGCGGCGCGCATCGGGGCAAGGTCCTCGGCGTGGATCGCGCGCAGTTCGGCAAAGGCCGGATCGTTTTCCATCAGATCGTAGAACCGGTTGGTGATCGCCTGCATCGCCGCATGGCCGCCGATCCGCTCGAACGGGCTGCGGGTATCGGCGGGCACGGTGTCGGTCTCGCTCAAGGTCATCGCTCTCTTTCGTTCCGGACCCGCGGGTCTATCGCGCGCGGGCCCGGGCGCGTTTGATCTGGATCAAGAACCGACGGGTCAGGCCGGATCGGCGATCATTGCCTTCAGCGTGGCGAGGCGATCCGCTTCGTGCGCGGGCTTGTCGGCGCGGATGCGGCTGATGCGGGGAAAGCGCATGGCGACGCCCGACTTGTGGCGCTTGCTGGCGTGGATCGAATCGAATGCCACTTCGAAGACGAGCGACTTGTCGGTTTCCCGCACCGGGCCGAATCGCGCCACGGTGTGGCTGCGAACATAGGAATCGAGCCATTTCAGCTCGGCATCGGTGAAGCCGAAGTAGGCCTTGCCCACGGGCAGCAGTTCGGCCCCGGCATCGGGATCGCCGTCCCAGCAACCGAAGGTGAAGTCGGAATAGAACGAGGAGCGCTTGCCCGACCCGCGCTGCGCGTACATCAGCACGCAGTCCACCAGCAGCGGATCGCGCTTCCACTTGTACCACAGGCCCGTACGCCGGCCCGCCACATAGGGCGAATCGCGCCGCTTGAGCATGACGCCCTCGATCGCGGCATCGCGGGCGCGGGCGCGGATCTCGGCAAGATCGTCCATGTCGTTCGCGGCAATCACCTGCGACAGGTCGAAGCGATCGGGATCGAGCCTTGGCACGAGCGCCTCCAGCCGGGCGCGGCGCTGTTCCCAGGCCCACTCGCGCAAGTCCTCGCCTTCGTCGATCAGCAGGTCGTAGAGGCGGACGAAGGCGGGATAGTCGCCCTGCATCCGGGCCGATGGTGCCTTGCGGCCAAGACGCTGCTGCAGCGCGTTGAAGCTCGCCGCGCCGCCTTCCTCGCCCCCCTGGTGGGTGCCGCGCACCAGCAGTTCGCCATCGAGCACCGCGGGAACCTGCAGCGCTGCGGCGATCTCAGGGAAGCTGCCCGAAATGTCGTCGCCGCCGCGCGAATAGACGCGCGTTTCCCCGTTCACGTGGACGAGCTGCACGCGGATGCCGTCCCATTTCCATTCGGCGGCATAGTCGGCAAGGCTGACGTCAGTGCCGTCCTCCAGCGGGTGGGCCAGCATGAAAGGCCGGAACAGCGGCAGAAGGTCGGTGCGCGGCGGCGGGGCCTTGCCGCTCGCCCAGTCGAACAGCGGCAGATAGGGTGCGACCTGGCCGTGCCAGTATTCCTCCACCTCGTCGACGCTGACGTCAAAGGCCTGCGCGAAGGCGACCTTGGCGAGCCGCGCGGAAATGCCGATGCGCATGGCGCCGGTCGCCAGCTTGAGCAGTGCATAGCGGCCGTTGGCGTCAAGCCGGTCGAGCAGGCCCGCCAGCAGTGCAGGCGCGGTGGCGCGGGTGGCGTGGTGCAGCGTTTCGACCACTTCGGCGACGCTGGGCGGGGGCGCGGGTGGGCTGGGGGGCTCGGGCCAGAGCAGGCTGGCGGTCTCGGCCGTGTCGCCCACGTAATCGCGCGAGAGGGCCCAGAGCACTTCGTCGACGCGTTCGGCCATCAGCGCGCGCACCGTGCCCGCCTTGACCGCGGGGAAGTTCAGCCCGTCGGTCATGGCCGCCAGCGCCCAGCCGCGATCCGGGTCCGGCGTTTCGCGCAAATAGCGCGCGATGAGCGCCAGTTTGCCGTTGCGGCTGCGGGTGTAGACGAGCTGATCGATCAGGGCGGCAAAGCGCTCCATCAGTCGTCCTCATCCTCGTAGCCGACAAGCGCCAGCGCGCGGGCGCGGCGCTGGTTGAGCTGGCACCAGCGCAGCAGCGCTTCCTCGCGCCCGTGGGTGATCCAGGTTTCGGCGGGGTTCACTTCCGCGATCGTGGCGGTGAGTTCGTCCCAGTCGGCGTGATCGGAGATGACCAGCGGCAGCTCCACGTTGCGCTGCCGGGCGCGCTGGCGCACGCGCATCCAGCCCGATGCCATGGCGGTGATCGGATCGGGCAGGCGCCGGCTCCAGCGATCGTTGAGTGCAGACGGCGGGCAGACCACGATCTGCCCTTCGAGCGCGCCCTTGGGCACGCCGGCCACGGCGCGCAGCTCGCCCAGATCGACGCCATGCTCTTCGTAGAGCCGACACATCCGCTCCATCGCGCCATGCAGATAGATCGGCGCGTCGTAGCCATGCGCGCGCACTTCGGCGATCAGCCGCTGCGCCTTGCCCAAGGCATAGGCGCCCACGAGCACGCAGCGCCCGGGATTGGCGACCAGCGCATCGATCAGCCGCGCGATCTCGCCCGCGATCGGGGGATGGCGGAAGACGGGCAGGCCGAAGGTCGCCTCGGTGATGAACACATCGCAGGCGACCGGCTGGAACGGGGGGCAGGTGGGGTCTGGCCGACGCTTGTAGTCGCCGGTTACGACCACGCGTTCGCCGGCATGTTCGAGCAGGATCTGCGCCGAACCCAGGACATGGCCGGCGGGCACGAAGGTGGCATCGACGCCGCCGGGCAGGCGCAGCGTCTCGCCATAGGCCACCGGCGCCGCACGGACTTCGTTCTCCGCCTCGACGCCATAGCGCAGCTGCATGATGGCAAGCGTTTCGGGCGTCGCAATGGTGCGGCCGTGGCCACCGCGGGCATGGTCGGCGTGGCCGTGGGTAACGAGGGCGGTATCGACCGGGCGGGCGGGATCGATCCATGCATCGGCCGGCACCACGTGGATGCCATAGGGCTCGGGCCTGATCCACGCGAAGTCGGCAACCATGTGCACGCAATGGCCGCAAGGTGCGATTCGTTCCAGCCACCCGTTCGGGAGCTACCCTTGGGACAGACCCCACCGGCAGTCCCGCCGGCCTTTCCCCGAAGACCCGAAACGGATGCATGGATCGGGGAAGGACAGGGCGCGTTCAGGATCAGCGGCTATCGTGCGCCCCGCCGATCCCGCCTGCCACGGAGACGACCAATGCCCCCAATGCGAACCGCCGCGCTACTCTCCGTTGCGCTCTGCGCCCTTTCGCTCGCGGGTTGCGGCGAGCAGAAGCAGACCGGCCCCGACGTCAGCGCCAGCGAGACCGCGCCGGTCGTCGCGCCGCCGATGCCGGCGGTGACGGCGGTTCCGGGCGATGCCCATCCCATGGCAGGGTTCGACACGCTCGACCGCGATCACGACGGGCGCATTTCCTCGGCCGAGCACGCGCAGGCCGCGCAGGCGCTGTTCGAGATGATCGATATGGAGCACGACGGCAATCTCAGCATGGACGAGTTGAAGGCTGCCGCGCCGGCCCTGGCGGATATCGACGGGCTGACGCCCGACAAGCTGATGGCGATTGCCGATGCGGATCACGACGGGAAGCTGACGCTGGCGGAATGGATGGCGTTTGCGAATGCGCGCTTCGGGCTTCTGGACCGCAACGACGACGGCTTCATCGACCGGGCGGAGTGGGACGCGCCGCATCCGCCGATACCGCCGGTCGGCAAGTAGCGCGATCAAACGAAAAAGGGCGGCACCATCGGCGCCGCCCTCTTCATTTTCGTGCGTCGGTGAAGCTTACGCCTCGTCAGCGTTGGGCTCCTCGGCCGCGGCGTCGCCCGCCTTGCCCTTGCGCGCCTTCTTCTTGACGAGCTTGGGCGCCGCCGGCGTCAGTTCGAACGACAGGCCTTCGTCCTCGCCCTTGAGGCTGACGTGGACTTCGCCGCCGTTGGCAAGCTTGCCGAACAGCAGTTCCTCGGCGAGCGGCTTCTTGACCCGTTCCTGGATGACGCGGGCCATCGGCCGCGCCCCGTAGAGCTTGTCATAGCCGCGCTTGGCCAGCCAGGCGCGCGCGTCGCTGTCGAACTGGATGTGGACGTTCTGTTCGGCCAGCTGCAGTTCCAGCTGGAGGATGAACTTGTCCACGACCCGGCTGACGACTTCGGGCGGCAGGTAGCCGAACGGCACGATCGCATCGAGACGGTTGCGGAATTCGGGGGTGAACATCTTCTTCACCGCCTCGTCGCCCGCGTCGGCCTTCGACACATCGCCAAAGCCGATGCCCTGGCGCGCCATGTCCGATGCGCCCGCATTGGTGGTCATGATCAGGACCACGTTACGGAAGTCCACCGTCTTGCCGTGGTGGTCGGTCAGGCGCCCGTTGTCCATCACCTGCAACAGGATGTTGAACAGATCGGGGTGCGCCTTTTCGATTTCATCGAGAAGCAGGACGCAGTGCGGCTGCTGGTCGATGGCATCGGTGAGCAGACCGCCCTGGTCGAAGCCGACATAACCCGGAGGCGCACCGATCAGGCGGCTGACCGAATGGCGCTCCATGTATTCGGACATGTCGAAGCGCTGCAGCGGGATGCCCATGATCTGGGCAAGGCTGCGTGCGACTTCGGTCTTGCCGACGCCGGTGGGGCCGCTGAACAGGAACGAGCCGATCGGCTTGTCGGGATCGCGCAGGCCGGCGCGGCTGAGCTTCATGGCGCTGGACAGCACCTCGATCGCCTTGTCCTGCCCGAACACGAGCCGCTTGAGGTCGCGTTCGAGGTGTTCGAGCACCTTCTTGTCGTCGCTCGAAACCGACTTGGGCGGGATGCGCGCCATGGTCGCGATGACCTGTTCGATCTCGCGCGCGGTGATGGTCTTCTTCCGCTTGGAAGGCGGCACCAGCATCTGCATCGCGCCGACTTCGTCGATCACGTCGATCGCCTTGTCCGGCAGCTTGCGGTCGTTGATGTAGCGGGCGGAAAGTTCGACCGCGGTCTTGATCGCCTCGGGCGTGTACTTGACCTTGTGGTGTTCCTCGAACGCGGTGCGCAGACCCTTCAGGATCTTGATCGTGTCCTCGACGGTCGGCTCGTTCACGTCGATCTTCTGGAAGCGCCGCAGCAGCGCGCGGTCCTTCTCGAAGTGGTTGCGGAACTCCTTGTAGGTGGTGGAGCCGATGCAGCGGATCGTCCCGCCCGAAAGCGCGGGCTTGAGCAGGTTGGACGCATCCATCGCGCCGCCGCTGGTGGCACCGGCGCCGATCACCGTGTGGATCTCGTCGATGAACAGGATCGCGTGCGGCATCTTCTCGAGCTCCGAGACGACCTGCTTGAGCCGCTCCTCGAAATCGCCGCGATAGCGCGTGCCGGCCAGCAGGCTGCCCATGTCGAGCGAATAGATCACCGCTTCGCTCAGCACTTCGGGCACTTCGCCTTCGACGATTTTGCGCGCGAGGCCTTCGGCGATGGCGGTCTTGCCCACGCCCGGATCACCCACATAGAGCGGGTTGTTCTTCGACCGGCGGCACAGGATCTGGATCGTGCGATCGACCTCCGGCCCGCGTCCGATCAGCGGATCGACCTTGCCGCCCAGCGCCTTCTCGTTGAGGTTGACGGTGAACTGGTCGAGCGCGGAATCCTTCTTGGAGCCCTTGGCCTCGGCCTTTTCCTCCTGCTTGGGCGCCTCTTCCTCGGCCCCCTTGGGATTGCGGTTTTCGACCTGGCGGCCGCCCTTGCCGATGCCGTGGCTGATGTAGCTCACCGCGTCGAGCCGGCTCATGTCCTGCTGCTGCAGGAAATAGACGGCGTAGCTGTCGCGTTCGGAGAACAGCGCCACCAGCACGTTGGCGCCGGTGACGGTGTCCTTGCCCGACGACTGCACGTGCAGGATGGCGCGCTGGATCACGCGCTGAAAGCCGGCGGTCGGCTGCGGATCGGCCTTTTCCTGGGTCTTGAGCGACTGGTATTCCTGGTCGAGGTACTGGCGCACCACATCGCCCAGGTCGCCGAGATCCACGCCGCAGGCCTGCATGACCTGCGCCGCATCAGGATCGTCGATCAGCGCGAGAAGAAGATGCTCGAGAGTCGCGTATTCGTGGCTGCGCTCGGAAGCGTTACCGAGCGCGGCGTGAAGCGTCTTCTCAAGGCTCTGGGCGAAACTTGGCATAGACCTACTTTCTGGGGGTGCCGGCGGGCCGGCCTCCGGGGAAATTCCCTTGCGGGAGATGAACATGCTTGTGCTTAACGGCAGCTAAACCAGGGGCATGTGCGGCACCCGATGCCGTGCAGGCAAAAGGCGTTACTTGTGGGATATGGGGATGCCGCCCGGCAAGGTGAAGGGCGGCCACCATTATCGCGCCGATCCGTCCGGCGGTGATCGAAACAGCGCGTCGGCGGCGGCGCGATGCGCGCTGGCCTTGTCGCGGTGCGCGATGGTGCGGGCGATTTCCCGTTCGAGCAGGCGGACGCGTTCGTCCAGTTCGTCGCGGCTCAACGGGTCGAGCGCTTCTGTGGCCAGCTGGCTGGCCAGATCCCCCTTGGGGCGCGGGCGCTCGTCAACGTCCATTGCGGTGCACAATGTGGCGTCAACCGGCTTGCTGTCAACCGGGTGCGTGGGTACTGCTCACAAAGGGGCAGACGCAGGTCGCGGCAAAGGGATTCAGGGGTACGATGCAGCCGGTTCCACCGACGATGACCGCCATCGGTTTCGAAGCGCCCGGCGGCCCCGAAGTGCTCGTCCCCCAATCGCTCGCGGTGCCCGTCCCAGGCCCCGGTCAGGTTCTGGTCAAGGTGGCCTTTGCCGGCGTCAATCGTCCCGACGTGGTGCAGCGCCAGGGGTTCTATCCGCCGCCGCCCGGCGCTTCTCCGATTCCCGGGCTCGAGATTTCCGGGCAAGTCATGGCGCTGGGCGATGGCGTCACCGAAGTGCTGCCCGGGCAAGCGGTCTGTGCGCTGGTGTCGGGCGGCGGCTATGCGCAATACTGCCTGGCCGAGGCGGCGCATTGCCTTCCCGTGCCCGACGGCCTGCCGCTCGATCAGGCGGCCGCGCTTCCCGAAACGCTGTTCACCGTGTGGCACAACGTGTTTGAGCGCGGCTTTGCCCGTGAAGGCGAAACGATCTTGGTCCATGGCGGCACCAGCGGGATCGGCTCGATGGCGACGCTGCTGGGCAAGGCTTTCGGGCTGAGCGTGATCGTCACGTGCGGCGGGGCCGACAAGTGCGCCAAGGCGCTCGAGATCGGCGCGGCTCATGCCATCGACTACAAGGCGACCGACTTCGTCGAGGAAGTTGCCCGCATCACGCAAGGGCGCGGAGTCGACCTCGTGCTCGACATGGTTGCGGGCAGCTATGTCATGCGCAACCTCAAGTGCCTGGCCGACGATGGCCGGCACGTGACCATCGCGGTGCAGGGCGGGGTGAAGGCCGAACTCAACATGGCCGAGATCATGCGCCGCCGCCTGATGCTGACCGGATCGACGCTGCGGCCGCGCTCCAACGAATTCAAGGCGCTGCTTGCGCAGGAAATCCTGTCGCAGGCCTGGCCGCTGGTCGAAGAGGGCGAACTGCGTCCGGTGATGGATCGCGCCTTTGCGCTCAGCGATGCGGCCGCGGCCCATGCACGGATGGAAGCGGGAGACCATATCGGCAAGATCGTGCTCGACGCGCGGGGCTGAGTCGCCGGTCCCATCGGCGGTTCGCGGCAGGCCCGAAGCCGTGGCAGGAGTCGAACGAGGCGGGGGCCGGCCACGGCTCTTCGCGCTTTTGCCTTGCCGTTGAGCCCAGCGTGGCCTACATCGTCGCGGTGACGGCCGCTCCGCGAGGGGCGGCCCTTATTGTTTCCGCTTTCCGGAGAATGTCCCGTGAGCACCCAGCCCACGTACCCGCTGATGCCGCACGCGACGGCGTCCTGGCTCGTCGACAACACCGCGCTGACCTTCGAGCAGATCGCCGAATTCTGCGGCCTGCACATCCTTGAGGTCCAGGCCATGGCCGACGACCTCGCCGGCCAGAAGTACACCGGTCGCGATCCGGTCCATTCGGGCGAACTGACCCAGGCCGAAATCGACCGGGGCCAGGCGAATCCCAACTACAAGCTGCGCATGCAGAAGGCGCCGCTGTCGGTCAGCCGCACCAAGGGCCCCCGCTATACGCCGGTGTCCAAGCGCCAGGACAAGCCCGACGGCATCGCCTGGATCCTGCGCAACCACCCCGAAATCTCGGACGCGCAGATCGGCAAGCTGATCGGCACGACGCGCAACACCATCGCCGCGATTCGCGATCGCAGCCACTGGAACATCGCCAACATCAACCCCAAGGACCCGGTCACGCTGGGCCTGTGTTCGCAGCGCGAACTCGACGGGCTGGTGGCCAAGGCGGCCAAGCGTGCCGGCATCGAGGAAGACGACGGCGTTGCCGACATCCGCCTTGGTTCGGACCGCGATGCGCTGATCGAAGAGCTGCGCGCCGAGCGCGAAGCGCAGAGCCGCGCCGCTTCGGAAGCCGCGCAGGAAGCCGAGGCGCAGGCCTGGCTCGAGGCGCGCCGCGCCGAAGGCCTGTCGGACAGCTGAGCGTCTCGGACAGCTGATCGGCCCAGACAGCTGATCGGCAGGGACTTTGCCTGACGTGAAAAAGGCCGCCTTTCGGGCGGCCTTTTTTGTGGCTGGGCGCCGGCGTGATCGGGGAGGCGCGAAACCGGTCCCCGATTCGTTCAGCCGAGCGCGATGTCCGGTGCATCTTCCTGCTTCATGCCCACGGTGTGGTAGCCCGCATCGACATGGTGGACTTCGCCGGTCACGCCCGAGGACAGGTCCGACAGGAAATATAGCCCCGCGCCGCCCACGTCCTCGATCGTCACGTTCCGCCGCAGCGGGCTGTTCAGCTCGTTCCACTTCAGGATGTAGCGGAAATCGCCGATGCCGCTGGCGGCAAGCGTCTTGATCGGGCCGGCCGAGATCGCGTTGACGCGGATGCCCTGCGGCCCGCAGTCGTTGGCAAGGTACTTCACGCTGGTTTCCAGCGCCGCCTTGGCCACGCCCATGACGTTGTAGTGCGGCACGACCTTTTCCGCGCCGTAGTACGTCAACGTCAGGATCGATCCGCCTTCGGGCATCATCGGAATTGCGCGCTGCGTCACCGCCACCAGGCTGTAGGCGCTGATGTTCATCGTCATCAGGAAGTTGTCGAGCGTGGTGTCGTAGAAGCGGCCACGAAGCTGGTTCTTGTCGGAATAGCCGATCGCGTGGACCACGAAGTCGATCGTCGGCCAGCGCGCCTTCAACGTGTCGAACGCGACATCGAGCGCGGCCATGTCCGACACGTCGCAATCGATCAGGAAGTCGCTGTCGAGGCTGGCCGCCAGCGGCCGCACGCGCTTTTCCAGCGCTTCGCCCTGATAGGAAAAGGCGAGCTCCGCACCCTGTTCGCGCAGTCGCTTGGCGATCCCCCAGGCCAGCGACTTGTCGTTGGCGAGGCCCATGATCAGGCCGCGCTTACCCTGCATCAATCCGGTCATGCGCTTTCCTGCGCTCCTTGTTCGTCGGCTTGCCCGCGCGTCCGATCCGCCCGCGCGCGCTCAGCCCTCAATCGATCGTCGGCCTGGCCCAGCATGTCCTGCTCTTCCGGCGTTTCGGCAAGAGCGGCATTGAGTTCGGCGCCTACCACCATCCCTAAGCCGACCAGCCAGAAAAAGAAAAGCGCGATCATCACCCCGGCAAGGCTGCCATAGGTCAGATCGTAGGCGAAAAGATGGCGCAACGCCTTGGGCAGCATCGTCGTCACCAGGATCCACCACAGCGTGACGAACAGTGCGCCCGGCCATTTCGGGTACTGCCTGCCGCGATAGGCGCCGGGCGTCAGCGAGATGAACAGCAGCCAGAGCGAGCCGTAGAGCACCAGCGCAGGCGCGAACCGGGTGAGCGCGAGGCCGTTCACCAGATCGCCGAATTGCGGCATCCACGCGGTGATCGCTTCCTGCACGGCGCCGATCAGCACTTGCGCCGCAATCGAGACGAGGATCAGCACGACCGAGGCGATGATCAGGCCGGTCGACATCAGGCGGTAGCGCCAGAAAGCATGTTCCCAGCGCGTGCCATAGGCGCGCCGCAGCACGTCGCGGATGGTTTCGACCAGGCTGCCGACCGTCCACAGCCCGACCAGCCCGCCCAGCCAGAGCAGGCCCCCGCTGCGCGCATCGATCACGCCGCGCGCCACCGGGTCCAGCGCGTTGGCCACGACGGGGGGCAGTGCGATCAGCACGGTGTTGATCGCCGCGGCGCGCTGTCCCGATTCGCCGACGATCGAAAAAAGCGCTGCGCCGGTGATGAAGAAGGGGAACAGCGCGATCAGCACCATGTAGGCGAAGTTGCCGGCATGGATGAAGCCGTCGTTGATCACGCCCGACCAGACGCGCTTGATCACTTCGAACGCGCGGCTGCCGGGCCCGAGATGTTCGCGCGCACCGGCGCGCGCTTCGGCCAGCCCTTCGCGCCAGCGCAGCGCTTCGCGCCGGCGGGCTTCGGGCGAAAGATCCGGCACTTCGACCAGCGGATAGGCATCGGCGGGCACGTCGGTATCGCTCGCGGCCACCGGGCCGCTATCCGGGATGGACCCCGGAGCCGTGACGGGATCCTCGCGCAATGATCATCCTCCAAGGCGGTCGCGCGGGTTGCGCGTGTCGCTCCAACCCGCGAGACGGGCTTTAAGGTCCTGATCATCTGCAGGAATATCGATCTGGAGCGTTACCAGCTGGTCGCCGCGTTCTCCATCCTTGCGCGTGAAGCCCTTGCCCTTGAGCCGCAGCGTACGCCCGCTCGAGCTGCCTGGGGCCACGGTCAGCATCACCGCGCCTTCCACGGTGGGCACTTTCACTTTCGCGCCGTTGACCGCCTCGTCGAGCGTGATCGGCAGGTCCAGCCGGATGTTGTCGCCATCGCGCACGAAGAAGGCGTGGCGCTGGATCTCGATCGTGACGATCGCATCGCCAAAGCCGCCGGGTCCCGCTTCGCCCTTGCCGCCAAGCCGCATCTGCTGGCCGTCCTCTACGCCGGCGGGCAGTTTGAGGTCGATCGGCTTGCCGTCGGCAAGCGTGATGCGCTGCGGCTTGCGCGCAGCGGCGTCGATGAACGGAACCTGCAGCCGATAGGTGACGTTAGCGCCCTTGGGCGCCGGGCCGCGCCGTGCGCCGGAAAAGCCGCCACCGCCGAACCCGCCGGCGGCACCGCCACCGCGCCCGCCACCGAACAGGCCTTCGAAGATGTCGCCCAGGTCGATCCCTTCGGCGCCGCCCGCCTCGAACCCGCCGTCGTGGCGAAAGCCGCTCTGGTTGCCGAAGCCGCGCCCGCCAAATCCTGCGCCGCCGCCACTGCCGCCGCCGAACCCGAACGGTGCGGTGGGATTGCCCGCGGCATCGATCTCGCCCCGGTCGAAGCGCGCGCGTTTGTCCTTGTCCGACAGCAGGTCGTAGGCGCCCGTCACCTCGGCGAAGCGTTCGGCCGCCTTGGGATTGTCCTGGTTGCGGTCGGGGTGAAGCTCCTTCGCGAGCTTGCGATACGCGGACTTGATGTCCTTCTCGCTTGCGCTGCGGGCCACGCCAAGGATGGAATAAGGGTCTGCCATGGCTTTCTAGCTAGGATCGTGGCCGGAACGCCGCAAGCCTTGCGACGCGTGGTCCACCGGTTTGATCGTGCAATGTCCTGATGGGCCTGTGGCGCAGGCGCGATCTGCCTGTCATTGACGCCGGTCATGGCGGCGATCATGGCGGGAACCCAAGGCCGCTTCATCGATCTCGCATCTTTGGCACCCAGGAACTTCAGCCGTGAACGAACAGACCACCGACGCCATCCCCCACGCCGATCCGTTCGCCATCTTCGAGGCCTGGTTCGCGCAGGCCAAGGAGAGCGAGCCCAACGATCCCAACGCCATGGCGCTCGCCACCGCGACCCGCGACGCGCTGCCTTCGGTGCGGATGGTGCTGCTGAAAGGGCACGGGCCCGACGGCTTTGCCTTCTACACCAACTTCCACAGCCGCAAGGGCGGTGAGCTGGCGGCCAATCCCCACGTCGCACTGCTTTTCCACTGGAAGTCGCTGCGCCGCCAGGTGCGTATCGAAGGGCCGATCGCGGAAGTGACTCCGGCCGAAGCCGACGCCTATTTCGCCAGCCGCCATCCCGAATCGCGCTTGGGATCCGCGGCATCGGACCAGTCACGCCCGCTGCCCGACCGGCAGGTCTATCTCGATCGCGTCGCTGCCCTGCGCGCGCAGTATCCCGACGGCAACGTGCCGCGCCCGGCGCACTGGTCGGGGTACCGGGTGTCGCCGACGGCGATCGAGTTCTGGCAGGACCGCGATTATCGCCTGCACGAACGCCGCCGCTTTGTTGCCGATGGCAAAGGCGGGTGGACCTCCAGCCTGCTCTACCCGTAAGGCCTGCCCCATGGACATGACCACCAGCGCAAACCACGGCGATCTCAACCGCAAGGCGGCGCTCGCCTCGATCGCGGTGGCGACGCTGCTGGCGGGGATGAAGGTCTGGGCGGTCATCTCGACCGGCTCTTCGGCGATGCTCGGCAGCCTTGCCGACACCGCGCTCGATCTCGTCGCCAGCCTGGCGACGCTGCTCGGCGTGTGGGTCGCCGCCATGCCCGACGATCACAACCATCGCTTCGGCCATGGCAAGGCCGAAGCGCTGGCGGCGATGTTCCAGGTGGTGCTGATCTCGATTTCGGCGATCGGTCTCGCCTTTCGCGCGGTCAACCAGTTCGTGGCCGGAAGCCAGGTGGCCGAGGCCGAAAGCGGCGTAATCGTCTCGGCGATTGCGATGGCGGCGACGGTGGCGCTGCTTGCCTACCAGCGGCACGTGATCCGCAAGACCGGCAGCCTCGCGATCAGCACCGACAATGTGCACTACAAGTCGGACCTGTTCCTCAACCTCGCCGTGATCGCAGCCCTGCTGCTGGACAAGAACTTCGGCATTCCGGGCGCCGACGCGGCCTTCGCGTTCGGCATCGCGCTGTGGCTCGCCTGGGGGGCATGGGGCGCATCGCAGGAGGCGATCGAGCAGCTGATGGACCACGAATGGCCGCTCGAGAAGCGCGAGCGATTCCTGGCCGTGGTGGCCCAGCATCCCGAACTCAAGGGCCTGCACGACTTGCGCACCCGCACCAGCGGCAATCGCGATTTCGTGCAGTTTCACGTCTGGGTCGATGGACGGATGACCGTGACCGAAGCCCACCGCGTGATGGACGAGATCGAGGAGAAGCTGATGGCCGAGTTTCCCGGCGTCGAGGTGCTGATCCACCCCGATCCCGAAGGCTTGGTCGACGAACTGCCGATGGGCGCGCAGGACCTGCTGTCCCCGGGACCCAACGGGGAAAGCCCGGCGGTGCTGGTCCAGGGCGCGCCGGGCGAGGGCCCGGCAATTCAGCCCTTGGCGTAAAGCGCGACGACATCGGCCAGGCGGTCGACCACCGGGCGCAGTTGCGAATCCTCGGTCTTGCCAAGCCGCACCACCACCAGCTTCCGGCTAGGAGAGACGAGCACGTACTGGCCGAGATGGCCCTCGCACGCGAAAAGGTCGCGCGGGCCGCGATCCGGGAACAACGGCTCGGTCTTGGCGGTCGGCGTGCGGTTGAGCCAGACTTGCGCGCCATAGGCCTTTTCGCGCGGCGAGGGCGTGGTCATGAATTCGATCCACTGGCGCGGGATCAGCTGGCTGCCGCGCACTGCGCCCTTGTTGCGCAGGAATTCGCCGAACTTCGCCCAATCGCGCGCGGTGCCATCGATCAGGCTGCCGCCGATCAGCGTGCCGGCCGCATCGAATTCGGGCACCATCGATCGCATGCCGACCGGTTCGAACAGCCGCGTGCGCAGATAATCGGTCACGGCGTGGCGGCGCCCTTCCGGGGTCGGTTCGCTCGCCAGCACGCGCGCGGCAAGATCGGCGAGGATCACGCTGGTGGCGGTGGAATACTGGAAAGTCGAACCCGGCTCGTGCGCCAGCGGCTGGTCCTCGGCATAGCGGGCCATGTCGTCGCGCCCATCGAGGAACAGCATGCGCACTTCGTCCGATTCGTACGGAGGATCGCCCGCCTCGACATGCCGAAGGCCCGAACGCATCTGCAGAAGCTGCTTGAGCGTGATTTCGCCGCGCGGGTCGCCCGGGCGCTGCCACTGCGGCACGGGCGCGGATTCGGCAAGACGCAGGCGGCCGTCGGAAACCAGCATGCCGATCATCACGCCGGTGATCGTCTTGGCCATCGACCAGGACACGAAGCGGGTATTTTCGTGATACCCCGGGGCATAGCGTTCGGCGACGATCCGGCCTTCGTGCATGACGATAACAGCCCGCGTCTCGCCCGGAGAATCTTCCGCAAACAGCGCATCGACCGCGCGTGCCAGCTTTTCGCGCGGCACGCCGGGGGCATCGTTGATCGCCGCCAGCGCCTGTTCGGACAGCGGCGGCGGGCCTTCACCGGCGCGGTTGCAGCCAGACAGGGCTAGCCCCAGTGCGAGCGGGGCGATAAGGGCAAGGGAGAGGCGGGACATGGCCGCCGCCCTTCTTCCCCGATCGCACCGGCAAGGCAATGGTCGAAGTACGTTCACCCACAAGCGCGCCACATCCCGCCTATGCCCGTCCGCCGCGCCGCAGCTTCCGGCCGTCGCGCATCGCGCTGGCCCTGATCGTGTGCGCGGGCGCGCTGATCGGCTTTTTCTGGAAGCCGCTGCATGGCTACGCGATTGCGGGGGCCTCGTACGGTGCGCGGGTCGGCTGTTCCTGCCGCTATGCCGGAGGGCGCTCGCTCAGCGATTGCCGCAAGGATTTCGAACCGGGCATGGGCCTCGTTTCGCTGTCCGAGGACAACGATGCGAAGAGCGTCACCGCGCGGTTCCCGCTGCTCGCCAAGCAGACCGCCACTTATCGCGAAGGCTGGGGCTGCGTGCTGCAGCCGTGGAAGTAAGCTAGGCCGCCCAAGGCTTCGTAGCATCGATCCACCCGCCACCGACAACACGGTCGCCGGCATAGACGACCGCCGCCTGGCCGGGGGCGACGCCGAATTCGGGCTGGAGAAAGCGCAGCGTGGTCGTGGCGCCGCCGCCGAAGGGGCCGACCAGTTCGACCGGCACCGGCTTGGCCAGCGATCGCACCTTCGCGGTCAGCGGCCCTTCGGGCAGCGGGCCGATGCGATTCGTTTCGGTGACAGTGGCTTGCCCCACCGCCAGCATCGCCCGCGGGCCCACCAGCACGCGCCGCGCCGGAGCATCGAGCGCGACGACATAAAGCGGCTCGGGCTGGCCACCGATCTCGAGCCCGCGACGCTGGCCGACGGTGTAGTGAATCACGCCGGCGTGATGCCCCAGCACCTCACCGGTCGCCGCGTGCACGATATCGCCTCCGGCAATGCCTTCGGGCCGCACCTTGGCGACCACCTTGGCATAGTCGCCGTCGGGCACGAAGCAGATGTCCTGGCTGTCGGGCTTTGCCGCGACGGAAAGGCCAAGTTCGCCGGCAAGACCGCGAACCTCAGGCTTGGGCAGGCCGCCCAGCGGAAAGCGCAGGAACGCGAGTTGTTCCTCGGTCGTGCCATAGAGGAAGTAGGACTGGTCACGCGCCGGATCGAGCGCACGGTGCAGTTCGGGCCCGGCGGGGCCGGTGACGCGGCGGACATAGTGGCCGGTTGCAAGGCAGTCCGCGCCAAGGTCACGCGCCATGGCCAGCAGATCGGTGAACTTGGGCCCCATGTTGCAGCGGATGCACGGGATCGGCGTGCGCCCGGCGAGGTAATCGTCGGCGAAACGGTCGACCACATCCTCGCGAAAGCTGGATTCGTGGTCGAAGACGTAGTGCGCGATGCCGAGCCGGTCGGCCACGGCGCGCGCATCGCGGATGTCGTCCCCGGCGCAGCAGGCGCCCTTGCGGCCGGTCGCCGCGCCATAGTCGTAGAGCTGCAGCGTGATGCCGATCACTTCCGCCCCGCTGGCCGCGGCGATTCCGGCCACCACCGAACTGTCCACGCCACCCGACATCGCGACGACGATGCGGCGGGCAGAGGCGGGACCGGCAAGGTCGAACAGGGTTTCGGGCGCGGTAGCGAGAGAGAGGCCGGACATGCCCTGCGCCTTAGGCGCTTTTGCCCGCGATGGCAGGCGGATTCTTGCGTCGCATGGGTAAACGGGGGCTAAGCGAAAAAACTAACCACCGGTAAATGCCGGATTTACTTCGCCTTATCCGTCTTGGGGTTATGCCCCTCGCATGGATCTGGGATTCAACGATGTCTGGGGCGGCGATTCTCCGACCGATGCGCAGGGGCTGCGGCCGCTGGCTTGGTCGGATCTGTGCGCCCGACTCGTCGCCGCGCAGGATTTGCGGCGGGAGGTGCAGGCTCTGGCCGGCGTGCCCATGGTGACGGGCGGTGCTCCGGCAAGCTTCCATCGACCTGCCGCACAATTGCTTCGGGACATCGTGATACCACCCGGAACGACCGATCGTGAAGAAGGGGTTAACCTTTCCCCTTCAGGAAATGGCAAAGACGATGACGGCACACCGTGGAGCCATACAGTAACAAGTCGCAAATCGCCCACTGACAGCCCGTCCCGACGAGAAAAGCCATGATCGAGAACCAGAAAATCAGGCCTTCGCAGGTGATTGGACCGCTCGGAGAGCCCTTGACGCTCGAGAGCCTGCCGCCGCCGAGCACCACCCGCTGGGTCGTGCGCCGCAAGGCCGAAGTCGTCGCCGCCGTGAATGGCGGCCTGCTGACCATCGACGAGGTGTGCCAGCGCTATGGACTGACGCTCGAGGAGTTCGCATCCTGGCAGCGCGCGGTCGATCGCTCGGGCATGCAGGGCCTGCGCGTCACGCGCATCCAGCACTATCGCGATCTTTACGAGCGCCAGTTGAAGTACTGACTCAACGGTTTCACTTCGACCTCAATTCGTGATCGCATCGACGGCCGCTACCCTTCCGGGCAGCGGCCGTTCCGCTTTTTCGTGGGTCGGTCACAACGATTTCAGATGCAACCGGGCAACACTTGCCAATTCCGCGCAAGTCCTTCGTCGAGGCGGAATTGCAACTGGTCGGATCGAAGTCTATTGCAACCACAACATACGCCATGGGGGGCGGCGCGGGTCGCTTGCGGCCGGTGTATCATTGCGATAACACACCATGACGTCCGGATGAACCGGACCATGGTCCGGACTGGCCCGCGCGGGGCGAAGGCACGTGGACAACATGAATTACGAGACGAGGATTGCATCTGCCGGGGCTGAACCGCTCATCGTCGATCATGGCGATGAGGATGCTTCTCCTGCGCGCCCTGATCGCCGCAAGCTCATTGCCGGACTGATCATCGTTCTGGCTCTCGGGCTCGCCTATTACCTGATGCACCGGAATCCTGCTGCAGCCGATGCCGACAAGGCCGGCGCGCAGGCGCAGACCGTCACCGTCGTGGCGCCCGGGCGCACCACTGTACAAGGCGTGATCAACGCAAGCGGCGCGATCGCCGCGCGGCGCGACATGCCGGTGGGCATCGCCGGCGAAGGTGGGCGCGTGATCAGCGTTCTGGTCGATGCCGGTACCTGGGTTCGCAAGGGCCAGGTGCTCGCGGTGGTCGATCGCGCGGTGCAGGCACAGCAGATCGCTGGCCAGTCGGCCAACGTTGCGGTGCAGGTCGCCAATGCCCGGCTGGCGCAGGCCAACCTCGATCGCGCTCTCAAGCTCGTCGAAAAGGGCTTCATCTCCAAGGCTGACATCGATCGCCTGACCGCCACGCGCGATGCAGCGGTGGCGCAGGTCGGTGTCGCGCGCGCATCGCTGGGGCAGTTGCAGGCGAGCACTGCCCGCCTGAACGTGGTCGCCCCTGAATCCGGTTTCGTCCTGACCCGCAGCGTCGAACCCGGCCAGATCGTCGGTCCTGCGTCGGGAACGCTGTTCCGCATGGCCAAGGACGGCGAGCTCGAAATGCAGGCGCGTCTCGCCGAAAACGATCTTGCCAAGCTGGCGGTGGGCGATGCGGCCGACGTCACCCCGGTGGGCACCAGCCGGGCCTTCCCCGGTCGCATCTGGCAGATCTCGCCGACCATCGACACGACCACGCGCGAAGGCATTGCGCGCATCGCGCTGCCTTACGATGCCGCGCTCCGCCCCGGCGGCTTTGCCAGCGCGCAGATCAAGAGCGGCACGGTGACCGCGCCGGTCCTGCCCGAATCCGCGATCCTGTCCGACCAGACGGGCGCGTTCGTGTACGTTGTCGGCGGCAACAACAAGGTCGAGCGGCGTGCCGTCACCACGGGCGACGTGACCCCGCAGGGCATCGTCGTGCGCACGGGCCTTTCGGGCAACGAACGCGTGGTCCTGCGTGCCGGCGGCTTCCTCAACCCGGGCGACGTCGTCCATCCGGTGATGGCTTCGGCCGGCACCAAGTGACGCAGAGGGCGTCGATCCGATGAACTTCAAGAACATCTCGGCCTGGTCGATCCGCAACCCGGTCGTGCCGATCGTCCTGTTCCTCGGGCTCACGCTCGCAGGGCTGGTCTCGTTCATGGGCATGAAGGTCCAGAACCAGCCCGACATCGAATTCCCGATGGTGATCGTGATGATCAGCCAGCCGGGCGCCGCGCCGACCGAGATCGAGAACCAGATCACGCAGCGGGTGGAATCCGCGGTCCGCACGATCCAGGGGATCGAGGCGATGAGCTCCACGGCATCGGAAGGCAGCAGCCAGACGATGATCCAGTTCAAGATCGGCACCGACATCAACGCGGCGGTGAACGAGGTCAAGAACGCCATCGACCAGACGCGCGGCAACCTGCCCGACGGGATTCTCGAGCCGCAGGTGGTCAAGGCGCAGACCTCGTCGGATCCGATCGCCTATTTCGCGGTCGAAGCCGACGACATGACGCTCGAACAGCTGTCGTGGTTCATCGACGATACGGTCGCCAAGCGACTGCTGACCGTGCCCGGCATGGCCGAAGTCGTGCGTTCGGGCGGCGTCGATCGCGAAATCGCGGTCACGCTCGATCCGATGCGGATGAAGGCGCAGGGCGTTACCGCAGTCCAGATCAACGCCGCGCTTCGCCAGGTCAACCTCAACGCGGCGGGCGGGCGCGCGGAAGTGGCGGGTTCGCGCCAGGCCGTGCGCGTGCTCGGCAACGCGCTTTCCGCGTTCGATCTGTCGCAGACCCAGATCTCGCTGGCCAGCGGACGGACCATCCGCCTGTCCGATGTGGCCGACGTGCGTGACAGCTACAGCGAAGTCACCTCGCTGGCCAAGTTCAATGGCAAGCAGGTGGTGACCTTCTCGATCGCCCGCGCGCGCGGCGAATCCGATGTCAGCGTGTTCGACGATGCGGTCAAGGAGATGGACAAGATCTCCACCGAACAGGGTGGCAAGGTCAAGTTCCGCCAGCTGTTCAACTCGGTGCAGTACACGAAGGACCAGTACCGCAGCTCGATGTCCTCGATGGTCGAAGGCGCCGTGCTGGCGGTCATCGTGGTGTTCTTCTTCCTCCGTGACTGGCGCGCCACGATCGTTTCGGCGATCGCCATTCCGCTTTCGGCCATCCCCACCTTCTGGGTCATGGATCTGATGGGCTTCACGCTCAACCAGATGTCGCTGCTGGCGCTGGGTCTGGTCGCGGGCGTGCTCGTCGACGACGCGATCGTGGAGATCGAGAACATCGTGCGCCACATGCGCATGGGCAAGACGCCGTACCAGGCCTCGATCGATGCCGCCGACGAGATCGGGCTCGCGGTCGTCGCGACGACCTTCTCGATCGTCGCGGTGTTCTTCCCGGTGGGGCTGATGCCCGGCGTTTCGGGCCAGTTCTTCAAGAACTTCGGCCTGACGGTCGTGGTCGCAGTGCTGTTCTCGCTGCTCGTCGCGCGCATGATCACGCCGATGATCGCCGCTTATTTCCTCAAGGCGCACGGCCATGCCGAACATGGCGGCGGCCCGTGGATGGATCGCTACATGAAGATCCTGCGCTGGTCGCTCGATACACGCGCGGCGCAGGCCTATCGCGCCGCGTTCCCCAAGCGCCGCTTCCGCGCGCGCCTTCGCGATCACCGGCTGTGGATGATGGGCGTGGGCTTCGGCGCGCTGCTGCTGACCGGCCTGCTGTTCGTGATCGTGCCGAGCCAGTTCTTCCCCGACACCGACGAGGACTTCAGCCGCATCACGATCGAGATGGTGCCCGGCACCACGATCGAGCAGACCGAGCGGAAGATCGACGAGGTATACAACCTGATCAAGGGCGAGCCCGAGGTCGGAGCCGGGCTCGAGCGCATCGAGGAGGCCAAGGGCCGCGTGTTTCTGGTGCTCAAGAAGGGTTCCGGGCTTCGCGGCAGCGTCGAGTTCGAACGCGCGCTGACGCCCAGGCTGCAGACGATCGCCGATGCCCGTGTCTCGTTCATGAGCTCGAACGGTGGGGGTCCCGGCGGGGGTTCGGGGCGGCCGATCAGCATCATGCTGTCTGGCTCCGATCCGGCGCTGCTGCAGCGCACGGCGCAGACGCTGGTCGACCAGATGAGCAAGCTCAAGACGGTGGTCGCGCCCCGCGTCAGCGCCGACATGCGCCGGCCCGAGATCGTCATCACCCCGCATCTCGACCTTGCAGCCAATCTTGGCGTCACCACCCAGGCGCTGAGCCAGGTCATCCGCATCGCGACGCAAGGCGAGATCGACCAGAACAGCGCCAAGTTCTCGTTGTCTGACCGTCAGGTGCCGATCCGCGTGAAGCTGCCGCCCGATTCGCGTCGAGACCTTTCGACGATCGAGAATCTGCCTGTGCCCACCACCTCGGGCACCACCGTGCCGCTGTCCCGCGTGGCGACGATCGGCTTCGGTTCGGGGCCGACGACGATCCAGCGGTACAACCAGAACCGCCGCGTGTTCATCGGCGCGGACCTGCCAGCCGGCGTCGCCAAGGGCACCGCGATGGCAGAGATCAACAAGCTGCCGATCATGAAGAACATCCCGCAAGGGGTGTCGAACGCCCCGGCGGGCGAAGACCGCTGGCAGCAGGAAATGATCACCAACTTCATCGTCGCGGTCTGCGCGGGCGTGCTGCTGGTGTTCTCGGTGCTGGTGCTGCTGTACCACCGCTTCGTTTCCCCGCTGGTCAACATGGGCTCGCTGTTCCTTGCGCCGCTGGGGGGCATGCTGCTGCTCGGGATCGTTGGCCAGCCGCTGTCGATGCCGGTGTTCATCGGCATCCTGATGCTGTTCGGCATCGTGGCGAAGAACTCGATCCTGCTGATCGACTTCGCCATCGAAGAGATGGGGACCGGGAAGACCAAGCTCGAAGCGATCATCGAGGCGGGTCACAAGCGCGCGCAGCCGATCATCATGACCACCGTGGCCATGGTCGCGGGCATGGTGCCGACCGCGATCTCGCTGGGGGGCGATGCCGGCTGGCGTGCACCGATGGGCACCACGGTGATCGGCGGCCTGACGATGTCGACGCTGCTCACGTTGCTGATCGTCCCGGCAGGCTTCAGCCTGGCCGATGGCCTCGAAAAGCGCGTGGGACCGTGGCTTGGCCGCAAGGTGCTGAGCTACGATCCCAATGACCCGCGCAACCAGGCTCCGGGGAACCGGCCGCACGGCGAGGCATTCCCGGCGGAGTGAACCAGCTTTCCTCTGCCGCCGTCAAACGAACCGGGCTCCGGCTGACCGACCCGGCTCGCCGGATGCGACTTCTCGCTACCGGTCTGCTCGTCGCGATGGCGGGATTGTTCCTGCTCTCGCGGCAACTGGTGCCGCTGCATCCTGGCTGGGGCTATTTGCGCGCCTTCGCCGAAGCGGCGATGGTGGGTGGCTTGGCCGACTGGTTCGCGGTCACCGCGCTGTTCCGGCGCCCGCTGGGACTGCCGATCCCGCACACCGCGATCATTCCTGAAAACAAGGATCGCATCGCCGATACGATGGCCGCGTTCCTGCGCGACAATTTCCTGACGCCGCAAGTCGTGGCGCGGCGGCTGCAGACGCTCGATGCGGCAAGGCTGGCGGGCCAATTCCTCGCCAATCCGCGCGGGTCCGAAAGCCGGCTGCGCGATGGCGCCACCAGCCTGCTGGCCGACGTGCTCGAATCGCTCGATCAGGAAAAGCTCGGCGGACTGGCCAAGGGCGCGGTGCGTACCCAGTTCGAACGGCTCGATCTGGCGCCGCTGCTGGGCCAGATGCTCGGCGCAATGGTTGCCGACGGCCGGCACATGCCGCTGGTCGAGAGCGGCATCAGGAAGGCGGCGCATATCCTCGAAGCAAACGAGGAAATGATCCGCGCGATGATACATGAACGGGCCAACGCGCTGATGCGGTTCGCCCGTCTCGATGAACGGCTGGCCAACACGATCCTCGACGGGCTGTACAAGCTGCTCGCGGAAACCGTGGTGATTCCCGACCATCCCCTGCGGGTGAAGATCGAGGAGGGCTTGCAGCAGCTTGCCCACGATCTTGTCCACGACCCCGAAATGCGTGCGCGCGTGGAACGGATGAAAGGCGAAATTCTGGCCAACCCGGCCTTCGCCGCTTGGCTCGATGCCCTGTGGGAGCGTGCGCGAGCGCGCCTGTTGCGCGCGGTGCGAGAGCCTGATGGAGCGCTGTCCGGCCAGCTCGGCACCAGTGTCGCCGAGTTGGGTCGCGCCCTGCAGCACGATCCGCGCCTGCAGCATCTGGTCAACCGCTTCGCCCGCCGCACACTGGTCGGCGTGGCGACGCGTTATGGCAGCCAGATCGTGCGGCTGGTGTCCGAAACGGTGCGTCGCTGGGACGCACGCACCGTCACCGACCGGATCGAAGGCGCGGTCGGCCGCGACCTCCAGTTCATCCGCATCAACGGCACGCTGGTGGGCGGGCTTGTCGGCGTGGCGATCCACGCTATCGATGGCGCTCTATGACCCAGCCCCAACCCTTCTTGCGCACGGCGCGGCTCGATCTCTGGCAACCGCACGCGCGCGATCATCAGGGGCTGGTGGAGCTTCTGGCGCCTGAGGCGGTGCGCGCAAACCTGGGCAATCGCCCGACCAGCGTCGTGGAGGAATTCAACCGGTTGCTGCGCAATGCGGGCAGTTGGGCGCTCTACGGCTATGGCATCCTCACCTGTCGCCCGCGCGGCGAAGACAGGGTCGTGGGCATCTGCGGCGTATTCCATTCGTGGCGCGGGTTCGGCAAGGGCATGGACGATACGCCCGAGATCGGCTGGATCTTCGCCGAGGAAACGTGGGGACAGGGCATCGCCAGCGAAGCCGCAGCCGCGGTGCTCGACTGGTTTGCCGCGGCGCACCCGGGCAAGCGGGTCGCCTGCATGATCAACGACATCAACCTCGCTTCGATCGCCGTGGCCAGGAAGGTCGGCTTCAGCGTCTATGGCGAACATCGGGAGGAGGATGGCGGGGCGGCCCTCATCCTGCTCGAAAAGAACGCAGTCAGCCTGTCACCAGCATCGTGATCCGGTTGGTCAATTCCTCGACGGTGAACGGCTTGGTCAGGATGTCCATGCCGGATTCGATCGCGCTGCCATCGATCACGCTGCTTTCAGCGTAGCCCGTCACGAACATGACCTTTAGCATCGGGCGGGTGCGTCGTGCCGCGTCGGCAACCTGGCGTCCGTTGAGCCCGCCGGGCAGACCGACGTCGGTGACGAGCAGATCGAGAACCGGTGTCGCCTCGAGCACCGCCAGCGCCTCGGCGCCGTCGCCCGCCTCCAGGCAGGCGTAGCCCATGCCCGCCAGTGCATCGACGAGCAGCATGCGCACGCTCGGCTCGTCATCCACGACAAGGACCGTGCCCTGCAGCATCGGGGCAGCCAGAGGTTCGCCCGATGAAGGTACCGGAGAAGCAACCTCGCCCAGGAAGCGAGGAAGATAGATTCGCACGCGCGTTCCGACGTCCTGTTCAGAGCGGATCCTGACGATGCCACGGCTCTGCCGCGCAAATCCGTACACCATCGAAAGGCCAAGCCCGGTACCGCGACCGATCGGCTTGGTCGTGAAGAACGGATCGAACACCCGCTCCAGATCCTCGGGCGAGATGCCGACCCCGCCATCGGTCACCATCACCGTGACGTAGTCGCCGGGTGGCAATCCGCGGTCGCTCGCGGCCGAACCCTGCAGCATCACGTTCTCGGTGTTGATCGTGATCGTCCCGCCTTCGGGCATGGCATCGCGCGCGTTGATGCACAGGTTGAGCAGCGCATTTTCGAGCTGGTTGGAATCGACCGACGTCGGCCAAAGCCCCTCCTGCGTGTCCAGCACGATCGCGTAGGACGGGCCGACCGTCCGCGTCACCAGTTCGACGAATTCGGGCAGCAGCGTGTTGATGTCCAGCGCGCGCGGCGAAAGCGTCTGGCGGCGGGAGAAGGCGAGCAGGCGGTGAGTCAGGGCGGCCGCGCGCCGGGTCGCGCCGAGACCCGCCGACAGATAGCGGGAGATGTCCGCCGCCGGGTTCTGCTTCTGCCGACGCTCGATCAGTTCGAACGCGCCCTGGATGCCGGCAAGCAGGTTGTTGAAGTCGTGCGCCAGGCCTCCGGTCAGCTGGCCGACCGCTTCCATCTTCTGCGCCTGCCGCAGGGCGGCTTCGGCGGCCTCTCGTTCGGCCAGCGCCTCCACGACCCGGGCCTCCAGCGTTTCGTTCAGCTGGCGCAGCGCTTCTTCCGCGCGCACCTGATCGGTCACGTCCTTGAACAGGACGGCTACCAGCCGATCCTCGAAGGGGCCGATGCGAAACGAGGAAACTTCCAGATGTCGCCCCGTGGCGACAAGCTCGTTGCGAAAGCGGATCGGCTCACCCGTGTGCAGCACACGTCCATAGAATGCGACCCATGCATCGGCTTCGTCGGGGACCATTTCGCGCAACTTCTGGCCCACGACATTGGGAATGCCGGTATTCCGCTCGTAAGCGGCGTTGGCGAGAATATGGATATAGTCGCTCAGCGGTCCGTGCGGGCCGTCGAAAAAGCGGATCACGCAATAGCCTTGATCCATGCTTTCGAACAGCGTGCGGTACAGCTCGAGCGAAATCGGCGGCCCAGCGTCGTCGAAACCGGCGTCGCTGGGCGATTGCGGCAGGGAGCGCGCCGGGATGTCCATTGGGCCGCAAACGCGACGAGGGCGAAACGGTTCCCGGGAAAGGAAACGGGGCCGGAAGTTTCCTTCCGGCCCCGCCCTTTTCCGTCAGCGTGTGCTGCGTGGACTGCTTAGAAGTCCATGCCGCCCATGCCGCCCATGCCACCGCCCATCGGCGGCATCGCGGGCTTGTCTTCCGGCTTTTCGCTGATCGCCGCTTCGGTGGTGATCAGCAGGCCCGAAACCGACGCGGCATCCTGAAGCGCGGTGCGCACGACCTTGGTCGGGTCGATGACGCCGGCGGCCTTCAGGTTCTCGTAGGTGTCGGTCGCGGCATTGAAGCCCTGGTTCTCGTCGTTTTCGCGAAGCAGGTTGCCCGCGACGACAGCACCGTCATGACCCGCGTTCGAAGCGATCTGGCGCAGCGGCGCCTGGATCGCGCGACGAACGATGTCGATGCCCTTGGTCTGGTCGTCGTTGGCGCCCTTGAGGCCTTCGAGAGCCTTGGTCGCATAGAGCAGCGCGGTGCCGCCACCGGGGACGATGCCTTCCTCGACCGCGGCGCGGGTCGCGTGCAGCGCGTCGTCGACGCGGTCCTTGCGCTCCTTCACCTCGACTTCGGTCGCACCGCCGACCTTGATCACGGCCACGCCGCCAGCGAGCTTGGCAAGACGCTCCTGGAGCTTCTCGCGGTCGTAGTCGCTGGTGGTGACTTCGATCTGGGCGCGGATCTGCTCGACGCGGGCCTTGATTTCGTCAGCCGAACCGGCGCCGTCGACGATCGTGGTGTTGTCCTTGTCGATGGTGACCTTCTTGGCCTGGCCGAGCATCGGAAGCGTGACGCTCTCGAGCTTGATGCCGAGGTCTTCCGAGATCATCTCGCCCTTGGTCAGCGTGGCGATGTCGCCCAGCATGGCCTTGCGGCGATCGCCGAAGCCCGGCGCCTTGACCGCGGCAACCTTCAGGCCGCCGCGCAGCTTGTTGACGACGAGGGTCGCCAGCGCTTCGCCTTCGATGTCCTCGGCGATGATCAGCAGCGGACGGCCGGTCTGCACCACGGCTTCGAGAACCGGCAGCATCGCCTGCAGCGACGACAGCTTCTTCTCGTGGATCAGGATGTACGGGTTCTCGAGCTCGACCGTCATCTTTTCCGGGTTGGTGATGAAGTAGGGCGACAGGTAGCCGCGGTCGAACTGCATGCCTTCGACGACATCGAGCTCGAATTCGAGGCCCTTGGCCTCTTCCACGGTGATGACGCCTTCCTTGCCGACCTTTTCCATCGCTTCGGCGATCTTCTGGCCGACTTCGGTGTCACCGTTGGCCGAGATGATGCCGACCTGGGCGATTTCCGACGAACCCGAAACCGGGGTCGAACGCGACTTCAGGTTTTCGACGACCTTGGTCACGGCGATGTCGATGCCGCGCTTGAGGTCCATCGGGTTCATGCCGGCAGCAACCGAGGTCATGCCTTCGCGAACGATCGCCTGGGCGAGAACGGTCGCGGTGGTGGTGCCGTCACCAGCGGCGTCGTTGGCCTTGCTGGCGACTTCGCGCAGCATCTGCGCGCCCATGTTCTCGAACTTGTCCTTGAGTTCGATTTCCTTGGCGACCGACACACCGTCCTTGGTGATGCGGGGGGCGCCGAAGCTCTTGTCGATGACGACGTTGCGGCCCTTGGGGCCCAGCGTTACCTTCACCGCGTCGGCAAGAATGTCGACGCCGCGCAGGATGCGCTCACGAGCGTCGCGCGAAAAGCGTACGTCCTTGGCAGCCATGTTGATTTCCTTCGAATGTCTGGAGTGGATTTCAGGACAGCAGCGTCGATCAGCCGATCACGCCGAGGATGTCCGATTCCTTCATGATCAGCAGGTCTTCGTTGGCGACCTTGACCTCGGTGCCGGACCACTTGCCGAACAGCACGCGGTCACCGACCTTGACGTCGAGCGGGGTCACCGTGCCGTTTTCGGCGCGGGCGCCGGTGCCGACGGCCACGATTTCGCCTTCAGCGGGCTTTTCCTTGGCGCTGTCGGGGATGATGATCCCGCCGGCGGTCTTTTCCTCGGCTTCGACGCGGCGCACGAGCACGCGGTCGTGCAGCGGACGGAAAGTCATGGGTTGCTCCCTCTTCCAATCAAATTGGCGATACGAATTTCTGCTTGGCACTCTCGCGATGAGAGTGCCAGCGCCGCGCATATGGGCGGGGGGGCAGAGAGCGTCAAGGACCCGGATCGAAGAATCTTTTTGCGTTTCGCGCCAGTCTGCCGCGATGACGTGGACGTGGGATCAGCCGGGCAGAAGCCCCAGCTGATCGCGACGGTGCCAGCGCCAGTGCAGCAACCCCGCCACGAAGATCAGCCCGACGAGCAGCCCGATCCACACGCCAAGTCCGCCGACCGGGGTGTAGAGCCCAAGCCACAGCGCCGTGCCCACGCCCGGCACCCAATAGCCGAACAACGCGATCAGCATTGGCACGCGCGTATCCTGCAGGCCGCGCAGCATGCCCGCGCCGACGGCCTGCGCGCCATCGAACAGCTGGAACGCCGCCGCGACGATCATGTACTGGATGGCAAGGTCCACCACCCGTGCGTTGGCGGGTGCGGTTGGGTCGATGTAGAGCCACAGCAACTGATGCGGGAAGATCAGCATCACACTGGCTGACACCGCCATGAATCCCATGCCGAGCAGCGTTGCCGCCTGTCCCGCACGCCGGATGGCTTGACGGTCGCCCGCGCCGAACGACAGGCCCACGCGGATCGTTGCCGCTTGCGCGACGCCGAAGGGCACCTGGAATGCGATCGCGGCGAACTGCAGCGCCACGGTATGCGCGGCAAGCTCTGCCTCGCCGATGCGACCCATGACGAAGGCCGCGCCGTTGAACATGCCGGCTTCGGCAATGATCGTGCCGCAGATCGGCAGGCCGATCCGGAGCACGTCGCGAAAGCGGCGCCATTCGGGCACCCACCAGCGCCCCAGCAGGCGGTAGCGATGAAGGCGCCGATCGAAGCGGATCACCAGCGCATAGGCACCCAGCATCGCGCCGCTGGTCACCACGCTGGACACGGCCGAGCCCGACAGCCCCATCTGCGGCGCGCCGAAGTGGCCGAAGACGAAGATCCAGTTGCCCAGCGCATTCACCGCCACCGCCATGGCCGTGATCGCGGTGCCGATGCCCGGGCGCCCCAGCGTGGCAACCACGGTGCGCAGCAGCGCTGCCAGAACCGCCGGGATCGCCGCCCACATCAGGATGTGGAGAAACGGCTCGGCCTTGGCGATGACGCCGGGCTGTTGCCCGGTCAGGCGCATCAGCGGCCCGCCCAGCAGGCAGACCCCGATGGCCACCGCGGCAGCGAGCAGGCCCACCCAGGCGGCCATGCGCACGGTGCGCCGCACTTCGCGCACGGCGTGCTTGCGCCGACCGAGCTCCGCCGCGATCAGCGGGGATGCCGCGCCGACCAGGCCGGTCATGCTCCAGACCAGCAAGCCGAACAGCGCGACCGACAGCGACGAGGCGGCCAGCGCCTCTGGCCCCAGCCGCGCCACGAACACGACGTCGATCGCGAAGACCGCCATCTGCAGCAGGTTTGCCCCCACCAGCGGGGCGGCGAGGCGCAACATGCTGCGCCATTCGTCAAGCCAGCTTCGGGGAGGGTTCTCAAACATCGCGCGGCGGGGCATAGGGCCGGCGCGATCCCAAGGGAAGGGCCTCGCACCGACGGGCACGCTGCCGTCCCTGCCACCGTCGATGCCTGCGCCGCCGATGATTAGGAGCTCACGCCCATGCCCAAGCCGGTACATGCCTGCCTCGCCTTCGCCCTCCCGCTCGCCCTTGCCGCCTGTGGCGCAAAGACAGATGACGGCACCGCCGCGCAAGCCGGTGCGGAAACGACGGTCGCCGACGCGGCACCGGCCGCGTTCGGCATCTGCAAGTCGTGCCATGCGGTGGAGAAGGGCAAGACGGTGATCGGGCCCAGCCTTTACGGTATTGTCGGCACCAAGGCGGGCGATGTTGCCGGCTATTCGTTCAGCCCGGCGCTGAAGGGGTCTGGCCTCGTCTGGGACGAAGCGACGCTCGACAAGTGGCTTGAAAACCCGATGAAGCTCGTGCCCGGTACCCGCATGAGCTACGCCGGACAGGCCGATCCGGAAAAGCGCAAGGCGATCATCGCCTACCTCAAGACCTTGAAGTGACCGATGATCGCCCGGCAGTGTCTCGCTGGCGGGACATTGCCGGCGGCCCGCCTGCCGAATTGGCTTGCATTCGCCGCAAAAGCGCCAACGATCGCCGTCCAGCAGCCTGCCCGCAAGTCGCGCCGTAAAGAGCGCGAGGGCGCAGTGCTGCCGAGAGGGTGAAGGCACATGCGCAAGACGTCGGGCAAGCATAGCGACCTGGTGCTCAGCACGGTCCAATCCGGGCACAGCGCCGGCACGTCCGCCGTTGCCGCCTCGTGGTGCCGCTCGGCGCTGCATCATGGCCTCGATCCTGCGCAGGGACGCGCCGCGACGCGTGTTTCAGGAAGCGACCTTGCGCGCCTGCGCGAAGCCAATGGCGCGCTGCTCGATGCGGCTACCCCGGTGCTCGACAGCCTGTTCGGCAGCGTCGGCCGCACCGGGTGCTGCGTGATCCTGGCGGACACCACCGGAGTGGTGCTCGAAGCGCGTTCGGGCGCCGGCGATGCCGCGTTGTTCGATGCCGTCGGCCTCACGATCGGCGGACAGTGGAGCGAGGCGGCCGAGGGCACGAACGGCATCGGCACCTGCCTTGTCGAGGAACGCGCGGTGACGATCCTGAAGGGCGAGCATTTCGCCAGCCGCAACATCGGTGTTTCGTGCATGGACGCGCCGATCTTCGATCCTTGCGGCCAGCTCGTCGCCGCGCTCGACGTATCGAGCGTGCGCGCCGACCATGGCGAGGCGATGGCGGCCATGGTCGCGGCGCTGGTCCAGGATGCCGCGCGCCAGATCGAGCGCGAATTCTTCTGCCGCCATTTCGCCGACGCCCGCATCGTCCATGCGCCCGATGCGCCGGGGCGCGGCTCGGCGCTGCTCGCGGTCGATCGCGACGATCTGGTCATCGGCGCCACCCGCGCCGCGCGCCGCCGGCTGGGTCTTGGCCCGGCACGCCAACTGGCGCCCAAGCCGCTTGCCGATGTGCTTGGGCAGCAGGTGCCGGCCGGCTTCGAAGACGGCGAACGCAGCGTGTTGCGCCAGGCGTTGGCGCGTTCGGGCGGCAATGTCGCGGCCGCTGCGCGCCTGCTCGGCATCGGCCGCGCCACCATGTACCGCCGCATGGAACGCGCGGGCCTCACCGGCCTGCACTGAACGCAGCGCTGCCTGTCTCAACGGCGAGACAGGCGGGCGGGGAATGACCGTCGGGGGGATTTCACCAGATCGGCCTCGGTGGGATGCATCGTTCGGGGGAGCGGCGGGAAGGCGCCGTTCCACAAGAACCCGAACGAGAGGATGAACCCATGGACATGGCATTGGCCGACAAGGCCGCGAAGGTCGCTCCCTTCGCCAGCACCTACGACAACTTCATCGGCGGCAAGTGGGTGGCCCCGCGCGCCGGGCGCTATTTCGACAATGTCTCGCCTATCAACGGCAAGGTCGTATGCCGCGTCGCGCGCTCGGACGCCGACGACATCGAGCTCGCGCTCGATGCTGCGCACGCCGCCAAGGACGCCTGGGGCCGCACCAGCCCGGCCGACCGCGCGCTGGCCCTGCTGCGCATCGCCGATGTGATGGAAGCCAACCTCGACCTGCTCGCCACGGCCGAAACGTGGGACAACGGCAAGCCGATCCGCGAGACGCTGGCCGCCGACATTCCGCTCGCCATCGACCACTTCCGCTATTTCGCGGGGTGCGTGCGGGCGCAGGAAGGCTCGATCGCAGAGATCGACGAGGACACCATCGGCTATCACTTCCACGAACCGCTGGGCGTGGTCGGCCAGATCATTCCGTGGAACTTCCCGATCCTGATGGCGGCGTGGAAGCTTGCGCCTGCGCTGGCGGCGGGCAACTGCGTGGTGCTGAAGCCCGCGGAGCAGACCCCGGCCTCGATCCTCGTGCTGATGGACCTGATCGGCGACCTGTTGCCGCCGGGCGTACTCAACGTGGTCAACGGCTTCGGCCTGGAAGCAGGCAAGCCGCTCGCCAGCTCCAAGCGCATCGCCAAGATCGCGTTCACCGGCGAGACCAGCACCGGCCGCCTGATCATGCAGTACGCTTCCGAGAACCTGATCCCGGTGACGCTGGAGCTGGGGGGCAAGAGCCCCAACATCTTCTTCGCCGACGTTGCTGCGCACGATGACGACTTCTTCGACAAGGCGATCGAAGGCTTCGTCATGTTCGCCCTGAACCAGGGCGAGGTCTGCACCTGCCCCAGCCGCGCGCTGATCCACGAATCGATCTATGACCGCTTCATGGAGCGCGCGATCGCCCGCGTGCAGCAGATCGTGCAGGGCAATCCGCTCGATCCCGCGACGATGATCGGCGCGCAGGCGAGCGCGGAGCAGCAGGACAAGATCCTGCGCTACCTGCAGATCGGCAAGGATGAAGGCGCACAGGTTCTGACCGGCGGCGGCGTGGCACAGCTGGGCGGCGACCTGGCGGGCGGCTTCTACATCCAACCGACCGTGTTCAAGGGCCACAACAAGATGCGTATCTTCCAGGAAGAGATCTTCGGGCCGGTGGTTTCCACCACCACGTTCTCGACACCGGAAGAAGCGCTGCAGATCGCCAACGACACCGCTTATGGCCTTGGCGCGGGCGTGTGGAGCCGCGATGCCAACACCTGCTACCGTTTCGGCCGCGCGATTCAGGCCGGGCGGGTGTGGACCAACTGCTACCACGCCTATCCCGCGCACGCGGCGTTCGGCGGGTACAAGCAATCGGGCATCGGGCGCGAAACGCACAAGATGATGCTCGACCATTACCAGCAGACCAAGAACATGCTCGTGAGCTACAGCCCGAAGAAGCTCGGCTTCTTCTGACGAGACGGTACTTGTCGAGGCCTTGAGGCCCGACGGGTCGCCAGTTCCCGGAGCGCAGCGCCAGCACCCTCTCCCGAGGCGCTCCGGGACCTGATCCAGCAAAAAGACGAAAAACACCATTCGATCCGGGTGACGCGCCACGGACAAGGCCCGCGCGCGCCCACACAACAGGGAAGGATTGCCAGATGAGGATCATGCTTGCCGCCGCGGCCCTTGCCGCGGGCGTCGCCCCCGCTTGCGCGTTCGCCGAAGATGCCAAGCCCGACCAGCACGCCTATGTCGACAAGGCGCCTGCCGCCAATGTGCACACCGAAGCACCGTCCGATCTCAAAGTCGGTTTCGGGGTCAGCGCCGCCACCGATTACGTGTGGCGAGGGGTGAGCCAGTCGGACCAGAAGCCTGCCGTCTTTGCCACCGTCTCGCTGGGCTACAAGGGGCTCTACGCCGGCGCCGGCACCGAAAACGTGCGCTTTGCCGGGATCAGCCAGGAATACGACCTGTGGGGTGGGTATGTCGCCAACCTCGGTCCCGCCAAGCTCGACATCGGCTTCGTCCGCTACGGCTATGTCGATGCGCCGGTGAAGATCGATACGCTCGAAGCCAAGGCGGCGCTTTCGACCAGCGTCGGCAAGCTCGGGCTGAAGGCGGCGGGCTACTACACCGGCAATTACTTCGGGTCGCACCACCATGCGGTCTATGCCGAACTTGGCGCCAGCTACCCCTTGACCGACAAGCTGACCGCATCTGCCGCCGTGGGCCACCAGGATGTCCGCGACGCGTTCAACTACACCACGTGGAACGCGGGGGTTTCCTATGCGGTCATGAAGGGGGCGACGCTCGCCGTGCGCTACCACGATACCGATGCCACCTTCATCGGCCGCAAGGCCAAGGCGCGGCTGGTGGGATCGTTCAGCCTCGCGTTCTGAACGGACGGGAGAGCGCGTGGTACAGCTTTTCGGGGCAGACCCACGCGCTGACCGCATCGGCGACGATCGCCGCGCCGAACAGCGGCAGGATCATCGCCCGGTTGGCGGTCATTTCCATCACGATGATGACGGCGGTCAGCGGCGCGCGCGTCACCCCGGCAAAATAGGCGATCATCCCCAGCATCACGATCGCGCCCGAGGAATCGCCCGGGAACAGCGGCGTCAGCATCTGGCCGAGCCCTGCGCCGACCGACAGCGATGGCGCGAAGATGCCACCGGGCGCGCCGCTGACCGCCGTCGCCACTGTCGCGACGAAGCGTGCAGGGCCGAACCAGCCGCTCTGCGTGCCGCCCTCGAGCAGCTTGCGCGTTGCGCCGTAGCCCGTCCCCCAGGTCAGCCCGTGCGAGGCAACGCCCACAGCGGCGACCACCAGCCCGCACCCGGCGGCGAACAGCACGGGCCGCCGCTTGATCGCGGCGATCGCGGGGTGCTGCGCTTCGGCAAAGGCGATCAGCAGCCTGGAAAAGGCGCCACCGGCAAGTCCGCCCGCAACGCCTGCCAGCAGCGCGGCACCGATCGCGGCGCCGATCGGCAGGCTCTGCGCCATGGCGCCGAAATAGACGTAGTCCCCCGCCAGCGACAGGCTGACGAGGCCGGACACCAGCACTGCGAGCATGACGTTGAGGGCAAGCTTCTGCTCGAAGGCGGCGGCCAGTTCCTCGATGGCAAAGGCCACCCCCGCCAGCGGCGTGTTGAACGCCGCCGCCACGCCCGCCGCACCGCCCGCGATGATCACGCCCGATGTTGCAGGCACGCGCAGCCAGCGGTGGCAGGCGCCCATGATCGCCGCGCTCACCTGCACGGTCGGCCCCTCGCGCCCGACCGCGCCCCCTGCCAGCAGCATGCCGAGCGTGCCGGCGATCTTGACCACCGCATTGCGCAGCGAAAGCAGGGGGCCCCGCGCCTGCGCATCGGGATCGTGGCCCGATGCTGCCGCCATGACCTGCGGGATGCCCGAACCGCGTGCCTCGGCAAACCAGCGCCGCGTGGCGCCGGTGATGAGCGCAAAGGCGATCGGGGTCACGATCAGCGTCGCATAGGGCGCATGGGCAAGCGTTGCATCGAACAGGGCCTGCGCCGCTTCGCCCGCCCGGGCAAACAGCACCGCCACAAGGCCAAGCGCGAGCGCGCCGGTCAGGGCGGCGAGGCGTGCGCGCAGCGCGTGGTGCGAAATGCGGCGAAACCCGATCATGCCCACGGGGCATAGGCGCTGGTGCCGATCGCGCAAGGACTTCAAGGGCTTGTCGAGCCCGATTGCCGTCGCGCCGCTTCCTTGCCACAACCGGAGGATCGGGGAGTTCAATGGGCATGACGGTGACAGGCAGGCAAGGCCAACGCGGGGTAACGACGGCGCTGGTCGCGCTGCTGGCGCTCGCCGTACTGCTCAACTTCGTGGACCGTGGCGCGATCGGCATCGCCGCACCCAAGATGAAGGCGGAGCTGGGGCTTTCGGCGACGACCTTCGGTCTTGCCGCGTCGGCCTTCTTCTGGACGTATGGCGCGATGCAGCCGCTGGTCGGCTGGATCAGCGACCGCGTGCCGGTCTATCGCGCGCTGGCCTTCGCGCTGGCGCTGTGGTCGCTCAGCACGCTACTCACCGGGTTCGTGCGCGGCCTTGCCCTGCTCGTGGTCTTGCGATTGCTGCTGGGCCTTGGTGAAAGCTTCGTCTTCCCTTGCGTCTCCAAGATCATCGCCCGCCATGTGCCGGCTGAGCGGCGCGGCATCGCCAACGCGGTGGTGGCGGTGGGCCTCGCGCTCGGCCCGGCCGTCGGCACGCTGGCAGGCGGGGCCATCCTCGCGCGGATGGGGTGGGAGGCGGTCTTCGTCGCGTTCGGCGCGGTCACCTTGCTGTGGCTGGTGCCCTGGGCTTTTGTCGTGCGCGCCTTGCCGGTGAAAAGCCGTACGGTCCCGCCCGCCACTTTTTCCTATGGCGCACTGTTGCGACAGAAGGCGCTGTGGATCACCGGCGCCTGCCACGTGACCGCCAACTATGCGTTCTTCTTCGTCTCGATCTGGCTGCCGCTGTACCTGACGGGCACGCGCGGCCTGCCGATCCCGACGATGGCCTGGCTCGCTGCGGCGACTTTCGGGGCGCAGGCGCTGTCCTCGCTCGCCACAGGGCACTTCTCGGACTCGCTGGTGCGCGCCGGACGCAGCGAGGATCAGGTGCGCCGTGCCTTCAGCGTGGCGGGGCAGGTCGGCCTCGCCATCGGCATCGCGGGCATCGCGCTGTCGCAGGGACAGGGGGCGCTGCTCGGCTGGCTGGTGTTTACCGGCATCGCCATGGGGCCGGGGCCGACGATGGCCTATGCCATCGGGCAGATCTTCGCCGGCGAACGGCTCGCGGGCAGCTGGATCGGCTGGCAGAATGCGATCGGCAGCCTGTCGGGGGTGATCGGACCCTTGGTCACCGGCGCGATCGTCGATGCGACCGGCGGCTTCGGTGGTGCCTTCGCCTTTGCTGCCGGCGTCAGCCTGCTTGGCGCGGCGCTGTTCCAGTGGGCGCTGCCGCCGCTGCGGCAGGTGCAGCTCGATTGAGCGCAAACGAAAAGGGCGACCCCGGCGGGGCCGCCCTTTCCATTTTCTCGGCAAGAAAGCCGAAGAAGATTACTTGAGCTCGACGGTGCCGCCGGCTTCTTCGATCTTCTTCTTGATGTCTTCGGCTTCAGCCTTCGACACGCCTTCCTTGATCGCCTTCGGAGCGCCTTCGACCAGCGCCTTGGCTTCGGTCAGGCCCAGGTTGGTGATCGCGCGGACTTCCTTGATGACCTGGATCTTCTTGCCGCCGTCGCCGGTCAGGATGACGTCGAATTCGGTCTTTTCTTCAGCGGCTTCGGCAGCGGCGCCGCCAGCGGCCGGAGCAGCAACCGCAACAGCGGCAGCGGCGCTCACGCCCCAGGCTTCTTCGAGGGCCTTGGCGAGGTCGGCGGCTTCGAGGACGGTCAGCTTCGAAAGTTCTTCAACGAGCTTGGCGATATCGGCCATGATAATTCACTCCTGATTGTGTGACGCCCGGCGGCAGCGCCGCCGGCCGGAAATCGAACAGTCTGTTTGGCTTGCCACGATCCCTGGCGCAGGGCGTCGCCGCCCTGCCGGAATCGCTTATGCGGCTTCCTTGGCGTAGGCGCCGAAGACGCGGGCCAGCTTGGCCGCCGGAGCGGTCGCGAGCTGGGCGATCTTCGTGGCCGGAGCCTGGACGAGGCCGATGAGCTTGGCGCGCAGTTCGTCGAGCGACGGCATCGAGGCAAGAGCCTTCACGCCGTTCTCGTCGAGAACCTGCGAACCCATCGCACCGCCGACGATCTCGATCTTGTCGGTGGTCTTGGCGAACTCGACGATCACCTTGGCGGCGGCGACGGGATCGACCGAGGCAGCGATCGCGGTCGGACCGGTGAAGAAATCACCAATGCCTTCGTAATCGGTGCCTGCGACGGCAAGCTTGGCAAGACGGTTCTTCGCAACCTTGTAGGTCGCACCCGCTTCGCGGATCTTGTTGCGCAGGTCGGTGGACTGGGCCACCGTCATGCCGAGGTTGCGGGTGATCACCACCGCACCAGCCTCGTTGAAGACGCCGCTCAGGAATGCGACCGATTCGGCTTTCTGCGAACGATCCATGCCTTACTCCTTCACATGTGACCGGCCGGGGCGAACCCCGGACGGCCGGCTACGTTTGTCGATGGCCCGAAGACCACCGGCGAGTCCGTGACAAGGGAAGGAGAAGCGCCGCAAAGCGACGCGTGGGGCCACACGATCCTTCAGGAACGTACCGGGCCTTGAAACTCTTTTCCCCGCCTAGGTCGGAAATTAAGCAGGAAACCTGCACCGACGGTCTCGGACGGATGACCGACGCTGCGCCTCGCGGCCGCTCCGATCAGGGGCGCGCCATTGGCCCAATCGCCCGCCGGAGTCAAGCGCGGGGCCCGATATGCAACAACCCCCCTCCCGCAAGGGGAAGGGGGTCGCGCGACGATCAGGCTATCTGGCCGGCTATCCGGCCGCCGATCCAGTCGATCAGCTGTAGGCGGGACGGAGCGGCCGGGTGGGGAAGGCCGGTGCCTGCGGCTTGCGAGCCGGCGCGGTCCGGGCATAGGCGGGTTCGGCCATCGCCGGCCGGGTTTCTGCAGCCACCGGCGCTTCCACCGTCCCGTGCGCCGCATTCCAGCGGTTTTCCTGCGCCTGCAGGATCAGGCGCGCGCGGCGGGCACGGCCCTTGGGCGACTTGAACGGGTTGGCCTCGTCGGGCGCTGCCGCCACCATCCGGTCGATCAGGGCACGGCGCTCGTCGCCCTGCGGAACCGGCCCATCCGGATCGAGCATCGGCGCGGTAGTGGCCGCCATGGCCGGACGGTAGACCGGCGCATCTGCCGGAATCGCGGGTTCGGCAGCCAGCGTGTCGGATGCATCGCGCGCCATCATCGGCTCGTGACGTGCAGGGGCAGGCGGCGGCACCATCTCGACGGTGCTGGTCTCATAGCTGTCGTCATCGGCATAGACCGGGCGACGACGCGCCGCGACCACCGCCGCACCACCCACGCCGAGCAGTGCGATCAGTCCGACCGGAAGCGCCCAGTCGACGGTCCGCGACGATGTGTTGGCGGCAGGCGCCGGCGCCGAAGCTTCGGCACGCGGGGCGGCGGGCTGGCTAGATGCCGCCAGCGGCGATGCGGGCGTTGCGGGACTTGCCATGTTCGGCGCTGCGACTGTGGCAGCCACGGCGGGCGCGGTCACGGCAGCGCTGGTGCGCGCGGTTGCCAAAGCGGTACGGGCACGCGGCGTTGGGGCAGGTGTCGCAGCGGCCGTCTCGGACGCGCTATCGGCCGAAGACGAGGCGGCGGTCGTCGCTACCTGCGGATTGGACTGGACGACCGGAGCATCGGTCGCAGGAGCAGCGTCGGTAGTTGCCGTCACCTGGGCCGGTTCGGGGATCACGATCCGCGGCGCGGTCTGGGCGGGTGCCTGAGTGGGCGAAACGGTCACCGGCGTTGCGCTTGGCGCGGTGGCGGTGCTGCTGAGCGGATCGCTGCTGGCCGTGGCGTCCTGCGCCAGGGCCGGGGTGGAAACGAGCGCGAGAACGGCTGCAATCGCCGCACTGGCACAAGACGAACGGTTGGCGGTGTTAGTCATGCCAAGTAAATATGTGGCACAACTGCACCGTTCCCCAAGAATGCGATGGATCGAACCCATTTACGCGGCCAGAAGTTGAGCCGAATAAATATGCCGATGAACAGAGTGATTCTGTTCATCGGCCGTCAATCGAGGGTTAATTTACTGTTCAGGTTCTGAGGCGCCGCGCAGATTGATGATATGGGGTCATCAACCCTCCGTGCGGTAGCCGAGGACATCACCCGGCTGGCAGTCTAGCTCGCGACAGATCGCCTCGAGCGTCGAGAAGCGGATGGCCTTGGCCTTGCCCGTCTTGAGGATGGAAAGGTTGGCGAGCGTCAGGTCGATGCGCTCGGCCAGCTCGGTCATCGTCATGCGGCGCTGGTAGAGCAGGTCGTCCAGCTTCACCACGATCCGCGTCGGCGCTTCCGGAGTGGGGGTCTGCGGTGCCATCACACGGTCCCTTCCAGATCGTCGCGCATCCGGGCGCCTTCGCGGAACACGCGGGCAAGGATGAACAGGATCAGCGCCAGCAGGACGCCGCCGACCGATATGCCGAAGTCCGAGGTCGCATCCTTGATCGTCGCGGCAAGCCATTGGCCAATGCCGCCAACCGGGATCGACAGGCCCTCGATCGCCAGCGTCAGCCAGGCCATCGCGGCAAGGCGGCGGGCGTTGACGGGCGCGAAGGGGTCGCCGTGGCCCACGCTGTCGATGATCCGCCGCAGATGGCGCAGGAAGACGAAGGCGCAGATCGCCATCGCCGCGACGAGCAGCAGGATCAGCGCGATCGCCACGACGGTCGAACCGGGCATCGCATGGCCCGCTTCGCTCGACAGCGCGGTCAGAACCTGGTCGCGCAGGAAGAACAGCACGGGGGCGGCGATCAGCGTCGCGCCGGCGACGACCACTGAAAGGCCCTGTCCAAGCAGGGCAATGCCGCTAGCGGCGGCGAGCAGGGGGTCCTTGGGACGGAGTTTCATGGGGCAGGGTCCTTCGTTCAGGCGAGTTCGGGGCGTTCAGGCGAGTTCGGGGGCTTGGGGAGCGGCTGCGGGCAGCGGCGCTACGGCAATGGCGGGAAGCGACAGTGCCAGCGCCAGTAGCGCGGCGATGACCAAGCCCGCCGTCTCGCGGTCGTGCCGGGTTCTGGGATGGGGGAGGCGGGGCATTAACGTTCTCCGATATGCTCGATATCGATATTCAATAATGCGAGTCGAACATATCGTCAATCGATAATATCGAATTTCGATACTGTGGATGAAGCGGCGCTTCCGGAGCCAAGCTGTTGCCGCCTTTGACTTTCCAACAGGGGCCGCCTATATCGTCATCAACGGTTCGCCGCTTCGAGCAAGGCCGTCCCATGCGCGGGGGACGGCTCGGGAAGGAAGCGGCGGGCATCCATCTGACGCGAAAGGCTGCAAGGCACTGGCCTCCTGAACGGGAGATCGTCCGCCGTGCGGCCCTTTTGCGTTTGGTGGCGCCAACGCCGCGTTTGGCACGGATTTACGCCGGTTTTCCGGCATTCAAGAAGCGAAGAGGCACCCTCTCCCCATGGCGACCAAGGCCCCCAGCGCACGCCCCGGCGTAAAGCGCCGCATCCGCAAGATCTTCGGTGACATTCACGAAGTCGTGCAGATGCCCAACCTCATCGAGGTGCAGCGCGAATCGTACGAGCAGTTCCTGCGTTCGGACCCCGAGACGGGCTATGTCTCGGGTCTCGAAAAGACCCTGCGCTCGGTTTTCCCGATCCAGGACTTCGCCGGCACTGCTTCGCTCGATATCAAGGAAAAGGACGGCTACGTCCTCGAGGCGCCGAAGTACGACGTGACCGAGTGCCGCCAGCGCGGCATCACGTACGCCGCGCCGATGAAGGTGACGCTCAAGCTCGCGACCTTCGAAGTCGATGCCGAGACCGAGACCAAGTCGCTCATCGATATCAAGGAGCAGGACGTCTACATGGGCGACATCCCGCTCATGACCGAGAACGGGACGTTCTTCATCAACGGCACCGAGCGCGTGATCGTCAGCCAGATGCACCGTTCGCCGGGCGTCCTGTTCGACCATGACCGCGGCAAGACCCACTCGTCGGGCAAGTACCTCTTCGCCGCCCGCGTGATCCCCTACCGCGGTTCGTGGCTCGACTTCGAATTCGACGCCAAGGACATCGTCAACGTCCGCATCGACCGCAAGCGCAAGCTGCCGGTCACGGCGCTGCTCTATGCCCTCGGCCTCAACGGCGAACAGATCCTCGATCATTTCTACGACAAGGTCACCTGGGTGCGTGGCGAAGGCGGCTGGAAGGTGCCTTTCGTGCTCGACCAGTGGCGCGGGCAGAAGCCGCAGTTCGACATCGTCGATGGCAAGTCGGGCGAAGTGATCTTCCCGGCCGGCACCAAGATCTCGCCGCGCGCCGCGAACAAGGCCGCGAAGGATGGCCTTGAAGAGCTGCTGATCCCGACCGAGGAAATCTTCGGCCGCTATTCGGCCAAGGACCTGATCGACGAATCGACCGGTCGCATCTGGATCGAGGCGGGCGACGAAGTCAGCCCCGAGAACCTCGACCTGCTCGACAAGGCGGGCGTCGACCGGCTCGAACTGCTCGACATCGACCACGTCAACACCGGTCCCTGGATCCGCAACACGATGAAGGCCGACAAGGCCGAGGATCGCGACCAGGCGCTGTCGGACATCTACCGCGTGATGCGCCCCGGCGAGCCGCCGACGCGCGAAACCGCCGAAGCGCTGTTCGATGGCCTGTTCTTTGATGGCGACCGCTACGACCTGTCGGCCGTTGGCCGCGTCAAGCTCAACATGCGTCTCGGCCTCGATTGCCCGGACACGGTCACCACGCTGCGCACCGAGGATATCCTCGCCGTGGTCAAGGAGCTGGTGAACCTCAAGGACGGCAAGGGCGAAGTCGACGACATCGACAACCTCGGCAACCGTCGCGTGCGTTCGGTGGGCGAGCTGCTGGAAAACCAGTACCGCGTTGGCCTGCTGCGCATGGAACGCGCGGTGAAGGAGCGCATGAGCTCGGTCGACGTGTCGACCGTCATGCCGAACGACCTGATCAACGCGAAGCCCGCAGTCGCCGCGGTGCGCGAATTCTTCGGTTCCTCGCAGCTCTCGCAGTTCATGGACCAGACCAACCCGCTGTCGGAAGTGACGCACAAGCGTCGCGTCTCGGCGCTCGGGCCGGGCGGTCTCACCCGCGAGCGCGCCGGCTTCGAAGTCCGCGACGTCCACCCGACGCACTATGGCCGCATCTGCCCGATCGAAACGCCGGAAGGCCCGAACATCGGTCTGATCAACTCGCTGTCGACCTTCGCCCGCGTCAACAAGTACGGCTTCATCGAAACCCCGTACCGCAAGGTGGTCGATGGCAAGGTGACCAAGGACGTCATCTACCTGTCGGCGATGGAAGAGCAGAAGCACACCGTGGCGCAGGCTTCGGCCGAGCTTACGGCTGACGGCTCGTTCGTCGAGGAACTCGTCTCGGCGCGCCAGAACGGCGAATTCGTGATGAGCCCGCGCGACCAGATCACGCTGATGGACGTTTCGCCCAAGCAGCTCGTCTCGGTGGCCGCCTCGCTCATTCCGTTCCTGGAAAACGACGACGCCAACCGCGCGCTGATGGGCTCGAACATGCAGCGCCAGGCCGTTCCGCTGCTCAAGGCGGACGCCCCGTTCGTCGGCACCGGCATGGAAGAAACCGTCGCGCGCGATTCGGGCGCGGCGATCGCGGCGCTGCGCGCGGGCGTGGTCGACCAGGTCGACGCCACGCGTATCGTGATCCGCGCCAGCGGCGATATCGAAGCCGGCAAGTCGGGCGTCGACATCTACCGCCTGCAGAAGTTCGAGCGTTCGAACCAGTCGACCTGCATCAACCAGCGTCCGCTGGTGAAGGTGGGCGATCTGGTCGAAAAGGGTGACATCCTGGCCGACGGTCCTTCGACCGAATTCGGCGAGCTGGCGCTCGGCCGCAACGTCCTCGTCGCGTTCATGCCGTGGAACGGCTACAACTACGAGGACTCGATCCTGATCTCCGAGCGGATCGTGAAGGAAGACGTCTTCACCTCGATCCACATCGACGAGTTCGAGGTCATGGCCCGCGACACCAAGCTCGGGCCCGAAGACATCACCCGCGACATCCCGAACGTCGGCGAGGAAGCACTCCGCAACCTCGACGAAGCGGGCATCGTCTACATCGGCGCCGAAGTGCACCCCGGTGACATCCTCGTCGGCAAGATCACCCCGAAGGGTGAATCGCCGATGACGCCGGAAGAAAAGCTGCTGCGCGCGATCTTCGGCGAAAAGGCCAGCGACGTGCGCGACACCTCGCTCCGCCTGCCGCCGGGCGTTTCGGGCACGATCGTCGACGTTCGCGTCTTCAACCGTCACGGCATCGAGATCGACGACCGTACCCGCGCCATCCAGAACGAGGAAATCGAACGCCTCGCCAAGGACCGCGAGGACGAGCGCGCGATCCTCAACCGCGCCACCTTCAACCGCCTGCGCGAAATGCTGCTGGGCCAGGTCGCCACGGCCGCGCCCAAGGGCATCAAGAAGGGCACCGAGATCGACGAGCAGGTGCTCGGCGATGTCGAGCGTCACGAATGGTGGAAGTTCGCGGTGGCGGACGATGCCCGCCAGGCCCAGCTCGAAGCGGTGAAGGCCCAGTACGACGAGACCGTCAAGGCGATCCAGGAGAAGTTCGAGGATCGCAAGGAGAAGCTCGAGCGCGGCGACGACCTCGCTCCGGGCGTGCTCAAGATGGTCAAGGTCTTCGTCGCGGTGAAGCGCAAGCTGCAGCCGGGCGACAAGATGGCCGGCCGTCACGGCAACAAGGGCATCATCAGCCGCATCCTGCCGCAGGAGGACATGCCGTTCCTCGAGGACGGCACGCCGGTCGACTTCGTGCTCAACCCGCTGGGCGTGCCTTCGCGCATGAACGTCGGGCAGATCTTCGAAACGCACCTCGGCTGGGCTGCTCGTGGCCTGGGCAAGCGGGTGGGCGAGGCGCTCGACGCCTGGCGCGCCGCGAACCCGAACCCCGAAGCCGGCCAGCCGCCCGAAGCCGTGCGCGAACTGCTGACCGAGATCTACGGCGACAACTACGCCGACGAGATCGCGGCCCGCAGCGATGACCAGATCGTCGAATTCGCGCAGTCCGTCCGCGCAGGCGTGCCGATGGGCTCGCCGGTGTTCGACGGCGCGGTGGAAAAGGACGTGGCCGACATGCTGCGTCTCGCCGGGCTCGATGAATCGGGCCAGGTCGACCTGTTCGACGGGCGCACCGGTGACCGCTTCGACCGCAAGGTGACCGTGGGCATGAAGTACGTGCTCAAGCTGCACCACTTGGTCGACGACAAGATCCACGCGCGTTCGATCGGGCCGTACTCGCTCGTCACCCAGCAGCCGCTGGGCGGCAAGGCGCAGTTCGGTGGCCAGCGCTTCGGCGAAATGGAGGTCTGGGCGCTGCAGGCTTACGGTGCTGCGTACACGCTGCAGGAAATGCTGACGGTGAAGTCGGACGACGTGGTCGGCCGCACCAAGGTCTACGAAGCGATCGTCAAGGGCGACGACACCTTCGAGGCCGGCATTCCCGAAAGCTTCAACGTGCTCGTCAAGGAAATGCGCTCGCTGGGTCTCAACGTCGAACTCTCGTCGCTCGACGACGAGGACGACGACGGCCTGGCGCAGGCTGCGGAGTAACCGGTCCGGGCGGCTCCTTCGCGGGCCGCCCGTCCCGCCGCAATCAAAGATTTCACGTCCAGAGCCTCGGCATGAGGCAAGGGAACGGCAAAAATGAACGACCTTACCAAGTTCACCAACCAGCTCGCCAAGCCCGAGACCTTCGACCAGATCCAGATCGGTCTGGCGAGCCCCGAGCGCATCCGCAGCTGGTCCTTCGGCGAGATCAAGAAGCCGGAAACCATCAACTATCGCACGTTCAAGCCCGAGCGTGACGGCCTGTTCTGCGCGCGCATCTTCGGTCCGGTGAAGGACTACGAATGCCTGTGCGGCAAATACAAGCGCATGAAGTACAAGGGCGTCGTCTGCGAAAAGTGCGGCGTCGAAGTCACCGTCACCAAGGTGCGCCGCGAGCGCATGGGCCACATCGAACTGGCCGCGCCGGTCGCGCACATCTGGTTCCTCAAGTCGCTGCCTTCGCGCATCGGCCTGCTGCTCGACATGCAGCTCAAGCAGCTTGAGCGCATCCTCTACTTCGAAAGCTACGTGGTCATCGAGCCGGGCATCACCCCGCTCGAACGCTACCAGTTGCTGACCGAGGACGAACTGCTCGACGCGCAGGACGAATACGGCGAAGACGCGTTCAGCGCCGGCATCGGCGCCGAAGCGGTCAAGCAGATGCTGATCGATCTCGACCTCGAACAGGAACGCAAGGACCTGATGGAGGAGCTCGCCACCACCAAGAGCGAGCTGAAGCCCAAGAAGATCATCAAGCGCCTCAAGGTCGTCGAATCGTTCATCGATTCGGGCAATCGTCCGGAATGGATGATCCTCGACGTCGTGCCGGTCATCCCGCCCGAACTGCGCCCGCTGGTGCCGCTAGATGGTGGCCGCTTCGCGACCTCGGACCTCAACGACCTCTATCGCCGCGTCATCAACCGCAACAACCGCCTCAAGCGCCTGATCGAGCTGCGCGCGCCGGACATCATCGTCCGCAACGAAAAGCGCATGCTGCAGGAAGCCGTTGACGCGCTGTTCGACAACGGCCGCCGCGGCCGTGTCATCACCGGTGCCAACAAGCGTCCGCTGAAGTCGCTGTCCGACATGCTCAAGGGCAAGCAGGGCCGCTTCCGCCAGAACCTGCTCGGCAAGCGCGTCGACTATTCGGGCCGTTCGGTCATCGTGACCGGCCCCGAACTCAAGCTGCACCAGTGCGGCCTGCCCAAGAAGATGGCGCTCGAACTGTTCAAGCCGTTCATCTACGCCCGTCTCGATGCCAAGGGTCTGTCGATGACCCTGAAGCAGGCCAAGAAGTGGGTCGAGAAGGAGCGCAAGGAAGTCTGGGACATCCTTGACGAGGTGATCCGCGAACACCCGGTTATGCTGAACCGTGCGCCCACGCTGCACCGTCTCGGCATCCAGGCGTTCGAGCCCGTCCTGATCGAAGGCAAGGCGATCCAGCTGCATCCGCTCGTCTGCTCGGCGTTCAACGCCGACTTCGACGGTGACCAGATGGCCGTCCACGTGCCGCTCTCGCTGGAAGCCCAGCTCGAAGCGCGCGTGCTGATGATGTCGACCAACAACATCCTCTCGCCCGCCAACGGCAAGCCGATCATCGTGCCTTCGCAGGACATGGTGCTGGGCCTGTACTACCTCTCGCTCGATCGTTCGGGCGAGCCGGGCGAAGGCATGATGCTGGCCGACATGGCCGAAGTGCACCAGGCACTCCACGCCGGTGCGGTGACCATGCACTCGAAGATCGTGGCCCGCGTGCCGCAGACCGACGAGAACGGTCAGCAGTACCTCAAGCGCTTCGAGACCACGCCGGGTCGCATGCTGATCGGCGAATGCCTGCCCAAGAGCCACAAGGTTCCCTTCGAGGTCGTGAACAAGGTTCTGACCAAGAAGGAAATCGGCGACGTCATCGACCAGGTCTACCGTCACACCGGCCAGAAGGACACGGTGCTGTTCGCCGACGCGATCATGGCGCTGGGCTTCCGCAACGCATTCAAGGCGGGCATCTCGTTCGGCAAGGACGACATGATCATCCCCGACAGCAAGGATGCGCTGGTCAACGAAACCAAGGAACTGGTTGCCGACTACGAGCAGCAGTACCAGGACGGCCTGATCACCCAGCAGGAAAAGTACAACAAGGTCATCGACGCCTGGAGCCGCTGCGGCGACCAGGTGGCCGCGGCCATGATGGACGAGATCAAGGCCTCGCCGGTCGACCCCGAAACGGGCCGTCAGAAGCCGATCAACTCGATCTACATGATGAGCCACTCGGGCGCGCGTGGTTCGCCGACGCAGATGAAGCAGCTTGCCGGCATGCGCGGCCTCATGGCCAAGCCGTCGGGCGAGATCATCGAAACGCCGATCATCTCGAACTTCAAGGAAGGCCTGACCGTCCTTGAATACTTCAACTCGACCCACGGCGCCCGCAAGGGCCTCGCTGACACCGCGCTCAAGACGGCGAACTCGGGTTACCTGACCCGCCGTCTGGTCGACGTGTCGCAGGACTGCGTCGTCACCATCGACGACTGCGGTACCGAGCGAGCGCTGGAAATGCGCGCGATCGTGCAGGGCGGTTCGACGATCGCCTCGCTTGGCGAGCGCATCCTCGGCCGTACGCTGGCCGAAGACCTGATCGAGGCGAAGACCGGCGTGGTGATCTGCCCCAAGGGCACGCTGCTCGACGAAGCCGCCATCGTCCGCATCGAAGCGGCCGGCGTCCAGTCGGCGCGCATCCGCTCGCCGCTGATCTGCGAAGCCCAGCAGGGCGTTTGCGGCACCTGCTACGGCCGCGACCTCGCGCGCGGTACGCCGGTGAACATCGGTGAAGCGGTCGGCGTCATCGCCGCCCAGTCGATCGGCGAGCCCGGCACGCAGCTGACCATGCGTACGTTCCACATCGGTGGCGCGGCGCAGGTCAACGAACAGTCGAACCTCGAAGCGATCTGCGACGGTACCGTCGAATACCGCGACATCCCGACGATCATCGACAGCCGCGGTCGTCGCCTGTCGCTCGCCCGCAATGGCGAGATCGCGGTGATCGATACCGAAGGCCGCGAACGCGCCATGCACCGCGTGCCTTACGGTACCCACCTGCTGCACGAAAACGGCGCCACCATCGCGCAGGGCGATCGCCTGGCCGAATGGGACCCGTTCACCCTGCCGGTGATCACCGAAAAGCCGGGTATCGTCCGCTATCAGGACCTGATCGACGGGCGCACGCTCACCGAACAGGTCGACGATGCGACCGGTATCGCCCAGCGTGTGGTGACCGAAAACCGCGCAGGTGGCCGCGCCAAGAAGGAAGACCTGCGTCCGCGCCTGACCCTGCTCGACGAGAACTCGGGCGAGGCCGCGCGCTACATGATGGCGCCGGGCACGACCCTCTCGGTCGAGGACGGACAGGAAGTGAAGGCGGGCGACGTGCTGGCGCGTGCCAGCCGCGAAGCTGCCAAGACGCGTGACATCACCGGTGGTCTGCCGCGCGTTGCCGAACTGTTCGAAGCGCGCATCCCGAAGGACAACGCGATCATCGCGAAGATCTCGGGCCGCATCGAATTCGTCCGCGACTACAAGGCCAAGCGCAAGATCGCGATCATCCCGGAAGAGGGTGAACCGGTCGAGTACCTGATCCCGAAGTCGAAGGTGATCGACGTCCAGGAAGGTGACTGGGTCAAGAAGGGCGACAACCTGATCTCGGGTTCGCCCAACCCGCACGACATTCTCGAAGTCATGGGCGTCGAAGCCCTGGCCGAGTACCTCGTCGCGGAAATCCAGGAAGTCTACCGCTTGCAGGGCGTGAAGATCAACGACAAGCACATCGAGGTGATCGTTCGCCAGATGCTGCAGAAGGTCGAGATCACCGACGGTGGCGACACCACCCTGCTGCCGGGCGAACAGGTCGACGTCGAGGAGATGAACGAGATCAACGGCAAGCTGGAAGCGGGCCTGCGCCCGGCCGAAGGCAAGCCGGTGCTGCTCGGCATCACCAAGGCCAGCCTGCAGACGCGTTCGTTCATCTCGGCCGCGTCGTTCCAGGAAACCACCCGCGTGCTCACGCAGGCGGCCGTGGAAGGCAAGAAGGACTCACTGATCGGTCTCAAGGAGAACGTCATCGTCGGCCGTCTCATCCCCGCCGGCACCGGCGCGGGCATGAACCGGATGCGCGTTGCCGCCACCAGCCGCGATGCCGCGCTCCGCGCGTCCTATCGCAAGCTGCAGGAATCGCTCATCGCACCGGCCACGGCTGCTGAAGAGCATGCCGCCGAACTGGCGCAGGGCCCGGAAGCGGCGATCGGCGACGATCCGCTGGCGGTGATCGAGGGTGAAACCCACGGCACCGACGCGGACGCCGGCGACTACCTGATCCAGGGTGACGACGAAGCCTGAAACGGCTTGTCCGACTGAACGTGAAAGGCCCCGCCGGAGCGATCCGGCGGGGTTTTTCGTGCGCGGCCCCGCGATCCGAACTCCGCAGAATCCCCTGTCTTGGCAAAGGGGGCTTTTTCACCCGCCCTCCCTAGGCAGAACGGCAGGTTCCATCGGACCGACTGGAGTTTTTCGCATGATCAGCCGTCTCGCCCGCAACGGTGCCCGGGCGCTTGTCGCCGCGATGCTCGTGGCGATTCTGGTCAGCACCGGCGTGGTGTGGTTCATCCGCCAGGGTGGCCCGATCACCGCGCGCGTGTCGCTTCAGGACGAACTGGTGGCGGATATCCTCCCCCCACCCGCCTTCGTGGTCGAATCCTATCTCCACGCCGCGCTGATCGTGAACGATCCTTCGGTCGCACCCGCGCAGAAGCAGGAACTGGTGGAAGAACACGCCGAATTCCTGCAACGCCAGAAGTATTGGAGCGAAGCGCCCCTGCCGCCGGAGATGCGGCCCTCGATGGATCGCACCATTGCGACGGCGGAGAAGTTCTGGGCGGCGGTCGATAACGATTTTCTTCCCGCGGTCGATGCTGGAGACCAGGTCCGCGCGGCGCGTGCCTTCCACGACGAACTCGGCCCCGCTTACCAGCGCCAGCACGCAGAGGTGCAGGCCCTGGTCAAGCTTTCGGCCGACTACAAGGCGAAGATGGCGCATGGGGACAACGTGCGGATCAGCCTCGCGCTCGGCTTCCTCGCCCTGCTTGCGGCCGGACTGGTGGCCGTGCTGCTCTGGGCGGCGCGCCAGGTCCAGCATCGCGTCGTCGCTCCGCTGGTCGAAACCGCCGACGTGATGACCGCGATGGCGCACGGGGATTACGACCGCCCGATCGAAGGGATCACCCGCAACGACGAAATCGGCATGATGGCCCAGGCGATCGACGTGTTCCGCGAAAACGGCCTTGCCCGCCAGCGCGCGTCGGAAGCGCAGGAAGCGCTCGTCGCGCACCTGACGGCGGGGCTCGAGCATCTGGCGCGCAAGGATCTCGAATTCCGCCTGACCGAGCCGCTGCCCGATGGCTACGACGCGATCCGGCTGGATTACAACGCCGCGGTTGCCGCGCTCGCCGAAGCCATGCGTTCAGTCCGCGTCGGCTCGACCAGCGTGTCGAGCGCGATCGGCGAAATCCGCGCTGCCTCGGAAGACCTTGCCCAGCGCAACGAACAGCAGGCCGCGCGCCTTGCCGATACCGCGCATTCGATGGACGCCATTACCTCCAGCGTGCGCGAAACCGCTGCCGGCGCCGGTGCGCTGCAGGCGTCGATGAGCGAGGCCCACCGCGAGGCGAGCGAAGGCGGCGAGGTGGTGCAGCGCGCCATTGCCGCCATGGCCGCGATCGAGAACTCCGCCCGCGAAATCGGCACGATCATCGCGGTGATCGATGGCATCGCCTTCCAGACCAATCTTCTGGCGCTCAATGCGGGTGTCGAAGCGGCCCGCGCCGGGGATGCCGGGAAGGGCTTTGCCGTGGTCGCCAACGAAGTGCGCGCGCTGGCCCAGCGCTCGGCCGATGCGGCACAGGATATCAAGGCGCTGATCACCACCAGCGCCGATCAGGTGGCGCAGGGCGTCGCGCTTGTCGGCGATACCGGATCGAAGCTCGAAGCGATCGTCGGCCGGGTGACCGAAATCAACGCGCTGATCGGCGACATTGCCTCGGCCGCGCACGAGCAGGCCACCAATCTCGCCCACGTGAACGGCGCGGTCGGCGAAATGGACCGCATGACCCAGCAAAACGCTGCAATGGTCGAACAGTCATCGGCCGCCACGCGCAGCCTTTCGGCGGAAGCCGAACGCCTGTCCTCACTCGTCTCCAGCTTCCGCACCCGTGACCCCGAATCGCGGCCCGCCGTCCTCGCCCGGCCCGGGCAGCACCGCCGCAACTCTGCGCTGGAGGACGCATCGCCCGCGGTGCCGCTCGCGCTTGCGGTCGGCTAACTCGCCGCGCGTTCAGGCGTTGGCGCAGGCCATTCGCTCGAGCGCGGCAAAGGCGTCCAGCGCGCCCGGTTCGGCAAAGGGCGACATCTGAGTCAGGATAACGCCGGCCAGATCGCGATCGGGGTCGATCCAGTAATAGCAGTTGAAGATGCCCGCCCAGTGCAGGCTGCCCGGGGATCGGCCGGCAGGGCCGGTCTCGGTGTTGACCAGGAAGCCGCCGATCGTCCAGCCGCCGCGCTGGCCGGGCAACGGATCGAACGCGGTGGCAAAGCCGGGCATCGCGGTGGCCATTTCCCCCGCCGAAAGATGCGGCGCCAGCGCATCGGTCCGCGCCGCCTGCGCCGATTCTGGCGAAAGCACGCGCACGCCGTCCAGTTCGCCGCCACGCAGCACCATGCGCAGGAAGCGCGCATAATCGCTCGCGGTGGACGAAAGCCCGCCCCCGCCGTTGTGGTATTCGCCGGCGCCCAGGACCATCGCCTGCGTGGTCAGCTCGCCCGATTCGCTGCGGACGTGGATCTGCGCGTCGTCGGCTGACCAGCTGTCGCGGAAGCGGGTCTGCGTCATGCCGAGCGGCCCGGTCAGCTCCCGTTCGAACCATTCGCCAAGGCGCATCCCGGTCACGGCCTCGACCGCAAGTCCCGCCCAATCGATGCCGGTGCCGTATTCCCAGCGCGTACCCGGATCGAATGCCAGCGGCTGGTCCAGGCTCTTGCGGGTGCCGGGCGCCATGTTCCCGGTCGCCATGGCATGCCGCAGCAGGTCGGCGTTCATGAAGGTGTAGCCGCAGCCCGACGTGTGCATCAGCAGGTGGCGCAGCGTCACCGGCGATTTTGCGGGCCGCAGGATCGGCGCGCCCGCTTCATCGAAGCCGTCGAGCACTTGCGGATCGGCCAGTTCAGGCAGGATCGCGCCCACCGGCGCATCGAGATCGAGCTTGCCACGCTCTACCAGCTGCAGCACCGCCGCGCTGGTCAGCGCCTTGGTCATCGATGCGATCTGGAACAGCGAATCCTCGCGCATGGGCACCCCGGCCACGGCGTCGGCCATGCCGAAGGCGCGCAAGTAGCGCGTGTCCTTGCTGTCGGTGATCAGCGCGACTGCGCCGGGCAGGTTCGCCGCGGCCAGCGCGGCTTCGAATTCGGCTTCGCCCTTCATGTCTCTTCTCTCCCTCTGCCCGACAGGGTTACCTGTCGGGGCAGGGGAGGCAAGAGCGAAGCGATAGATCAGCGCGGCTTGCGGTGTTCGCCCTTGACCCAGCGCACCGTGCCCGAGCTGGCGCGCATCACCACGCTCTCGGTGGTCATCACGCCGTTCTTGTGGACCTTCACGCCCTTCAGCAGCGAACCGTCGGTCACGCCGGTGGCGGCAAAGATGCAGTCGCCCTTGGCCAGTTCGTCGCGGGTGTAGATCTTGTTGAGGTCGGTGATGCCCCACTTGGCGGCGCGGGCGCGCTCGTCGTCGTTGCGGAACAGCAGGCGGCCGTTGAACTGCCCACCCACGCAGCGCAGCGCGGCCGCGGCCAGCACGCCTTCGGGGGCGCCGCCCGAACCCATGTACAGGTCGATGGTGGTTTCCTCGTTGGTCACCGCGATCACGCCGGCCACGTCGCCGTCGCCGATCAGCACCACGCCGCAGCCGATCCCGCGCAGCTCGGCGATCAGGTCGGCATGGCGCGGACGGTCGAGCACGCAGACGATGATCTCGTGCGGTTCGACGCCCTTGGCCGCGGCCACGGCCTTGACGTTCTCGGTTGGCGACTTGTCGAGGCTGATGATGCCGTCGGGATAGCCCGGGCCGACGGCCAGCTTGTCCATGTAGACGTCGGGCGCGTTGAGCAGGCCGCCTTCTTCGGCCACCGCCAGCACGGCCAGCGCATTGGGGCCGGCCTTGGCGGTGATGGTGGTGCCTTCCAGCGGATCGAGCGCGATGTCGATCTTCGGCCCGGTGCCCGGTGCCGCGCCGACCTTCTCGCCGATGTAGAGCATCGGCGCTTCGTCGCGCTCGCCCTCGCCGATCACCACGGTGCCGTCCATCCACAGTTCGTTGAACGCCGCGCGCATCGCTTCGACGGCGGCAGCGTCAGCCGCCTTCTCGTCGCCACGGCCGATCAGCTTCGATGCGCCGATCGCGGCCGCTTCGGTCACGCGGACCATCTCGAGGACGAGGACACGGTCGAGGACCTGCGAGGCGGCGGGCTTGGTGGTGGTGTCGGTCACGTTGACTCCGTTGGCTGGCGACGTGCATACTTGGGTATGCAGACGTATGCGTGCCCTAGACTGACCGCACCCAGTTTGTCGAGGGTGCGGCCCTGGCTTGTGGCATTCCTTGTTGCCGTAGCGGCGGTGTTTGCCGGCCCGGCGCGGGCGCAGGACGCGGGCAAGTGGCAGCTACCGGCCAATGGTGACAGTCCCGAGGCATCGCGATCGCCCGCGGACGTAGCCCAATCGTTGCTCACGCCCACGCGGCGTGAAAGCTGCGACAAGGGCGCCGGCGATGCGATCGTGGTCTGCGGCAACAATCCCGAAAACGCGCGGCAGAAGCTAGACAGCGTGGCCCCGCTGGGCGCCGGGAAGACCGCCGACGGCGCCCCCCGCGCGCCCAACGTCAGCGGCCTGCGCGATTGCAGCAAGGGCTGCATCGGCTTCGGCCGCGCGCCCACGCCGATGTATTTCTTCGATATCAAGGCGCTGCCCCCGCCGCCCGCCGGTTCGGACGCCGACCGCATCGCCAAGGGGGAAATCAAGGCGCCCTGAGTGCGGCAGGCCGCCTCATTCTTCCAGGATGTGCATCACCAGCGGCGGGGCCGACAAGCTGGCCGACCCTTCCAGCAGGCGCATTGCTTCGGCGATCGCGCTTTCGGGGCCTTCGTGGGTGACCATCGCCACCAGCACCTGGTCGCTGTCCTCGCCCGCGCGGCCCTTCTGGATCAGGCTTTCGATCGAAACGCCGGCATCGCGCATCGCTGCGGTGATCTCGGCGAGCACGCCGGGGCGGTCCGCCACGGTGAAACGCAGGTATGCCTTGCCGCGCCGGTGGCCGGTGTCGGCGGGTGCCGCTGCGTCGAGCTCGCTTACCGGAATCGAGAACGGCGCGCCCACGTCGCCGCGCGCGATGTCGATCAGGTCGGCGACGACCGCGCTGGCCGTCGGCCCATCGCCCGCGCCCGCGCCCTGGAACAGCAGCCGGCCGACGAAGTTGCCCTCGGCCACCACTGCGTTGGTCGCGCCGTCGACATGCGCCAGCGGGTGGTCGCGGTGGACCAGGTGCGGATGGATGCGCTGGAACAGCCGGCGGTTGCCTGCTTCATCCACCTCGGTTTCGGCCATGCCGATCAGGCGGATGTAATAGCCCAGTGCATCGGCCTGCGCGATGTCGGCGGCCAGCACGCGGCGGATTCCGGTGGCGGTCACGTTGCGGAAGTCGATCGCCGTGCCGAATGCGATCGACGACAGGATCGACAGCTTGTGCGCGGCATCGATGCCGTCGATGTCGAACGTCGGGTCGGCCTCGGCATAGCCCTTGGCCTGCGCTTCGGCCAGCACGTCGGCAAAGTCGCGCCCGGTGTCCTCCATCGTGCTGAGGATGTAATTGCAGGTGCCGTTGAGAATGCCGTAGACTCGCTCGATACGGTTCGCGGCCGCCCCTTCGCGCAGGCCCTTGATCGCCGGGATGCCGCCTGCGACGGCGGCCTCGAACTTGAACGCCACTTTCGCGGCCTCGGCGCGCGTCGCAAGCTCCAGCCCGTGGTGCGCGATCATCGCCTTGTTGGCGGTGACCAGCGCCTTGCCCGCCTCGAACGTGGTGCGTGCCAGCGCCAGCGCCGGCCCGTCGGCGCCGCCGACCAGTTCGACCACCACGTCCACGTCGGGGCGCTCGCCCAGGATGACCATGTCGTCTTCCCAGGCATAGCGCGACAGGTCGACGCCGCGATCCTTGCTGCGATTGCGGGCGCTGATCGCGGTGATCGCGATCGGGCGGCCGGCGCGGCGCGCGATCAGCGCGGCATTGGTCTCGATCAGCCGGATCACCCCGCCGCCAACGGTGCCAAGGCCGGCAAGCGCGATGCGCAGTGGTTCGCTCATTGTTACCCCGTCGTCTGGCGCGTCCGCGCGCTAGGATTCCCGAGCCCGCGCCTTAGGGGACACACGCTGGCCCCGCAACGCCCCGCTTGCGGCCGTCATGGCTGCAGCGTTCGGCCGCGCTCGCACGTGCCCAGCGCGGCCCGCGCGAAGGCATAGTCGTCCGCCGCGGCCGCCCGGCTGGTGTCGCCGTCGGAAATGTTGGCGCGCGCGGGCAGCGTCTGCGGCAGGAAGCAGGCGAGCCGGTACCAGGCGAGCGTTTCGGGGGCGGGCGGCTTGGCCGACTGGTCGACGATCTCGCTGAAGCTCACGCCCCACGTGCGCGGCTGGCCGGGACGGCTGATGATCGACAGCGCCGCCGGGCGCGCGCCCTCGGTCGCCAGGAACACCTGCGTCTCGCCCTCGCCGGCAAGGTTGCCCGGAACGTGCAGCGCTTCGCGCACGCCCTTCACTGCGGGCGGCGCGTCGGGGGAAAGCTTTTCGGTCAGGATCGCGCGCAGCGCCTGTTCGCGCGTGGCCGACCAGGCCAGCATCGCATCGGGCGCGGACAGAAGCAGCTCGCCGGGGCGGCCGGCCACGGTGTGCCCGATCACCAGCACGTCGGTCTTCGCCAGCTTGGGCGGGCGGCCCCGCGCATCGAGCGGAACGTCGGCCAGGAATCGGATCGATTCGCCAAGATCAGGCCCCGCGAGCAGCGCGCTCGTACGCGCCTCGATATAGAGACGCACTTTCCCGGCGGCGAGCCCAGGGGACTGTTCGGGCTTCAGCCTGGCCACCTTGCGCACTTGCGCCCGGGCGACCAGATCGGCGGGCAGGACGAGGTCGACAAGGTCGGCATAGCGCAGCGCATCCGGTGCCGAAGCGACAGTTTGCGAAGGATTCGCAAGGTTCTGCGCCAATGCGGGCAATGGCGCCGCCAAGGCGGCGAGCAGGGCGATCGGTAAGGGCAGGCGGCGGTTCATAAGTGTCCTGTCGATGGAAATGCGGCACCGATGACGCGTGTGCCAACCCGGCGCGGAAGTGCCGAAGCGAAGCCCGGCAAGCGTGAATCAGGTCTTAACCGATAAAGCATTTGCGCACCCCCTGCATCGGCGTTAAAGCTCGCCGAAATCGGGCAACACATAATAAATGCCCGAAAATGCCGTCGCCGGGCTCCTGCGCCCGATGCCGGATGACCGGGTTTGCCGGCAGGGTGGATAGATTTCGCTGGATTGGCCGATCGGAGGGAACGGTGATTCCCCCCGCGGCTCCGTTTTGCCCCGTCCCGTTACCCAGGGATCTGGGGTGGGGTGGAAGATCAGGAGTTATGGAGCTGAATGGCATACGCTGACCAACAGATGAGCGGTAACAAGATCACCGCGCTCATCGTCGTTGCTCTTCTTCATGTCGTCGTCGGCTACGCGCTGGTCACTGGCCTCGCGTACTCGGCCTTCAAGAAGATCAAAGAGGTGACCACGGCGGTCAAGATCGACCCGGAGAAGACTCCGCCGCCGCCGCCGCCGCCGCCGCCGAAGGATGCGCCGCCGCCGCCGCCGATCGTGGCGCCGCCGCCGCCGGTCAGCTTCAACACGCCGGTGGTTAACCAGGTTGAGACTGTGGCAACTCCGCCGCCGCCGGCCCCGCCGGTCGTGGTGCTGCCTCCGCCGCCGGCTGCCCCGCCGCCGGCGCCTCCTCCGCCGACCCCTGGGACTCCCAAGGGCCGTCCGGGCGAGTGGGTGACGACCAACGACTATCCTTCGCGCGCCCTGCGCGAGGAGCGCGAAGGCGTGACCGGGTTCAAGCTCGACTACGACGCCACGGGCAAGCCGACCAATTGCACTATCGTCCGTTCGAGCGGGAGCCCCGATCTCGACGAGGCGACGTGTTCCAAGCTGATGAGCCGCGCGCGCTTCAAGCCTGGCACGCAGAACGGTCAGCCGGTCGGTGCATCGTACAGCAGCTCTGTCCGCTGGGTCATCCCGAAGGACTGACGATTTGGGCGGGGGCCTTCTCTCCGGCCCCGGCCATTCCCCCATTGATCGCCTTCGGGCAGCTTTGAATTCTTGAGAGGAAGATCCGAATGCTTATCCAGACGCTCGCCGCGGCCGCGACCAATGCTGCGCCGCAGAACAAGTTCGGCTTCGTCGAAGCCCTCCAGGCCGGCGGTTTCATCTCGTACGCCACCGTCGTGATCCTCGGCATCATGTCGTTCGGTTCGTTCTTCATCCTGTTCACCAAGTTCTTTGAACAGTCGAAGATCATGAACCAGTACAAGAACAACGTCGGCAACTTCTGGCGCGCCGGCACCATCAAGGAAGGCGCTGCCAAGCTCGAGAAGAACTCGGCCTGGCGCCAGATCGTCGACGACGGCATCGCCGCCGAAGACCAGGTGACCAAGATGGACGCCACCGAAGCGCACGACTGGCTGCACGGCTCGCTCGCCCGCTCGGAAGCCACCATCAACGCCAAGCTCGCTGGCGGCCTTCCCTTCCTCGCCACCGTCGGTGCGACCGCGCCGTTCATCGGTCTGTTCGGTACCGTGGTCGGCATCTACCGCGCGCTGATCGCGATCGGTCTCGCCGGTTCGGCCTCGATCGACAAGGTCGCGGGTCCGGTCGGTGAAGCTCTGATCATGACCGCGCTCGGTCTGCTCGTCGCGGTTCCCGCGGTGCTCGCCTACAACTATCTGCAGAGCCGCAACAAGCGCATTGCCGAAATGCTGACCGGCTTCAGCACCGACGTCCTCGCCAACATCGCCTCGAAGGGCGTTGTGAAGCCGGCCGTCACGGTTGCTGCCGCCAAGCCGGCCGCTCCGGCCGCTCCGGTCAAGAAGTAAGCAGTAGTCCCTGGTGCGGCGGACTCCCCCGTCGCGCCTGGTTTCCGGAAACGCGGATCTTCACCGGGAGCTCGGGCTTCCCCGGCTCCCGGCAGAACCGCGGCTCAGAACGGATAGGATGTAACCAATGGCAATGTCTGTAGGCGGCGGCGGCGAAGAACGCCCGATGTCGGACATCAATACCACGCCGCTCGTGGACGTGATGCTCGTGCTGCTGATCATCTTCCTCATCGCGGTCCCGGTCGCGATCCAGACCATCGAGAAGCTGAAGGTTCCCGTCCTCGCCTCTGAAGAGACTCAGGACAAGGTCGAGAACCTGCTGCTCGCGGTGGTTTCGACCGACGAAGCGGGTCGCGCTCCGGGGCAGCCCGGCTACTCGGGCTCCTCGCCGGTCGGCGAATGCCGTGTCTATATCAACAACACGACTCCGGTGGACAGCACCGAACTCGCCAAGCAGGCTTTCGATCGTCTCGATGCGATCGTGAAGCGTGAAGGCGGCGCGGCCAACATGGACCCGGACAAGATCCCCGAAGTCCACATCCGTGGTGACGTTCACGTCCCCTGGAAGTGCGTCGCCGGTGCGATCTACAACGTGCAGATCGCGGGTTATCCGAAGGTCGGCTTCATCTCGACCCCGGTCGATCCGAACGGCTAAGCTGACTGCTGAACTGGCGCGGAGGCCGCAAGGCTTCCCGTCAGCCGAGAGCGAACAGGAGTACACACCATGGCAATGAGCGGCGGCAAGGACGATGGCTCGCCGATGATGGAAATGAACACGACGCCGTTGATCGACGTCATGCTCGTTCTCCTCATCATGTTCATCATCACCATCCCCGTGGCCACCCACTCGGTTAACGTGAATCTTCCGCAGTCAACGCCGCCGAAGAATCCCGTTAAGGTCGACCCGGTGAAGAACAAGCTGATCCTCACCCAGGCCAACCAGATCCTGTGGAACGGTTCGCCGATCACGAGCAGCAACCTGGTGTCGCTGCTCCAGGCGACCAAGGCGATGAAGCCCGAGCCGGAACTGCAGTTCCAGCCCGATGCCTTCGCCAACTACGAGATGGCGAACTACGTGCTGAAGATCATCACCGATTCGAAGGTGAGCAAGTTCGGCTTCGTCGGAAACGAGAACTTCGCAACGTTCTCGAAGTGACGGGCTGACCCCACGAGGTCACGAACACCAAGAGGGGGCGGAGCAATCCGCCCCCTTTTTCGTGCGCGCGGTGCGCATCTGGCCATCCGCGTCGAAGGGAAGGGCAGCCCTTCGACAAGCTGAGGGCAAACGGGAGCGGACGCTGCGTCCTTTGCGCGCGCACTATCTACCTCACCCTAACCCCGCCCGTGCTGAGCCTGTCGAAGCACCGTCCTGTTCTTCGCAATCGGCCCACACGGCAAAGTCCACGCACGCGAAAGCCGCCTCACCCCCGCGTCGGGCGCATCGCAGCCGCCGCCAGGCTCTCGGCCTCTACCAGCAACTCGTCGTCGGCAGCCCCCGCCGGCAGCGTCTCGCGCCCGATCATCACCAGCACCGGCACGGCGAGCGGCGTCACCCGGTCCAGCTCGACATGCACCAACTGCCCCGCCGCCCGGTCGAGCAGGTCGGCGAGCCGCCCCACATCGGTCATCCGCGTGCGCGCGTCGGCCCAGGCGGCCTCGATCAGCACGTGGTCGGGCTCGTACTTGCGCAGCACGTCGTAGATCAGGTCGGTCGAAAAGGTCACCTGACGTCCGGACTTGCGCTTGCCCGGATGCTGGCGTTCGACCAGCCCGCCGATCACCGCCACTTCGCGAAAGGCGCGGCGCAGCAGGTAGGAATTCTGCACCCATTCGACGAATTCGTGGGTCAGGATCGCCGGGCTCAGCATCGCGGCCGGGTCCTCGACCGGCTTCAGTCCCCACACCGCAAGCGCATAGTCGTTGGCGACGAAGCCGAGTGGCCCCAGCCCCGCATCCTCCATCCGCCGCGTGATCAGCATGCCGAGCGACTGGTTCGCGTTCCACCCCTCGAACGTGTAGTACACGGTGTAGGCACGACCGCCGTGGGGGAAGCTTTCGACCAGCAGCTCGCCCGGCGCGGGCAGGCGGCTGCGCCAGTCCTGCACTTCCAGCCATTCGCGCACGTCGTCGGGCAGCCGCGCCCAGCCCGTCCGGTCGGCGAGCAGCGCCTGCACGCGGTCGGCAAGATGCGTGGTCAGCGGCAGGCGCGCGCCCATGTAGCTCGGAATCTGCCCGGCCGACTTGGCCGCGCGCACCACGATCTCCAGATCGCGCAGGGATTCGACTTCCAGATCCATCCCGGCAAAGCGGAAGGTATCCCCCGGCCGCAGCGACGCGCCGAAGTTCTCCTCCACCTTGCCCAGCGCGCGCCCGTTGCGGAAGCGCACCTCGAGCATTTCGGAATCGACGATGATCCCTGCGTTCAGCCGGTGCCGCGCGGCGTGTTCGGGATGGGTCAGCCGCCATATCCCGTCGCGCCCGCGCACGATGCGCTTGAACCGGTCATAGGCGCGCAGGGCATAGCCCCCCGTTGCCACGAATTCGAGCACGCGGGCCCACGCCGCCTCGTCCACCCAGGCATAGGCATGGCTCGATCGCACTTCGGCCAGCAGGGCCGCTTCCTCGAACGGCCCGGCACAGGCGCAGCCCATCACGTGCTGCGCCAGCACGTCGAGCGCGCCGGGCCGGAAGTCCTCGCCATCGCGCCGTCCTTCGTCGACCGCATCCTTGGCCGCCAGCGCCTCCAGGAATTCGAAGCGGTTGCCGGGCACCAGCAGCGCGCGGCTCGGCGCGTCAAGCCGGTGGTTGGCCCGCCCGATCCGCTGCAGCAGGCGCGATGATCCCTTGGGCGCGCCCATCTGCACCACCATGTCGATATCGCCCCAGTCCACGCCGAGGTCGAGGCTCGCCGTGGCCACCAGCGCGCGCAGCTCGCCCCGCGCCATCGCGCCTTCCACCTTGCGCCGCGCTTCCTTGGACAGCGATCCGTGGTGGATGCCGATCGGCAGCTTGTCCTCGTTCACGTCCCACAGCAGCTGGAAGATATATTCGGCCAGGAACCGCGTGTTGGTGAAGATCAATGTGGTGCGGTTCGCCTTGATCGCCTGATACAGCTGCGGCACTGCCCAGGCGGCGGCATGCCCGCCCCACGGCACGCGCTCGCCCTCGGGGACCAGGATTTCCACTTCGGCCGGCGCGCCCGCCTCGCCTTCCACCAGCGCCACGCTGTCGATGTCACCCCACGGCGCCAGCCACGCGCGAAACGCTTCCGGGTCCGCCACCGTCGCCGAAAGCGCCACGCGCCGCATCGCGGGCGCCAGCGCCTGCAACCGGGCGAGCGACAGCGCGAGCAGGTCGCCCCGCTTGCCCGTGGCGAAGGCATGGACCTCGTCGATCACCACCCGCTTCAACCCGGCGAACATGGTCGCCGCCTCGGGATAGCTCAGCAGCAGAGACAGCGATTCGGGCGTGGTCAGCAGCACGTGCGGCGGCTTGGCCCGCTGGCGCGCCTTGCGGTCCGATGGCGTATCGCCGCTGCGCGTCTCCACCCGGATCGGCAGGCCCATGTCCTCGACGGGCGTGAGCAGGTTGCGCTGCACGTCGTGCGCCAGCGCCTTCAGCGGCGAGACGTAAAGCGTGTGCAGCCCGTCCTCGGGGGGCGCATCCCCGGCGAAGTCGGCCAGCGTCGGCAGGAATCCGGCCAGCGTCTTGCCCGCACCGGTATCGGCCACCAGCAGCGCATGGAGCCCGGCGCGGCTTGCCGCCAGCATGTCGCGCTGGTGCCGCCGCACGCGCCAGCCGCGGCCGGCGAACCAGTCCTCGATCACCTGCGGCAGCCGCGTCGTGTCCATCGCCTCGCTCATCGTCGTCACCCTAACGCACGCCGCGCCGATCCGCACCCATGGCCATGGGGCACGACGAAGCGCCGTCCGCCTGCGACCGGAGCAAGGCACCGGCGTGCTGGCAAACCGTTGTGACAACAACAGAATCCGACGGGCGCGACCGTCCGTCGGCGCCTGTCCAACCCCTTGAGGAGAGATTGGCCATGAACGACCGCTACGATTGGGAGCGCGATCGCGCGCTCAAGCACGACCGCGATCCGCGCAGCACCCGCAGCAACGACTATTCGGGCGAACAGTCCGGCGGTTCGCGCCAGCAATGGGGCAATGAAAGCCGCGATGACGATCGCTATGGCACCGGCAACCGCTACGGCCACGGCTACGACAATCGCGACGACTATCGTGGCGAGGACTTTCGCAACCGCGCGCGCGGCGATTCCCGTCGCGCCGCCGGCCAGGGCTGGCGCAGCGCCGACGGCGATTACGATCTGGGCGATGACAGCCGCACCCGCCAGAGCGGCGGCTTCGCCGGTGGCTATGGCGGCGGCTATGGCCCGATGACGCAGACCGGCGACTATTTCGGCCCCGGCGATTTCGGTTCGGGCAGCCATGCCTATGCCTCCAACTGGGACCGCGGCTACGGCGCCTCGCGCAACACCTATGCGGGCGAACGCTGGCCGGCGGGCTATGGTGGTGGCGCAGGCGGCGGCTATGGCGCGGGCCAGGCCACGCAGCGCCAGGGGCGCATCGGCCAGATGGGCGGCAGCGGCTATGAACCGGGCGAAGGCTATGCACGCGAAAACCAGCATCGCGGCTTCCTCGATCGCGCCGCCGACGAGGTCATGTCGTGGTGGGGCGATGAAGATGCGGCACGCCGCCGCGAACAGGATGCGCGCGAGGACCATCGCGGGCGCGGTCCTGCCGACTACACCCGCTCGGACGAACGCATCCGCGAAGATGCCAACGATCGCCTGACCGAAGACTGGCGCGTCGATGCCCGCCGCATCAGCGTGGCGGTCGAAAAGGGCGAAGTGACGCTTACCGGTACCGTCGGCAACCGCCAGGAAAAGCACCGCGCCGAAGAATGCGTCGAACGCGTCTCGGGCGTGCGCCACGTGCAGAACAACCTGCGCGTCGAAGGCACCGGCAGCGGCAGCAGCACCGGTACGCAGGGTGGCGCCTTCGGCTTCGGCAGCGATCGCGACACTGCCGCGACCGCCCGCACCGGCACGACCACCGGGTCCGGCGCCAGCACCACCAGTGCGGCATCGACCGACAAGCGCGACTAAACGGCCTTAAGGCTGAATTCTGGCGCTGAACGGGGCGCGGGATGGCACAGTCCACCCCGCGCCCTTTTCGTGGCACCCGGTCAGGTCACTTGGTCCAGACCCACTTGCGCAGCAGCATCGAGCCCAGCACCTTGCGGTACTTCGCCCGGTCGGCCGAACCCGCCTCCATCTTCTGCATCGTGCTCTGCATGTAGGCGAGATAGGCGTCCTGCCGCTTCTTCTGCTCGGCGGCGTCCGGGATCGAAGGGTACCGCGTGATCAGGTAGAAGTCGGGTTCGCCCGCACGCGGGAATTCGTTGGTCAGGATCTCGTAGCTGGAAATCCAGCCCTGCTTGACCGAATAGTCCTGGTCCTTGCGCCACTGGTCCCCCAGGAACATGGCGTAATCGGCGAAATGGCCGTCATCTACCTTGATCATGCCTACTTCCACCAGCTCGCCCGCCTTGACCGGCAGTTCCTGGGCAAGGGCAGGCATTGCGAAGGCAAGCGAAAGCGCGGCGGCAGCGGCCGCGAAACGAACGATCTTCATGGGTATCACGTCTCCGAATGTGGGGCGGTCCCCACGCCCCCGTTGACGCTCCGGTGTCGGTCGACCCTCGTTCTGTCTCGGCCCCTCGGCAGCGGAAAGCTGCGCCTTTACGCGGCTGGCGTCAATCCTGCCGGAAGATCCCCACCGAACGCTTGCCGCTGCTGTCGCTGCGGGCGCGGAACATGCCGGGGGTGGTGAAGGCCATGGCCGTATCGCCCGAAGGCGTCGCCACGATCACGCCGCCAACGCCCCCCATAGCGCCGACTTCGGCCAGCACCGCCTCGGCCGCGCCTTGGGCGCTTTCGCCCGCCATGCGGATGCGCGCGCAGATTTCGTGCGCCACGCCGGCGCGGATGAACTGTTCGCCAGAGCCCGTGCACGAAACCGCGCCCGCCCGGTCGTCGGCGTAGGTGCCCGCGCCGATCACCGGCGAATCGCCGATGCGGTTCCAGCGCTTGCCAGTCAGGCCGCCGGTGGAGGTTGCCGCCGCCACGTGGCCCGCCGCATCGCGCGCCACCGCGCCCACGGTGCCGTACTTCAGCCCATCGTCAAACCAGCCGAGCTTCCTTGCCTTCAGCTCCTGCAGCTGGCGCCAGCGTTCCTCGGTGGCGAACCAGTCCTCGTCGCACTGCTCCACGCCCTGTTCGCGGGCGAATTCCTCGGCCCCCGCGCCCGAAAGGAACACGTGCGGGCCCGCTTCCATCACCTTGCGCGCCAGCTTCACCGGGTTCTTCGTGTGGGTCACCCCCGCCACCGCGCCCGCGCCGCGGCTCGCGCCGTCCATCACCGCGGCATCAAGCTCGTTGGTCCCGTGATAGGTGAACACCGCGCCGCGTCCGGCGTTGAACAGCGGATCGTCCTCCAGCGCGACGACGGCGGCGGTCACTGCATCGATCGCGCTGCCACCGGCGGCCAGCACGGCTTCTCCGGCCGCCAGCGCGGCGGACAATGCCGCCTCGTGCAGCGCGACGGCGCTTGCGTCCATGGTTTCGGGCGTCATCGATCCGGCCCCGCCGTGAATGGCGATGGACCAGCGGGCTTCATCCCTGGCGGTTGTTTGACTTGTCTCGGTCATGGTCGGGGCGATAGCAGATGAAACCTGTTCGGTCAGGAGAACACTGCGTGGTCGATGTGCGAATTGTCGATGATGACCTGTCGGGCGAGGATATCCAGGCCCTCGTCGCCTTCCATCTTTCGGGAATGCATGCCAATTCGCCCGCCTGCAAGGTCCACGCCCTGCCCATCGCCAGCCTGCGCGCGCCCGGCGTCACGTTCTATTCGGCGTGGGTGGGCGATGCGCTGGCCGGGATGGGCGCGATCAAGCAGCTCGATCCCGCTCACGGCGAACTGAAGTCGATGCGCGTCGCCCCCGAATGGCTGGGCAAGGGCGTGGGCGAAGCGATGCTGCGCCACCTCCTCGCGGTCGCGCGCGGGCGCGGCTACGCCCGCGTCAGCCTCGAAACCGGTCGCGGCCCGGCGTTCGAACCCGCGCTCGGCCTCTATCGCAAGCACGGCTTTGCCAACTGCGATGCCTTTGCCGACTATGTGGTGGACGATTTCAGCCAGTGCCTGACGTTGGCGCTGCAGGGCTGATCCGCGCGGTCGTCCGTTCGATCAGAGGGCGCTCGCCAGCCAGCGCACCGAGTTGGTGTAATAGCTGGCCGTCGGGTTGCCCACGGCGTCCAGCGCAGGCGCGAAGCGGGCGCGCTTCATCAGCAGCTTGCAGGTGAAGTCGGTGAATTCGGGCGAGTTGGTCGCTTGCTGGATGTGGCAACCGGTCGGATTGCCATCCGGGCCGACCATCAGGCGGAAGTAGACGATGGCGCTTGCGCCCATCATCAGCGGCCCGCGCGGGTAATCGCTCGAAACCAGCCACTTGCCTGGATTGCTCTGCGGCGTCGCCGGCCGCGAAAGCCGGGCCTGTACGGCGGGATCGAGTCCCCATTCCTTGACCAGGCTGTCGGTGCACGCCCGCAGGGCCGCCATCGGCGCCTTGAGCGAACCCGACTGGAACACGATCTGCCGCGGACGGATCGTCAGGGCGAACTGCGTGATCTTTGCTTCGTCGTCCGGGGTCTGGGGGGAAAGGTCTTCGCCCTCGCGGTTCAACAGATCGCTGGGCCCGATGAACAGCGTGGGGAGCTTGTCTTCGCCGGTAGATCCCTTCAGCGCGTCCTTGCGCTTTCCTTCGGGAAGGCCCGGTCCGAACGAGAAGGTGGCCGGCGTCCGCACATCGAAGCCTGTGGACAGCGGCTTTCCGATCATGGTCACGTGGACCCGGGCCGCAGGCGAGAACCGGTCCATGAAGACGATGACCTTGTCCTTGCCCTCGCCATAAACGCGCGCAAGCCGGCAGCTGTCGTCGGCATAATGCATGTCCCACTTGCTCGACGGCGCAAGCACCAGCGGTGCCGCGCGCGCGGGCATCACAAAGGCGGTGGCGGCGAGAACGGCGATGGAGGACGAACGTCTGACTTGCATGGCCCCACCCTAAATCGGGCTGCCGGCCCGTCAATCGGCCGACCGCGCGTGCAAAAGAAAGAACGATCCTTCGACAAGCTCAGGATGGGCGGGGCTAGGTGCAGCGGCTGTCCCCGCACCTAACGTCATCCCAGCGAAGGCTGGGATCGCTCCCTGCCAAGCGCTTCCCAACCGTTTCGCAAACGGAGAGCGATGCCAGCCTACGCTGGCATGACGTTTGAGGAACGAACACCCCACACCCCCACACCCCCACACCGCCTGCCCTGAGCCTGTCGAAGGGCCGCCCTTGTTCTCCCAAGCGCAACACCGAGAGAGGGCGTAACCCCACCCCACAGCGCTTGGCCAGCGCCGGAAGACGTCCCGGGAGCGCGAGGGGGTGACCCCCTCGCATCTGTCCTGTTCTTTGGAGTCTCTAACCCAACCTTGACAAAACGTACCATATAGGTTATACGCCCGCCCACGGACCGGGAGCGGCATGGCCGGCTTGCTCTTCGCTCCTTCGGGCCAATCTCCACGCAGGGAAAGGCCCGACGCGACCGGCGCGGGTCGGCGCTGCGGGAGGCCGCTTCCTCGGAAGCGGTCAGCGAGGGCGTTAAGCCCCAGTCCCGGGCACACCCAAGCCACTGCAACGGACGGGCGGATGTGGTGCGGTGGTTCAACCGCGTGCATGCGCCTCCCTGAAGTCACAGTGCCCCATGACCTGCCGAAGATCCGCTTCCACGCCGATCGAAGCCGTCCGGGCTGATCCTTCAGGGACTTATCGCTACGGACCGGGCCGCCTTGCGAGCCGCCGCCCGGGTTTCGAGCCCCCGTCCGAATTCAGGCTGAGCCGATCCGGGATAGCCAACGCCCCGCCGGCCACTCGCCACAGCGTTCCTCTTGCCCTCCACGCGCAGCGCCACGCATGGCGCCCGCGCCGGTCGCGCAGGTCCGTACCGCTTCCCAACGGCGTTATCGTCCGGGCTCGCCTCCGGATAAGGCGGCGTGTCAGATCAGTCCGGCAAGCGGGCTGGAGGGATCGGCGTACTTGCGCGTGCCCATGCGCCCGGCGAGGTACGCGGCGCGGCCGGCTTCGACCGACAGCTTCATCGCGCGGGCCATCAACAGCGGGTCCTTCGCCTCGGCGATGGCGGTGTTCATCAGCACGCCGTCGCAGCCCAGTTCCATCGCCACCGCCGCATCGCTTGCCGTGCCGACGCCGGCATCGACCAGCACGGGCACCTTGGCGCCTTCCACGATCAGGCGGATGGTCACGCGGTTCTGGATGCCCAGGCCCGACCCGATCGGCGCGCCCAGCGGCATCACCGCCACGGCGCCCGCGTCCTCAAGCTGCTTCGCCGCGATCGGATCGTCGGTGCAGTAGACCATCGGCAGGAAGCCTTCCTTCGCCAGCACTTCGGTGGCGCGGATGGTTTCGACCATGTTGGGGTAGAGCGTCTTTGCCTCGCCCAGCACTTCCAGCTTGACCAGGTCCCAGCCGCCCGCCTCGCGCGCCAGGCGCAGCGTGCGGATGGCGTCCTCGGCGGTGAAGCAGCCGGCAGTGTTGGGCAGGTAGGTGATCTTCTTCGGGTCGATGTAGTCGGTCAGCATCGGCGCCTTGGGATCGCTGACGTTGACGCGGCGCACCGCTACCGTGACGATCTCGGCGCCCGAGGCTTCGACCGCGGCGGCGTTCTGGGCGAAGTCCTTGTACTTGCCGGTGCCGACGATCAGGCGCGAACGGAACGTGCGCCCGGCGACGCTCCAGGTATCGTCATCCTGCCCGCCGCCGACGAAGTGGACGATCTCCAGCACGTCGCCCTCGGCGATCGCCACATCGGCCAGCGTCGATCGCGGCACGATCTCGCCATTGCGCTCGACCGCCACCTTGGTCGGCTCCAGCTCGAGGCTGCGGACGAGGTCTGCGACCGATCCGGGCGCGGCGCGGCGCGGTTCGCCGTTGACGGTGAGCGAGAGCAGGGCGGCGGGGGAGGGAGAGCTGGCCATGCGCGCCGATGTAGCGTCGCAAGCCCCGCGTGCAAGTGCGCTAAAGGATCAGCCGCCCGGCAACCCGGCTCAGCACCCGCGCCGCATGTTGATCACGTGGGCGCTTGCCACCATCAGCACGCCCATGATCGTCAGCACGGCTTCGGCGCTGCCATGGCCGACCAGCACCGCGCCCAGCATCAGCGCAAGACCGGTGCCGCCGACCGCCAGCGGCAGCAGGTGCCCGTGACGCAGCGCGCCAAGGCCGATCGTGCTCGCCCCGACGACCAGCGCCAGGATCAGGCCGATGCGGTGGATCGAAGGATCGAGCAGCACCCCGCCGCCAAGGCCCAGCACGCCGACCAGGAACAACCCGGCCAGGCAGTGGATCAGGCACAGCCCCGAAAGGACGACGCCGAACCGGTCGAGTCGGGCACGCAGGGCGAGGAGGGCTTGGGTCATTGCACCGACCGATATATGTAACAATGTATCATCACGCAATGGTCTTCGTGGGCAATGGTCTTCGTGGGCGGGGTCTTCATGGGCAATGATCTTCGCGGGCCATCGCCGTCCGATGCATTGCCCCCCGATACCGCTTGCGATTCGCGGCAGGCAGTCGCAGAGCGCGGCGCCATGGACAGCGCCCACCGATCCGCACCGCTTTCGCTTTCCCGCTGGCTCTTCGTCGTCGCCGCGATGGTCGTGGCCATCGTCGTGGTCGGCGGGATCACCCGGCTGACCGAATCGGGCGTTTCGATCACCGAATGGAATGTCGTGTCGGGCACGCTGCCGCCGCTGACCGAGGCGGCGTGGGCTGCCGAATTCGACAAGTACCGCCAGACGCCGCAGTACATCCTGGTCAACGGCCCGGCGGGAATGACGCTCGCCACCTACAAGTTCATCTTCTTCTGGGAATGGGTCCACCGCCTGCTCGCCCGCACGATCGGCATGGTCTTCGCGCTGCCGCTGGCGTGGTTCTGGGCGAAGGGCCGCATCCCTGAAGGATACAAGCCGCGCCTGCTCGCGCTGCTGGCGCTGGGCGCGCTGCAGGGCGCGGTCGGCTGGTGGATGGTCAAGTCGGGCATCGTCCACGACGTGAAGGTCAGCCACTTTCGCCTCGCCACCCACCTGCTGGTCGCGCTGACCACGCTTGCGGGCCTCGTCTGGACCGCGCTCGACCTGCGGGCGCTCAGCCGGGGCGAGCCGCGCGCGCGCCTGACGGGCTTTGCCGCGCTCGCGCTCGCCATGCTGGGGCTGCAGCTGCTGTGGGGCGCGCTCACGGCGGGCCTGCGCGCGGGTGTGACGGCAGGCGCCGGCTGGTTCAACTGGGACGCCTGGCCGCTGATGCAGGGATCGTTCGTGCCCGCCGGGATCGACTGGGCGAAGGGCGCGCTCCACGCCATGCTGTCCGATCCCTTCCTGGTGCCGTTCATCCATCGCTGGTGGGCCTGGGCGGTGGTCGCCGTGCTGGTCGTGCTGGCCCGGCGGGTGCGCAAGACCGACCGCGCCGCCTCGATCGCTATCCATTCGACCTTCGGCACGCAAGTCCTGCTCGGCATCGCCACGGTGTGGAGTGCCGTCGCCATTCCGCTCGCCGTCCTGCACCAGCTGACCGGCGCGCTGCTGCTCGTCGCCACCACCTGGGGCGCCCACGCGCTGGGCCGGCAGGCGGCGCGAAAAGCCTGACGGTATCATTTTACCTCTGCGGAAACCGGCCCGCAAGCTTGACTCCTGGCGCGCTTTGCAACAAAGGCGCGCTTCCTCGTCGCACCGGGCAGCTTGCCCCAAGCGGCGTACCAGAATCTTAAGGACCCAGCCATGAAGGCTCTCAGCAAGGTCACCCGGTCGATCAAGCCGGCCGAGGTGGAAAAGAAGTGGCATCTGATCGATGCCGAAGGCCTGGTGGTCGGCCGTCTGGCCGTCATCGTCGCCAACCTTTTGCGCGGCAAGCACAAGCCGAGCTTCACCCCGCACGTCGATTGCGGCGATCACGTCGTCGTGATCAACGCCGACAAGGTGAAGTTCACGGGCAACAAGCTCAAGGACAAGATCTACTACAAGCACACCGGTTATGCCGGCGGCATCAAGGAAGTGACCGCAGCCAAGGTGCTGGAAGGCCGCTTCCCCGAGCGCGTGCTTGAAAAGGCCGTGGAACGCATGATCCCGCGTGGCCCCCTCGGCCGTGCGCAGATGCGTGCGCTGCATCTCTATGCCGGCGCGGAACACCCGCATGCCGGTACCCAGCCCGAAGCGTTCGACGTCGCTTCGTTGAACCGCAAGAACAAGGTGGGTGCGTAAGCCATGTCCGACACCGATACCGTTTCGAGCCTGGCGGATCTGAAGAACCTCACCGCCAATGCTCCCGCTCCGGCCGCTGCTGCTGCCGACGTCGATGCTCCGGTCGTTCCGGCTGCGCCCACCGCGCCGCTGCGCGATCGTGAAGTCGACGCCCAGGGCCGTTCGTACGCCACCGGCCGCCGCAAGGACGCCGTCGCCCGCGTGTGGCTGAAGCCCGGCTCGGGCAAGGTCACCGTCAACGGCCGCGACCAGGAAGTCTACTTCGCCCGTCCGACCCTGCGTCTGGTGATCAACCAGCCGTTCCAGGTTGCCGGTCGCGAAGGCCAGTACGACATCGTCTGCACCGTCAAGGGCGGCGGTCTTTCGGGCCAGGCCGGCGCGGTCAAGCACGGCATCGCCCAGGCGCTGACCAAGTTCGAGCCTGCTCTGCGCAGCGCGGTCAAGGCCGCCGGCTTCCTGACCCGCGACCCGCGCGTCGTCGAACGCAAGAAGTACGGCCGCGCCAAGGCTCGCCGCAGCTTCCAGTTCTCGAAGCGCTGATCGCGTTTCGGCTGGCGCTTCACTGGGCGCCAGTACCGGACAGAACAAGAAACGCCCGGCCGCAACGCCGGGCGTTTTCTTTTTTGGGCGCTACAGGCGGGTGATCCTTACCTGATCGAGCAGGCGCGCGATGTCAGCCGGGCGGGCAAGGTCGGTGCCCGCGCGCAGCACCGCGGCGCTGCCCGCGGCCACGCCATGGCGGAACGCTTCTTCGACGGCCATGCCTGTCGCCAAGGCATAGACCATCCCGGCGACGAAGCTGTCGCCCGCGCCCACCGCGCTCTGCGCCTCGATCGGCAGGGCCTGTGCATAGACGCTGCCGCCTTCGTGGCTGAGCACCGCGCCTTCGTGGCCGAGCGTCGTCGCCACGATACGCGCCTGCCCGGCCTGCACGATGCCCATCGCCGCCCCGGCCACCGCGCCCACGCTGTCCAGCTTGTGGCCGACCAGCGCCTCCAGCTCGCCCCGGCTCGGCTTGGCGAGCGCGATGCGGCCCCCGGCAAGGCCGGCCCGCAGCGCCTCGCCCGAGGTGTCTAGCACCAGCGGAATGCTGCGCGCGGCAAGGCGACGGGCAAGCATTGCGTAAAAGTCCGCCGGCATGCCCGGCGGCAGCGAACCGCTCGCCACCAGCCAGTCGCACGGGGTCCGGTCGATCACGTCGAGGCAGGCGGTCCATTCGGCCTCGCTCACCGTGGGGCCGGCGGGCGTGAAGCGGTATTCCTTGCCGCTTTCGTGTTCCAGTGCATCGAGCGCGATGCGCGTCGGCCCGGCGATCGGCACGCGGGTGCGGACCAGTTGGTGCAGATCGATCAGCCCGTCGAGCGCGGCCCCGGTCGCCCCGCCCGACATGTAGATCACCCGCGCATTGCCGCCCAGCCGCACGAACACCCGCGCCACGTTGATGCCCCCGCCGCCGGGGTTGTAGTATTCGTGCGTGGTGCGGATCTTGTGCGTCGGCACGATCCGGTCGACTTGGTAGGCGACGTCGATCGTCGGGTTGAGCGTCAGGGTCGCGATTGCGGGCATGACAAATCATCCATCTTGCTGGGCCAGATCGTTTTCTTTGTCGCAGCAACGCGCGAGCGATGTATTGCGCCCGATCAATCGCATGGGGCGCGGGAAGGTCTGGCCGGGGAGGGCCGATTGCCGACGATATTTCGCAAGGGCACCGCTGCGGCGCAAGGACGGCCCATCGGCCGGCTCGGCTGGCTGCGCGGCGCGCTGGGCGCGCTGATCGGGATCGCGCTGGCCGGGGTGGTGACGAAACTTCTCGCCGAAGGCAGCGCGCCGTGGCTGGTGGCGCCGATCGGCGCATCGGCGGTGCTGGTCTTCGCGGTTCCGGCAAGCCCGCTGGCGCAGCCCTGGTCGGTGCTGGGTGGCAACATGATTTCCGCCGCGATCGGCCTTGCGCTGGGCCATGCCATCGGCGCGCCGTGGCTGGCGGCGAGCCTCGCCGTGGGCCTCGCCATCGCGGTGATGACGCTGGCGCGCTGCCTGCATCCGCCGGGCGGCGCCTGCGCGCTGCTCTGCGCGCTGGGCGCAAAGACCAGCGGCTGGACGTTCGGCGTGCTGCTGGTGCCGTTCCTGCCCAACGTCTTGCTGCTGATCCTTGCCGGCTGGGCCTGGAACACGCTGACCGGCCATCCCTGGCCCCACCGCCCGCACCCCGCGCCCGCCCTGCCGCCCGGAACCTGGGCGGGCACCTACGAACCGGCGGACCTCGACGCCGTGCTCGAAAGCTGGGACGAAGTGCTCGATGTCGATCGCGAAGATCTCGACGCGCTGTTCCGCGAAGTCGAACAGCGCGTGCTGGCGCGATGGAAGGCGGGCGGGCAGTGAGGGCTTCTCAACGTGCCGCGGCGCGGACACGATCGGCGAGATCGAACCGGTGCCCGAGCCAGCGCGATCCTTCGATCGAGATGTGCCGGTCGTCTCGATAGACGATGGTGTCTCCCACCCGCGTGCGGCAGATGCCGCCGGGGCAGAGCATATTGTCTAGCCGGATCACCGGAACCTGCCCGTTCAGCAGTCGCAGCAGCGTTTCGGGATACCGTCGTGCGCTCGACCGGGGGAAATCGCACGGGCTGCCAGCAATGCCATCGCGCAGTGTCGCAGCCAGGCATTGGCCGATGTTCGTCCCGTTGTTCGGTGGCGGTGCGATCACCACGACATGCGCGCCCGTCGCGCGGATCGCGGCTACAAGGCGAAGGAGCGCCCGGGCAACCGCTTCGGGCGTGGTTGCTTGCGTGCTGCCGTCCGGACCCAATGCGATGTCGCGATACATCGAAAAAGGCGAGGCAAGCACGACGGTCCGGACGTCCTGGTGGGATCGCAGCCATGCGAGAACGTGCCGGTTGAAGGCGATGCACTGCGCAGCATCGGCCGGATCGTAGTCGCGCCCCCGGCCCGTGAGGGCAATGTCCTGCAAGGGGGCGCAGTCTGAAAGGGTATGCTGGCGCAACGCGAGCGGGTGCGGGCCGGCACGCAGGCTTACCGCAATGTGCATGGCAAAGCTGTCGCCCCACAGCAGCGTGTCGGGCCGGCGAGCGGTCGCGCACAATGGCGACAACGTGAAGGGCGTGTCACAGGACGCGTCCAGGCCAAAGTTGAGCGCCAGCCGGTCCTCGATGCTGCCCATCGTGCCGCCGGGGGTAGCGCGCTGCGGAAACCCTTGCGCGATGTGCAGTGCCATCCCGGTACCGCCGAGCAGCGTCATCCCGGCCATCGCCGCCAGGAACACCGAACGGCGGCGGCGCAGCAGCGGCTGCCCGGCCATGCGGAATGGCCGTTCGACAAAGCGCCATGAAAGGGCGCCCGCCACCACGGCCAGCACACAGAGCGCCAGCATTTCGGCGGCACCGGGCGGCGCCGAGGACTGGGCGCGGGCGAGCGCGAACAGTGGCTGGTGCCAGAGATAGACGCTGTAGCTGATGAGGCCGATCCCGCGCACCCACCGGAGAGAAAGCAGCTGTCCGCCAAGTGTGTCCGCTGTACCGCCGCGCAGCACGAGCAAGGCTCCACCGACCGGGACCAGTGCCATCAGGCCGGGAAAGGGGCTCTCGTCGCTGAACGCGATTGCCGATGCACCGATCAGGCTGAGCCCCGCGAGGCCTGGCAGGTGCCGCCACCGCGATCGGCTCGTCCGGGTCGGCGCGGGCATCAGGGCTGCAATTGCCCCCGCTAGCAATTCCCAGGCGCGGCCCGGCGCAAGGTAGAACCCGGCGTTGGGTGCATGGACGACATACCACTGCGCCAGGCCAAGGCTGGCCAGCGCCAGCGCGGACAGGGCCAGCAGCATCCATCTGCGATCCGAACCCCGGTGCCTGTCCCAGCTCCACAGCGCCCAAAGCACAACAGGAAAGACGATGTAGAACTGTTCCTCGACCGCCAGGCTCCACGTGTGAAGCAGCGGCTTGAGCGCCACGTCGTTGGCGAAATAGCCTCCTTCGCGATAGAATTCGACGTTCGACACGAATGCCGCAACCGTGACCAGGCTCTTGCCGAATTCGTCGAGCTGCGTCGGCCACAGCCATGCCCACGCGAACGGTATGCACGCTGCCATGACCACGAACAGCGCAGGCAGTATCCGCCGGGCGCGCCGCTCGTAGAATGTGGCAATGGAAAAGGTACCGCGTTCAAGTTCTGCCAGCAGAAGCCCCGCGATCAGGTAGCCGCTGATCGCGAAGAAAACGTCGACCCCGACGAAGCCGCCCCTGAAGACGGTGCTGCCGGCATGGAACAGCAGCACCGGCAGGACCGCAATTGCGCGTAGCCCATCGATCTCCGGCCTGTAATGAAAGCCCGCCCCGGCGTGCGGGGCGGCTTCCGCAACCTTCGTCAAGCCGAGTTCTTCTTCAGGCTTTCCTCCATCCGCGCGATCTGCTCGGGGGTGGCCTCGCTCTGGCGCGTCGCCTTCCATTCGCCCGCCGGCATGCCGTGGATCAGTTCGCGCGCAGCGGCCTTGTCCAGCGTCACGCCAAGCGGGGCACCGGCTTCGATGATCCAGTCGGCCAGGCAATTGCGGCAGAAACCGGCAAGGCCCATCAGGTCTATGTTCTGCGCATCGTGGCGCAACTGCAGGTGGCGCACCAGCCTGCGGAAGGCCTTGGCCGCTACGGCATCGGGCAGGGTGTCGAGGTCGTAAGACGCATTCGTATCCATGCAAAAGGTCCTTAAACCATCGCGACTTGGGTTTTAAGGGGGTTTGGGCCATAGGCGGCCTGCAACCAAGGCAAGGAATTCCCGTGGCACAGCCGGCAACCCCCGCACGCACCTCCCAGAGCGCCAGGGCCGGAAAGGACCTGCGCCAGCGCAAGGTCAAGATCCTCGCCACCGTCGGTCCCGCCAGCCGCGCGCCCGACATGCTCGAGAAGCTCTACCGCGCCGGCGTCGATGCCTTCCGCGTGAACATGAGCCACGGCGATCATGCGACCCACGCCGAAACGATCGCGTCGATCCGCGCGCTGGAGGAGAAGGTCGCGCGGCCGATCACCATCCTGTGCGACCTGCAGGGGCCGAAGCTGCGCGTCGGCACGTTCAAGAACGACCGCGCGGTGATCCGCCATTCGGGCCACTTCACGCTCGACCGCAATCCCGAGCCGGGTGATGAAACCCGCGTCTGCCTGCCGCACCCCGAACTGTTCGGCATCCTGCAGAAGGGCCAGCGCCTGCTGATCGACGACGGCAAGCTGCGCCTGCGGGTGATCCGCGCCGACGACAACGAAATCCTGTGCAGCGCCGAAGTCGGCGGCGTCATCTCCAACCGCAAGGGCGTGAACGTGCCCGATGCGGTCGTGCCGGTGCCGGCGCTCACCGAAAAGGACCGCCGCGACCTCGCCTTCGCGGTGGAGCACGGCGCCGACTGGATCGCGCTGTCGTTCGTGCAGCGGCCCGAGGACGTGGCCGAGGCGCGCCGCCTGATGGGCGGCTACGGTTCGCTGATGGCCAAGATCGAGAAGCCCGCCGCGATCACCCGGCTGGACGAGATCGTCGAACTGGCCGACGGCATCATGGTGGCCCGCGGGGACCTGGGCGTCGAGCTGAACCCCGAAGAAGTGCCGCCGCTGCAGAAGCGCATCGTCGAAACCGCACGCCGCCAGGGCAAGCCGGTGGTCGTGGCGACGCAGATGCTCGAATCGATGATCGAGGCGCCGACGCCGACCCGCGCCGAAGTGTCCGACGTGGCCAACGCGGTCTACGACGGGGCCGACGCGGTCATGCTTTCGGCCGAAACCGCCGCCGGTGCCTGGCCCGAAGAGGCGGTGACGATCATGGACCGCATCGCCGCGCAGGTCGAAGCCGATCCGGGCTATGCCGCGCGCGTCCACTTCATCGAAACGCAGCCCGATCCCACGACGTCGGACGCGCTGGCCGAAGCCTGCGCCTCGATCGCCAAGACGCTGCCGATCTCGGGCATCATCGTGTTCACGGGCTCGGGCTCGACCGCGCGGCGCGTGGCGCGTGAACGGCCGGGCGTGCCGATGCTGGTGCTCACCCCCTCCGAGCGCACCGCGCGCAAGGTGGGCCTGCTGTGGGGCGCGCATGCCGTGCGCACCCGCGACATCGGCAGCTTCGAGGAGATGATCGCCAAGGGCAAGCGCATGGCGCTGCGCCACGGCTTCGGCACGGCGGGATCGCGCCTGATCACGCTGGCCGGTGTCCCCTTCGGCACGCCTGGCGCGACCAACCTGCTCCACGTGGTGACGCTGACCGGCGACGAATTGAAGCGCCGCAGCTGACGCGCTGCAGCCTAGCGGGAGGCGGGCCTCAGCGCCCGCCGGTCACCGCAAGGCGCGGCGTGGCGTTGCCTTCGCGGCCGGCGCGGCGTTCGGCGCAGACGACGCGGTTCTTGCCCGATTTCTTCGCGGCATAGAGCGCCGCATCGGCGATCGGCACCACGTCCGACGCGGTGGTCGCCGCTTCGGGCACCGCCGCCACGCCGAGCGAGGCGCTGATCGCGCAGGCGTGGACTTCGCTCAACAGTTCGATCCGCTCGCGCAGCAGCTCGGCCTTGTCGGCGGCATCTTCAAGGCTGCAGTCGGGCAGGATCGCCAGCAGCTCCTCGCCGCCATAGCGGCACAGCACGTCGGTGGGGCGCAGCGCGCCGACCATCTGCGCGGCGACGTCGCGCAGCACGGCATCGCCCTTGGCATGGCCGTGTTCGTCGTTGAGATGCTTGAAGTTGTCGAGATCGAGCATGATCACCGCGGTGCTGCCACCGCCACGCGCGCCGAGCGAAACGAAGCGTTCCAGCGCGTCTTCCATGTAGCGGCGGTTGTACAGGCCGGTCAGCGGATCGCGCAGCGACTGCGTGCGCAGCTTTTCGCGCAGCGCGATGTTCGACAGCGCGAGCGACATCGAATCGGCCAGCGCACGGCCCAGGCGGCGCACGCCAACGAGCCGGTCGAAGGCGTCGTCCTGCTCGGTCGGCAGCAGGATCAGCAGGCCGTGGACCTGCCCGCAGGCCATCATCGGAATTTCGATGGTGGCCGCCTGGCTCGCATGGTGGGCGCAGCACAGCGTGCCGCTGGCGGGCACGTTGATCTGCGGCTTTCCGCGCTTCAGCGCCCAGCAGTTGTGCGGGCTTAGCGTTTCGGGCGCGATATAGCCTTCGGGAAGGTCCCACGCCCGCGCCAGGTCGAGCCGGTCGCGCGAATTGTTGAAGACATAGAGCGCGGTGCCGTAGCTGGGCAGCAGCCGCCGCGCGGTGGCCATCAGCACGGCGCCGGCATCGTCGTAGGTTTCGGCGGCCTGCAGCATGTCGGTCATCGCGAACAGCTCGGCCGTCTGCCAGCGCGAATCGGCGATCTCGGACCGGTTCGCGCTCTCGCGCTTCTGTGTCCGCATCGCCAGCACGTGCAGCAGGAACTGGAGCGCCAGCGCCAGGGTCAGCCCGACCGTGGAATAGGCGAGCAGGGTCGAGGCGCCGTCGTTGTCCTGGTAGTTGTGGTAGGCCACCGCGCCCGTGCACAGCACCAGGAGCAGGACCGACGTGAAGTGCACGACGAACAGCCACGTGTGCGACAGTTCGGGCACGGCTTCCTTGGCCGCCTGCTGCGCGCGGATGGTGCTCACCTCGGGGAAATCCTTTGTCGACCTGCTTCGCACCTAGCGGCAAACGACCAGAGGGTGATTAAGCGATTGCCCCGACCAATGCGGAGTCGGCGCTTTAACCGGCGCTAACCATCCCGTCGGCCACGGCACGCGCCGCCGGGCTAGCCGTTGCGCGCGCCGAACAATGCGGACCCCACCCGCACATGGGTGGCGCCCAGCAGCACCGCGGTCTCGAAATCGTCGCTCATCCCCATCGACAGGCCGGCAAGGCCGTGGTCGGCGGCAAGCTTGGCGAGCAGCGCGAAGAACGGCGCTGCCTCGATCCCGGCGGGCGGCACGCACATCAGCCCTTCGACCGGAAGCTGCGCGGCGCGCGCCTGATCGAGCAGCGCGGGCAGGTCGGCAATCGCGCAGCCGCCCTTCTGCTCTTCGGCGCCGATGTTGACCTGCACGAACAGCGGCACCTGCCGCCCCACCTTGTCCATCGCGCGGGCGAGCGCGGTCAGCAGCGAAGGGCGGTCGAGCGAATGGATCGCATCGAACAGCCGCACCGCGTCCTCGGCCTTGTTCGACTGCAACTGGCCGACGAGGTGGACGGCAACGTCGGGGTGCGCCTCGCGGATCGCGGGGAACTTGGCCTGTGCTTCCTGCACGCGGTTTTCACCGAACACGCGCTGCCCTTGCGCGACAAGGTCGAGCACCGCTTCGGCCGGCTTGGTCTTCGACACCGCCACTAGCGTCACGCCTTCGGGCGCGCGCCGGGCGATCCGGCAGCTTTGCGCGATGCGCGCGCGGACGTCATCAAGCGGAGAGATGGGGTCGAGCGGCGAAAGGGCGGGCGAGCTTGCTGGCGTGTCCATGGCGCGGTGCTATAGCGAAGCGATGGCCGCCCGCCACCCCGTTCCCGCCGATCCGCCGCGCCTGCTGCTGCTGTCCGATGCGCGCAACGATGCCGCGCTCGAACGCGCGATTGCCCGCCTGCCCCGGGGGGCGGGGTTCGTCTTCCGCCATTATCACCTGCCGCCGCGCGAACGCGCCGCACGGTTCGAACGGCTCGCCCGGCTATGCCGCGCGCGCGGCATCGTCGTGCTGGCGAGCCGCCCCTTGCGCGGCTGGCGGATCGACGGGACGTATGGCGCAGCGCCCACCCTGCCCCGGCGCGGCCTGCGCTTTGCCACGGTGCATTCGCTGCGCGAGATCGGGCAGGCGGTGCGCGCCGGCGCGGATGCGGTGCTGCTCTCGCCGGTGTTTCCCACGCGCACCCATCCCGGCGGCCTGGTGCTCGGCCCGGTGCGCTTCGGCCTGCTGGCGCGCCTTGCACCCTTGCCGGTGCTGGCGCTGGGCGGGATGACGCGGCAGCGGGCGAAGCGGCTTGCCGTCCACGGTTGGGCGGCGATCGACGGGCTCGCCTGACGCGCCCTAACCGTATTGGAATCTTTTGCGGAATCCGCTGGATTCTTGACGCTGACCCCGCTTCGGGCGCATTATGTTCCGCAAGGGACGGAAGGGATCGCAATGGCAAGCCGGGCACTATCACCTGCGGGGGCATCCCGCGCGCGCGGCGGATCGGGCTCCTCCGGCCCGCGCGGCGACTGGCGTTCGATCCTGCGCCGCAGCCTGCGCCGCAGTGCCGAACTGATCGGCGGGGCGACCCTGTTCGCGGCGATGGTGTTCCTGGCGCTGGCGCTCGCCAGCTATACCCAGACCGATCCTTCGGGCAGCACCGCATCGGGCAGCCCGGTCGAAAACTGGATGGGCCTGCCCGGCGCCTGGGCGGCGGAACGCGTGCTGATGCTGTTCGGCCTGCCCGGCGGGCTGCTGCTGCCGCTGCTCTATGTCTATGCGCGCCGCCTGTGGGATGCCGCGGGCGACCTGATCGACGATGGCGTCGATGACGAGGACGAAGAGCTCGAGGCCGAGCCCGCGTGGTGGCGGCTTGCGCTCAACCTCGCGATCGCGATGGCGCTGATCGGCACCACGCTCGCGCTCGCCTTCACCGCGCCGGGGGGAACCCTGCCGGCGGGCGTCGGCGGGCTGCTCGGCCTTGTCGGCGCCGCGGCGATCCGCACCGTCTCGCACCTCGTCCCCGCGGTCGAAGGGTGGATCATCCTCGCCTTGGCGCTCGCCGCGTTCGGCGTGGGGGTGTTCTTCCTCAGCCGCGTCTTCGCCTTCGAATGGCAGCGCCTGCTCACCATCCCGTCGCTGCTGCGCCGTGCGCCCGCCAGCGTCGTGCCCGCCGACGAGGCGGGACTGACCACGCCCGCCCGCCCGCGCAAGGCCAAGGCCGCCGAAGCGCCCGCGATCCTCGCCGCGCCCGAAGCCGATGCCGCGCCGCGCCGCCCGACCGAGATCACCGATCCCAGCCGCCCGGCCGCGCCCACCCCGCTCGCCGGCGGGGCCAAGCTGCGCCAGGGCGACCTGTTCGACAAGTTCGAACTGCCATCGACCGGCCTGCTCGAAGAACCCGCGCCCAGCGCCCAGCCCAAGATCGACAAGCTCGCGCTCGAAAGGAACGCGCGCCTGCTCGAAAACGTGCTCGGCGACTTCAAGATCGAGGGCGAGATCACCGCGGTGCGCACCGGCCCGGTCATCACCATGTACGAGCTGGAGCCCGCGCCCGGCACCAAGGCGAGCCGCGTGATCGGCCTTGCCGACGACATCGCCCGCAACATGAGCGCGATTTCCGCGCGCGTTTCGGCCATTCCCGGCCGCACCGTGATGGGCATCGAACTGCCCAACGCGGTGCGCGACATGGTCTCGTTCCGCGAGCTGGTCGAATGCGAGAAGTTCGCCAGCTCCAAGGCGCTGCTGCCGATCATCCTGGGCAAGGACATTTCGGGCGATCCGATCGTCGCCGACCTTGCCACGATGCCCCACCTGCTCGTCGCCGGCACCACCGGCTCGGGCAAGTCGGTGGGCCTCAATTGCATCCTGCTGTCGCTGCTCTATCGCCTGACCCCGGCGCAGTGCCGCCTGATCCTGGTCGATCCCAAGGTGCTGGAGCTGAAATCCTACGACGACATCCCGCACCTGCTCTCGCCGGTGGTGACCGAACCCGCCAAGGCGGTGCGTGCGCTGAAGTGGGCGGTCGAGGAAATGGAGCGGCGCTATCGCCAGATGTCCTCGATCGGCGTGCGCAACCTGTCGGGGTTCAACGAGAAGGTCCGAGCCGCGGCATCGAAGGGCAAGCCGCTGGGCCGCCGCATCCAGGTGGGCTTCGATCCCGATACCGGCGAGGAGCTGTTCGAGGAACAGCAGCTCGATTACCAGGTGCTGCCGCAGATCGTGGTCATCGTCGACGAGCTGGCCGACCTGATGGTGACCGTGGGCAAGGAAATCGAAGTCCTGATCCAGCGGCTTTCGCAAAAGAGCCGCGCGGCGGGCATCCACCTGATCATGGCGACGCAGCGCCCGTCGGTCGACGTCATCACCGGCGTGATCAAGGCCAACCTGCCCACCCGCATCAGCTTTGCCGTGACCAGCCGCATCGACAGCCGCACGATCCTGGGCGAACAGGGCGCCGAACAGCTGCTGGGCAAGGGCGACATGCTCTACAAGCCCGCGACCGACCCGATCAAGCGCGTCCACGGCCCCTTCGTCAGCGACGAGGAGGTGGAGAAGGTGGCCAACCACTGGCGCGGGCAGGGCAGCCCGGAATACGTCGACTCGGTGACCGAGGAGCCCGAAGACGGCGGCTTCGGCTTCGACGATCTCGACGCGACCGCCAGCGACAATCCCGAAGAGCGCAAGTACCGGCAGGTGTGCCAGCTGGTGTTCGAAAGCCAGAAGGCTTCGGCCAGCTGGATCCAGCGCCAGATGGGCGTGGGCTACAACACCGCATCGAAATGGATCGAGCGCATGGAAGCCGACGGCTTCGTCGGCCCGGCCAACCACGTCGGCCGCCGCGACATCTACCGCGACAAGGACGGCAATCCGCTGTGACGGGGGCGGCGCGGGCTTCGGTGCAGTGCCAACCCGCCCTTAACCTCAACTCGCCAATTTGCCTTAACCCCCGCCCTTAACCACCTCCGGGGCGCGCCGTTCTTGGGTATGGATCGGCGCGGCGGCGTCCTGTTCTTCCTCCGTCTCCAGCCGGCGGGCCGATCCATCCTGTCCAGAGCAAGCCCGGGAGCCTTCCGCGCCATGCAAGCCCTGACCCAGTGCTGGTTCACCCGCACGCACCGCCCCGAACGCTGGATGGAGCACGACGAGGACGGTTCGCACCTTTCCACCTGCCGCTATTGCGAGCGCCGCATCGTCAGCTGGGACCGCGAGGCGTGGTACCTGGCCGACGGCTTCAACGTCAGCCGCCTGGCTGAAACCGCCAGCGGACGCACGCTGACGCTGGTCGACGTGTCCGAGGACATGGTGCTGCACCGCTTTTCGGTCACCCACCTGAACGACGAGGCCGCGATCGAGGCGTTCAAGAAGCAGGTTGCCGCGCAATACGCGATGGACGAGCCGGGATCGCCGCTGCGCCTGCTCGACAGCGGCGGCACGCCGCGCCCCCGCGTGCGCACGCAGACGGCGCCGCGCCGCGCGGGCGTCAGCCGCGCCGCACCGGATAGCCGGAAAAGCGCTTGATCCGCCGCAGCGAGAAGCTCGACCGCATGGCCGACACGCCGGGCAGGCGGGCGAGGCAATCGCGGTGGATGGCATCGTACTGTTCGAGATCGGCAGCGGCGACGCGCAGCAGGTAATCCGCGCTGCCGCTCATCAGGTGGCATTCCAGGATATCGTCGAAATCGCCGACCGCGCGCTCGAAGCGGTCCATCGCTTCGCGGCTCTGGCTGGTCAGCGTGATTTCGACGAACACTTCGACGCTGAGGCCCAGCCGGCGTGGATCGAGCCGCGCGGCGTAGCCTTCGATCACGCCCTTTTCTTCCAGCGCGCGGATGCGGCGGTGACACGCCGAGGGCGACAGGGCGATGGCTTCGGCAAGATCGGCGATGGAACGCGACGAATCACGCTGCAGCGCTTCGATCAAGGCAATGTCGGCACGCTCCACGCACTTTTTTCCCGATTGAGGGTCGATGTGCGACGATATTTCCCGATTGGCCCCTTCGGCAAGCCCCAATGAGGTGAAACATTGCACTGGCTTGCGCGTATCCTTCCCGCACGAAGGATTTGCGGAGAAGAACCCATGCGTGTCGGCACCGTTCGCGAGATCAAGAACCACGAATACCGCGTCGGGCTGACGCCCGAAAGCGCGCGCGAGCTGGTGGTGCACGGGCACGAGGTGTGGGTCGAAACGGGCGCGGGCCTTGGCATCGGCGCGAGCGATGCGGACTACGAAGCGGCCGGCGCCAAGATCCAGCCCGATGCGAAGACCGTGTTCGATGGCTGCGAAATGGTGGTGAAGGTCAAGGAGCCGCAGGCGGTCGAGCGCGCGATGCTGCGCGAAGGCCAGGTGCTCTATACCTACCTCCACCTTGCGCCCGATCCGGAACAGACCGCCGATCTGGTCAAGTCGGGCGTCACCGCGATCGCCTATGAAACGGTGACCGGCCCCAACGGGTCGCTGCCGCTGCTCAAGCCGATGAGCCAGGTGGCCGGGCGCATGTCGATCCAGGCGGGCGCCACCGCGCTGGAAAAGGCGCACGGCGGGCGCGGCGTGCTGCTGGGCGGCGTGCCGGGCGTGCTGCCGGGCAAGGTCGCGGTGATCGGCGGCGGCGTGGTCGGCTTCAACGCGGCGCAGATGGCGGCGGGCCTGGGCGCGGACGTGACCGTGCTCGACCGCGATCCCGATGTGCTGGAGCGGCTGGGCATCCACTTCGAATCGCGCGCCAAGACCCGCTTCTCCAACCGCGCCAACCTGGCCGCCGCCGTGGCCGAGGCGGATCTGGTGATCGGCGCGGTGCTGATCCCCGGGGCCGCTGCGCCCAAGCTGGTGACGCGCGAAATGCTCGGCACGATGAAGCCCGGCGCGGTGCTGGTCGACGTGGCCATCGACCAGGGCGGCTGCTTCGAGACGAGCCACGCCACGACTCATGCCGATCCGACCTACATCGTCGATGGCATCGTCCATTATTGCGTGGCCAACATGCCGGGCGCGGTCGCGCGCACCAGCACTTACGCGCTCAACAACGTGACCCTGCCGCACGCGCTGCGCATTGCCGACCTCGGCTGGAAGGAAGCGCTGCGCCGCGATGCCCATCTGGCGGCGGGCCTGAATGTCCATGGCGGCAAGGTGACGTACGAAGCAGTGGCCCGCGAACTCGGCTACGACTTCGCCCACTACGCAGATTTACTTATGTAATTTAACTTGGAATAAGACTTGGCGTTCTATCAGGACGCCATGGCATCGAAGTCAAAGCGGGATGAACGAGGGTGGAGGCGCATCATCGCCTGCACGATCGTGCTGCTTTGCGCGCTGCTGACCATGCCTTTGCCGGCGCAGGCCGCCACGGTTCCCGTGGAGCAGATCTGCCACGCCAATGCCGCGCTGGGCGAAGACTTTGCAGCATTTGCGGAAAGCCGGTGGATCTGCACCGACGACCACTACAGCATTGCGAGCGACGTCATTTTCGTCCGCTTCCGGCTGAAGCCTGACCAGGCCGCACCGCGGCCGGCAGGATTCGTCTCCCACGCGGTCACGTTCGAGCGAATCGACCTGTGGGTGGTCGACGCGGACGGCAGCCGTCGCGCGCTGCGCTACACCGCCGCCGAAACGCACCACATGGGCGTGGGGCCGATGATCGCCGCCGCGCTGCCGCCGGTCGGCCCGGACAGCCGCTTCGTGGTTGCGCGGATCGTCGGGCCCTGGTCGAAGACGCTGGCGAGCGATGCTCGGCTCGACACGCTGCCCGCAGGGACCGGCTGGTCGCTGGGCGAGATCGTGGCGGTTGCCGCGATCTGCGGGATGCTGGCGGTGCCGTTGCTGATGGCTGGGGGCTACTGGGTGGTGTTGCGCCAGCCCTATGTGGTGTGGCACGCGCTGCTGATCTTCTCGATGCTGGTGCAGGCCTTGATGGGCACGGGCTTCTTCCACATCCTGGGCGAGCTGCCGATCTTCGTCGAAGGCGCGATATCGTGCGTGTGCTACAGCGTGATGGGGGCGAGCGCGCTGATGTTCAGCGCGACCTTCGTCGAGCCGGGCATGCTGGGGCCGCGTGTGGGCCTTGCCATCCGGCTGGGCGCCTTGCTCACCCTTGGCTGCGGATTGGTCGCCGCGCTGCCACTGGACGCGCTGCGACCCTATTCGACGATGCAGCTCTATCTCGGCATGGGGCTGTCGATCCTGCTGATCATGGCCAGCATGATCGAGGCCTGGCGACGGGGAAGCTCGCTGGTGTGGTACCAGATCGTGGGCTGGACGCCCGCGCTGCTCGTCGCGGTCTATCGCATCGCGCGCTATGTCTCGCCCGATGCGCAGCCGACCAACTCGGTGGCGGCACAGCAGCTGGCGCTGGCGGTAGAGGTGCTGGTCAGCTCGCTCGGCATCCTCAGCCGCCTGCTCGACCTGCGCCTGCAGCGTGACCGCGCGACTGCGCTGGCGCTGGAAATGGAGGGCGTCGCCGGTCGTGATGCGCTGACCGGGCTGTGGAACCGTCGTTCGATCGAGAAGCGCTTCGCCGACCTGTTCGCCAGCGGTTTCCGTACGATGGCGGTGCTCGATCTCGATCACTTCAAGGCGGTGAACGACCTGCACGGCCATGCCATGGGCGATGCCGTGCTCAAGGCGGCGGCAACCGCGCTTTCGGGCGATGGCGATACCCGCGCGGTGCGCTTGGGGGGCGAGGAGTTCATGCTGTTGCTGCGCGGCAGCGATTCGGCCGAGCGCGCCGAGCGCCGCCGCCGCGCGATCAGCGCGCGCGTCGCGGCCGAACTGCCGGGGCTGGACCGGGTGGTGACGGCGAGCATGGGGCTGGTCGAACACGATCCACGCGGCAACCTGTCCGCTGATTTCGACGCGCTCTACGCGCATTGCGACCGCCTGCTCTATGAAGCCAAACGGCTCGGCCGCAATCGCACGATGCGCGAACGGATGATCGCCTTCGTGCCGCCCGCGCCCATGGCTGCGGCCGCCGCCGGCTAGCTTGCCTCGGGCAGGAACGGTGCGGCGACGTCGGCCGGCACGCGCAGCAGCCGGCCGCTGGCCCTGTCGAGCAGCGCCCAGGTGGTCTTCGCCGCGACGATCACCTTGCCCCGGCCATCGCGGAATTCGACGCAGCGATCGAACCGCGCACCCGAAGGCGCGTGCGGGATGAAGGTTTCAGCCGTCACGCTTTCGCCTTCGCCGATGTTGCCGCGATAGTCGATCTCGTGCCGGGTCACGACCCAGACATAGGCGGCCTGGTGCTCTGGCGGCGCCACCGCCTCCCAATGGGCGACGGCGAGCGCTTCCATCCACTGCACCCACACCGCGTTGTTGACGTGGCCCATCACGTCGATGTGTTCGGGCAACGCGGTGAAGGTCAGGGTGTGGCGGTTGCTCATTACGGTCAGGCCGGAACGCCCAGCTGCCACAGCACGAAGGCGAACTCCTCGGCCATTTCCTTCAGGCTTTCGAAGCGGCCCGATTTGCCGCCGTGCCCGGCGCCCATGTTGGTCTTGAGCAGCAGCTCGTTGTCGTCGGTCTTCAGTTCGCGCAGCCGCGCGACCCACTTGGCGGGCTCCCAGTAGGTAACGCGCGGATCGTTCAATCCGGCGGTGACCAGCAGCGGCGGGTAGGCCTGCGGCTTGACCTGGTCGTAGGGCGAATAGGCACGGATCAGCTCGAACGCGGCGGCATCCTCGATCGGGTTGCCCCATTCGGGCCATTCGCCGGGCGTGAGCGGCAGGCTTTCATCGAGCATGGTGTTGAGCACGTCGACGAAAGGCACGTGCGCCACCACCGCGCCGAACAGGTGCGGATCGGAATTGATCACCGCGCCCATCAGCTCGCCCCCGGCCGAGCCGCCCGAGATCGAGATGCGCCCTTCCTGCGTGAAGCCGCGATCGATCAGGCCGCGCGCGACGTCGACGAAATCGTTGAAGGTGTTGGTGCGCTTGTCGAGCTTGCCGTCCTTGTACCAGCGCCGGCCGAGGTCGTCGCCGCCGCGGATGTGGGCGATGGCATAGGCAAAGCCGCGATCGACGAGGCTGAGCCGCGTGGTCGAGAAGCCCGGGCCAATGGCGATGCCATAGGCGCCATAGCCATAGAGGTGGAGCGGGCCACCCTCTGCGCGATCCTTGCGCCAGACCACCGAGACCGGCACGCGCGTGCCATCGCGCGCCGTGATTTCGAGCCGCGCGGTTTCATAGAGCGAGGCATCGTAGCCGCTGGGGATTTCCTGCACCTTGAGCAGTTCGAGCGACTTGTCGGCGACGTGGTAGTCATAGACCGAGGCCGGGCTGACCATCGATTCATAGCTCACCCGCAGCTTTTCGACCGCCCATTCGGGATTGTCGCCAAGGCTCGCCTCGTAGCTCGCTTCGGGGAAGGTGATCGGCTCGATCCGGGCGGGATCGTCGTAATAGCGCACCTCGATCCGGTCGAGCCCGCGCACCCGGCCCTCGACGACGTAGAAATCGCGGAACAGGTCGAACCCGGTCAGGTAGAAATCGTCGCTGCCTTCGATCAGCGTGGTCCATTCGCCGGGCGCGGCAAGCGGTGCCGTTGCGAGGCGGAAGTTTTCGTGGGTGTCGTTGGTGTGGACGAACAGCGTGTCGTCGCGCACGTCGACATCGTATTCCACGCCTGCCTGCCGCGCCTTGACCAGTTTGAGCGGCGCCAGCGGATCGTCGGCGGGGACGAGCCGCACTTCGCTGGTTTCATGATCGCCGGTCGACAGGATCAGCCACTTTTCGTTGGCGGACAGCGCGGCGCCGGCGCGGAAGCCTTCGTCGTCTTCGTGATAGAGTTCGACATCCTGATCGACCGGCTGGCCGAGCCAGTGCAGGCGGACGTTGTCGGTGCGCCAGTTCTCGTTGGCGAGCGAATAGACGAGGCCGCTGTCGCCCTTGACCCAGATCAGGCCCGAATTGGTGCCTTCGATCACGTCGGGCAGGACTTCGCCGGTGGCGATCACCTTGATTCGCGCGGTGAAGCGTTCGGAGCCGTTGTCGTCGACGCTCCAGGCAAGCTTGCTGCCATCGTTGGAGACCGAGATCGCGCCGAGGCGGAAATAGTCGTGGCCGGCGGCGAGCGCGACTTCATCGAGGATCAGTTCGTCGGCGCTGCCATCGTCCGCCGCGCCCACCGGGCGGCGCCACCACTTCTTGTATTCGGCGCCTTCCTCGAATTCGATCCAGTAGAGGAAATCGCCGTCCTTCTGCGGCACGGACTTGTCGGCCTCCTTCACGCGCGCGCGCATTTCGGTGAACAGCGCGTCGATCGTGCCCTGGTGCGGCTGCATCCGCGCTTCGAACCAGGCGTTTTCCGCCTTGAGGTGATCGAGCACCTCCGCGTCCTCGACCTTGGGATAGCCCGGATCGCGCAGCCAAGCGTAATCGTCGGACACGGTGATGCCGTGGCGGGTGAAGCTCGACGGCTTCTTGGGCGCGATTGGCGGAGTGGCCGGCGGAGTTGCAGGGGTGGTTTGTTCCATCCCTCGCATCTATGTTCCCCGCATCACGCCCGCAAGGCGAACGACATTTGCGCACAGGACAAGACCCATGCTGATGCACACCCACGAAGCCCGCCTCGATGCGCTGCGCAAGGAATTGGCGGCGCGCGGCCTCGACGGCTTCGTTATCCCGATTTCCGATGAACACATGAGCGAATATGTCGGCGGCTATGCCCAGCGGCTCGCCTGGCTGACCGGCTTCGGCGGTTCGGCGGGGACCGCCGTGGTCCTCAAGGACAAGGCGGCGATCTTCGTCGACGGGCGCTATACGCTGCAGGTGCGCGATCAGGTCGACGGGCGCTTCTGGGAATACCAGTCGGTGCCGCAGACCTCGGTGGCGGCGTGGCTGGCGCAGAACGCGCCCGAAGGTGCGACCATCGGGTATGACGCGTGGCTCCATTCGAAGGGCTGGGCGGGTGGCGTGGCCAAGGCGCTCGGCGCGAACGGCGGCAAGCTCGTCGCGGTCGAAGGCAATCCGGTGGACGCGGTGTGGGAAGACCAGCCCGCGCCATCGCTCGCCCCCGCGCTGGTCCATGCCGATGCCCACGCCGGGCAATCGGGCAATGAAAAGCGCGCCGCCGTGGCCGAATGGCTGGCCGACAACAAGGTCGATGCGGTGGTGATCTCGGCGCTCGATTCGATCGCCTGGCTGCTCAACGTGCGCGGCAGCGACGTCGAGCGCACGCCGGTCGCGCTCTCGTTCGTGCTGGCCCATGCCGATGGCACCGCCGACTTGTTCATCGCGCCCGAAAAGGTGACGCCGGAGCTTGTCGCGCACCTCGGCAACGCCGTGCGGATCGCCCCGCGCGATGCCTTCGTGCCCGCGCTGCAGGCGCTGGCCGGCAAGAAGGTGGCCGCCGATCCCGAGCGCGCGGTGGCCGCGATCTTCGAGACGCTGGAACGCGCGGGCGCCAGCGTGGTGGCGGTGACCGATCCCACCGTGCTGCCCAAGGCGATCAAGAACCCGGTCGAACAGGCCGGGCACAAGGCGGCGCAGGAACGCGATGGCGCTGCCGTGGCCCGCTTCCTGCACTGGGTGACGACGACCGCGCCACAGGGCGGGGTGAGCGAACTTTCCGCCTCGGACAAGCTGGAGGCGTTCCGCGCCGAGGGCGGGCTGCTGCGCGACCTTTCGTTCGACACGATCTCGGGCGCGGGGCCGAACGGGGCGGTGGTGCACTACCGCGTCAGCGAGGAGACCAACCGCGCGCTCGAGCCCAACAGCGTCTACCTGGTCGATTCGGGCGGGCAGTACGTCGATGGCACCACCGACATCACGCGCACCGTATGGATCGGCCCCGGTGCACCCCCGGCGGAGGTGAAGGACCGCTTCACCCGCGTGCTCAAGGGCCATATCGCGCTCGCCCGCGCGGTGTTCCCTCGGGGCACCGCGGGCAGCCAGCTCGACGCCTTTGCGCGCCAGTTCCTGTGGGAAGCGGGGCTCGACTACGCGCACGGCACCGGCCACGGCGTCGGCAGCTTCCTGTCGGTGCACGAAGGGCCGCAGCGCATCGCCAAGGCAGCGGGCGGGCAGGCCGGCACCGGGCAGGACCTGGTGCCCGGCATGATCCTGTCGAACGAGCCCGGCTACTACAAGACCGGCGAATACGGCATCCGCATCGAGAACCTGATCTTGGTCGAACGGCGCGAGATCGCTGGCGCCGAGGGCGAATTCTATGGCTTCGAGACGCTGACCCACGTGCCGATCGAGCGCGCGCTGGTGGACCAAAGCCTGCTGACGCGCGAGGAGCGCGACTGGTGGAATGCCTATCACGCGCGCACGTTCGAACTGCTCTCGCCGCAGCTTTCCGGCGCCGATCTCGATTGGCTGAAGGCGGCCTGCGCGCCGCTTTGAACTGGCTTGCGAGTGAAGATGTTCGTGATATGTTCTCCATCATGGCGTCCACCGCAGCGAGTCGGGCGGACATGAGGGAGAACCACGATGATCGGATACGTTACTCTCGGCACCAGCGATCTTGCCCGCGGTGCGGTGTTCTATGACGCCATCGCCGCCGAGCTCGGCACCGGGCGGATGATGGAATGGGCCGGCGCGATCGCCTGGGGCACGCCCGACGGTGGCGCCGGGATCGGCCTGACCCTGCCGTACGATGGTCAGCCGGCCAGCGTGGGCAACGGCGTGATGGTCGCGCTCGAAGCGAAGGACAAGGCGCAGGTCGACCGGCTTCACGCCATCGCGCTCGCCAACGGCGGCTCGTGCGAGGGCGCTCCGGGTCCGCGCGGCGATGGCGACAGGTTCTATGCCGCCTACTTCCGCGATCCCGATGGCAACAAGCTCAACGCCTTCGTCATGGGGTAAGGCGCGCCGCATCGCGCGACAAACTGCGACAAAATCGATGGGCTCGCGGCATAGTTGCGCGACAAGCGGTGCTTATATCGGTTTTCAAGGAAGCTGCAGCGGTCGGTCCCACTCCCCCATCTGTACGGTAGGGCAGGCGGACACTCCCCCTTCGGCCGCCGCCCCGGCGCCGCCTGCTGCAGCTTCCTCCCTCTTCCCTTGGGGACCGAAGCCGATGACCATGAAGAAATATGCCCTGGGCCTGTCCGCCGCAGCGATGCTGCTGGGCGCTGGTGCCCTCTATGCCGCCGCGCCCGATGGCAAGACCCGCCCGATGCGCGCCGATGCCGACGGCAATGGCGAAGTGACCTGGGCCGAAGCGAAGGCCAAGGCCGACGAGATGTGGACGAAGCTCGACGTCAACGGCGACGGCAAGCTTGACCAGGCCGATCGCGACGCGAAGCTGGCCAAGAAGTTCGACGAGATCGACACCAACCATGACGGATCGATCAGCCGCGACGAATTCGTTGCCCACCATCGCGCGATGAAGGGGCCGATGGATGGCCCCGGACGCGGCGAACCCGGGGCTCCGCCGCCACCTCCTGCTGGTGCCGGTGGCCCGATGGCTGGCGGACCCGATGGCCCGATGCGCGGCCACCGCGGCATGCGCGGACCCGGCCATGGCGGTCCTGGCGGCGACATGATGGGTGGGCCGATGGTGGCGATGATGGCCGATGCCAACAAGGATGGCGTCGTCACCCGGGCGGAATACGATGCCGCGGTGAAGGCGCACTTCGACAAGGTCGATACCAATCACGACGGCAAGATCACGCGCGAGGAGCGCCGCGCCGCCTTCCAGGCGATGCGTCCGCGCGCCCGCGACGGTGAACCGATGGGCGGAATGGGCGACATGCCGCCCCCGCCCCCGGGAGAGTGATCTGCTGCGGGAAATGCGATAAGCCGGTGCGATGAACGATACCACGCCCATCAGTGTCCTGCTTGTCGACGATGAACCGGCCCTGCGCGAACCCCTGGCGGACTATCTTGGCCGCCAGGGGTTCGCCGTGACGCAGGCCGGCACCGCGGCGGAAGCGCGCAGCCGTCTGGCCGAGGGGCTGCCCGACATCGCCCTGCTCGACATCATGATGCCGGGCGAGGATGGCCTTTCGCTCTGCCGCCATCTGGTGGAGGCGCGGCACCTTCCGGTCATCTTCATCACCGCGCGTGGCGAAGCGACCGACCGGATCGTCGGGCTGGAGATCGGCGCCGACGATTATGTGGTGAAGCCGTTCGATCCGCGCGAACTGGTCGCCCGCATCCGCAGCGTGCTGCGCCGCGCCTCGCGCCAGCCAGCCGAGACCAGCGACGCCTTCGTCTACGAGTTCGAAGGCTGGTGCCTCGATCCGCTCAAGCGCCGGTTGACCGATCCCGAAGGCGCCGTCGTGGCGATTTCCTCGGCCGAGTTCCGCCTGTTGCTCGCCTTCCTCGACCATCCGCGCCAGGTGCTCGACCGCGACCGCCTGCTCGACATGGTGCAGGGCCGCGAAGCGCACCTGTTCGACCGCGCGATCGACAACCAGATCAGCCGCCTGCGCCGCAAGATCGAGGTGGACAGCCGCAATCCCCAGCTCGTCCAGACCGTCTGGGGCGGGGGGTACATGCTGGCCGCCGAAGTGCGCAAGCGCCCGGCGACCGACTGATCGCGCGTCCCGTGATCGGCCTTGCTTCAAACGTCGCGCGCCGGGTGCGTGCCCTGCCAATCTGGCCGCGCAGCCTGCAGGGCCAGATGCTGCTGGCCATCGCGCTGGCGCTGCTGGTGGCGCAGGGCCTCTCCTCCGGGCTGATCTGGCGGGCGCAGCGCGAACGGCACATCAATGCCATGGTCAGCGGGCTCGCCTTCCGCCTGCTCGGCCAGGCGCCGCCAGAAGGGCCTCCTCCTCCGGATGGTGCCCCCCGGCCCGAAGGCCTACCGGGTCTCGATGGAAGAGGACCGCTCGATGGCCCCCCCGCCGGACCGCCCCGGGCAAGGCGGGCGGGCCCGCCGACGCTGCCGGGCGATCCTGAGGCGCGCCTGCGTCGTCCGCCGAACGACCTGTTTCGCCTGCCCCGCAGCCTGCGGCTGACGGTCGAGCCGAACTTCGCCCCCGCCGCGACCGACCGCCGCCGCAGCGATGCCGAAAGCCTGCTGCACGACATGCTGGAAGCGCAAGGCGTGACGGCCCCGCAGGTGGTGGTGCTGGAGCGCCGGCCTTGGGCCGATCCTCTCATCGGCCGGTGGTACATGCGCAGCCGGCGAGGACCGCTGGCCGACAGCGGCGAAGATCCGCCACGCCTGGCGATCGCTGCGCTGCGCCAGTCCGACGGCCGCTGGTTGGTGGCCCGCGTGATGGTCCCTGCCGACGAACGCCGCATCCTGATGTCGATCGCGCTGCAGACGGTGTTCATCTACATCGCGCTGGTTGGCGCCACCGCCCTGATCCTGCGCCGCATCGCGCGGCCATTGAAGGCGCTGACTCGCCGGGTGGAAAGCTTCGCCGCGGACCGTTCGATCGACGGGCAGCTGGCGCCCGAAGGGCCCGAGGACGTGCAGCGGCTGATCGACGCGCACAACGCGATGGAACATCGCATCGTCTCGCTGCTCGACGAAAAGGACGTGATGCTGGGCGCGATCGGCCATGACCTGAAGACCCCGCTCGCCGCGCTGCGCGTGCGGATCGAGGCGGTGGACGACGATGCCGAGCGCGCGCGGATGGCGGCAACGATCGAGGACATTACCCGCTCGCTGGACGACATCCTCTCGCTCGCCCGCGTCGGCCGCCCGACCGATCCCGTTGAAAGCACGCAGCTGTCCGCGCTCGTCGCCGATGTGGTGGGCGAATACGAGGACATGGGCGAGGACGTCGAACTGGGCGAGACCGAGCGCATGGTGCTGCGCCTGCGCCCCACCTGGGTGCGCCGGGGCCTGCGCAACCTCGTCTCCAACGCGCTGCGCTATGGCACCAGGGCGCGCGTCTCGCTGGCGCGCGACGGGCGCCATGCGGTGCTGCGCATCGAGGACGATGGCCCCGGCATTCCCGATCCCGACATCGCGCGGATGATGGAGCCGTTCACCCGGCTGGAAGCATCGCGCAACAGCGCCACCGGCGGCGCGGGACTGGGCCTTGCGCTGGCGCGCGCAATTGCCGAACAGCACGGCGGCAGTCTGATGCTGATCAACCGCCCCGAAGGCGGGCAGGTCGGCAGCGGGCGGATTGCCGGGCTTACCGCCGAACTGCGGCTTCCTTTGTCGTAGCGCGATCTACCGCAGCAAGCCGCCGAGCAGCCCGCGCGCGAAGCGGCCGAAGGCGGCGCCGCCGATCTGCGTGGCGACCGTGCCGACCACCGCGGTAAGGCCCGAGGACACCGGCGAGGCGCGCGATTTCTTGCCCATGATCTCGGCCGCGATCACCGCGCCTGCCGAGCTTGCCACCGCGCCGACGGCGGCCTTGCCCGCCTTGCCCCACAGGCTGGGGCTCTGGCGCGCGGCACCGCGCTGGGCGACTTCGCCCTGTTCTTCCACCTGCTTCGCCGCCGCCGCTGCATCGGCCGCCTTCTGCGCCAGCACTTCGGCGGCGCTTTCGCGGTTGACGGCGGTGTCGTACTTGCCGTCGAACGGGCTGACCGACTGGATCACCGCACGCTCCTTGGGCGTGACCGGGCCAAGCCGCGAACGCGGCGGCGCCACCAGCGTGCGCTGGACCACGCCCGGCGCGCCATCGGCATCGAGCGTGGAAACGAGCGCTTCGCCCACCTTCAGCTCGGTGATCACCTTTTCGACATCGAGATCGGGATTGATGCGGAAGGTTTCCGCTGCCGCGCGGATCGCCTTCTGGTCGCGCGGGGTGAACGCGCGCAGGGCATGCTGCACGCGGTTGCCGAGTTGCCCTGCGATCTTTTCGGGAATGTCGATCGGGTTCTGCGTGACGAAGTAGACGCCCACGCCCTTCGACCGGATCAGGCGGACGACCTGCTCGACCTTGTCGAACAGCGCCTGCGGGGCATCGTCGAACAGCAGGTGTGCTTCATCGAAGAAGAACACGAGGCTTGGCTTTTCGGGATCGCCGACTTCGGGCAGCGCCTCGAACAGTTCGGACAGCAGCCAGAGCAGGAACGTGGCGTAGAGCTTGGGGCTCTGCATCAGCTTTTCGGCGGCGAGCACGTTGACCATGCCGCGCCCCTGGTCGTCGAGCTTGAGGAAGTCGTTGATCTCGAACGCGGGTTCGCCAAAGAAGCGGTCCGCGCCCTGGCTTTCGAAGGCGAGCAGCTGGCGCTGGATCGTGCCGACGCTGGCCTTGGATACGTTGCCGTATTTCGTCGCCAACTCGCTTGCCGCTTCGGCGCAGGCGACCAGCACCGATTGCAGGTCGGCAAGGTCGATCAGCAGCAGTCCGTTATCATCGGCATAGCGGAAGGCGATGTTGAGCACGCCTTCCTGCGTTTCGTTGAGGCCGAGCAGGCGGGCGAGCAGCACCGGGCCCATTTCCGAAATGGTCGTGCGGATCGGGTGGCCGGCTTCGCCATAAAGGTCCCAGAACACCGACGGGTTATCAGCATAGGCGTAGTCGGCGATGCCGACTTCCTTGGCCCGCGCCTCCAGCTTGTCGGCGTTCTTGAAGGTGGGGCTGCCGGGCATCGAGATGCCGGATAGATCGCCCTTCACGTCGGCCAGGAACACCGGCACGCCGGCGCGGCTGAACTGTTCGGCGATGCCCTGCAACGTCACCGTCTTGCCCGTGCCGGTTGCGCCCGCCACCAGCCCGTGGCGGTTCGCCCGATCGAGCCGCAGCACCTGCTGCTGTCCGTCCGCGCCCAGCCCGATCACGATCTCGCCCATCAGTCCCAGTCCTTCACTGCCGTCACCATGGAGGTTTAGGTCGCGCGCGGGCGTTTGCAAACGGGGAAGAAGGGCCGGATCGGGCAGCACGTCCCTGTCCGGCCCTTGGGGCAGCGGCCGGATCGCGCTTTTGCATCGGTGCGCGCGAGCCGCTAAAGCGCGCGGCTGTTTCCATGCGCGCACCCTTCATCCTGCTCGACGATGCCCGCACCGAGGGCGCCAGTCCTTCGCGGCTCTATACCGGCGCGCAGGAGATCGTCGTCGCGCGCCGTGCCGACGAGGTGCTGCCCGCGCTGGAGCGGATTGCCGCGACGCCGGGCGAATGGGCGGGATTCATCGCCTATGAAGCGGGGCTCGCGCTCGAACCGCGATTGCAGCCGCTGGCCGCACGGCGCACGGGTGCGGCGGGGCCGCTGGTGTGGTTTGCGCGGTTTTCCACGTGGCTGGAGATGACCTCAAGCGAAGTTGAGGTTTGGCTGAAGCAGGAATCGGCAGGCTCGGGCCGGCTCGGGCCGCTCGATCCGCAGGTATCGCCGGGGGGTTATGGGGCCGCGTTCGACCGGATCGCCCAGGCGATCCGTGCCGGGGACATCTACCAGGCGAACCTGACCTTTCCGCTTGGCGGCACGTGGAGCGGCGATCCGCTGGCGATCTACGCCGCGATCCGGGCCGATGCGCGCGCGGGCTATGGCGGGCTGATCTGGGACGGGGCGCACTGGCACCTGTCGTTTTCGCCCGAGCTGTTCTTCAAGCTGCGCGATGGCGCGGTCAGCGTGCGGCCGATGAAGGGCACCGCGCGGCGCGGGCGCGATGTGGCCGAAGACGAAGCGCTGCGCGAGGAACTGGCCGCCAACCCCAAGGACCGCGCCGAAAACCTGATGATCGTCGACCTGATGCGCAACGATCTGTCGCGCGTGGCAGAGCCGGGATCGGTGCGGGTGGAGGCACCCTTCGCGGTCGAGACGTATCCTACGGTCCACCAGATGGTGACCACGGTGCGGGCGCAGTTGCAGCCCGACCGGAGTGCGGCGGACCTGCTGCGGGCAATCTTTCCCTGCGGATCGATCACCGGCGCGCCCAAGATCCGCGCGATGGAGCTGATCGACGCGGTCGAGCGCGACGCGCGTGGAAACTACTGCGGTGCGGTGGGCCGTTTGGACAGCACTGGCGATGCGGCGTTCAATGTGGCAATTCGGACGCTACGTCTCGTCCCCGATCACGGGGGCGCCCAGGGGGGTCGCGCCACCATGGGGGTCGGATCCGGTCTCGTGGCCGATTCAACCCCAGCGCGCGAGTGGCGCGAATGCGTGGTGAAGGGGAGTTTCTTGCGTCTTTCTGCGGGCAGTGCCGACCTGATCGAGACCATGGCGTTCGATCCCGTCGCCGGGATCGCGCTGCTGGAACTCCATCTCGAACGGCTCAAGGCGAGTGCGGCGGAGCTGGGCTTCACGTTCGACCGACACGCCGTGCGCAACGCGATCCATGCGCTGTGCTTCGATCTGGAAGCGCCGTCGAAGGTGCGGCTCGTGATTGCGCGCGGCGGGGCGTACGCGCTGGAAGCGGGCGCCATGCCGGCGCCGTTTGCCGGCCCGGTCGGCTGCATCGCGCTGCCGCTGCCGGTTTCCAGCGGCGACTGGCGCTTGCGCCACAAGTCGAGCGATCGCGGCTTTTACGAAGAGGCGCTCAAGGTGGCCAGGCGCGCCGGGGCCGGCGAAGCCGTGCTGGTGCGCGACGACGGCCTTGTCACCGAAGGCAGCTTCACCAACCTGTTCGTGGAGCGCGACGGCCGGCTGCTGACGCCGCGCGCCGCGTCGGGCCTGCTGCCGGGTGTCCTGCGGCGCAGCCTGATCGAAGAAGGCCGCGCGCAAGAGGCCGACCTGACCCTTGAAGATCTTTCCGGCGGGTTCTTCGTCGGCAACGCCGTGCGCGGGCTGTGCCCGGCGCGGTTCCACGGCGAGTAACGCAAGACCATGTCCCATCCGCTTTCCGCCGCGCTTTCGCGCATTGCGCCTTCGCGCACCACGGCCATGACCGACCGCGCGATGGAGCTGCGCGCCGAGGGCAAGGACGTAATCTCGCTGTCGGTGGGTGAGCCCGACTTCGCCACGCCCGCGCACGTGATCGAGGCGGCCAAGCAGGCGCTCGATGCCGGCGACACGCGCTACACCGCCGTGGCCGGCACGGCGGCGCTGAGGAAGGCGGCGGCGCTCCATTTCGAGCGGGACCTGGGGTTGGTCGTCCCGCCCGCGCAGGTGATCGTCAGCGCGGGGGGCAAGCAGGCGATCTTCCACGCACTGCTGGCGACGCTCGATCCCGGTGACGAAGTGCTGGTGCCGAGCCCGTGGTGGGTCAGCTATCCCGAGATCGTGCGCTTTGCCGGCGCCACGGTGGTGGACCTGCCGACGACAGCGGCAAGCGGCTTTCGCATCAGCGCGGCGCAGCTCGAGGCGGCGATCACGCCTGCCACGCGCTGGCTGCTGCTCAACAGCCCCGGCAATCCCACCGGCGCGACCTATTCCGCCGAGGAAATCCGAGCGATTGGCGAGGTGCTGCGCCGCCATCCGCGCGTGCTGGCGATGAGCGACGATATCTACGCCCCGCTGCGCTATGTCGAAGGAGCGCACGCCACGCTGGCGGTGGAATGTCCGGACCTGGCCGAACGGGTGCTGACGGTCTCGGGCGTGTCGAAGAGCCACGCGATGACCGGCTTCCGCATCGGCGTTTCGGCAGGGCCGCTGTGGCTGATCCAGGCGATGGCCAAGCTGCAGTCGCATTCTTCGGGCAATCCCGCCTCGATCAGCCAGGCCGCCGCCGTGGCCGCGTTCGCCGGGCCGCAGGATTTCCTGGCCGACTGGCGCGAGCGTTTCCGCGTGCGGCGCGACCGGGTGGTGGCGGCGATCAACGCGATTCCGGGCCTTGCGGCGCCGGTGCCCGACGGCGCGTTCTATTGCATGGTCGATGCCGCGCCCCTGATGGCCCGCTTCGGCGATGACGACGCGCTGGCGATGCACCTGCTCGAACACGGCGTCGCGATCGTGCCGGCCTCGGCGTTTGGCGGGCGCGACGGTTTTCGCATTTCCTTCGCCGCGGACGACGCGCGGCTCGATGAAGCGCTGCGGCGCATTGCAGGAGCGGTGGCGTGATCGATTTCCCGATCCTGTTCGAAGACGGCGAAGCGCTGGTGATCGACAAGCCGGCAGGCCTGCCGCTCGATACCCCGCGCGCCGGGGGCGTGAGCCTCGACGATTACCTCGACGAACTGCGCTTCGGCTTCCAGCGTGCGCCGGCGCCGGTGCACCGGCTCGACCGGGATACTTCTGGCTGCCTGCTGCTGGCGCGCAACCCCAAGGCGCTCAAGCGCTTTTCGGCGGCGTTCGAGGCGCGCAGCGTGACCAAGGTCTATCTCGGCGTGGTGCAGGGGACGTTCGAGCTGAAGCACGGCACGATCGACCTGGCGCTGTCCAAGATCAGCTCGGCGGCGAACGGCTGGCGGATGATCGCGGCGAAGAAGGGCAAGCCCGCGCGCACGCACTGGAAGGTGCTGGCCCAACACGATGGCCTTTCGCTGGTCGAGTTCCGGCCCGAAACCGGCCGCACCCACCAGATCCGCGTCCATGCGCTGGAAGGGCTGGGCCAGCCGCTGGTCGGCGATCCGGTCTATGGAGATGGTGACGGGACCGGGCGAACCCTGCTCCACGCTCTGCGGCTCGAAGTGCCGCGCGACGGCAAGCCGCCGGTCGTGGCCGACGCGCCGATCCCTGACGATTTCAGGGCGCTCGGTTTCACGCTGTGATCGATGCCGATGCCCTGGTCGGCCGGGCCATGGCGCTGGTCGAGGAGAGCTTCATCGCCGCGGCGGGACCGGGCGGGCAGAACGTGAACAAGGTGGCGACGGCGGCGCAGCTGCGGCTCGACGTCTTTGCGCTGCGCCTGCCGCCCGAGGTGTTCGATCGCCTGAAGGACCTCGCCGGGTCCAAGATGACCGCCAAGGGCGAGATCGTGCTGACCGCGCGCAGCTATCGCACGCAGGAACAGAACCGCGAGGACGGGCGCAAGCGGCTGGCCGACCTGCTGCGCGAAGCGTGCAACCTGCCGGCAAGGCGCGCCAAGTCGCGGCTCAACCGCGTGGGCAAGACGGCGCGGCTGGAAGGCAAGAAGAAGCGCGGCGCGATCAAGGCCGGACGCGGCAAGGTATCGTTCGACTGACGTTCAAGCCCTGACGCCAAAGCCTTGATGCGAAAACCCTGACGCTCAGGGCTGATCGCTCGCCGCAACGCCGGGAATCGCGGCGAGGTCGGCGGGCACGGTCGCTTCGTCGAGCGGGGGACGCGGGCGCGCCTCGAGCCGCTCGGCCGCCTTGTCGAGCGCCTTGGCTTCGCCCACGGTGGTGCCGCCGGGGCCGGGGTCGGTGTCTTTCGAACACGCGCCCAGCCCCAGTGGCAGCACCAGAAGCGCGGCAGCCAATGCCCCCCGCATCGGACGCGCTTACTGCTGCGGCGGAGCGGCGGGCTTGTCGGTGCCGGTTTCCGCTGCGGCGGCGGCCGCACGGGCAGCCTCGGCCGCCGAAACTGCGCTGTCGGCCGCGCTCTTGGCGGCATCCTCGGCGCTCTGTGCAGCCTGCGAGGCATCGGCAGCGGGGGCGACTTCCCTTTGCGGCGCAGGCGCGGCGGCGGAAGGTTCAACCGCCGGAAGATCGTCAGCCGGCATTTCGACGTTGTCGGGCGCGGCTTCCTGCGAGGCATCGTCGGACTTGCCGCAGGCGGCGAGCGAAAGCGCAGCGGCAGCAGCGAAAGCCGTGATGGCGAACTTCTTCATCGGGTCCCTCTCGAAGGAAATCATGGACTTGACCGGCCTTTTGCCGGCTCGGGCCCGGTTCTATCGCCCTGCCACCATCAAGGCCACAAAAATGCGGCGGACAAGGACGACGCGCGCCAAAAACGACAACGGGCGGAGCGTCCGTTTGTTGACCCATATAAAGAATGCTTTATATGCCCCTTGCGTGACCCTGCTGGACTCCCTTCGCGCCCTTGCCGATCCGACGCGCCTGCGGATCATGCGGCTGCTTGCCAGCATGGAACTGGCCGTGGGCGAAATCGCGCAAGTGCTGGGCCAGAGCCAGCCGCGCGTATCGCGCCACGTCAAGATCCTGTGCGATGCCGGCCTTGCCGAACGCCGTCGCGAAGGCGGCTGGGTATTCCTGCGCGCGGCATCGGGCGAGGGGCAGGCGAACCTTAAGTCGGCGCTTGCCGGCCTGCTCGCGGTGGGCGAGGCGAGCGATCCTGCCTTCGCCGCCGAATGTGCGGGCGATCGCCATCACCTCGACGCGATCCGCGCGGCGCGGCAGGCCAGCGCCGAGGACTACTTCGCCGCCCATGCCGAGGAATGGGACAGCTTGCGCAGCCTGCACATCGCCGATGGGCCGGTCGAGCTGGCGCTGGCGGAACTGCTGGGCGCCGACAGCCTCGGCCGACTGCTCGACATCGGCACCGGCACGGGCCGCATGGCCGAACTGTTTGCCGATCGCGCCGCCAAGGTGACGGGCCTTGATCGCAGCCCCGAAATGCTGCGGCTTGCCCGCGCGCGCCTGCAGGACCTGCCGACCGACCGGTTCGAGCTGGTACGTGGCGATTTCACCGACCTGCCGTTCGATGGGGCGAGCTTCGATACCGTGCTGCTGCACCAGGTGCTGCATTATGCGCAGGCGCCCGAACTGGTGCTGGCGGAAGCCGCGCGCGTGACCTGTCCCGGCGGACGGCTGGCGATCGTCGACTTTGCCGCGCACGGTCGCGAGGACTTGCGCGAACGTCACGCCCACGCGCGCCTCGGGTTTTCCGATGCGCAGATGAACACCCTTTTCAACGAGGCCGGCTACCGCATGGAAGCCGAGCGCGCGCTCGCCGGGCACGAACTGATCGTCAAGATCTGGATCGGCGTGCGCGAACAGGATGCAGGAGCGACCCCGCTCCGGAGGACAGGATGACCAAGGACCAGGTGCTCGACCAGCCGCTGTTCGGGGGGCTCCCCGGCGATATCGCGGTGTCGTTCGAATTCTTCCCGCCCAAGAGCGAGGCGATGGCCGCGCAGCTGTGGGAAACGGTGGTCACGCTGGCCCCGCTTGCGCCCAAGTTCGTCTCGGTGACCTATGGCGCGGGCGGCACCACGCGCGAACGCACTCATGCGACCGTGGCGCGGCTGGTGAAGGAGACCGACCTCGTGCCCGCCGCGCACCTTACCTGCGTTGCGGCGAGCAAGGCCGAGATCGACGAGATTGCCGACCAGTACTGGGACGCGGGCGTGCGCCACATCGTGGCGCTGCGCGGCGATCCGCCGCCGTCGGACGGTGGGCGCTTCACGCCGCACCCAGACGGCTATCGCAATGCCGCCGAGCTGGTCGAAGGGCTGAAGAAGCGCCACGACTTCGAGATCTCGGTGGCCGCCTACCCTGAAGGTCATCCCGATGCGGTCAGCCTCGAGGCCGATCTCGACAACCTGAAGCGCAAGCTGGATGCGGGCGCGACCCGCGCGATCAGCCAGTTCTTCTTTTCGACCGACGCTTGGTTCCGCTTCCAGGAGAAGGCGCTGGCGGCCGGGATCACCGCGCCGATCCTGCCGGGCATCATGCCGGTGACCAACTTCGCCGCGATCCGCCGGATGAGCGGCAACACCGAGATCCCGGCGTGGATGGAAGCGATGTTCGAGGGGTTGGACGAACGCCCCGGCCCGCGCGGGCTCGTTTCGGCGGTGATGGCTGCCGACTTGTGCCGCCGGCTCTATGCGGGCGGCGTGCGCGACTTCCACTTCTATACGCTCAACCGCGCCGACCTGTCCTATGCGACCTGCCACCTGCTCGGCCTGCGCCCCGTCACCGGAAAGACCGCCTGATGCTGACTCCTTCGCAAGCGCGCGCCGATTTCCTCGCGCAAGCCGCCCAGCGCATCCTGATCACCGATGGCGCGTTCGGCACCGAGATCCAGAACTGGAAGCTCGCCGAAGCGGATTATGCCGGCACGCTGGGCCTGTCGAAGGACCAGAAGGGCAACAACGACATCCTTGCGCTGACCAAGCCGGAAGTGCCCGAGGCGATCCATCGCGCCTATTTCGAGGCGGGGGCGGACATCGCCGAAACCAACACCTTTTCCGCCAACCGCATCAGCCAGGCCGATTATGGCGCGGAGCATCTGGTGCGCGAGATCAACGTCGAGAGCGCGAAGCTGGCGCGGCGGCTGGCGGATGAATATCAGGCTAAGGATGCCAAAAACGGTATTGTACGCCCACGCTTCGTCGCGGGCGCCATCGGGCCGACCAACAAGACGCTGTCTTTGTCGCCCGACGTCAACGATCCGGGCTTCCGCGAGATCGACTGGGACACGCTGGTCGATGTCTACAAGGAACAGGCCGCCGCACTGGTCGAAGGCGGCGCGGACTTCATCCTGATCGAGACGGTGTTCGACACGCTCAACGCCAAGGCTGGGATCATGGCGGTGAAACAGCTCGAGCAGGAGATCGGGCGCGAAGTGCCGATCATGCTGTCGATGACGCTGACCGATCTTTCGGGCCGCAACCTGTCGGGTCACACGGTCGAGGCGTTCTGGTACGCGGTGCGCCATGCGAGGCCCGTGACGATCGGGCTCAACTGTTCGTTTGGTGCCACGCAGCTGCGCCCGCACGTGCGCACGCTGGCGGAAAATGCCGACACGCTGATCATGGTCTATCCCAACGCCGGCCTGCCCAACGAACTGGGCGCCTATGACGAACTGCCGGAAACGACTGCGGGGCTGGTCAAGGAATGGGCGGACAAGGGGCAGGTCAACGTGCTGGGCGGCTGCTGCGGTTCGACGCCGGCGCACATCGCGGCGATGGCCAGGGCGGTCGCGGGCCTTGCCCCGCGCGCGCTGCCGCAGGTCGAGACGGTGACGCGGCTGGCCGGGCTCGAACCTTTCCTGATGCCTGCCTGATCTTGCAACGCCCGGTTTTCAACGGAAGTTTTTGACGTGACCCAGACCACCACCTCCGCCACATCTTCGGGCGCCCGCTTCGTCAACGTTGGTGAACGCACCAACGTTACCGGTTCGGCGGCGTTCAAGAAGCTGATCCTTGCCGGTGACTATACCAAGGCGATCGAGGTCGCGCGCCAGCAGGTCGAAAACGGCGCGCAGGTGATCGACGTCAACATGGACGAGGGTCTGCTCGACGCGGTCGAGGCGATGACCACCTACCTCAAGCTGCTCGCCGCCGAGCCCGACATCGCGCGGGTGCCGGTGATGATCGACAGCTCGAAGTGGGAGGTGATCGAGGCGGGCCTGAAGTGTGTTTCGGGTAAGCCGATCGTCAACTCGATCTCGATGAAGGAAGGCGAAGAGCCGTTCCTTCACCACGCGCGCAAGTGCATGGACTATGGCGCGGCGGTGGTGGTCATGGCCTTCGACGAGAAGGGCCAGGCGGATACCAAGCAGCGCAAGGTCGAGATCTGCACCCGCGCCTACAAGCTGCTGACCGGGATCGGCTTTCCGCCCGAGGACATCATCTTCGATCCCAACGTCTTCGCCGTGGCTACGGGGATCGAGGAGCACAACAACTACGCGGTCGACTTCATCGAGGCGGTGAAGGAAATCCGCGTGGCGTGCCCGCACGTCCACTTCTCGGGCGGGCTATCGAACCTGTCGTTCTCGTTCCGCGGCAACGAGACCGTGCGCCGGGCGATGCATTCGGTGTTCCTGTACCACGCCATCCCGGCGGGGCTGGACATGGCGATCGTCAATGCAGGGCAGCTCGACATCTACGACCAGATCGACCCCGCGCTGCGCGAAGCCTGCGAGGACGTGATCCTCAACCGCGATGAAGGCGCGACCGAACGGCTCATCACGCTGGCCGAAAGCTTCAAGGGCAAGGACGCCGTTGCCGAGAAGGCGGCCGAGGAATGGCGCGGCTGGGACGTCGTGCGCCGGCTGGAACACGCGCTGGTCAAGGGCATCGACGCCCACGTGGTCGACGATACCGAGGAAGCGCGCGCGATGATCGCGGCGCGCGGCGGTCGTCCGATCGAGGTGATCGAAGGCCCGCTGATGGAAGGCATGAACACGGTCGGCGACCTGTTCGGATCGGGCAAGATGTTCCTGCCGCAGGTGGTCAAGTCCGCCCGCGTGATGAAGAAGTCGGTCGCGCACCTGATCCCGTTCATCGAGGCGGAAAAGGAGGCCGGCGCCAAGGCCAAGGGCCGGATCATCATGGCGACCGTGAAGGGCGACGTTCACGACATCGGCAAGAACATCGTCGGCGTGGTCCTGCAGTGCAACGGCTACGAGGTGATCGACCTTGGCGTGATGGTGCCGTGGTCCACGATCATCGACACGGCGATCAAGGAAGACGTCGACATGATCGGCCTGTCCGGCCTGATCACTCCATCGCTCGACGAAATGGTGACCGTGGCCGAGGAAATGAGCCGCGCCGGGCTGTCGATCCCGTTGTTGATCGGCGGGGCCACCACCAGCAAGGTGCACACCGCACTGCGCATCGACCCCGCCTACGACGGGCCGGTGGTGCACGTGCTCGATGCCAGCCGCGCGGTGGGCGTTGCCAGCCAGCTGCTGTCGGACACGCAGCGCGATCCTTTCGTCAAGGCGACCGCCGCCGATTACCAGCACGTGCGCGAGGCGCGGGCGGGCAAGGGCGAATCCAAGCTGCTGCGACTGGAGGAAGCGCGCGACAACGCCTATGCGCCCGACTTCACCGAGAAGGCGCCGCCGCCCGAGCAGCCCGGGCTGCATGTGTTTCCGGACTGGGACCTGTCCGATCTGGTCGAATACTTCGACTGGACGCCGTTCTTCCGCGCCTGGGAGCTGGCGGGCACCTATCCGGCGATCCTCGATGACGAGATCGTCGGCGAAAGTGCGCGGAGCCTTTATGCCGATGCGCGCGCAATGCTGGACAGGATCGTCGCCGAAAAGTGGCTGACGGCCAAAGGGGTGGCGGGATTCTGGCCCTGTGCCCGCCACGGCGATGACGTGGTGCTGCATCTGGAAGGGCCGCAGCCGCCGCTGCACCTGCCGTTCCTGCGCCAGCAGTTCGCCAAGAGCCGCGGCCGCGCGAACTTCTGCCTGGCCGACTTCATCGATCCGGCGGGCGACTGGATCGGCGGCTTTGCCGTGGGCATCCACGGCATCGAGCCGCACCTCGCCCGCTTCAAGGCGGACAATGACGATTACCAGGACATCCTGCTGAAAGCGCTGGCCGACCGTTTTGCCGAAGCGTTTGCCGAGCGTCTGCACGCGCACGTGCGCACCACGCTGTGGGCCTATGCGCCGGGCGAGCAGCTGACCAACGAGGCGCTGATCCGCGAGCAGTATCGCGGCATCCGCCCGGCTCCGGGATACCCGGCATGCCCCGACCACAGCCTGAAGCCGATCCTGTTCGACCTGCTGGATGCCCCCGCCAACGCCGGGATCACGCTGACCGAAAGCCAGGCGATGCTGCCGACCGCGGCGGTGAGCGGCTTCTACTTCGCGCACCCCGAAAGCCAGTACTTCGGCGTCGCCACGATCGGGCGCGACCAGCTGGAAGACTACGCCGCGCGGCGCGGAATGGATCTCGCCGTGGCCGAGCGCTGGCTGCGCCCGAACCTCAGCTGACCGGTCACACCATATCCTGCGGTCGCACCACGCGGTCGAAGGTGGCGGCATCGACCAGCCCGAGCTTCAGGCCCGCCTCGCGCAGCGAGAGGCCTTCGGCATGCGCGGTCTTGGCGATCTTCGCGGCGTTGTCGTAGCCGATCTCGGGCGCAAGCGCGGTCACCAGCATCAGCGAGCGTTCTACCAGCTCGGCGATGCGTGCCTTGTTCGCTTCCAGCCCTTCGACGCAGCGTTCGGCAAAGCTCGCCATGCCGACCGACAGGAGATGGACCGAGCGGAGGACGGCGGCGCCGATCATCGGCTTGAACACGTTCAGTTCGAGGTGGCCCTGCAGCCCGCCGACAGTGACGGCCTGGTGATTGCCGATGACTTGCGCGGCAACCATCGTGAGCATTTCGCACTGCGTCGGGTTCACCTTGCCCGGCATGATCGAGCTTCCCGGTTCGTTGGCGGGAAGATCGAGCTCGCCAAGGCCCGAACGCGGGCCGGAGCCGAGCAGGCGGATGTCGTTGGCGATCTTGGTCAGCGCCACGGCGAGCGTCGCCAGCGTGGCCGAGAACTGGACCAGCGCATCGTTGCTGGCGAGCGCTTCGAACTTGTTGGGCGCGGTCTCGAAGGCGTGGCCGGTCAACTGCGCCAGTTCGTTGGCAATGGCATCGGCAAAGCCTTCGGGCGCGTTGAGGCCCGTGCCGACGGCCGTGCCCCCTTGCGCGAGTTGCAGCAGGTGCCGCTCGGCATCGGACAGGCGTTCGCGCGCGGCGGCGAGCTGGCGGACGTAACCTGAAAATTCCTGCCCCAGCGTCAGCGGCGTTGCGTCCTGCAGATGGGTGCGGCCGATCTTGACGAGGTGTGCCCAGTCCCGCGCCTTGGCATCTAGGGCGGCGTGAAGCCGGTCGAGTGCAGGGAGCAGGTCGCGGTGCAGGGCGATGACGGCAGCGACGTGGAGCGCGGTCGGGAAGCTGTCGTTGCTCGACTGGCCGCGATTGACGTCGTCGTTGGGGTGGACCGGGCTCTTGCCGCCGCGCTGGCCGGAAAGGCGTTCGTTGGCGATCCCGGCGATCACCTCGTTGACGTTCATGTTGCTCTGCGTGCCGCTGCCGGTCTGCCAGATCACCAGCGGAAACTGGTCGTCGAAGCGCCCGGCGGCGACATCGGCCGCGGCGGCTTCGATGGCCTGGCCAAGCGCCGGGTCGAGCCCGTGCGCCCGGTTGACCCGCGCGGCCGCCTGCTTGACCAAGGCCAGCGCGTGGATGATCCCGAGCGGCATCCGCTCCATCGCGCCGAAGGGAAAGTTTTCGATGCTGCGCTGGGTCTGTGCGCCCCAGTACGCGTCATCGGGAACGTCGATCGCGCCAATCGAATCGGTTTCGCTGCGGGCCATCGTGCTGCTCGTGCTCCTTGTCCCTGCCGACAACGGCAAGATCATCGGGGCAATGGACAGGGCGCACGAGCGTTCCGCAAGCGGTTTGTCAGGCGGCGGGTGACCGGTAGTTGTAGTATTCGGCCGTGGTGCTGGCGCCGTCGCTGGCGGCCAGCAGGCTGAGCGCGGCGGCAAGGCCCTGGCGCGCGAAAGTATCGAGCAGGTCGTCAAACGAACGGTCGTGGGCCTTTGCCACGGCCTTCAACGCCCGGGCCATTTCCTCGAATTCGATCTCGGTCAGGCGCGCGGCCTTCCATTCCTCGGCCGCATTGAAGTTCTCGTGCAGGTGATGGCCCATCGGTCGGTCTCCCTTATGTCGTAGGACACAGGGCTAACAGGAAGGTGCGGCCACAGCCCTTAAGCACACCCAGAGGGCGGCACCGGTCGCATAACGCAAGATCGCGTCAACCACGCCGGCTCGACCGCCCTCAGGGGCTTTGGACTGGCCGGAAGCGGGCTGAATTCGTATTCGCCCTTGTGTCGCGCATCGGCATGGCGATCAGGGACGGCCCTTGCGGACCCGGGTAAACGGGCAAGCTGGGTGAGGGCAGGGGGCAGGAAGCTTGATGGGCACGACCGAGATCTACTTGATCGCGTTGACGATCATCCTGGCGGTGCCTTACGCCGTGTGGCGGCTGGCGCGAACCGACCGCTTCGCGCCGCTGGTGGTGGTGCAGATCATCGGCGGCATCCTGCTCGGGCCCGGGGTGCTGGGCGCAGCCTATCCCGCCTATTACGCCTTCGTGTTCAATCCGCAGGTGATTGCCGCGCTCAACGGCATCGCGTGGTGGGCGGTGATGATGTTCGTGTTCGTGGCGGGGCTGGAGCTGGACCTGGCCGACGCATGGCGGCACCGCGGCGAAACGGCGTTGACCGCGGGATGCGCGCTGGTTGCCCCGCTGCTGCTGGGTGCCGCGGCGGCGGCGATCCTGCTGGCACAGCCGGGCTGGATCGGCCCGAAAGGCACCTATCCGCAGGCGGTGCTGGGCGTAGGCATGGCATGCGCGGTTACCGCGTTGCCCATCCTGGTGCTGCTGATGGAAAAGCTCGGGCTGTTCCGCCAGCCGCTGGGGCAGCGGCTGCTGCGCTATGCCAGCCTGGACGACGTGGCGATCTGGGGGGTGCTGGCGCTGATCCTGCTCGATTGGTCGCGGCTCGGCCGGCAAGGTCTGTTCCTTGCCGCCTTCGCTGTCGCAGCCTTCGTCATGCGCAAGGCGACGCAGAGGCTGCCTCAGGACGATCGATGGTATGTGGCGCTGGTCTGGCTTGCGGTGGTGGCGTTCGGCGCCGACTGGTCCGGCCTGCACTTCATGGTTGGCGCGTTCCTGGCCGGCGCCGTGCTCGACGCGCGCTGGTTCGATACCGCGCGGCTCGACGCGATGCGCAACTTCCTGCTGCTGACCATCATGCCGGTGTTCTTCCTTTCGACCGGACTGCGCACCAGCTTCGGCGTCAACGGTGCGATGGTCTTCGCGGCGGCCGGGGTGCTGCTGATCGCGTCGGTCGCAGGGAAGCTGCTGGGAGTTCATCTCGCCGGGCGGCTGCTCGGCTGGCAAAAGGGCGAGGCGAGCGTGATCGGCTGGATGCTGCAGACCAAGGCGCTGATCATGATAATCTTCGTCAACGTCCTGCTCGACAGGGAGGTGATCACCGCGCAGACGTTCACCGCGCTGCTGCTGATGGCGGTCGGCTCCACCGCGCTCACTACGCCGATGGTCCGTCCGCGGCTGGCAAGGCTCGCCAGGCCGACGGTTCATTAAGCAGTTTTGCCTATAAGCGCGGGGCATGACCGCGCTCGACCTGCTCACGCTTGCCATTGCCGCATTGATGCTCGGCACGTGCTGGTGCGTGTGGCGGGCTGCCACGTTGTTCGCCCGCTGGCGTCCCGCCGTGGCGACCGTCATGCGGGGTGGCTACAGCGAGGCCGAACGGCTCGACGATCTGCTGAGCATGGGAGCCTCGCTCGGCACGCGGCGCGGCTGGGACTGGCGCGATGGCGAAGGCAAGCGCTGGATCGAGGACGAGGTCGCCTTCGAGGCGGAAAATGGCCGATCCTGCCGCGCCATCGTCGGCCGGCAGGTGACGCGCGCGTGGAAGCCGTCCTCGGTCTTTCGCATCTGGTACGATCCTGCCGATCCAGGGCGGGTGACCGCCTATGGCCCCTGGTACTGGAGCCTGATGGCGGCCATGTCGCTCGGCTTCGTGGCGGCCATCGCGGTCTGGGGGCTCGACTGGGCGCGGACCGGAGCGCCGCCGCCCTGGCTCGCGGCGCTGGCTGACACGCCAAGTGATCCGCCCCGAACCCTTTGGGAGCGCGTGGACCAGGCCGTCTCGCACAAGTGACAGGGCGAAAGCGTGGCGTCGTCGACTAGGCTGCCTTGCAAACACGCTTGGAGAGGCAACCGCACGTGACCCAGATCGACCCTGTCGCCCGCCTGATCGCCATCGAGGAGATCAAGCAGCTGAAGGCGCGCTATTTCCGCTTGATGGATTCCAAGCAGTGGGGGCCGTTGCGCGATGTCTTCGCCGACGATGCCGTGTTCGATGCCCGCGCCTCGCTGTCGATCGACGGCAATGGCGAATCCGGCCGTGCGGCCGAAAGCAACGAATGGGTCTATTCGGGCGGCGACGTGATCGTCGACTTCATCCAGGCGGCGATCGGTACCCAGCGCACCGTCCATCACGGCCATTGCCACGAGATCGAGATCCTGTCGGACACCGAGGCACGGGGCGTGATCGCGATGGAAGACCAGATCTGGGACGAAACCGGCGCCACGCTGACGCTGCACGGCATGGGGCACTATCACGAAACCTACCGCAAGGACGCCGGCGCCTGGCGCATCGTCAATTCGCGGATCACCCGTCTCCACGTGATATTGGGCGAATGAGGTTTTGATCGGGCGGGCGCTTCTGCCATAGGCCGCAGGGCAATGGCGCAAGACTGGCCCGAGGAACCCGATTACCCCTTCGAGGACGACTTCGCCGGCTATGAGCCGGTGGGGCCCGAGGACCTGTACCCGGCCGATGCCCTCGCATTCGAACCGCGCCCGGACGTGCCCGCCGATCCGGTCGAGGCGCTGCATGCGGTGTTCGGCTTCAACGCCTTTCGCGGCGTGCAGGACCAGGTCGTGGCGCGGGTACTCGATCGGCGTTCTACACTGGCAGTGATGCCGACCGGGGCGGGCAAGTCGCTTACCTACCAGCTGCCCGCAGTGATGCTCGAAGGCACGTGCGTCGTCGTGTCGCCGCTGATCGCGCTGATGCACGACCAGTTGCGCTCGGCGAGGGCCAACGGCATTCGCGCCGCGACGCTGACCAGCGTCGACACCGACCGCGAGGCGACGCTGGCAAAGTTCCGCGCCGGCGCGCTCGACCTGCTCTACGTCGCGCCCGAACGTGCCAGCCAGCCACATTTCCGCGAACTGCTGAGCCGCGCGCGCATCTCGCTCTTCGCCATCGACGAGGCGCACTGCGTTTCGGAATGGGGCCATGACTTCCGCCCCGACTATCGCCTGCTGCGCCCGCTGATGGACGCCTTTCCCGAGGTGCCGCGTCTGGCGCTGACGGCGACGGCCGACCGGCACACTCGCGCCGACATCCTCGAACAGCTGGGCATTCCGGCCGACGGGCTGATCGTTGCCGGGTTCGACCGGCCCAACATCCGCTATGCGATCACCCCGCGCGACAACCCGCTGCGCCAGCTGAAGCAGATCATGGCGGAAAACCCGGGGCCGGGCATCGTCTACGCCCCGACCCGCGCGCAAGTCGAGCGGCTGGCCGAGCAACTGGGCGCGCAGGGGCGGCGTGTGCTGCCCTATCACGCGGGTCTGGCGGCAGATGTCCGCGCCGCCAACCAGGCGGCTTTCGTGGCGAGCGAAGACATGGTGATGGTCGCGACTGTGGCCTTCGGTATGGGCATCGACAAGCCCGACGTGCGCTTCGTCGCCCACGCCGCGCTGCCCAAGTCGATCGAAGGCTATTACCAGGAAACGGGCCGCGCCGGCCGCGATGGCGATCCGTCGGTGGCGGTGCTGCTGTGGGGGGCGGACGATTTCGTGCGGGCGCGGCAGCGGCTGGGCGAGCTGGACGAAAGCCGCATCGTGGGCGAGCGGGCGCGGCTCGATGCGCTCGCCGGACTGGTCGAAACCGCCGGTTGCCGCCGCGCGGTGCTGCTGCGGCACTTCGGCGAAGACCCGCCGGCATCGTGCGGCAATTGCGACAACTGCCTGTCCCCGCCTTCATCGACTGATGCGACCGAGCTTGCGCGCAAGCTGCTCTCTGCCGTCTATCGCACCGGGCAGAGCTATGGCTTCGGCCATCTCGAGAAAGTGCTGACCGGCGTTGCCGACGAGCGCGTGCTGCAGCGCGGGCACGATCAGCTATCGGTGTTCGGGATCGTCACGGCCGAGGACGCGCCGCTGCTGCGCGCGCTGTCGCGTGCCTTGCAGGCGCGTGGCAGCCTGATCGCCAACGAGCATGGCGGGCTGGCGCTCGGCGGCGATGCGCGCGCCATCCTGAAGGGTGAGGCCAGCGTCGACGTGATCCTGCCGCCCAAGGTGGAGCGTGGACGCGGCCGACGGGGGCGGAGCGATGGCGCCGCGCTCAATCCGGTCGGCGATCCGCTGTTCGATGCGCTGCGCGCGCTGCGGCGCGATCTGGCGCAGGAGGCGGGCGTGCCGCCCTACGTCGTGTTCCACGACTCGGTCCTGCGCGAGATGGCTGCCATCCGCCCCGCCAGCCGGGCCGAGCTCGGCGCGATCGGCGGGGTCGGGCAGCGCAAGCTGGACGCCTATGGTGAGGCGTTCCTGAGCGTCATCCGCCAGTACTGAGGCTCGCCTTGGCGCGGGGACGCCGTGCCAGCCGTGACAGGCGGTCCTTCACCATCAGCTTCAGCTTCTTGAGCCGCGCGATCTCGAACGGATCGACCCAGCGGCGCGTCTGCGCAAGGCGCAGCGCGGCATCGAGCTTCTGGTGGCGTTCGAGCAGGCGGAAGGTGAGATTGGACATTAGCATTGCTCCTCGATCAGAACGGTTGCGTTCGATCGGGTCTGCCGAGCCTTGGGCCGGGAAGCGGGGGCAAGGCTCCGGACCTTCGGCATCGGCATGACCCGATGCGGTCCGACATCACGTGGCGACAAGTCCGGGCCGGGGGCTGGGGGGCTCGTTGGACTTGTGCGCCGCGCCAGAGGGGCCCGGTACCGCAAGACCCAAGGTAGGCCACGCGGCCGGGCAATCAAGTTATGTTGTGTTGCTGGCATGATGTGATATCGAAGTGATATCACTTTAAGGGGAAGTGCGATGTCCGAATCGCCTGTTGCCATGTCCACCACCCGCGAACGCCCCGCCTGGAGCACGAGCGGCTATCTCATGCTGGTCCTGTTCCTGATTCTTGCGGCGCTGTTCCTGTGGCGCCTGACCAGCTTCGCCGGGGGAGAACCGACCGACAGCGAGGTGGCGACGTTCCTCGGCTCGATCTTCCTGCTGCCGATCTCGCTCGTGGTGATTGCCAAGGGCTTCTACATGATCCAGCCGAATCAGGCGGCGGCGATCACCCTGTTTGCTTCGTATCGCGGCACCGATCGCAATGCGGGGCTGCGCTGGGTCTGGCCGTGGATGGGCAAGACACGCATTTCGGTGCGCGCCAACAACGTCGTTTCCGAGAAGCTCAAGGTCAACGATCTGCGCGGCAACCCGATCGAGATCGCGACCAACGTGGTCTGGCGCGTGGCCGACACCGCGCAGGCGCTGTTCGATGTCGACGACTACAAGGCCTTCGTTCTCGTCCAGATCGAATCGGCGGTGCGCTCGATCGGCTCACGCTACCCCTACGACGATATCGAGCACCACGAAGTGACCCTGCGCGGCCATCACGAGGTGATCAATGCCGAACTGCGCGACGAACTCAACGCCCGGCTTTCGCTGGCGGGAATCACCGTCGACGAATGCGGCCTGACGCACCTTGCCTATGCGCCCGAGATCGCCGGGGCGATGCTTCGCCGCCAGCAGGCCGAAGCGGTGATCGCCGCGCGCAAAAAGCTGGTCGAAGGCGCCGTAACCATGGTCGAGATGGCGCTGCAGCAACTGTCGGAAAAGAACGTGGTGCATCTCGACGACGAACGCCGCGCGGCGATGGTTTCCAACCTGATGGTCGTGCTTTGTGGCGAACGGGAAACGCAGCCGATCGTCAACACCGGCACGCTTTACCAGTAAGCCTGCAATGGCTTCGCCCGGCAAGAAGGCCTTCGCGCTGCGGCTCGACCCTGCGTTGCACGCAGCGGTCGAGCGCGCGGCGGCCCGGGATTTGCGTTCGGTCAATGCCGAGATCGAATGCCTGCTGCGCGAGGCGCTGGCGCGGCGCGGTGTCCGTGTCGGAGCGGACGAGGACGAGGACGGGCGTTAGCCTGCGCCCTACTGCAGGGTGACCTGGCCGTCGTCGTCGCCTTCGCGGCGGCCGAAGAACTGCATCAGCTGGACGAGGAGTTCGCAGCGCGTGGCAAGGTCGGGTGCTTCGAGCAGCGCCTGCTTCGCTGCCGCGTCGAACGGGGCGATCTGGGACACGCCGTTGATCAGCGATTCGTCATCGAGCCGGCCGACCGAGTCCCAATCGACGGCATAGCCCTGCGCATTGGCAAAGCTGCGCGCCTCGCGCTCGAATCCCGCGCGCTCGACCGCGCTCAGCACCTGATTCTCGGGATCGTCGATCAGAGTCGCTTCGACCTGCCGGAACGGGGTCGTGACGTCGAGCTCGCGCACCAGGCGGAAACGCGACTGCCCTTCGAGGACGAGATTGAAGCGTCCGTCCTCCATGGCCTCCACGTCGACGATCTTGCCCACGCAGCCGACCTGAAACAGCGGCGCGCCCTCGATCGAGGTCTGCGGCTGGATCATCGCGATCTTGCGGTCGCGGGCCAGCGCATCTCCCACCATCGCGCGGTAGCGTGGCTCGAAAATGTGCAGCGGCAGTTGCAGGCCGGGGAACAGGATCACCCCGCCGAGCGGAAAGATCGACAGCCGCACCGAATCCTGCGTGATGCCCATCTGCGTCAGCCGAACAGGATGGTGGAAAGCTTGCGCCGCGTCGCCGCGACCCACGGATCCTCCAGCCCGATCGCCTCGAAGATCTGCAGCAGGCGCGCCCGCGCGGCGCCGTCGTTCCAGGCGCGGTCGGCAGCGACCATCGCCAGCAGCTTTTCGGCTGCGCCATCGCGATCGCCACTGGCATAGAGCGCGTTGGCGAAGGCAAGCTGCGCCTCCATGTCCGCCGGACGCTCCGCCGCTGCGGCGCGCAGCGCGGCGAGCTCGGTCGCCTCCGGGGCGTCCTCGGCCAGCGCCAGCGCGGATTTCGCCTGCGCGAGCGCCGGGTCATCGGCCAGCTTGGGATCGAGCGCGGCTAGGATCTCTGCCGCCTCTTCGCGATGCCCGGCAAGGAGCAGGGCGCGGATCAGGCCCGATTGGGCAGCCGCGCTATCGGGCGCGATCTCGACGATCTGCGAGAAGATACCGGCGGCGCGTTCCCCGTCGCCTTCGGCCAGCACATCCTCGCCCATTGCCAGCAACGGCGTGATATCCTGAGCCGGCTCGTCTCCAGCCTGAACCGGGATCTGCGAAAGAATCTGGTCGAGGTACTGCTTGAGCTGCGATTCGCTGCGCGCGTTGGTCAGGTCGGCAACCGGCTGGCCTTGGAACAGCGCATAGACGGTCGGGATCGAGCGTACCTGGAACTGCGCGGCGATGAATTGCTCCTCATCGACGTTGACCTTGGCGAGTATCACGCCCTTGTCGGCATATTCGGCCGCGACCTTTTCGAGCACGGGCGTCAACGCCTTGCAGGGCCCGCACCATTCCGCCCAGAAATCGAGGATCACCAGCTTGGTCATCGACGGTTCGACGACGGTCTTGCGGAAGCGGTCTACCGCCTTCTGTTCGTCGAGACTGAGGCCGAGGCTTGCCAATGAACTTCTCCGGATGGGTGCGAGGTCGTATCGCCTTCATGTGGGATGGCACGGCCGTTCGGCAAGGGCCATGCGCAGGGCAGCGACCATTCGGCGCGAAAGTGCATTTGGGGGGTTGCGCCGCGTTCGAGTCACCGTTAGAGGCCCCCACACCCCAGCCGGACGGGGCATTACCGACCGGCCAGAAACGCACGAGCGGGCGTAGCTCAGGGGTAGAGCACAACCTTGCCAAGGTTGGGGTCGAGGGTTCGAATCCCTTCGCCCGCTCCAGCGTTACCATACAACTCCGACATCGGTTGACCGGCGGCTAGTGCCAGCATGGCATTCAGACGGCCGGTGACGGCTATCGTGACGCCGCGGTCGGGCTCGGCTGCGGGCGAGATCACGATGCTTTCGACCAGTGCGCGGATGCGAGGGAAGACTTCGGCCCTGGCGGCCGGGTTCGCGGCCAGCGTTTCGTTCAGACGCATGACTTCCTGGCGATAGTCGCGGGCAATCGTCGGATGCAGAGCGATCACTGGTAGCTGCTCGAGTTGATCGATCTGGTCGGCCAGCTGGTCTCGCTCGGTCTTTGCCTTGGCCATTGCCTCGCGGATCTCGACGAAGTCGGCCCCACCATCGGCGATCGCGGCGACCAGGCGCTCTACCTTCGTCGCCAGCTCGCGATGACGCTTGCGCAGCTTTTCGCCCTCCCGACCGAGATCGCCGGCGCGACGGGCGTGCTCGCGGTGATATTCACGCACGTAGATCTCGACCGCTTCGGGATCGAGCATCTGTTCGGTCAGGCCGTTCAGGACGCGCGCTTCCATTTTCTTCGTCGAAATGGTGCGGCCGTTGGCGCACGCCGCCGCGCCGCCTTCCTTGTTGCGCGAGCAACCCCAGCGATCGGGCCCGCGAATCGTCCAGGCGCCGCCACAGGTGCCACAGCAGGCAATCCCGGAGAGCATGTGCTTGGGCCGGCGCGACAGCTCCGGTCGCTTCGCCTGCCCGCTTTCGAGCATGGCCTGCGCCGCCGCCCAGGTTGCTTCATCGACGATGCGCAGCTGGGGGGCGGGCTCGACAATCCATTCCGATTCCGGCTGCGCGACGATCACCGGCTTGCGGGTGCGCGGATCCACCACCTTACGCGTGCGGTTGAACACCAGCTCGCCGATGTAGAGGCGGTTCTGCAGGATGCCGTTGCGGCGCTTTCGATCGCCATAAATCGTCGAGGCGCGCCAGAACGACGGGCCGGCAAGGCGTCCACCGGGGCTCGGCATGCCATCATTGTTCAGGCCTTCGGCAATCGCACGCGGCGATGCGCCGGCGATGTATTCGGCGAAGATCCTGCGCACAACATCGGCCTGATCCTCGTCGATCACGCGCAGTCCGCGCACCAGCTTGCCGCGATCGTCGATCCGGTTGGCGGTGCGATAGCCATAGGCAATGCCGGCGGCACTGCGCCCCGAGGCGATGGTGCCGCGCTGGCCGCGCTTGACCTTTGCGCCGAGATCCTTGCGGAACTGCGCATCCATCAGTCCGCGGAAGGTGGCGGTGATCTCGGTCACTTCGCCATCGGACAGGGTGAATATCCGCGCGCCGGCGAACAGCACGCGTTCGCGGATAGCGAAGGCGTCGCCCTGGTGGCGCGCGATCCGGTCGGTGGCCTCGGCGAGGATCTGATCGACGCCGCCCGATTCGACACGCGCGAGCATCGCGTTCAGCCCGGGGCGCGCGCTTTCATCGATGCCGGCGGCGCCGCTGATCGCATAGTCGGTGAAGACGCCGACTTCCTCCCAGCCTTCGCGGGCGATGCGTTCGCGGCACAGGGCGACCTGATCCTCGATCGAGCGGGCGTTCTGCAGGGCGCTGGAAAAGCGGGCGTAGATTACGGTGCGCATTGGTCCTGCTGTCAGCTTCGGGCGCGAATCGAGCCCGGGGCCTGACTGTTGGCCTGCTGCCGCGCCAATTCAATATCGCGCGCGACGTTGGCGCGGGCGAGCGCCTTGATCAGCTCGACGATATCGGGATCGAGAGACGCGCGGGTAGCCATCAGTCGGCCAGCAGTTTCCGCACGGCGCAGGCGAGGTTGGTCAGCTGGCGACCGTTCGACGAGCTGGTCGGGAAGTCGCACAGCCCCCAGTAGCGCAGCAGGCGCACGTCTTCGGCCATGGCGGTCCAGCCCTGACGGCCGAGCACGGCGCGGTGCAGCGCCTCGACCACGGGCAGGGGCAGTTCGCGCAGGTATTCGGCCGGCTCGGGCAGATCGGCGAGGTATTGCGCGATCGCGCGGCGTTCGGCCGTGAAAAGGTATTGCTGGTCGAGCACGGTCATGACGCCACCGTGTCCCTGGGCGCCGGGGCGAACTTGCCGACCTGGTTGCCCCAGCTGGCCCAGCCTTCGCGCGTGGTGCGGGTGAACAGTTCGACGCGGGGAAAGAAGCCGAACAGCGCTTCCAGATCGCCATAGACGCGATCGGGCTTGCGGCTGTGTTCGCGTTTGGGTTCGACGATCAGCTGGGCGATGCCGTGGTCGAGAACGCGCAGGCCCTTGCCGCGCTTGAACAGCAGGCAGGGTTCAACCTGCTTGCGCGTGTACTTGCCCATGCCGATCGGGCAGGGTTCGACATCGTCGGTGAAGAGATCGACCTGGTTGGGGCGCAGCTGGCGCTGCTTGGCCCAGTAAAACAGGTCGGTGACATACTCGAAGCCCCAAGCGCGGCCGAGCTCGATCGCCTGATCGAGATGGCTGCCAATCGCCCACATGGCGAGCACGGCGTGCCTGTGCGTGATATCGGCCACGGGCAACGCTTTCAGGTCTTCGAGCGCCATCGTGTCATAGTGATCCTCGCCGGCCTTCTGCGAGGGTGTGCGCTGCGCACCCGACCACAGCACGGTGCGCCATGGCGGATCGGCGTAGAGCAGCTGGAAACGCTGGCCGGCGAGCGAAGCAAAGGGGCTGGTCACTTGCGGCTCGGCAATGGAACCGCCGCGACACTCGCATGGGTCCATCGCAAAGCCGGCATGGTCCTTGTAGCCGGTGCCATCGCACATGGAGCAGGCGGGCATGATCAGCCCTCGATCCGGTCGAGGCGTTGGACTTCAGCGATGATCAGGGCGGCGGCCTTGACCAGGTCGCGCCGCCGATCGGCAAGCTTGAATGCCGTGTAGGCCCACGGCCAAAGCAGCCGGCTGCCGTAGTGGTTCGGACCGTAGGTAGACGCGTGCGCTCGATCGAGATCAGGAAGCGCGGCATAGATGGCCAGCACGGCGGCATGGCGGGCGAGCTCGCCATGCACGTGGTTGTCGTCATGGGCAGGGTCGTAGCCTTCGGCTTCGATCTGGCGTTGCCGTTCGCAGGCGATATCGGTCAGAACCTTGCCGCCCAGCGCGATGATGGCTGCGGCCGCGATCGATCCGCTGGTGCCGTTGCAGTTTGCATAGCTTTGGCATGCCGCCTGAAAGCCACCGTCAAGCATGACGCGATCGCGAATGGTCTGGATGGAATCTGCCACCGATCAGCCCTCCGCTTCGTCGGTGACGAGCTCGTCGGTGCCGTCGTCGGCATCATCGCCGGCAGCAGCATCAAACTGACGTTCTGCATCAGCAACGTTGGCTGCGGCATCGGCGCGGGCGATACGGATTTGCACTGCCACGAAGGCGTGATCTTCGCTTTGGTCATCAGCGCAGACAAGGTCGATCCAACTGTCGTCAGCATCCGGGAAATGCAGGGCAGCGACGTCATGGCTATCGATCGCTTGCGCAAGGACGGCGCGCGCGGCGCTCTGGGCAGCGATCGTCTGAATAGATCTGATGCGTGCAGCTTCCTTGCGTTCGGCTTCCCAGTCGCGCTGCGGCGCCTGTTCCCGGGCCTCGACCGGCTTGAAACGGCCCACACGCATCAGGCCGGTGCCATCAGGGTTGATGGCGTAGATGCCGATCGATTTCTTGAGCTTGGCCTTGCTGGGTGCTTCGCCATAGTCCCAGGCCCGTTCGAAGCCGGCGGGGGCCTTCGGCCAACTCGCGCCGTGGCCGACACCCTTGGCGAGCAGGCCGCTTTTAAGGCCTTCCACCTTGACCAGTGGCGGGATGGCTTCGTCGGCGATCTTGGCGGCAAGCTTTTCCAGCAGGGGGACGTCGACGACGCGCTGCTGCTCTTGCGCGCCCATGAACATTTCGGCTTCGATGCGGCCGCCTTCGGCCTGGTACGTCACCAGCCCGACGAACTGCACCAGCGGCGCATCGAGCGGGAGCGTCTTGCCGCGGATCTCGCTGCGGATCGCCTTGGGATCATGGCTGCGCCAGCTGTCCTTTTCGACCTGGGCGAAGACCTTGCGCTGCAGATCGTGGTCGGCGGTGGTGGCGTAGGCCTTTGCCGCATCGATGCCGATCACGTTGGCGCGCAGCGCGTCGAGCACTTCTGGGCACAGGCTGGCGAGGCGCATGCGCCCTTCGACATGCTTCACGGTGGCGCCAAAGCGCTTGGCGGTCCACGCGATCGCCTCGTCGCGCGATTCACCGCGCTGCAGGCAGTTGTCGACGATCTTGGCAAAGGCGGCGAATTCGTCGGCCGGGTTCATCGCCACCTTGTGCAGGTTTTCCGACAGCGAGGTTTCGCTGGCTTCGGTGCGATCCTCGAGCAGGCAGGCGACTGGGTGATCGGCGGGTAGACGGCCATCGGCTACCAGCAGCTGCATCGCCTGGAAGCGGCGGCCGCCGGCGATCACTTCCCACTTGTCCTGCCAGCCTTCCTTAGCCTCGCCGGTGGTGAAGTGTGCTGGGATAACGACGAGGTTCTGCTTCAGGCCCCGCGCGGCGATGTCATCGGCCAGGGCGGCGATATCTGCATCGCGTTCGGTATGGCGGACGTTGAGCTTGGACAGGATCAGGGAGTCGAGCGGAAGGGTAGTCAGCGACATTGGCGCTTCCTTTCGGGTGGTGGAGCTGGGGGCGGCCTTCAGGCCTTCAGGGTGATCTCGGCCTCGGGCCCGATGGCGAGCAGGCGGCCTTCGCGCGGTTCAATCAGCTTGATGCCGGTGATGGTGCGGATGCGGCCCGAGCGAGTGTCTGTGCCGGTGACCGAAAGGCCGTTGCCGGAGCGGAAGGCACGCCAGCGGGCAAGCTTGGTGATGAGCATCAGGGTACTCCTTTGGCAGTGCTTCAGGTGAAAGGGCGCAGCTTGCAGAAGCGACTGGCGCACGCGGCCGCCGCCGCCTTGCTGCGCAGCTGATCGCACTGTTCGCACCAGCCCTTGTCTGCGGTGCCGAACGGGCTCTTGGCCTTTGCGGGCACGGACACACGCACCGGCAGAGGCCGTACGGCGTTGGTGGACGTGGTGACGGCCGGCGCCGGGGATTTCTTTGCATTTTCCGCAAATTGCTCGGGCTGGTTCACCGCCCGCGTCGTCACCGGCGACTCGGTCGGCACGTCCTTGCCCTGGGCCGCAGCGATCATCGTCGCGGCGATCGCGTTGATGTGCGACAGGGCGGGATAGCGGTTGCGATGCAGGATCCCGCGGCTCAACCAGTTGTCGGACGGAACTGCGCCGATGGCCGTGATCAGGTCCGCCGTGGCGACGCCGGCTTCCGCCATGGCATCGAACACTTCGAACAGCGCCTTCAGCAGCGTGGCGGCGTGGCGCACCGGTGCATCGGGATAAGCGGCGCGAAGGGCCGTCAGCGCGAAGCGGACCGCGTTTTCGCCAATCGCCTTGTTGGCAAGGGCGCGCACCAGCATCGGCGCGCATTCCAGATCGCCCGGCTTGTAATTGGCGGTGTTGCTGGTGCGGCGAACGTTCCAGCCCGTTGCCGCGATCATGTCGGCGATGGTCTTGGCCTGTTCGTCGCCAGCGGCCAGCATGCCGTTGAAGATTTCGGCCTGGGTCAACCGCTGGCGCTTGGTGTTGAGCTCGACGAAGACGCGTGCCTCGCCCGCAACATCGAGCGACGACTGGATCACGCAGGGCAGGTAAGGAATGTCGCCGCGTTCGACCGCGCCGGCGTGGCGGTGCTGACCATCAAGGATCAGCAGACTGCCATCGGGGCGGCGCGAGACGACGAGCGGCAGGCAGAGCGACCAGTCCCACTGCCTGACCATGCCGACGATGATCCGCCGCGATGCTGCGCCGTCGATTGCGCGCTGATAGGCCGGATCGACCGTAAGCCGATCGACAGGTACCTGTTCGACGCTGGGCGGAACGCCGACCATGGGCCCGGGCGTGACGCGGGTGAAGTGTCCGGCGCTGGCCGGCGCAATGGCGGCGGGCGCGTTCATGGCCGATCGCCTTCAGCCATGGCAGCGGCTTCCGCTTCGCGGCGGGTCACCATGGCAAAGTGCGCGTGCCAGGTGCAACCGAACAGGAAGCCAAGGCAAAAGCCGAAAATCAGCGCGGCGAGCATGCCGCCAAGGTCCATCGAAACCATCGGGTCAAACTCCGATCAGAGCGAGAAATCGGCCGACCAGCGCGCCCATGATGATCAGGGTGCAGACTGCGAGGTCGGGATAGGCGCGCAAACGGTTCATCGCGTGGCAGCCTCGACCAGCACGAGCCCGAGGTAGGCGAGCGGGAAGCCGATGACGCAGCCGTAGGCGATCGACGGCCAGTCGATCGGCGTGGCGCGGATGCGACGCCCGGGCAGGCGCGCGATCACGCGGCCACCTGCTGCGCTGCGGTGCCATCGCCCGGCTGGGGCGCGCGATAGTGGGGAATGTGGCAACCGTTCACATCGTGCTGCAGGGCGATGCAGATCCGCTGGATTGCAACGGCGGCAGCGGTGTTCGTGTCGCTGGGATCGGCAGCGAAGCGGGCCAGCGCAGCGTCGCGCGCGGCGGCGATCACCGGCACCCATACCGGGCGCGGGCAGATATCGTCGGCCGCAAGCCAGCGCGCTTCGCCAAGGCTGATGCGAGGACCTTCGCCCACGCGGCGGGCTTCCACCGCCTGCATCAGTTCGGTGACTTCGGCGCCGCACAGGATGGCGACGGCCGCCCAGGGCGCCAGCAGCTGTTCCGCAGCGCCGCGCATCATTCCGCCGTTGCGGACGACCTCGATGGCGCGCACCTGCCGCCGCCGGAATTCGGCGGCGGCAAGGTGGCCCAGGGGCAGCTGCTGGACGGGGGGCATTTCAGCGGCTGCCCTGACGGCGTGCGCGAGCGCGCCGGCGACCAGCCTTGGGCTTGATGCCGATCGCGCCCGCTTCGTCCCCATGGAGCGACCCGAAGGGAACGGACGTGTTGCCGCTGGCGCCGGGGCGCTTGCGGGAGATTAGGGTGGTGCCGTCATCGTTGTGACGGACGATCCGCACTTGTTCGGCATGCGGCGCGAGAAACGCGATCGAGCCGGCGGCGGGGAATTCGATGGGAATTGCGAGCATGGATGCCTCCCGTGGTTACGGTCGGCATAGTTCGGATCATCCGAACAAAATGTCAAATACAAAAGTTCGGACTATCCGAACACCAGCGTCTTCCAAGTTCGAATCGCGTTGATTCGGACCTTCGCGGCCCGACCTTCCCAAGCGAAATCCAACATTGCAAGTGGCCGTACTGCGCGGCACCAATCGCTGCGGACAAGCGATGGGGACATCATGTTGAGCGGTAAATGGCGAGAACTCATCGGGCGTTTCGGTCGCAACGGCGTGGTTCCTCCCGTGCCCGACGGTTTGATCGTCATTATCGACAAGGCTGATGCGGAAACCGAAGAGATCGCAGAGGCGCCGCCGATAAACGAGTTCGCCGGCGCGCCTCTCGGCCTGTTTATCGTGTACCGAGATTCGAGCGGCAAGGTCAGCCAGCGCCGGATCACCTGCAAGCGGTTCGAACCGGAGCGGGGCAATCTGCACGCCGTATGTCACGAGCGTAAGGCGCTTCGGTGCTTCAAGCTGTCCAGGATCGAAGAGTGCGTGATCGCCTCGACGGGGGAAGTTGTCGAAGCGGCGTCGATCATCAGCTACCTTCCGGAGGGCGGTCCGATTCGCGATCGACGTCTTGCGCAGATCCTGACGCTGCTGGTGTTCATCATGAAGTGTGACGGTCGCGCCCATCCCAGCGAAAGAGACGAGATCGAGAGTGCAGCTGGCAGCTATGCGCTGCGGTTCGATCGCGACGAGGCAATCGTGGCGCAGGCCGTGCGGACAGCAGCCATGCTCGCGCCTGATTTCGAAGATGCGGTTGCTGCGCTGCGCTTCATGGAACAGGACGAGGCGGGTGCACGTCTGGCGCGCCTGGTCAGGCCCTTCGTGGATCGGGTTATTGCGGCCGATGGCGTAGTGGCATCGCAGGAAGCTTATTTTGGCGGGGTGATCGGCGATGCCCTGGCCGAGATCGCAGAAGGTCGGCCAGCGTTCTAGCTATCCGGTACCGGTCTTACGTTCATCTTCGAGGGAGGCTGGCGTCCAGGCCGTCACCGTTCCGCCGGCGATTCGAATCGCATCCTCGCGCATGCCGCGCAAGGCGTTGGCGTCAGCTGGCGACATAAGAAGTTCCCAGGGCTGGACGTGTAAAGCCGCGGCCGCTTCATTCAGAATCTGGCGGTAATAGCTGGTGCGTCCATTGACGATGTCGTTCGTGGTGGCCTTGGACCATCCGGTTCTTCGCGCCAGTTCAGCCTGCTTCATGTTCTTCGACTGCATCCATTCGACCAGAAACCAGTCTGGGCCGACGGACGTAGTGGGCAGGCGCTTTCTGACCATGTCCGGATGATACGAACTTCGACGGTGCGCGTCGTTCCTATGCATCCGAACTTTTGGGTTTGACAAAACGTTCGGATCATCCGAACAGAACGCCATGAGCACCACGCCATCGACTGCGCCGCCTGAGGCAGTCCCGACGACACGCGCGACAATTTCGGTGGCCGATCTGCGCACCGAACTAGGCCTGACGCTTGCCGAAATGGGCGAGCGCGTCGGGCTCTCGAAGAGCCAGATGCACGATGTCGAGCGGCGAAACTCTGCCACGGTGCGGGTCTCGCTGATGCTCGAGTCGATGTCCGACGGGCGGCTCGATGCCGGCGTGCTGTGTGAGGAGGTCTGGCTGTCGCGTCATGGGCTGCCTGATACCGACAAAGCGGAAGCTACGCCGACCGGACAATGCGGGCCGTTGTCCGGTGAAACGGGAGCGGTGGCGTGATGCCTGAACGTGACATCAAGTTCGCGCCACGATGGTCAATTCGGTTCCTGCCATTCTTCTTCGTCGACCATGGATCGCACGAGCTGCACAAGCTGCTCGGCCGCGTCAGAACTGAAAATGACGTTGATGACGTTACCGTCGAAGTCGGTGAAACGAAGCCCGGGACAAATCCCGCCCTCGCCAAGGTCGTAATCCCCACCTTCGACAGAGTGCGGGAACATGGTGGTTTCATCGGCCATTGGCGGTTTTCCTTGAGCGTCAGCGAACGAGGCGAGTTGGCACCATGACGCTGGCGCTGGGAAGGATCAAGCGCGGGGTGCGCGCGGCTATCGCACTGTGCGGCGGCATCGATGGCGCGGCGGCGACGGCCGACCGCAGCAGGTCGGTTGCCGGGGACTGGAACGCGCTGAACCATCGGGCGCTCCCGTCGCTCGATTGCGCGTTTGCGCTGGACGAAATTGCGGTGGCCGAAGGAAAGGTGCCGCCGATCGCCGCCGCGTATTGCCGCGAGCTGGGCGGATTGTTCGTGCCGAACATCGATCCGCTGGCCGACGACGACACGCTGCCGGGCATGGTGATGCAGCTAATGCGCGAGCTGGGCGACGTGTCGGGCGAGCTGCAGCGCGGCCTTTCCGACGACAACGATGTGGATGCCGCTGAAGCCGACAGGATCCTGCAGCGGCTGGATGATCACGATCGCGCCAGCGCGAAGCTGCGCCGCGCGCTTCGGCAAATCGTGGAGGGGGGCAAGTGAGCGAAGACGAAGTCGCCGAGACGATGCGAAACACGCTGCGTGCCGCCATGGCGGACGCGGTGGCGGATGCAGGGCGTTACGCGCAGGCCAAAGGCCTTTCGATCGCCCGTGGCAGTGCGATAATGATCGCCACGCTGAACGATCTGACGTCCTGCGTCATCAGCAGCTTGCCCACGTGCGCGCACGAATCCCTGCTGGTGGAGTGCGATGCTTCGCTTCGGCGCATCGTTTCAGCGCAGTCAGCCGCCGGATCGGCAGTGGTGCACTGATGGCACCGCAGCAAACCGCCCTTTACGCGCCCAAGGCGCAGATCGAGGAATGGTTCGCGCGGGCCAAGGCCGGGGACCAGATGATTTATGCGCGCGGGCCGATGCTGGATCCGCGCCACGAAGTGCCGCGCCTGGTGCGGGACTGGATCGCGACCGGCGAGGTCAACCCCAAGCAGCGCCGCGACGATGGCGGGGCGGGATCGATCTACTGGGTCGAGCGGTGCCGGCCCGACGTGCGCAGCGATGGGGTGAAGCGCATCGCCGTCGACGACGATTATCGCGAGACGGCAGACGGCAAGATCTTCCTGACGCTGGTACGAGCGGCGAACCTTGGGATGCCGTGCCCGAGCAATGCCGCCCTGGCCGAGATCGCCGGGCTGCGGGATGCCGATGCGGCGCGGTACCGGCTGCGGCTGCTGGCCGAACAGGGGCGGATCGAAATCAAGTTGAGCGGCCCGGGCCGCAGCTTCCGCCGGGTGCGGATCGTGGAAACCGGCCGGTGGACGGCCGACGAGGGGGTAGGCGCATGAGCGCACTGGAAAGGGCCCACAACGCAGCGACTTCGCTGGTGGGCGACGTGCTGGCGCGCGATCCGCTGGGGGTAGACAAGCTGGCGCGGGTGACCACGACCGACCTGGTCAACCTTGTGGCGCTGGGCCAGCTTTCGCCGATCGATGCGGCGCAGCGCGGCAAGGCGCTGGAGCGGGCCGACCTGATCGCCTTCCTTCGCAAGCGCCAGCAGGCCGCGCAGACGGTAGCGGCGCGCAGTCCGGCCGATGCTGACTATGCCAGCGCGCTGGCCAGCCAGATCGCGGTTGAAATCGATATGATCGCGCAGGGCCTGCACGAGGGCGAGGCGACGATGGCCTTGGAGAACACCCATGTCGAGTGATGTGACCGTGACGCAGCATCACTGCAACGCTGCTGCCGATCTAATCGAAGCCTACTGGCCGAACGATTGTGGCGAGCATGTCGGGATGCGCAAACTTGCTCAGAGTTACCGCGCGGGGCATGTGCAAGGCGTTTGGGCATACGCCTTCGCCCGCTTCGAACAAGAAGTTCTCGCCCGCCACCGCGCACCGGACGCCGAACCTGTGGCGGGATGGATTGTTGCGAATGGCGCTGGCGACCAGTGGCGGACTTGGGACCAGGTCGGCCCGCGTTGGACGAAAGAGCGCGATAAGGCCACGCGCTACGCCCGCAGGGAGGATGCCGAAGCCGTCCATGCCGAGGACGAAGATGCTTGGCTCGTACAACCCTACACCCACCCCGCCGAACCTGTGGCGCAGGCCGTGGAGGCACTTCGGCTAATTGAGCACAGCATCAAGCAGGCTCGCATCATCGGGAACGACTGGCGGCGCGAATTGGCCCTGATCGAAAACACCGTGTCCGCAGCCCTCGCAGCAATGGGAGAGCGGTGATGGCGAAGGACACGCGTGCACCGAAAACGCGGATTCGGGCGAAGACGCTGCTGGGCGCGGTGAAGGACGTGGCCGCGGCGGTGCAGGCGAAGACCACCATTCCGATCCTGTCCAACGTGCTGATCAGCGCGGGTGACGGGCTGCTGACGCTGACGGGCACGGACCTTGACGTCCAGGCGGTGCGCGAGTGCGCGACCGACGATCGTGACGGGCCCGGGTCAAAGGAATGGCTGGAAAGCATCCGGCCGTTCGCGGTGTGCCTGCCGGCCAAGGCATTGCTGGCGCTGCTGGGCGAGCTTGACGGCGACGCGATGGTGACGATCGCGGCCGAGGACGATGCCACGGCCAGCGCGCCGGGGCGGGTGACGATCAGCGCGGGCCGCGCGCGGTTCAGGCTGCATTCGGCGGCCACGGCGGATTTTCCGCGCTTGACCCCGAGCGACTGGGAGCATTCGTTCGAGATCAAGGCGAGCGTGCTGGCCGACGCCTTTGCCCGGGTGGGGCACGCGATCAGCACGGAAGAGACGCGCTATTACCTGAACGGGGTGTTCGTGCATCCAGTCGATTCCGACCTGCGGCTTGCCACGACGGACGGGAAGCGACTTGCGCGCCTGGCGCTCGATGCGCCGGTGGGGGCGGCCACCTGGCCCGCGATGATCGTCGGCCGGGTATCGGTCGGCGTGCTCGACAAGCTGCTGGGCGCGGCAGAGAAGGCCGACGAAGGCGCGATGGTCGAGATCGAGACAAATCCGACCGGTTCGATGCTGTCGCTGCGCATGCCGGCCGCCGATGGCGGATCGATCGAACTGACGGCCAAGGCGATCGACGGAACGTACCCCGATTATCAGCGGGTGATCCCGTCATCGAGCCCGCGCGAGCTGCGCGTCAATCGCCACACCCTGGCCGAAGTGGCCAAGCGGGTGGGCGCGCTGGCCGATGCGAAAAGCCGGGTGCTGAAATTCGAGATCGAGCCCGATCTGATCCGGGTGACCGCTTCGACGCTGGATATCGGCGAGGCGAGCGAGGAACTGCCCTGCAGCTATGACGGCGATGCGGTGACGCTGGGGCTCGACGGCAAGTATCTGCGCGAGGCGCTGGGCGCGATCGGCGCCGACGACGTGGTGATGCGCTTCGATGACGCTGCAGGGCCGGTGCGGCTCGAAGCATCGTCGAGCGCGCAAGACGCGCCGCGGCTGACGCAAGTGGTGATGCCGGTCCACGTCTGACCGGGCGGAGCCGAACGGGGGAACCTGAAATGGGTGTGCAATCGGAGATCGGCCCCACCGCCATGCCGCGGTGGCGGGTCTATGCCCAGGCGCGCGAAGTCGTGACACTGGCTGAACTGGCGCTCGAGCTTTCGGCCGAGGGCCCGGCTTGCAACATTCCCCGCGCGATGGCGCAGCTCGACCGGATCCGCGCGATCCTGGGCGTGCAACAGGCAGACTGACGATGGCGCTGCCGGCATCCTTCCTCGACGAGATCCGCGCTCGAACCCGGCTGTCGGCCCTGATCGGCCGATCGGTGAAAGTCACCAAGGCGGGGCGCGAGTTCAAGGCGTGCTGCCCGTTCCACCACGAGAAAACACCCAGCTTCACGATCAACGACGAAAAGGGATTCTACCACTGCTTCGGCTGCGGCGCGCACGGCGATGCAATGCGCTGGCTGACCGATCACGACGGGTTGCCGTTCGTGGAAGCGGTGAAGGAACTGGCCGCGCTGGCCGGCATGGAAGTGCCCGCACCTTCGGCACAGGCGCGCGAGCACGCCGAGCGGGTGGAGACGGTGCGCGGCGCGCTCGACGTGGCGCAAGCGATCTACGCGCGGCAGCTGATCGAGGCGGGCGCGGTGATGCAGTACCTGGCGCAGCGGTGCATCGGCCCGGCCGAGATCGAGGCATTCGGCCTGGGCTACGCGCGAGGGCAGGATGGTTCGCTGCGCGGTTCGGGCATCGGGGCGAAGCTGGGGCAGGCGGCAGGCTTGCTGACCACGCGCGACGACGGGACGATCCGCGAGCTGTTTCACGATCGCATCACCATCCCGATCCACGATGCGCGCGGGCGCATCATCGGTTTTGGCGCGCGGGTGTGGCCCGGCCGGCGCAGCGATACGCCCAAGTTCGTCAACAGTCCTGACGGGCCGCTGTTCGACAAGGGGCGCACGCTGTTCAACCTGCACCGCGCAGCAGCTGCAGCGCGGCCGCAGGCGGAAAACCGGCTGCTGGTAGTGGAAGGCTACTTCGACGTTGTTGCCCTGGCGCGCGCGGGATTCGCCGCCTGCGTGGCGCCGATGGGCACGGCGTTGACCGAAGCGCAGCTGGAGCGATGCTGGCGCCTGCACCATCGGCCGATCGTGCTGTTCGATGGCGACGATGCCGGCCGCAAGGCCGCGCTGCGCGCCTGCCGCACCGCGCTGCCGATGCTGGGCCCGGGGCAGGAGCTGGCGGTGGCACTGCTGCCCGAAGGCCGCGACCCCGATGATCTGCTGCGCATGGACGCCACGGGGATGGGCGCGAAGACAATCCAGGGGCGGATCGAGGAGGCGCGATCGGCGCAGGCCTTCCTGTTCGACAGCATCGCCGGCGCGATCGGGCCCGATGCCGAACCCGAGACGCGCGCCGGGGCGTGGGCCGAACTTGCCGCGCTGGCCGCCGAGATCGCCGATGGTGAAACCCGGGCGCAGTACCTGGGCGTATGGCGGGCGCGGTTCGAGCGCGAGATCTCGGCCGCGCCGCAGCTGCTCGAGGCCGAGCCCCTGCACGCGGTGACGATCGCCGATGACGGCGAGCACGTTTTCCCCGAAAGCGAGTCCGACAGCGCGGCGCGGCTTATCGCGCTGGTGCGGGCGGTGCTGCGCAAGCGCGAGGAACGGCGCGCGATCAACGAAGAAATCGCCGACATCCTGAAAATGGCCGAGCTGGCAGGATTCCAGAAAAAGGCGATCGGCGCCGCGGTGCGCGACATCGAGGAAGACCTGAAGCATGGCCCCGCCAAGCGCGAGGAAGACGAGATGCAGCGCGTGCTCTATCGCCGGGTGCTGGGCATCCGCGGTCCCATGACCGAGGCGATGCTGCCGCAGCTGATCGATGGATCCCCGCGCGGCGCAAGCCCGCAGGTGAAGCGCCGAGCGACGATGCACGCGCTGATCGATGCCGGGGCGGCGCGCGTATGAAGCGGCTGTCCACGCTTGAGCGGTCCAAGCTGCCGATGAACGACCTGGGCAATGCGCGGCGCGTGTTCGAGGCCGCCAACGGCCGTTTGCTGTGGCTGGCCGATGGCGCCGGCGGCAAGGGGTGCTGGATCGCGTTCGACGGCGTGCGCTGGTCGATCGACGAGGGTCCGTCGCGCGCGCTCGCCTATGCGCAGAAAGCGGCCATGGGCATCGCCGACGAGGTTGCCGAGTTGCGGGATTGCGAGGCGGATGAACTGTCTGGCGTGTACGGGCCGAAGTTCACCCGCGAGATGGCCGACGAGCGCTGCAAGCAGCTGTGGGCCTGGTCGATGAAATCGGGCGACAGTGCGAAGTGTAGCGGCATGCTGTCCCAGTTCAAAGGGCTGCGCGACAACGACACGCCGGTGGGCGGCGACTGGGACGACAATGCGCCGTTCGTGGCGCAGGCCTGGACCCGCGACTTCGATGCAGACCCGATGGCCTATCACTGTTCGAACGGGACGCTGCGCTTCGTCGAGACGGCGCCGGGCGCATGGGAGCATCGATTCGAGGCGGGGCACCGGCCCTCGGATCGGTTCATGCAGGTGGCCAACGTCGCCTATGACGCGAATGCCCAGGCCACGGCGTGGATCGAGCGCATGGCGGTGATGCACCACGATCCGGTGCAGCGCGAAGCGATCCAGCGCATCTATGGCATGACGCTGACCGCGCTGATCAGCGACCAGGCGTTCTACATCTTCCAGGGCAAGGGGCAGGACGGCAAGAGCCTGACCAATGACGTGATCTGCCACCTGCATGGGCCCTATGCCCGCAAGGCCGACCCGAAGACGTTCCTTGAAGGACCGGCGCAGGCGGGCAGCGCGCACCAGAGCGACGTCGTGCGGCTTGCCGGCGACATTCGCCTGGTGGTGGCCGACGAGCCCAAGAAGAACAGCACCTGGGACGGCCAGCGGATCAAACAGGCGACCGGCAGCGAGATGATCGCCCGCGGCGCGCATGCGACCACCGAATTGAGCTTCGTGCCGCACTGGCAGCTGATCTTCGAATGCAACGCGCTGCCCAAGCCGCCCAGCGACGATCGCGGCTTTCGCCGGCGCTTCAAGCTCTATCCGTGGGTGGTGCAGTTCGGCGTAACGCCGGGCGTGCCCGATGAACCTGGCGACGTGGTCAAGCGGCGCCTGCATGGCGAGGCTTCGGGCATCCTCAACTGGATGATCGCCGGCGCTCTCGCCTGGCTGGCCGAGCGCAAGGTTCCCGAGCCAGAGATGGCCAAGCGCGCCAACGCCAGCTTCTGGGCGACCAGTAGCGCGCTGGGCGAATGGATTGAAAGCTGCTGCGACCTGACCGATCCGGACGCGCGCGAGGAAGCCACGCCGCTCTACAACCACTTCCGACAGTTCTGCATCGATCGCGGTGACAAGGAAGAGCACATCATGAAGCAGACCACGTTCGGCCTGCGGCTGAACGATGCGCAGATCTACTCGGTCGCCAACCATGCCACGGGCAAGAAGGACCGCGTGGGCATCCGCCTGAAGCGCGGAGACGAGCTCGGCCGCACTGGCAGCCATGCCCGCGCTGACGCCGATGTCTGGGCGAACATGCCCGACCTTGGAGCCGACCCGTTCGGCGCGCCGGGCGACTGACCGCCGCATGCTGCACCTCTTTCAACTGTCTGGCCAACTGTCCGGTCAACTGTCGGGACGACTGTTCGGAACCCGATGCAGCCGGGGCAATGAAGCGAGGATCGCAGGGGCATTTGGGGCTGCGCGAACGGTTCGGCGAACAGTCGCCAGACAGTTGGGCTGACAGTCTGAATGCCTGATTTCCGGGGCGGGCCGACAGGTCAGACAGTTTGCGCCCTGATTTGCCCTGTGCCTGCGCGCTCACCCGCGCGGAAGAAATGAAATCTGTTCTGAACTGTAAGGGGATCAAAGGATGGCAAGACGAGACGCAGGCATAGAGGCGATGGAAGACACGCTGCTCGAGGCATGGGAGCTGCTGATGCGCAGCCCCGACCAGGAGCGGGGCTGGCTGGCCAGCGGGGCGCGATCGGCGTGGCCGGCGATCATCCGCGACAAGATCATGGACTATGCCGACGAAGAGGCGCGGCCGCGCCAGCAGCTCAACCGGCGCGAGGTTCGCCTGCGCGATCGCGTTTGGGTCGACGATGATTGCCTCTCGATGGAGATCGCACCGGACAACCGGCCACTGGTGGCGGTGGTGCTGGCGATGAAGGCGCGCCCTGGCGCAGGTGGCTTTCGCTGGGAGCGGGTGTGGGAAGTGCTGGGCGGGCGCGAATCGGGCCTGACCACGGACACCATTCGCATGCGGTACGAGCGCACGCTGCGGCGTCTGGCGGCAATCGAAGCGGAAAATTCCGGGGTCGAATTCTGATGCAATTTGGGTGGCGCGCGAAGCGGAATGGCGGATTTGATACCCCGGAACGTGTCAATACCATTCCGCTTTCCGGGGTAAAATTTAGGGTGTTCGTTTCCGGGGTCTTTGGGGCCTATTGATAGATACAGTCGGCGAGACGTTTGGCAGGGCTGTTATGGCCGCCACGCTGGGCACCAGCGTCTCGTCGATCCTCAATCATCGGGACATCGTCATGTGAAGCTGCCGAGCATGAAGCCCGGCCTGCCGACCATGGGCGCGGCGGTGCCGCTGCCGGTCAAGCGGGCCGACACGTTCTACCAGTCGAACGAATGGCGTAGGCTGGTCGTGAGACGTCGCCTCGATCGGGATTATCAGCAGGCTCGCGCTCGGGCCAAGCCAAACGAGCGGTTGATCCTCGACCATATCGTCGAGCGTAAGGATGGCGGCGCTGATCTCGATCCCAAGAACACGCAATGGCTGACGCACAGCGAGCACCAGGCGAAGACAGCGAGGTCGAAGCGCGCTCGGTCGGGGATCAGCTGAGGCCCCGGGGGGTGGGTGAAAGTCTGACGGCCTGAACCGGCTTCGACCACCGCCCCTCTCATTTGGAGATTTTTTTTCGTGGGTTCGGGAATTTCGGACGGCGATACGGACCTGTTCGGTCTGCCGCTGCTGGCGGAACGGGGGCGGGGCCGGCCCGCGCACGTCTGGACCACCGAAAACTCCAGCAAAGTCAGCCTGTTGTTTGCCGCCGGGTACAAGCCAATGGACGTCGCCAAGGTGCTCGGCATCACTAAACCCACGTTCTACAAGCATTATTTTAACGAGATCAGCCGCGCGGGCCTTGCGCCCCTGATGATGAAGGCGCGCCAGCTTGAGCGTCTGAACCGCGAAGCCGAGAAGGGTAACGTGGCAGCCGAGAAGGCGCTGGCGGCGATGCTTCATAACGAGCGAATCAACGCCCAGGCGCAGCAGATGGCGGCGACGCCCAAGCGAGAGGCGCGGCCGGCGAAGCTTGGGAAGAAGGAAGAGGCGAAGATCAACGCGCACGGCGTGGGCGGCATGTTCGCGCCACCGGCGCCCCCTTCGCTGCAGTAAGGCACGCGGATGACGTGGAGCACCGCCTGCCCGGACTGGGAAGAGCGGATCGTAGAAGGGCGCAGCCTGGTACCGTTCGCGCCGCTGTTTCCGGATGAGGCCGAAGCGGCGCTGGGCGTGTTCAAGCGCCTGCAGATGACCGACCTTCCCGCCAAGGAAGACGGCACCTGGCCGACGCTGGGCGAAGTCTGCGAAGAGTTCGTGTTCGATTTCGTGCGCGCCGTGTTCGGCTCGTACGACCACAAGCGCGGGCGACGGTTGATCCGCGATTTCCTGCTGTTGATCGCTAAGAAGAACGGCAAGTCGACGATCGCCGCCGGCATCATGCTGACGGCGCTGATCCGCAACTGGCGGCACCAGTCGGAGCTGCTGGTGCTGGCGCCGACCATGGAAGTGGCGAACAACAGTTTCGGCCCGGCCAAGGGCATGATCGAGGCCGACCCGGAACTGGCCAAGCTGTTCCATGTGATCGAGAATCAGCGTCTGATCCGGCATCGGGTGACGCAGGCCGAACTGAAGATCGTGGCGGCGGACAGCGGCGTGGTTAGCGGCAAGAAGGCGGCGTTCGTCCTGGTCGACGAGTTATGGCTGTTCGGCAAGCAGGCCAAGGCCAAGGGCATGCTGCGCGAGGCGACCGGGGGACTGGTTTCGCGCAAGGAAGGCTTCGTCATCTATCTGACGACGCATAGCGACGAGCCGCCGGCGGGCGTGTTCAAGGAAAAGCTCGAGTACTTCCGGTCGGTCCGCGACGGCGACGTGGCGGATAACACCAGTTTCGGCATGCTGTTCGAATGGCCAGAAAAGATGATCGAGGAAGAAGCCTACCTCGATCCGGCGAACTGGTATGTGACGAACCCGAACCTCGGCAAGTCGGTCGACGAGGAATGGCTGGCGAGCGAGCTGACCAAGGAAAAGACGGGCGAAGGCGAGGGCCTGCAGATCTTCCTCGCAAAGCACCTGAACGTGGAGATCGGGCTGCGGCTGCGGCGCGATCGCTGGCGGGGGGCGGACCATTGGGAAGCGGCGGGCGATCCGGCGCTGGCGTCGCTCGACACGCTGCTCGACCGCTGCGAAGTGGTGACGGCCGGGGTGGACGGCGGCGGTGAGGACGACTTGCTCGGCCTGTGCGTGGCCGGGCGCGAACGGATGACGCAGCGCTGGCTGTTCTGGCACCACGCGTGGGCGTGGCCCGACGTGCTCGACCGGCGCAAGGATATCGTTTCGGTGCTGCGCGGGTTCGAGGAAGCGGGCGACCTGACGATCTGCGACGAGGACAGCCGGCTTGATGCCGCGGTGCTGGCCGAAGCGATGGCCAAGGGCGAGGCGATCGAAGTGCCGCTGCCGCAGGACATGGCCGAGCTGGCCGGATACTTGGCGCGGGTGAAAGACCGAGGCCTGTTCCCGGCAGAGAATGGCGTCGCGGTCGATCGCGTCGGTTCGCCGATGCTGGTCGATGCGATGGCTTCGATCGGGATCGTGCCGCCGCTGCTGGTCGGCCAAGGGCAAGGCTGGATGCTGAACGGTGTGATCGCGGCGTTGCCGCGCATGCTGAAGGACGGGCGCGCGCTGCATGGCGGGCGGCCGATGATGGCGTGGGCCGTGTCCAACGCCAAGGTGACCTATTCCGGGAGTGCGCTGGTGATGACGAAGCAAGCGGCGGGATCGATGAAGATCGATCCCGTGATCGCCATGCTGAACGCGGCATCGTGCCTGGCGCGCGGCCCGGTGGCGGCAGACAAACCGAAGGTGCTGCAGGTGTTCGTGTGATGAGCCCGGACGATTACAAGCGCATGCGAGGGGGTGGGCAGTCCACACCAGCGCAAAACGCTGATCGGCCGCAGACGCCGCTGCCGCAGATCGTGCGGGATAATCCCCTGTGGACCGACTTCTACGCGCCGCTCCCCGGACTGCCCGCAGTCACGGAAAAGAGCGTCCTGCGGATCTCGGCCGCCTATGCCTGCGTGAACCTGATTGCAGGCGCAATATCGGCGTTGCCGATCAATCTGTATCGCGAAACGCCTGATGGCGAGCGCGACCAGGTGTTCAACGATGACCTGCGCTGGGTGTTGAACGAAGAGTTTCTTCCGCGCTGGAATGCAGCGACGGGTTGGGAGTACCTGACCAGCTCGCTCCTGTTCCATGGCGATGCCTTTGCGCCAATCGTACGCAAGGGATCGAAGATCGTGGGCATCGAGCCGGTGCACCCACAAAAGGTCGACGTGCTGCTTTCGCCGGACCGGACGCGGCTTATCTATGCCGTCTGGCGCGAGAACGGGCAGTACGACGTTTTCGACCAAGACGACATGCTGCATGTGCCTGGGTTCGGCTTCGACGGCTATCGCGGCGTTTCCCCGCTTCGCCACGTGCTGGCGATCCCCGGCGGCGTCGCACTGGCAACGCAGGAATACGCGGGTCGGTTCTTCACCAACTCGGCGCGGCCAGACGTAGTGCTGTCGAGCGACCAGGTGATCGATCAGGAGGCCGCCGAGCAGATCAAGGCGCGCTGGGTCCAGCTCTATTCCGGCTATGCCAATGCGCATCAACCCGCAGTGCTGGGCCAAGGGTTCAAAGCGATCCCGCTGACCATGACAGCCGAGGATGCGCAGCTGCTCGCAACACGGCAATTCCAGATCGAGGAAATCGCCCGGATCTATGGCGTCCCGCCCTTCATGATTGGGCACACCGAGAAGACGACGAGCTGGGGCAGTGGAGTGGAATCGATGGGCGCTGGGTTCGTCCGCTTCACGCTGCGCCAGCACCTTCACAAGTTCCAGACCGAGATCAACCGCAAGTTCTTCCGCACCGCCGGCAAGGTGGCCGAGTTCGACACGTTCGAGCTTGAGAAATCGGACATGAAGACGCTGTTCGAATCGTTCCGCATCGGCGTCGGCCGCGCGGGCGAACCCGGCTTCATGACGCCGGAGGAAGTGCGGCGGAAACTAAACCTGAAGCGCACGCCGACCGATGGCACGCTTTCGACCGGTCAACAGACGACAGGACAAGCCAATGCACCGCAACAAGCTGCTTAACCTGCTGGCGGCCAACGCCCGCCGGGGCGAGTTTCGCGCCGAGGCGGGCGACGCCGGGGCCACGATCTACCTCTACGACGTGATAGTCTCGAGCAAGGCCGATGCGGAATGGTTCGGCGGGGTTGATGCGGAAACCTTTGTGCAGTCGCTGCGCGGGATGCAGGGCGACGTGTCGGTGCGGATCAACTGTCCCGGCGGCGACGTGTTCGCCGCCCGCGCGATGGCGCAGGCGATCCGCGATTATCCCGGCCAGGTGACTGTTTATGTCGACGGCTACGCTGCTTCGGCCGCGACGTTCTTGGTCGCCGTGGCCGATCACGTCGCGGTGGCGCAGGGCGGCATGATCATGGTGCACAAGGCGTGGACCATCGCCATGGGCAACGCCGACGATTTCCGCGCCAGCGCCGAACTGCTGGGCAAGATCGACGGCACCATCGCCGATACTTATGCCGCCGCCGCCGGGCGTCGCGGGATCGACCCGGCCGACTTCACCGCGCTGATGGCGGCGGAAACCTGGCTGACCGGCGAGGAAGCGATCGCGTTGGGGCTGGCCGACGAAGTGGCGGGCGATCCGGGGCCCAATGCGAGCGCGCGGTGGGACCTTTCGGCCTATAGCAACGCGCCCGTCGCGCCGATGGTGCAGCGTGAGCCCAATCCCGAGGCCGCCATCGAGCCAAATCTGACGATCGAGGGGCCCGCGGAAGCCGCGAACTCGAACGTTAACGACCAGATCGAACGGAACCGCCGCGTCGCGGCGCTCCGGTCACGCCAACCTGCCTGACGCGCCGCGCCAGACAGCACACCGGCCCCGCCATGTCGGCGGGGTTTTTTTATGGAGAAGCAAGACATGAGCATCCAGGCTCTCCGCGAGCAGCGCGCGGCAAAGGCAAAGGCGCTGAACGAACTGGCCACCAAGGCCGAATGGAACGCCACCGTCGATCAGCCGATCTACGACCAGGGGCTGGCTGAACTGGACGCGATCGATGCGCGAATCAGCAACATCCAGCGTGCCAACGAGCGCATGGTCGAAGACGCGATCGACGCCAACGCGATCATCGCCGCCGAGCGCATCGCCCGCGACACTGGCAGCAAGACGATGTCGCTCTATGCGAAGTACCTGCGGCTCGGCGTCGAGAACATGGCGCCGGAAGATCGCCAGGCAATCCTCAACACCATGTCGGTCGGCACGGGCAACCAAGGCGGCTATACCGTCCAGACCGAAGTCGTGGCCTCGCTGCTCGATGCGATGAAGGCCTTCGGCGCGATGCGTTCGGTGGCCACGGTGCTGTCGACTGCACAGGGCAACCCTATGTCGTTCCCGACTTCGGACGGCACCACCGAAACGGGCGAATGGGTTGCGGAAAATGCTGCTGCCGCTGCCGCCGATCCGACCTTCGGCACGATCGGGCTGCCTGTTTACAAGGCTTCGTCCAAGGTGGTCGCGATCCCGTACGAGCTGCTGCAGGACAGCAGCATCGATGTGGAAGCTTTCGTGCGCAACCGCCTCGCCACGCGCCTCGGCCGCATCACCAACACCGGGTACACTGTCGGCACCGGCAGCGGTCAGCCCACCGGGCTTATTACCGCCGCCGCGACCGGGTACACCTGCCCGAACAGCACGTCGCAGGTTACCGCGGTGACGTATGATTCGCTGGTCGAGCTGCAGCACTCGATCGACCCCGCCTATCGCGCCCTTGGCAACTGCGGATGGATGTTCAACGACAGCACGCTGAAGAAGATCCGTCAGATGAAGGACGGTCAGAGCCGGCCGATCTTCGTCCCCGGTTACGAAGCAGGCGTGCCGGGTGGCGTTCCCGACACCTTGCTGGGTTCGGCGATCACGATCAACCAGGACATGGCTGCTATGGCGGCCAACGCCAAGTCGATCGCGTTCGGTGACTTCAGCTTCTACAACATCCGCGATGTGATGGACGTGACCATGTTCCGCTTCACGGACTCGGCCTATGCCAAGCTCGGCCAGGTCGGCTTCCTTGCGTGGATGCGCACCGGCGGCAACCTGATCGACGTCGGCGGAGCGGTGAAGCTGCTGGCAAACGCCGCTTCGTAAGCGGCGCAGAACCGCGACACGCGGCGGGGTGGGCCAAAGGCCTGCCCCGCTTTCAGCCCGCAATGCGGGGCATTCCCTTTCGAAAGATACAGCCATGAAGGTGCAGATCCTGTGGGCCGCGCCGGCCGAACGGCGTTTCAAGTCTGGCGACGTGATGACCGAGGAATCGGCAGCTCGCTTCGGCCTCGACGCGGACGCCATGATCGAAACGCGCGAGGCGCAGCGCGTGAAGGACAAGGTCCCGACCACCGTCGAAGCCCCGGAATCGGAGCCCGAGCCCCTGCGCGAGGACGGGCCGACCGTGCTGGAATTCATCGCCGAAGGCTATCTGGCAGAAAACTATCCGCCGGAAGGCTATGCCGCGCGCAGCACTGGCGAAGAAATCGCCACTGCGATCCAGCTTCAGGCCGCCGCCAAGCCGGCTGATCAGGCCGACCCTGGCGCCAACGCCTAACCTTCTGCGCTGACGGTGGAGCGTTCGACATGGGATTGACACTCGTCACCGGGCCGATCGCCACCGCCGTCACGTTGGCCGAAGTCAAGGCGCAGGCGGGCATCGAAAGCGCCGATTGGGATGCGCTGTTGACGGCGGACATCGCGGCGGCGACCGAGCTGATCGAACGTCGCACCGGTTCGAGCATTTGCGGCCAAGCCTGGCGGCTGACGCTCGATGTCTTTCCGGCTGTGGTCCAGCTGCCAGGCGGGCCGGTAACGGCTGTCAGCTCGATCACTTATCGCGATAGCGCGGGCATCGTCCGCACGCTGTCGAGCGCGGCCTATATCGTCGACCTGGTCTCCGTGCCGGGCCGGATCATGCCAGCGACGGCGTGGCCTGCGACCGACGGCCAGATCGGCGGTGTTACTGTCGATTTCCAGACTGGCTTTCAGACTGTGCCCGCGTTGCTCAAGAAGGCCATCATCACCACCGTTTCGGCCTGGTATCGCGACCGTGAGAGTGGCGACTTGCCTGCGGGCGTTGTGGCGATGCTGAATGGCTATACCCGTTCGTGGGGCTTCGCATGACGTTACCCGCGGGGCGGCGCGACAAGCGGGTGACGTTCCAGCGGAACGGGGCTGCGCGATCGGCACTGGGGGGCAAGGCGGCGCCGGCCTGGTCGGACCTGTGCAGCCGGTTTGCCAGCGTGACGTGGGGCACCAGCGCCGAGCGGCGCGCGGCGGCGGGGGAGCAGGCGGTGCAGACCGCCACGTTCCGCGTGCTGGCCGACAGCACGGTGCGAACCGTGACCGTACGCGACAGGATCAGTCACGACGGGCTTGCCTGGGACATCACCGGCGTGGCGCCGATCGGCGGGGCTTCGGCGACCGAAATTGAATTCACCGCGACCGCGGCGCGCAGCTGATGGCGAACACCACGTTCAAGCTGTCCGGCCTGAAGGATCTGGAAGACGCGCTGCTGCAACTGTCGACGGGGATGGCAAAGCGCATCGGTCGCAAGGCGCTGCGCGATGGGGGCAAACCGATCCTGGACGATTACAAGGCGCGGACGACGATCGCCACGGGCACGCTGGTCAACAACGAGAACATGGGCACGCGCCTGAACAAGCGTCAACGCAAGCTGAGCCCGCGTCCGGGCCCGAGCGAGATTGAGATCCACATCGGCACGGCGGATCCTGCCGGCATTGCCGAAGAATTTGGCAACCGGCACCAGGCCGCCAACCCATCGCTGACGCCGGCGTGGGATATGCACGGCGGGGCGCGGGCGCTGGAAAAGATTGCCCAGTCGCTGGGCGATGGCATCGAGCGCGAAGCGGCGCGGACACGGCGAGGCTGACGCATGGGCATGGAAGAAGCATTGATCGCCCGGCTTTCGGCCGCTGCGGCGGTTTCGGCCGTGGTCGATGACCGGATCAGCTGGTTTGGCCGGGCCGAAGGCGATCCGCTGCCGGCATTAACGCTGCTGCAGATTTCGCCAGGCCAGTCCTGGACTCATGGCGGCCCCGATGGTGTCGATCGGCCGCGCGTGCGGTTCGATTGCTACGCCGCGACGGACGTGGGCGCGATTGCGCTCAAGCGCGCGGTCATCGCGACGATGACGGCACCGGCCGACGTCGACGGGTGGCGGTTCCATCCCGGGATGCTCGAAGCAGACCGAACGATCGAGGAGCCCCAGTTGGCCGGAGGCAGTGACCTTTTTCACCAGCAGATCGAACTAAAATTTTATCACGAGGAGCTTTGATCATGAACGCGAAAACCTCGCTTGGCGCCGAGCTGCACATGGGGGCATCGAGTGGCGCGTTGACGGAAGTCGCCGAGCTGCTGTCGCTTACTCCGCCGCAGCGGTCGCGCGAGACGATCGATGCCACCACGCTGTCTAGCACAGGCGCGCAGGAATTCCTCGCCGCCGGCATCTACGATCCGGGCGAAGTTTCCGGCCAGGTCCACTACATCGCAGGCAGCGCAGGTGACGATGCGTTCATCATGGCGGTGACCGATGGCGTAATCCGTCATTTCAAAATCGTGGTGAAGGCAGCGACCGGCACCGAAGACATGGAATTTTCGGGCTTCGTCACCGCCTATGGCGTCGATGAACTGACCATCGACGGCAAGCAGACTGCATCGTTCACGATCAAGGTCAGCGGTGCGTACACGCAGGCGGCCAGCGCATGACGCCTGCTGATGGCGCGGTCGCCTTCGATTTCGGGGGCGACCGCTACACGATGCGCTTTGACATGAAGGCGATCGCGTTTTTCGAGCGCGAGGCCGATTGTTCGATCCTGCAGGTGATGCGACACATCGCTCTGGCGCAGGAGGATCCCCTCGGGCACCCGCCCAAGCTGTCGCTACTCGCTTTCCTAATCCAGGCGGGACTTCGCCATCAGCATCCGGACGTCACACTCGATCACGCCGCGCGCATGATCGGCGATCCCGATGTGCAGCGAGCCCTGTCCCTGGGCATGAACGCGGCGGCACCGAAGCCGGATCCGAGTGCGGAGGGAAACGGGAAGCCGTGTCCGAACCGGAAGAAATCGACTGGGACGATCTCCTCGGCGGGGCGCTCGAGGCGGGGCTGAGCCTGCCGGAGTTCTGGTCTGCCACATGGCGGCAAATCCATCTGGCCCGGCGCGCCTACCATCGCCGGCGCGGGTGGTTGGCTTGGCACATCGCCAGATTGGGCCATGCTGATCCCAAGTCGTTCCCTGACTTGGAAGACATGACCGGCGAGGCACGGCCCGATCGATCTGCCGCGCGCATCAGCTCCATGTTCCACACCATTCGCATCATGAAGGCGGCCCGAGCGGCCCGGCAGAAAGGTTGATCCGATGTCATCGCTGATCGGTGCGCTGCGCGTCACCCTTGGCCTGGACAGTGCTGCCTTCGAAAGGGGCGCCAGCGCGGTCGAGAAGCGCGCGGCGAAGATGTCGCGCGAGATCGAATCGCAGGGCAAGGCGATGACCTCGCTCGGCCAGAAGCTGTCACTGGCCGTCACCACCCCGCTCGTCGCGTTCGGCTATGCGTCGGTCAAGGCCGCGATGGAATCTAGGGATGCCATGGCGCAGGTTGAAGCGTCGATCGCGTCGATGGGCAACGCCGCCGGGCGCACATCCGAGCAGCTGGGCATCATGGCCAGCGACCTGATGCACAAGTCGCTGTACGACGACGACGAGATCTTGCGGAAAGTAACGGCGAACCTGCTGACGTTTGGCGCGGTGCGCGGGCAGGTGTTCGACCAGGCGCAGAAGGATGCGGTAGATCTAGCCGCGAAATTCGGCATGGACCTGCAGGGCGCCACGATGATGCTGGGCAAGGCGCTGCAGGATCCGGTGAAGGGGATCAGCGCCCTGTCGCGTGCTGGTGTTTCTTTTTCGGCCGAACAGAAGGCCATGATCAAGGACATGGTGGCGGCGGGTAATGCGGCGGGGGCGCAAAAGCTGATCCTTGCCGAGCTGGAAAAGCAGGTTGCCGGATCGGCAGAAGCCGCCGCGAAGGCAAATCCGATGGCGGCGCTGAAGCATTCTTTCGATGATTTTCAGGAAGCCGTAGGCGGGCAACTGCTGCAGATGATGCCGCCGATCACGGCTGCGATCACGAACCTGTTGACGGCATTCAATTCGCTCTCGCCAGCGATGCAGCAGGGTCTAGTCATTGCTGCGGGGTTGGCGGCGGTGTTCGGGCCGCTGCTGACTGTGCTGGGCACTGTCGTCACCGCGATGGCGCCCTTCCTGGGGGCGTTAAGTGTGGCCTTCGCCGAAGGTGGCGTGTTGCTGGTCGCAAAAGCCGCGATCGTCGGCCTGACGGCTGCATTCGGCCCGTGGTTGCTCGCGATCGGCGCGGTCGCGGCGGTCGGTGCGGCAATCTATGCGAACTGGGACAAGGTCGCGCCCATCCTGAAACAGGTCTGGGCTGCGATGCAGCAGGCGCTGGGGCCGGCAACGGCGGCGATGCTGGACGCGGTCAACAAGGCGTTCAGCGAAATTGCATCGAGCGAACTGGTAGGCGCGCTGGGCAAGCTGGGCATGGTGCTGCTCGAAGCGTGGGGCGGCGCACTGCCGGGCGTATTGCGCGCGCTCGCGAGCCTGATCACCGGGGTTGTCCAGGTCATTAGCGACGCAGTGCGGATCATTGTCGATCTGTTGTCCGGCGATTTCGGCGGCGCGATGAACGCGACCAAGGATCTGGCCACCCACTTCGTCAACGCGATCGGCAACATCTTCGGCGGAATGGCTCAGGCGGTGATCGGCTTCGTGTCGGGCATGGTGCGCGGGATCGATGAATGGGTCGGCGGAAAGCTGACGGCGATCTGGAATGGCGTGCTGAACAAGATCGACGCGGTCAAGCGGGGGTTCTTCGGCCTGTATGACGCCGTTGTCGGGCACTCCTACATTCCCGACATGGTCGATGGCATCGCGGCACAGATGCTGCGGCTCGACAGCGTCATGGTCGACAAGGCCAAAAAGACTACCGAGTCGACCAAGGAGGCGTTCAAGGCGCTGGCTGGTGACGTGCAGCAGCTGCTCGACCGGCTGTTCCCGGAAGCTGCGGCGCTCAACCAGTACCGTTCGGACGCGGCCACAATCGACAAGGGCCAGAAGGCCGGGATGTTGTCCCCGGCACAGGCCAACGAAGCACGCAACCGTCTGGCGACAGAGGGACGCGGCGGGAACATGGATGCGGCACAGGCGATCATGGCTGGGCCGATCGATGTCGAGGCCGTGAAGCTGGGCGATGTGATGGACCGGATGAAGACCAAGGCCGAGGTGACCACCGTCGCAATCGCCAAGAACTTCAAGGAGATGGCGCAAGATACCATCGGGGCAATCCAGAACCTTGCCAGTGCGATCAAGGGTGGCGGCTTCTTGGACATCCTGTCTGGCGTCCTGAGCCTTGGCCTGCAGCTGGGAAGCATCGGTGCCTTCGGGAAGAAGATCCAAACCGATATCAATGCAAAGGTGCCGGGCTATGCCGATGGGACGAACTTCCACCCGGGTGGCCTGGCCATGGTTGGCGAGCGCGGGCCCGAGCTGGTGAACCTGCCGCGCGGCAGCAAGGTCTATCCGCATGGCACGGGGCCCGGGAGCGGGTCGCAGCGGATCCAGATCGTGCCGTCGCAATACTTCGACGTGGTGGTCGACGGGCGTGTGATGCGCGCGGCGCCGGCCATCGCCGGGGCGGGCGGTGAAATGGGGTATCGCAAGGTGGTGCGTTCGCAGTCGCGGAGGATTGGCTGGTGATCGTGCTGGCCGCGCCTTTCAGCCAGTCGGCGGTCAAGCCGCAGCTGGTCGATCCGGGCTATGTGCTGAAGTCGGCGGGCAATGCCGCATCGCTGCGTGTCGATCGGCCGGGCATGCATTATGCCGCAGAATTCACGCTGCCGGCGATGACGCCCGAAAGCGGACGGCTGCTGGTGGGGCGGCTCGCCCGCGCGCGCAGCGAAGGCATCCGCGTGGCTTGGCCGCTGGTCGGCGCCGTTCAGGGTTCGCCCGGATCGCCGCAGGTGGACGGGACGGACAGCGCGGGCACCACGCTGAAGCTGAAAGGGCTGACGCCGGGTTACCTCGCCAAGGAAGGGTACTGGCTCAACGTGATCGATGGTGCCGGCGTGCATTACCTGCACCAGGTGGCCGAAGCGACCGTGCGCGCGGGCAGTGATGGCAAGGCGACGCTGGCGGTGTGGCCGCCGCTGCGCTGCGCGCTGGCCGACAGCGCAACCGTCAAGCTGACCGGGGTGCAGATCGAAGGCGTGCTGACCAGCGACGTTGCGTGGGAAATCCCCGTCAATCGCCTGTTCGTGCCGCCCGCCATCGCGATCGAGGAAGCCAACTGATGCGGCGGCTTTCGCTGGTGGGGCTGATGCGCATGGACCTGCCCGGCGGTGCCGTGCGGCTGTGCGATGGCGGGGTGATCCGCTGGGGCAGCGAAACCTATGCCGTAAAGGACCCGACCTATGGCGCGATCGGCGCGATCGAGGATCTGACCGAAGGCGTGGGTTCGGAAATGCCGGTGATGGGCATGACGCTGCTGCCGCCGGATAGCGCAGCGCCGGCCGCGATCAACAGCGCCGCCAACCAGGCGGCAACGGTGCAGTTCTGGACCGCCGCCTATGATCCGGAAACGGGCGCGGTGGTGGGAGCGCCCGAAATCCAGTTCATCGGCCTGCTCGACAGTTCCGTGCTGACCTTCAGCGAGCAATCGCGCGAGCTGCAGGTGACGCTGACGCCGCTGGCCGAGCGGTTGCTGAACAAGAGCGAGGGCAACAGCCTTTCGCCCACTTTCCACAAGTCGGTCTGGCCCGGTGAAACCGGCATGGACGATGCAAGCGGGCTGCTGGTGATGGATTACTGGGGCACCGAAAGCGGGTCTTCCAGCGGCGCTTCGCTGTGGGGCGGGGTGGCGCGCAAGGTGGCCAGCTCGTGACCACTAAGCCCGACCTGATCCGGCGGCAGCAGGCGCTGGCCGCCACGCTCGAGAAATACCGCGCCAAGCCGTTCGACTGGCGCGGGGGAACGACCTGCGTCCACATGGCGCGGTTCCACCTGCGCAAGATGGGGCACCGGCCGGAAAAGCTGCCCGCGATCCGCAGCCTGCTGGCGGCCCGGCGCGCGCTCGACGCGCGAGGCTGGGCCGATGTTCGCGCGATGCTGGCGAGCATGCTGCCCGAGATCCCGCCGGCGGCGATGCTGCCGGGCGACCTTGCGACGGCGGACGGACCGGACGGGCTTGGAGGCATTCTCGTCTGCGCGGGGCCGCACAAGTTGATCGGGTGGCATGAAGACACGGCGGAAATGGTGGTGATCGATTATGATCCCGCCGCGGTGACGGGGGCGTTCCGTGTCTAGCGTGTTCAGCACGATCGGGAAGATCGCGGGCGTGATCGCTCTGATTCCTTCGCCGATCCAGCCCATTGCCGCCGCCGTTGCGGCCGTGGCCAACGTGGCGGCGGCAATCACGGCACAGCCGCCGGCGGCGCGCGGTTCGGCCAGCCAGGTGGTGATCGAGGTCGACGCGCGAAGGCCCTACGTGATGGGCGAAGGCTATGTCGGCGGGGTGCGGCGCTACCAGCGCAGCTATGGCGCGGACAAGAACCCGTACCGCTACATCGTCGAAGTCTATTGCGGTCACGGGCCGATCGTCAGCATCGCGCCCTATTTCGACTACGCGGCTGTCGACACCGGCTATTACACGTCGGACTATCTCGGCACCGCGACGAAGCTGGGCGAATGCCCGGAAAGTGCGGCGCTGGTGCCGTTCTGGTCGGGCGCGCCGAACTGGTCGAGCGCGTCGAAGCTTTCGGGCTGTGCAGCGATCGGGTGGAACTTCAAGTTCTCGAAGAAGGGCAAGCGCTATGCCAGCGGCATCCCGGTCATGGGCGCCTATGGCAAGTGGGTGAAGGTGTACGATCCCCGCAAGGACAGCACCTTTCCGGGCGGGTCGGGCGCGCATCGCCTGGGCGTGGAATCGACCTATGAATGGTCGGAAAACCCGGCGCTGCATTACGGCATGTATGCGTTTGGCCGGTACCAGAACGGCAAGAAGGTGATCGGCATCGGCCTGCCATCGGCGGCGATCGACTGGATCAAGATTTCGGCATGGGCCAACGTGTGCGATGCCAATGGCTGGACGATCTTCGGCCGCCTGTTCGAACCGGGCGACAGCGGCATTCGTGCCAGCAACCTGCGCGACATCGCGATAGCGGGCGGGGCCGAACCGGCGTTTTCCGGGGCGGTGCTGTCGGTGCGATATCAGGCACCGGCGGTTTCGCTGGGCACGATCACCGAAGCCGACCTTGGCCCGGGCACTGTCAGCGTGCCGGGGATGCGGCCCTACACCGAGCGGTTCAACACCGCCGTGCCGCGCTACATCGATTCGAATTCGAACTGGGAAATGATGGCGGCGGGGCCGGTGGCCTTTTCCAGCTTGGTCACGGCCGATGGCGAGGAAAAGAAGCAGGAATGGCCGTTCAATTTCGTGAAGCAGGTCAACCAGGCGGCGCAGCTTGCCGCCTATCGCGTGCTCGACAGCCGCGAACAGGCGCCGATCGAACTGCCGCTGCTGCCGCAATGGCGCACGGTGCGCCCCGGGGAGTGCTACACGCTGGACCTGCCGCGCTATGGCTTGAGCGGTGACGTGATCGTGCTGAAGCGGTCGATCGATCCGGCGACGCTGGTGGTCAAGGTGACGGTGCAGACCGAAACGCCTGGCAAGCACGCGCAGGCGCTGGCGGTCACCGGCGTTGCGCCGAATGCGGCGGTCGCGGGGGCAAGCGGCGCCGCGCGCGACGATGTGGCCGATGCCAACAGCACGCCCGCCACCGATACCGTCTATGACGGCGGGGTGGTGACGCCGTGACCACGATCGCGCTGCGCTTAACGCTGCGCCGGGGCACGGCGGCAAACCTTGCCGCGGTCAACGAAGTGCCGCTGGCGGGCGAGCTTGTTGTGGAAACGGACACCGGCAAGGCCAAGCTGGGGAACGGCACCACGGCGTGGAACAGCCTGCCCTACTGGTCGGCGGGCGGCGCAATCGTGCTGACCGGCACCGGCAGCCCGGCGGGCGTGGTCAGCGCGCCGGTGGGCTCGCTCTACACCCGCAGCGACGGCGGCGCAGGCTCGACGCTCTATGTCAAGGAATCGGGCACCGGCTCTTCGGGCTGGGTCGCCAAGTAGGGGGAACCCATGAAAACGAGTTTCGACAGCTGGCTTTCCGCGTTGGCGGAAGGCCGGAAGGGCGGCGACGCGCTTGGCGACGACGTTATTCCGCAAGGCGTGCGGGGCCTGCCCTGGGGCATGGTGATCGCGCTGCCGGGCAACTGGGCGGGCAGCACGCTGGTGGCCAGCATCAGCGTTGCGGTCGACGCGGCAACGCCGATCGCCACGCCATCGGTCAGCGGGCCGAGCTACGATTCAGTCAACGACTACACCACGTGGACGCTGGCCATTGCCGACACCACGGTCTTCCCCGCCGATGCCGTGGGCGAAGGCGTCCAGTCCTTCCCGATGATGATCAAGTTCACCCCTGCCGGCGGCACGCAGATGGCGCTGATCGGCGGGGCCTTCACCGTTCTAGCGAAAGCCTGAAGCCATGGTCGATCTGTCCACCACGCCACGCCTGATCATGCTGGGCGACAATACACTGCTGGCGGCGCAGCAGGCACAGCGCGCGACCACAGCTGCCGCTGCGGCGGCGGCAAGCCAGGCTGCGGCCGAAGGGCTGGTCGGGCCAGTCTATGCCAGCACGTCGGCGGGCATTGCCGCCACCACCAGCGGCAAGTTCTTCGCGGTCAACAACGGCGATGGCACGGTCACGATCTATCTGAACAGTTCAGGCAGCGCGGTCGCGCAGCGCACGATCGGCACGGTAGCATACAACGATGGTAAGTATGCCAGTCAGTCGAGCTTGGCCGGAACCGGCGGCGCAGCGCAGGTCGGCAAGTCGGGCGGCGGCACCGTCCAGGATCACATCAGCAGCTGGGGCTCTCGCAACGTTGGCACGGCAGCGAGCGGCACGACCACGCCGGCGCAGGTCTACCCGACCCTGACCGGGGCGAGCGACGGATCGACCGACTATCGCACCATGCTGCTCGGGGTGCAGCTGACGGGTGCGAACAGCGCGTCGCTGATCAGCCTGATGAGCGGTCAGAGCGAAGCACGGCATACGGCAGGCACGCTCACCTTCCAGTACGGGCTGCAGGGTTTCAACCGGCTCGGCCGCTTAGGCTCGGCCACGGGCGATGTCATAACCTGCCGCGGCGTGGAATGGCACACCGCCAATGAAGGCACCGGCAACATCACCACGGCCTTCGATTTCTATGCGCAGGATGTCGACTTGCTCGACGGCACCGGCACGATCGGAACGATGGTCGGGTTCAAGTGCGGCAACCAGGGCCATGCCTCGCGCATCACCACGGCAGCGCTCGGGTTCGACTGTGGCAACATGTCGTCCGGCGCGCCGCTTACCGCAGCGTTTCGTTCCGAGATGACCAGCGGCACAGGGCGCTGGGCGTTTCTGGGAGCTGGCTCTGCGCCAAGCGCGCTTGCCGGCAACCTGCGGATTGGTGACAACACGTCACCTTCGCGCACGCTGTCGCTCTACGGGTCCGACGTCTGGCAGCAGTTCGAAAACGCCTCGCGCAAGTGGATCATCGGTGCTGGCTCGTCCGCCGATTTCCAGGTCTATGACGAGACAGGCGCCTCAACCCGGCTTCGTGTCGCCGCTTCTGATGGGTCTGTGCAGCCGGGTGCGGATAACACCCAGACTATCGGTGCGGCGGGCAAGCGCTGGTCGCAGCTTCACGCGGCGACCAGCACGATTGCAACGTCTGACGAGCGCAGCAAGACTTTCCGATCTGATCTGGGTCTGTCGCCAGCGGAGCTGAATGCCGCGCGCCGGATCATCGGCGAACTTGGGTTCTATCAGTGGAACGATGCTCTGGCCGAAAAGGGCCCGGATGGCGCGCGCTGGCACTTTGGCCCCCGGGCGCAGGAAGTGGCGCGCATCCTGGTCGAAGAGGGTCTGGAGGACGCTTTCGACGATAGCATTGCCGCCGACGTTTACGTTGAAAGTGGCCCCAGCTTCAGGACGGCGTTCCTCTGCTTCGACACTTGGCAGGCGCGCTATGAGGACGATTACGAGACCGTTACCGTTCAGGTGCCGGTGCAGGTCGTTCACCGCTCGAAATACATCGTCAACAGCGATGGCGAGCCGATCGAGACCGTGGTCGAGATCATGCAGGATTCCACCGAGCGGCGGCCAACTGGTACGCAGACGCTGGTCCAGGCGGCAGGTAACCGCTTCGGGTTGCGGATCGAGCAGCTCGCGCTGTTTCTGATCGCGGCACAAGAGCAGCGCATCGCCGCGCTGGAATCCTGAACGTGGCAACGGGGGCACAGTTGATGGATCACGCGGGTGCCGATGTCGGCTCGATCATCGGCAGCGCGGGCGCGCTCGGCGCGATCTGGATGTTCCTGCGCTGGCTGCTGACGCTGGCGGGCGGGCGGCAGGATGCGCGCATCGCCAAGCTGGAACGCGAAGTTGAAGCGCTGACATCGCGGCTGATGATCGTGGCGCAGGCGGCGATGGAGCTGGCCGCCGACGTGGAAAAGCTCGACCCGAATTCGGCCTCGCTCAAGCGCGCGCGCAGCGCGCTGAAAAAGGCCTTCCCGGTGCCGTCGGCACAACCGGGCGACCTTGCCGCGCTGGCGGCCGAGATCGACGCAAAGGACTGAATCCATGAAACTGATCGACGAATGCCGCCAGGCCTGGCGGTTCGCTTCCGTGCGCCTGGCGATCGTGGCCGGCGTGGTGGCGGGTTGGGCCGCCAGCGATCCGCAGGGCTTTGCCCAGCTGGTCGAGTTGCTGCCGCCGTGGGCCCGCCCGCTGGTTGGCATTGCCGTCAGCGCAGCCGCGATCGGCACCCGTATGGCAAAGCAAACCAGGATCGGCGGTGACGCATGACGCAGGGCCCGACTGCAGCGCCACAGCGTTTTCGCAAGGGCACGCTCGCCGCGATCGTCGGACTTGGTTCGGCGGCGCTGTTGCTGCTGGGCGTGCCGAAAGAGGAAAGCGGGCGCACGGTGACGGTCGACTTCGCGATCGACGGCACCGCGCATGTCGAACACGTCAGCGGGCCGCAGTACCTGAAGGCCTATCGCGACGTGGTTGGCATCCCGACCGCCTGTGACGGGCTGACCGCCGGGATCCGGATGGGGCAGACCTATACCGAAACGCAATGCGCCGCGCTGCTCGAGGCCGAGCTGGTGCGCCATGCCGAAGGCGTGATGGCCTGCTCGCCCGGCCTGGCGCTCGACATTCCCGGGCGCGACAACGTGCGCGCCGCGGCGATCAGCCTTGCCTACAACATCGGCGTTGCCGGCTACTGCGGCAGCACGGCGGCGCGGCGGATCAATGCCGGCCGCATCCGCGAGGGCTGCGACGCCATGCTCGCGTGGGACAAGGCCCGCGTTGCCGGCGTGCTGCGGCCGGTGAAGGGCCTGACCGCCCGGCGGCAGAGGGAGCGGGCCTTGTGCCTGAAAGACGCATGATCGGCTTCCTCCTCGCCGATCGCTGGCGTGCCCTCTCGCTGGCGCTCGGCGCTGTCTGCCTTGTGCTGTCGGCGTGGATCTTCGGCCTTCCGGTGCTTGGTGGCGGCCTGATCGCCAGGCTTGATCGCATGACGGCCCTGAATGCCAGCAATGTCGCCGCGCACCGCCAGACCAAGCAGGTTTTCCGCAACGCGATGGCCGAAGCCCGGCTGCTCGACCAGGCGCGGCTTGCCCGCGTCCGTGCCGAACAGGAAAGGATCAATGATCATGCCCTTGAAGATTACGATCGCCGCATGGCTGATCTGCGCGCTCGCTACGACCGGCTGCGCGGGCAAGGCGGAGCCGGTGCTGCAAGTTCGGCCGGTGCAAAGCCAATGCCCGGCATTCCCGCGCCCGCCGCTGGATCTGATGAAGCGGCCAGCGCGGACGGACTTTCTCTCGCCGAGCGGTACGAGTGCAGCGCCACTGCGCTCCAGCTCGACGAACTGATTTCCTGGGTGGAAAGACAGGCGGACGTTTTGCCTAACTGAAAAGCAGGGCCCCGCCGTGAAGGCATGGCAGGGCCCCGAGGTGGAAGGCATCCGGTAGACATATGCCTTCGGGCCGGAGCCGGAACATACCCTCAATCAAATGCAGAGTCATCCGCAGCGGCTGCGCTGCGGATGCAATTCCATTCGTCCGCAGGAGGGACGCATCATGGCTGACGTGAATTTTGCAATCGGCGGGCCTGGCATGGCCAAGAAGTTCCGCGACATGAACGACGGGACCTTAGCCGAAGTCACTGCGCCGCCGCTGGTGCGGCCGGAAGCGTGGGCATCGCCTTCCACCGCGTTCGACGCGCGGCTGTTCGGCACGGTCGAGGTCCAGTTCGTCGGCGCTCCGAGCACGGCATATCAGCCGCAGCGCAGTCTTGACGGAACCACTTTCGTGAATTGCCTCGCCTATGACGAGGCTGGCAACAGCTCCACCACGATCACGGCCGCGGGGATCTACAGCTTCACGGGCTACGGCTTCCTGAAATTCAGTGCCGGCGATGGTTCCACCCTCACGCGGAGGGCGGCATGAGCCTCCTCGATTCCATCAAGGCTGCGCGAAAGTTCGCGTCCCACAAGGCGCGGAGTGCCTACGCGGCAGCAGGGGCAACAGGTGTTGTCGCCGCTTGGCCGACCAACCTTACACCCCCGCTTACAGTGGGTAGGGACAGCGGCTCGACTGCCGTTACCTTTGCGGCGTCTGGTAGCCAGCTCACCGCATCCATCGCATCCGCTCTTGCGGCGGGCGCCAGCGTTGCCGCTACTGCTCGCGTCACGCAGGCCGATGGTGCGGGCGTGCTCATCCCTGTGACGCTGACCGGCCTGTACGCGATGGCCGCTTCGCCCTCGACCGCGACCGTCTCGACCAGTGCAGCACCCGGGACGCTCGTGGCGAACCTTTCGAACGTGCCCACGGGTCAGACGCCTGTGATCAGCCCGAACGATGGGCGCTTGGTTATCTCTGGTTCGGAGGCGGCAGGCTGGAAGGTATCGGTCGGCCTTACCGCAGCTTCGGCGGGTTCGCAGACGTTCACGATCAGCGCGGCGGGGGCAACGTCTTGCACGGTCGCGGTGACGTTTGCGGCCTCGGCCCTGGCGCCAGCTTACACCTTCCAGCGCATCAGCACGTCCGCGCTCTACACCCGCAGCGCGCTCGGTATGTCTACCACGTCCAAGGGGCCGTATTTCCCCTGCGTGGTCGATGTGCGGACCAACCCGATGTACACGGGTAAGGTTGATTATCTTTGCTACTTCTCGTCGGACCACGACAGCGCAGATGGGGGCATTTATTTGATCGCCTGCTATGGCGATCCCACCATAGCCGCAAACTGGAAAACCTATGATCAGGCGCTAGCCGCTGGCTGGTTCGCAAATGTGACCGGCACGAAGCCTGCGGGCAACCCGATCTACCTTTACGGCGGCGTCGGCGGCAACGCATCCAACGAAACGCCTTGGGTCAATATCCTCGATGATGGTTCGTGGATGATGACAACTCAGGTTCGGAACGGGATTATCTCAGGATGGACGGGCCAGTTGTCGATCCGGCAAACCTCTACGAACGGCCTAAGCTGGACAACACTCAACCCCGCCATTTTCCTTGTCCCGAACGCACCTGAATATGGCTCTAATTCGGACACCGGAAACCATACTGGCTATCTCCGTTGGTTCCGCAACCCCGGTCTTGACGTACCGTATTCGTGGGTTGGCTGGTCGCTGATCGGGGGCGGGGCTGAGAGCATAACCGGCATGTGGGGGACAAATGACCCCAAAGGAAGCTGGACATATCTTGGTCCCTGCGGCGGTCAACTTGGGCGTGCTGTGGATGGCACGCCGCCGCCCGGAACATACGGCCAGTATTCCGTGCCAGCAGCGCCGGTGGGATTCCGCCAGACACAGCAGGGCTTGTCCGCCTTCGGTAACTGGGTCACTTCGTCGTTCTACACCAACCCGGTTTCGGGCACGTCGTACGAATATCTCATGGACCTTAAGGGCAAAGGGGCAGCGTCCCAAGGCCGCAAGCAGTTCGACCTCGGTGCTGCTGGGTCTTACGACGAAATGCTGGCCTCGTTGTCGAATATCATCGACATTGGTGATGGGCGCGTATTCGCAGTCGAACAGGGCCGCTTGGGTGATAACACGCAGAACGCGTTGAACGTGGCTTGGGCGAGCAAGTCTGCAAGTGAGGCGACTTTCACGCCACTAACGCCAGCAATCCCTGCGGCGCTCACCTCTCGACTGGCGGACTATACTACTGCAACCACCGTTCCCGCCAACTTCTATCCTGTATCGGTGGGCGCTCCAACGGTGGCCTATGCGTCAAACGGGAAATCGGTGTCGTTTGGTGCCAGCGAAGCCTATTATGAGTTTGGCGACGGGTTTATTCCCAACAACGTCGAGTATGTCGATATCTGGGTTGAGAACCTGATCTCGACCATCAATAACTCACGCCACTTCGCTATCGGTTTCAGTCGTGTAAATGACAACACCGTTCTGGCGAACCCCGGCATGTACCTTGAGAGCCACCCAAATGGCTCGACCAACTACCTTTATCGGACGCAGAACTTCGGCGGCGCCACTGTGCGCGCGTCGATGGACACGCCTGGTCCGGGTTTCGGTACGCTGACCGACAACGGCAGCACGGGCTACAACTTCTCAAGGTACAACAAGGACTACGGCATTCGCTGGTTCGTGAAGACCGGGCGAATGGTTGTCATCAGCATGGGCGGGATGGAAGTGGCCGACTTCGGTGGCACCCCAGTTTCGTTCATGGACCCGACGCAGACCTATTACCCGTTCATCATGTTCAAGGGTGTCGCTGCTAGTTCAACCGAGCGGTTTGCGCAGTGGGGCTACTCGTTCAAGACGGGTGATGGTCGGGTGACTTCGCCGTTTGTCCCGTTCGGTTTTGCGCCGGTCGTAGACCTGAACTACAACCTGAATGTCTACAAGGTCGGGAACGACATCTTTACCTCGCGGGCTGCCTTTGAGGCTGACCCACGGGTAACGACTATGGACCCGGCATTTGGGCTGCACATGATCAATCTGGCTGGATCGCTCTCGGGCGGCGGGTCAAGCACGATGAGCGTGCAGGTCTATCACACAGCGTTGAAGTCTGCTGGTACAGGCATCATCGCCAATCTAGACGCTGGCGGCATCAACTACACTGCGAACGCCGCTCGCCTGCAATTGACCTCCGCAGGGTCTATCCAGGCTGTTGCGCTTGTGGGTGGCTCGACCGTGCAAACCACATCGGCCAATGCTCCTACGCTTGCAGATGGCGCTAATGTCTGCTCGGTTTTCTGCACCTCGAACAGCCCTTCGATCCTGTTCACGACCAACCATTTGACAGCCGGGACCGGCAATTTCACCGGATCGGTCCCTACCGCGCTCAATCGCCTGATCGTGGGAGGGCGTCCAGACAATGCCGCGCTCAAGTATGCAGGGTCCATCAAGCGGGTCGTCGCTTACGCTACCCGCATGAACTTCAATGTCGTGTCGAGCTTGGCGGTCACGCCATGATGCGTCGCTTCGGCAACATCGCCAAAGGGCTTAAATCCATGCGCTACTTCCTCGCTTTCCTCGCGCTGCTGGCTTCACCGCTGGCAGCGCAGACCGCCGCTGTGCCCGCTCCCCCGATTGTCACTGCTCCGGCAAAGGACTTCGGGGGCAACGGCCAGATCGCTTACGGCAGCAAGCGCAATGTCCGCGCACTGCAGGCCATGGACGCGTTCCCGCTGTCGACCAACGGGGTGATCATCAGCGACATCGTTCTCGACAAAGGCCGCATGTTCGCTACCCCGAAGAAGTCGGCAGCGCTGACAATCAACGACGTGACGATCGAGCGGATCTCCGCGAACGTCACCAAGCGCGGCATATTCGTGCGCGGTGATAGCGCCCGATGGACCATCCGGGACTTCGACATCCGCTATGTCGGCTCGACCGACACGAACGATTATCCCATGGGCATCCAGCTCGGGATGAGCGCCACTGAAACCCCGCACGACATCCTCATCGAGCGCGGCTACATCGCTGGCTTCAAGAACGCGCGGCCTTCCGGTTACCCGAATGCGGACGGGATCGATTGCGAGCGCGGCGTCCGCAACGTCACGATCCGCGACGTTGTGATCGAGGACATCACAGACGGCGCGGTTGACTGCAAGGCGACCAACGTGCGGCTTGAGAACGTCACCGCACGCAACGTCAGCCACCGCAGCTTCCGCTTGTGGGGCACCGGCACCGCCTCGACGCTCACTTCGGTCAATCCCGGATGGGCGCATATCTGGATCAGCGGCAACGGCGGCAGCTACGTCATCGACAAGCTGGTTGCGATCGGCGGCGGTGCCCTGGTCCAGTCCGAGAAGGGTGCCAAGCTGGTCATCAAGGCTTGCGACCTCACCGGCTGGACCGGAAAGGTGAAGAATGCCGGCGGCGGCTCGGTGCAGTTCGGCGCCGGCTGCTGAATGCCCGTCCGGTCCATATCAGCCGCTAAACTGCCGCTCTGAGAAATTGTGGTAGCGCACGATCCACTTCGCCCGCTCCAGTTTCTCTTCAGCATTCAACCCAAGATCGAGCGCAGAGTTTCTCTCCCGCTCCGGGGTCGCCGCCCATTTCCTATCGATTGTCGGCAGGCATAGCCGCACCGAGCGTTCGGCCTGCAGATGGCCACGGTCGCGACCGTCATCGCTCTGCCGTGCCGGTTGACCATCCATGTTCGGCGTCTGCGCGGCGGGCCGGCCTGTCGCGCGCGCTCATGGCGCACCGGCACTTGCGATCAGGGCGGACCCTACGGGTGGCGAATCGAAGGCGGGCTACCGGCGCTGGTCCTCATCAGTTCTTGACCTGAGCGCTCGGGGTGCGATTATTGGATCCAATAACACCAACCAGGATCGAAGATGCCCACGCCCGACACTCCCCAATCCGGCCAGCTCCAGCCCTGGTCTTTGCATGCCTGGTACGTTGCCGCGATGAGCGAGGAGCTGGGCACGACCCCGCTGGCACGGACCATCTGCGGGCAGCGAGTGGTGTTTTTCCGTGACAGGAACGGGCATCCGGTCGCGCTGGACGATTTCTGCCCCCATCGGGGGGCTCCGCTATCGCTGGGGTTCGTGCGCGACGGAGAACTCGTCTGCGGCTACCATGGGCTCGTGATGGGGTGCACCGGAATGGTTTCGGGCATGCCCGGGCAGACGGTGGAGAAGTTTGCCGGCGCGCGGCGCTTTGCCGTTGTCGAGCGCGGCAGCTTCATCTGGATCTGGCCAGGTTCGGCCGAAAGCGCCGATCTTGATCAACTCCACCCGCTTGCGTGGGCGGATAGCCCGCAATGGGCCTATGGGGGCGGATATTATCACGTCGCCAGCGACTATCGCCTGATGATCGACAACCTTATGGATCTGACCCATGAGACTTACGTCCACGGCAGCAGCATCGGCCAGAAGGAGATCGACGAAGCGCCGGTCGAAACGCGCGTCGTGGGAGAGCGCGTCATCACGCGGCGTTTCATGAACGGTGTCGAGGCACCACCGTTCTGGAAGATGGCGCTGCGTGGGGCCGGATTGCCCGATGACCAACCGGTCGACCGCTGGCAGATCTGCCACTTCCACCTGCCCAGCCACGTGATGATCGAAGTGGGCGTGGCTCTTGCCGGACGTGGGGGATACGATGCGCCGGACGAGGTCAGGGTCTATGCCACGGTGGTCGATTTCATCACCCCCGAAAGCGCAACGTCGCACCATTACTTCTGGGGAATGGCGCGACGGTTCGCCGTTGGCGATGCAGCATTGACGGACTCCATCCGCGAAGGTCAGAGGAGGATCTTCGGCGAGGATCTCGAGATGCTGGAGCGACAGCAACAGAATCTTTCGTCTCATCCCGATCGCAGGCTCATGAAGCTGAACATAGACGCAGGCGGCGTGCGGTCGCGCCTGCTGATCGACCGGGCCATTGCGCGTGAGCGTGATACGCTCCACCAATTGGTTTGAACCGGCGCGCGCATGCGTCGCGATGAGGCAACGCGGGTGACGCGGTCAGCCAAGCCCGGCCAGCAGGTGCTGGTCGCGCTGCGACGGTTGATCGCGGACGGCACGATCAAGCCCGGTATGCGGATCGGCGAGATTGCGACCGCCGAAAGGCTCGGCGTATCGCGCATGCCGGTGCGCACGGCGCTTCGGGCGCTTGAGCATGAAGGGCTGGTCGTCAAGTTGGGTGCGCGAGGCTATACCCCGCGAGCCGTGAACGCGGAAACGATCCGCGGCGCGATCGAGGTGCGCGGCGTGCTCGAAGGCCTTGCCGCCCGGCATGTGGCGGCGCGGCATTTGCAGGACGAAGAGCGAGATCGGCTGGCGCAGGTGCTGGCTTACGGCAACACCATCTTCGAGAAAGGCCATTTCGTCTCGGAGGACCTCGACCGGTTCTATCGCTACAATGTCGACTTTCACGAGCTTCTGCTGGCCTTGAGCAGCAATCCGTCGATTTCCCTGGCGCTCGAGCGGAACAACCATCTGCCGTTCGCATCGGCGGCTGCCCTCGCGCTCGATTGGGACGATCTCAGTGCGGAATACGTGCACCTGCGCCATGCGCACGAGGAGCACTTGGCCGTGTTCGATGCCATCTGCGCTGGGGATGCGGTGCTCGCCGAACGCCTGATGCGCGACCATGCAAGGGCGGCCATCAGCAACGGGCGAATCTTCAAGGGGATGCGGGTGTAGAGCGGTGGGGCACGCCCAGCTACCGGATGTAAATCGGCGAGGTGCTCCGCGGCTGCGGCAGTCCTCGGCCCGCGAACCGAAGCTCAGTAGGCGTTATCGTGGACGAGCACCTTGGCCGTGGCCAGGATAATGCCGATGTCCCCGCGCAGAGACCATTTCGAGGTGTATTCAATGTCCTTGGTCACGCGGTTAATGATGTCGACCTCTCGGTCGGTCGCCCCGCGATAGCCGCTCACTTGCGCCAGCCCCGTGATGCCCGGCTTCGACGAATGCCGCTGCCAGTACCGCTGGTCTGCATCCCAGAACAGCTTGCCCTCTGCAGTTGAATAGACGGCATGGGGCCTGGGGCCGACCACGCTCATGTCGCCTAGCAGGACGTTGAGAAGCTGCGGCAGTTCATCGAGGCTCGTTCGGCGGATGAAGTTTCCGACCCGGGTGATCCGGTTGTCAGAGCGCGAGGTGGATTGGGCGCCACGGGTATCGCAGGCCTCAGCGCGCATCGAACGGAACTTCAGCACGTGGAACAGGCGGTTGCCCTGGCCGATCCGCGGCTGGCGGAAGAAGACGGGACCCTTGCTCTCAGCCTTAATCGCGATTGCGATCAGCGCCATCAGCGGTGCGAGGAACAGGAGCGCCGCCAGCGAGAACGCGACATCGAAGATGCGCTTGAGAATACGCTTGCGAAGCGGGAAGGGCGCACCCGACAGCACCACGACCGGCTTTCCGCCAACCAGGCGCATCGGGCACGATTCGAGCTGGTCCACATTCTCGACGGGAACCTCGATGTCGACATTCATCCCGCGGAGCGCGTCGATCCATTGCGGTCGCAGGGGGGCGCTGCAATTGACCAGAACCCGATCGATCCCAGCCAGCGCCCTGCCGAGGCGGTCATAATCCTCGGCTGTCGCGCAGGATGGATCGAAGCGTACCGGGAATGTGCCGGTCCTTGGCGATCGGGAGCAATCGACCCAGCGATCGTAAGCCATGGCCCGCAAATAACCCTTGTCCGATTCCGCAACGGTCGACATGCGCGCCACGAGGGTGCGCGCGGGCGCGGCGAGCACGGCCGAACCGAGGCACATCGCTGCAAGAAGAAGGGTTTCTCCAAGGAACCGTTCGCCTAATCCGAAGCCGATCAGGCTCAGCATAATGGCGCCGCCGATCGATGCGATTGCGGCGGCACGCAAGGCGCGCAGCCCACTCGTGACGACGGATGGGGAATATGCCCCGCTCAGAAGCGCGAGCGGGACATAGGCGAAGTAGGCCGACGCGAACTTGCCGGCGATGTTTGTCGAGCCGAAGTTGCGACTGACCAGTTCAGCCATGACGTAAAAAGCGACAAGATCGATGAGGATCAGGGCCAGGGCCGCCAGAGCCCTGGGCGGGACGAGGTCGGTCGCGGGGAGCAGTCTCGGCCATGAAACGAGATTAGGACTGTTTGCTTCAGCGCTCATGCTAACCTCTTTCAACCCGAGAGATGTCTTCTCGGTCGGCCGCAGTGGTGCCCACGGACTTGATGCCGGTGACTGGGCACACGCTCCAGGTGACATGAATTCGAAGAAATATTGCCCGCATGTTGCATGGCAGCACCGTGACGGGATGATCCAATAAGCAGAAGATCTAGGGTCATCTCGCAGGTGCAAAAATAGCCTTTAGGGCTACACCTTTTTGAACGAGAATAAGCTTATACTTCACTCTCAGCAATGCACCGGGACGATGACGGATTTCGTACTGAAGCTGAACTTTCAGAAATTCCCGATGTATTGGATGAGTTTTGCGAAAATCGCCAAATAATGCTCTCGAAAGAACATTCGGGCGAGGTTTAAAGGTTGAGGTTATCTTTAGATAACCGCCATGTCCGGTACTTACTATTACAGGTTGGATCGATGGCGCGCGCGTATCTTGGGTTGGCCGGCTGTGGGGGACTCCGATGGTCCGCGACGGACCTCCTTGGAGTGACCGATTGTCTTCCTTGCAGCGCCAGCCGTGAGTGCCCCTGCTCACAAAAGCGCGTCGATGCCTGAGCAGGTGCATCTCTCAAGCAAGTTTCCCGAGTTGGATTCGTCAGAGCCTGCCATTGGCGGGTCGAGAACTCGTTGGCGCGATACAGAAGAGTTGATCGAAAGCGGCGCATCGTTCGCCACGCCAGCGTTGGGATGCATCCTTTCGTCATCGTCAACAGAAGATGCAGATCTCAGGGTGTTGAATAGCGCTGAGAATTGACCCGGGAGGGCCAGAAATTATCACTGAGAATTGACCCATGCTTTCCTCGCCTCCGGCTGACAGTCGGGAGGCATCGGAGTGATCGACATGGACCTACTCAGTGTGATCCGCCGCTGGCACTTTCGGCAAGGCATATCCATTCGCGAGATCAAGCGGCGAACGGGGTTATCGCGCAACACGATCCGCAAATATCTTCGCGCCGAGGCGGTGGAGCCGGTATTCAGGGTTCCTGATAGACCGAGCAAGCTGGACCCCTTTGCTGAGAAGTTGACGGGGTGGCTGCGGGTGGAGGCTGGCAAGTCGCGCAAACAGAAGCGGACGGCCAAGCAGCTTTACGCCGATCTCGTCGCACTCGGCTTTGACGGCTCATATGCTCGAGTGGCGGCGTTTGCGCGGGAATGGAAGCGTGGGCGCCAATATGAGCAACAGACCAGCGGACGCGGGACATTCGTGCCGCTGGTATTTCAGCCCGGTGAGGCCTTCCAGTTCGACTGGAGCGAGGACTATGCGGTTCTGGGTGGCAAGCAGGTCAAGCTGCAAGTGGCTCATACCAAGCTGTCGCATAGCCGAGCGTACATCGTTCGGGCTTATCTGCTGCAGACCCACGAGATGTTGTTCGATGCGCTGACGCAGGCGTTCCGAGTTTTGGGTGGCGTGCCGCAGCGCGGGATCTTCGACAACATGAAAACCGCAGTCGACAAGATTGGCCGCGGCAAGGCCCGACAGGTGAACGCACGCTTTGCCGCGCTTGCCAGCCACTATCTGTTCGAGACGGATTTCTGCAATCCAGCCTCAGGCTGGGAGAAGGGGCAGGTCGAGAAGAACGTCCAGGACGCTCGCCACCGCTTGTGGCAGCCAATGCCTCACTTCCCGGATCTCGCAACACTCAATGTCTGGCTTGAAGAGCAATGCATCGCACAGTGGGCCAACATCCATCACGGCGGCCTGCCCGGCACCATCGCAGATGTACACGCCGAGGAGGTGGCCAGCCTGATGCCCATGGGGCGACCCTTTGATGGCTTCGTCGAGCAAACCAAGCGTGTGTCACCCACTTGCCTGATTGCCTTCGAACGCAATCGTTACAGCGTGCCAGCCTCCTTCGCCAATCGGCCCGTCAGTCTGCGTGTGTACCCCGAACGGCTCGTCATTGTCGCGGAAGGGCAGGTCCTGTGTGAACACGAGCGGATCATTGATCGGTCCCATCATAGGTCCGGGCGTACGATCTATGACTGGCGGCACTATCTGGCCGTTGTTCAGCGCAAGCCGGGGGCCTTGCGCAATGGCGCCCCATTCCTGGAGATGCCCGAAGCCTTCCGGCAACTACAGGTAAGGCTGCTCAAGCGGCCTGGCGGAGACAAGGAAATGGTCGAGATCCTGTCCCTTGTCCTGCACCATGACGAACAGGCTGTCCTGCGCGCTGTTGAACTTGCCCTCGAGGACGGGGTCGCAACCAAAACCCATGTTCTCAATATCCTGCATCGCCTGATCGATGGGAAGGCACCACCGGCTCCCCCGATCGATGCTCCACAAGCCTTGCGCCTCGGCAAGGAGCCCAAAGCCGATGTTGGCCGCTACGACACGCTGAGGGAGTTGCGCCATGCGTCATGATCCTGCCAGCGCTGCTGTGGTCGTAATGCTCCGCGGCCTCAAGATGTATGGCATGGCCCAAGCCGTTAGCGACCTGATCGAGCAAGGGGCCCCGGCGTTCGAGGCGACCGTGCCGACACTGTCCCAGTTGCTCAAGGCAGAAATGGCCGAGCGCGAGGTCCGCTCGATCGCCTATCAGATCAAGGCTGCTCGCTTCCCGGCATACAAGGACCTGGCCGGATTCGATTTTGCCGCCAGCGAGGTCAATGAGGCATTGGTACGTCAGCTCCACCGCGGCGACTTCATGGACAGTGCCGACAATGTTGTGCTGATTGGCGGCCCTGGCACCGGCAAGAGCCACATGGCCACCGCTCTTGGCGTCCAGGCCGTCGAGCACCATCGCAGGAAAGTGCGCTTCTTTGCCACTGTCGATCTGGTCAATGCGCTTGAACAGGAAAAGGCGGCCAACAGGGCTGGCCAGATTGCCGAGCGGCTGCTCAAGCTCGATCTCATCATCCTGGATGAACTGGGATATCTGCCGTTCAGCCCGTCAGGCGGCGCCCTGCTATTCCATCTGCTCAGCAAACTCTACGAGCGCACCAGCGTCGTGATCACAACCAACCTCAGCTTCAGCGAATGGTCTGGCGTCTTCGGCGATGCCAAGATGACCACAGCTTTGCTCGATCGCCTCACCCATCATTGCCACATCCTCGAGACAGGCAATGACAGCTTCCGCTTCAGGGCCAGCTCCGCCGCACCCAAATCCAGAAAGGGATAAACCCGACTCTTGACCGTGCCCCTCTTGGGCAGCACATAACCCACACCCACCCGGGTCAATTCTCAGTGATAATCCCGGGTCAATCCTCAGCGCTACTCAACATGTCATCGCCATCCCCGGCGACAATCAGGTCGTTGCCGCCGAGGCCATAGAGCACCTGGCTTCCAGTCCCGCCCTCGATGCGATTGTCGAGTTCGTTGCCGGTGCCGACGACACCGGGGGCGAGGAGGTAGAGATCCTCGACATTGCCCGGCAGGGTGAAGCTGACCGAGGCGTATACCTTGTCTTGGCCGCTATTGGCATTTTCGATGATGGAGGTGTTGTTATGATAGACATAGTAGGTGTCGTTGCCAGCACCGCCGATCAGGTCCACGTGCCCCGAAGCCGCACTTTTGAGTGTGTCGTCGCCGGATGTTCCCTTGACGGTTGCTCCAGGATCAATGGCGGCGCTGACCGACACTCCTGCAAGAGCATCCTTCCACCCCTTCGTCAGAGAAGGAGTCAGGCTCAAAAGCTTTGCATAGTCGGGAGCCGTTGCGCCCAGATCGATCTTGATATTATTTTGCTGTATTGTGCCATCTGACTGTTCGTAGACATAGCCAGACGAGGTATTACGCGCGACGGTAGCGCCCGATACATTGTTTAGCCTGATCCAGGACATCTGATCTTTGTAGCCACCAACCCAATTTCCAGTTATGCTTACGTTCTGAGCAGAAAAAACCCCAATGCCGTTCCACATTCCGCCGGATATCACGTTGTTGGTGATCGAGACGTCGGTAAATGGAAGCTTATTTGAATTGTCGCGAAGCCATATGCCCTGAACTTTAGAGCCATTCCCTCGAATGAACACGTTTGAGTCGATATTTATATTTGTGGCGATTGAAGTCGTATTATCTGTCCACAGTTGAATGGCATCTGCATGATCGCCAGTGTTGCCTATGTCACCCCTTGGGTGGAAGTCAGTAAACACATTGCGAAGAATATTTAAACCGCTGACGAGGTTGCCGTGGATGCCATCGCAGCGGATGTAGTGAAACAAATTGTCCTTGATCGTCATGTTTCTATTGGTAAAGATCGTCAAGGCATTGTAAGAATTTGTAAATTCTGAATTCGAAATTGTGACGGAGTTGCTATCACGCACGATCATCGTCTGCTGATCAAAGTCTCTCCCGGTGATCTTTACCTTGTCAATTGTGACATTCGTGGAGTTTGTCACCTTGAAATTGTAGTCAGTGGATGAATTCGTGGCCGTCAGGTCGACATTTGACATCACGATGCCCGATGACTTGGAAATCGTCAACGCATTGATCACAGCTTTGTTGCTGCTGTCAGCAGAGGTGATGGTGACCGATTTGTCGAAATTTTTCCCGACGATCGTCAGCGCGCTATACGTTCCTGGGGCGAGATAAATTGTATCGCCAGATTTTGCTTGGGACAGTGAAGACGTAAGTTCTTCGGTGGTCCGCACATTAAAAGATGCCACGATGCGACTCCGCGATGTTGATGTAGCATCTTCTCCGCCCCAAAAAGTAAATTTGCTTTTAGACCTCTGGTGAATTTCGGATTCATCAGATGACTTGGTAAAATTTCGAGAAATAAAATCATGACTAGTTGAATAAAGTATTGCTGCGCATGATACCGAGATCACGAGTAACGGAATGATAAGAAGCATCCCACTCCAGATTCGGGATGCCAACCTCTTCGGCTTCGGCTTCTGCATCGTCATCGGCTCCACCTAGCCATAGGCCGATTGAGACGCCCGGCAGATCATCAAGTGCGGCACATTGACGAAAAACGTCTGCGCCGGAACCCGCGTATCGGCCACCTGGGCATGGCGAAAGTTATGCAGAATGCTGCACCTGCAAAGTGACAATCCGACCGCCTAAACCCATGGACTATCCTGCTGCGGGAGCAGCATCACGAGTGCCCTGGCGCATTTCGTTGGGCGGTTGGGATCAGGATGAAGGCTTGGGCCATTGGGCCTTCGCCTTGATGCTTGCGACACCGCTTCGCAAAGGTGTGGCGACGATGCAATCCGATACAGGATTTACGCTCGCGCAGTTGCCGAGCCTTGCGCATCAGATGCGGTGACCGAGCTGCGATGATCTTTGAGGGGTTGTGGCGCACCCGACAGGATTCGAACCTGTGGCCTTTGCCTTCGGAGGGCAACGCTCTATCCAGCTGAGCTACGGGTGCTTGGTCGGGGTCCACTAGCAGCGGATCGATTAAGGTGCCAGCCCCATCGCACGTGTTTCTCTGCAATGATCCACGTCAGAATCCTTATACGCGCTGAGGCTTAGTTATTTGGAAGGCAGGCCTCTGGTACCATGCCGCCATGGCGAGCGCATTTCATTCGCAGGAGCGGTCATCCGCCCACGCTTCGGCACGATCGGCAGGCCTGCCTGGTTCTGGCCGGGCTGATTTTGGCAGCGGGGCCGGATCGGCGCTTTCGATGAAATGGGCGGCGCTTCACGACGCGGCGGCGGTGGTTGCCTCGCTTGCTGGTCACCCGCCCGAAGCCCGCAAGGCAGAGATTCGCAATTTTCCTGCTCTTGCCCGCGATGCCGGCGGCTGGCGCTACGACGAGGCCCGTCGCGGGGTCGACGATCTCGCCGCGATGATGGAGCCGGGGCTTTCTGCCCTGCTCGCCGTTCACGCCCGTGGCCTGTCCGCTGCTCCGGCGGCCCATGCGCTATGGCAGGAGTTCGTTGCAGCAAGGGCGGTGCTGCTCGAACTTGTACCTCCGCAAGGTTTGAAGCGACTCGGCTGAACACTTCCGTGTCTAGGCTTATGGCGGGACTGCTTTACGCGTTCGCTCTATGTTCTTATGCTAGGCGCCATGTCCGAATCACCGGAACTTGTCGCGCTTGATCTCTCTGCATCGGACACCTTTGCGGACGCCCGCTCGGTCGCGCGAGGCATCTGTCGGTTGTTCGCGCGCAATGACATCTGGTGCCTTACTGAAATGCCGCTGCGGTCAGGCCGTCGCGCGGACCTGATGGGAATCGACGCGAAGGGGCGAATTGTCATCGTCGAGATCAAGGTCAGTCGAGCCGATCTCCTCGGGGATGCAAAATGGCCTGACTATCTCGAGCATTGCGACCGGTTCTACTGGGGTCTCGCCCCCCACCTCGATCGCGCGTGCCTGGATGACGCCGCGTTCCTGCCCCACGCCTGCGGAGTGATCGTCGGTGATGGCTATGATGCGGAGATCGTGCGACCGGCACCGTCGCTGCCGCTGGCGGCGGCGCGGCGGAAGGCGGAGGTGGAACGGCTGGCGCGCGCATCGCTGCGCCGCCAGCTCGTCGGGATGGATGCACACTGCGCCGCTTGGGGCGAAGGGCTGTAAGGCTTGGTCAGAGAATGCCGGCGGTACGCGCCAGCAGCCACAGGCCAAGACCCACGAACAGCAATGCGGCGACGATCCTTACGGCCTTGAGCGGCACGCGACGCAGCAAAGCCTCGCCGAGGAACACAGCCGGTACGTTGGCCAGCATCATGCCGAGCGTGGTGCCCATCGTGACCGCAATCGCATCATGATACTGCGCGCCCAGCGCAATAGTAGCGACCTGCGTCTTGTCGCCAATCTCAACCACGAAGAAGGCAACAAGGGTCGTGAGAAACGGACCGAAGCGCGATGGCTTCGGGCTTTCGTCATCGTCCATCTTGTCGGGCACCAGCGTCCACAGCCCCATGGCGATGAAGCCGGCGGCGACGGCATAGCGGAAGGCGGGCCCGTCCATGAACCCGGCGACTGTCTCGCCAAGAAGTGCGGCAAGGAAATGATTGGCGATGGTCGCGCCGAGGATGCCCGCTACGATCGGCCAGGGTTTGCGGAAGCGGGCGGCTAGAATGATTGCGAGCAGCTGCGTCTTGTCGCCGATTTCCGCGAGTGCGACGACAGCGGTCGAGGTGGTCAGGGCTTCGAGAATCATGGGCTTTCCACGGGGCCGGGCGAACCAGTCGAGACAAACGACAACCGCGCCCTTCCGCCCGGCCGGACGAAAAGCGCCGTTGCCATTGGTCTCGCCCAAAGCCTGCCGCAGGTCCGGCGAGCTCTGCCTGCGCCATGGCCTCTCGGCCAAGCATGTTGACGCATCGGGATCCGCTGGCTGCGCGGATGGCTACTCCCCAAGTGACGGACAGGGCCATAGGCAAGGTCCCAGCGGACGGCAAGTCCTCCTTTGCACATGCGGATATAGCTGCCATAGGCCGCCGCGCGGCGCCGAACCGGCACCCCACGCGGGGACCGGGTGTCGCACCTTTGCAGGAGAACGACTGTGACCAACAGAGTTGTCCTGTCCGCGCTCGTCGTGGCAGGCCTGACCGCGAGTCCCGCTTCAGCAAGGCAGGCGCCGTTGGCGCAGGCTTTGGGTGCGACCGATGATCTTCAGGTCAGCGCTTCGGTCCGCACCCGCCTTGAAGGCATCGACAACCAGTTCCGCGCTGCCGGCCCGGATGCGGATTCGATGCTTTCGATCCGCACGGACGTTGCTGCAGAATATGATGCTGGACCTGTGCGGTTCGGAGCCGAGGTCATCGATAGCCGGGCCTACCTGCAGCGGTCGAACTCAACGGCCGGAACCGGTGAAGTCAACACTTTCGAACCCGTCCAGGCTTTCGTGCGATTCGAACTCGGTGACCATGGTACGGGCGCTTTCGGCAAGGGTGCGAAGGCGGGGCACGGACTTCTGACACTTGGTCGCTTCACCATGGACATCGGTGGTCGTCGCCTCGTTGCGCGCAATCGCTTTCGCAACACGACCAATGCTTTCACCGGCGTCGAGGGCGATTGGACCACGGCAGGTGGCGTGCGCGCGATCGGCTTCTGGACGATGCCCCAGATCCGCTTGCCCGATGCCGCGGCGGAAATCGCCGACAACAAGGTCAGGCTCGATCGCGAATCAACCGACCTGCAGTTCTTCGGCGGCGATGTCACCGTCCCGGGAATGCTTGGCGGCTCGGTCGAAGGCTATGCGTTACGTCTCGTCGAGCGAGATCGTCCTGATCTGCCAACCCGCAATCGTCGCCTCTGGACGATCGGCACCAGGCTCTTTGCCAAGCCGGCCAAGGGCAGATTCGATCATGATTTCGAGCTGGCGTGGCAGGGCGGCAAGGCGCGCCGCACTACTTCGATCTCCGATGTCACTGACCTCAAAGTGTCGGCCTGGCTGGTCCATGCGGAAGCGGGCTACACATTCGAAGGCAAATGGTCGCCGCGCGTGTCCGGGCTGTTTGATGCGGCGAGCGGTGATTCGGGCCGTGCCGGGGCATATCGCCGTTTCGACACGCTGTTCGGAGCGCGCCGTTCGGAGTTTGGGCCGACCGGATTGTTCGGCGCGCTGCAGCGCTCGAACATCATTTCGCCCGGCTTGCGAGGTGAGGCGAGCCCGTTTGCGCGGCTCGAGCTGATGACCGCAGCACGGATTGCCTGGGCCGAGAACGTGCATGATACGTTTGCCACGACCGGCGTGCGCGATGCGAGCGGAACTTCTGGGCGCTACGCCGCCACGCAGATCGAAGGTCGCGTTCGCTACGCGATCGTTCCTGGCCTGCTGCAGTCGGAAGTGGGTGCCGTCGCCCTGTTCAAGGGCCGCCTGCTGCGCGACGCACCGAACGGGCGTGCCAACGGCAACACGCTTTACGGGTATTGGGACCTCACGCTCAGCCTCTAGGAAGGCGACGCGCTACTGCGCGACGGCCGCTCCTTCGCTGCGCGGATCGGCTGCGCCCATCCAGCGATCGCCCACGCGGACGATGGCGTTGGTCTTCAGCGGCATTTCGATCGGAGACACCTTCACGTGGCCGAGTGCGAGTAGCGCGGGGACCATCTGTTCGAGTGAGGAGCCCTTCTCGACGAACACGGTATCACCACCGGGGGCAAACAGGACCGGCAGGGCAATCGCGCGCCCTACGGGCAACCCCCAGTCAAGCACGCCGACGATCGTCTTGATCACCTGGACGGGAATCGTCGCACCCCCGGCGGCACCAACCGCCATCACGAGCTTGCCATCGGGGCCATAGATCAGTGTCGGTGCCATCGAGCTGCGCGGACGCTTGCCCGCCTCTACACGATTGGCCGTGGCCAGACCGTCCTTGTCGGGCACGATGTTGAAGTCGGTGAGCTCGTTGTTGAGGAAGTAGCCATTGACCACCAGGCCCGAGCCGAACGCGCTCTCGATTGTCGAGGTGTAGCTGATCGCATTGCCCTTGGTGTCGATGACCACGAAGTGCGAGGTGCCGTGTTCTTCTTGCGGCTGCGCCGGCGCAAGACGCGCTGTCGGCTGGGGCGGTGTGCCGGCCGCCACGGACGGGATTGTTGCTGAAGCCGATATCAGCGCGGATCGCTGGGCAAGATAGGTGGGATCGGTCAACCCCTGAACCGGCACCGACACGAAACCGGGATCGGCGAGGTAACGGTCGCGGTCGGCATAGGCGAGACGCTCCGATTCGGCGAGCAAGTGCCAGGCGACCGGATTGTCTGGCCCCAGCGCCTTGAGATCGAACCGTTCGAGCTGCTTGAGCACGGCATAGACGGTTGTGGCGCCCGAAGAGGGCGGGCCCATGCCGCAGATGCGCCAGACGCGATACTGGCCGCACACCGGGGCACGCGCTACGGCTTGGTAGCTGGCGATGTCCGCGGTCGTCATCGGTGCCGGGTTGCGTGGCGCCGTGCCGACCTTGGCCGCGATCGTGGTGGCATTGTCACCGGCATAGAAGGCGGAAGCGCCGCGTGCGGAAACGGTCTCTAGGAAATCGGCAAGCGCGGGATTCCGGATCAGCGTGCCGACCGGCTTGGGTTTGCCATCCTCGCCGTAATACAGCGCCTTTCCAGCGGGATCGAGCGCACCGGTGCCGGGAAAGCGCGAAAGCATCATATACAGCCGCGGCGTGACGACGAAACCTTCGCGCGCCAGCCGGATCGCGGGCTGAAACAGGGTGCGCCACGCGATCAAGCCGTGCCTTTCGTGCGCAAGCGCCACGAGCCGGAGCGACCCCGGCACGCCCACGCTGCGGCCGCCCGGAATTGCCTCGCCGATCGGGAGCGGCTTGTCGCCGACGTAGAACCACTTGGGGTTTGCAGCTGCTGGCGCGGCTTCACGGCCATCGATCGTTTCGACATTGCCAGCTGCATCGCCAGAGACGAGGAAGCCGCCTCCGCCGATGCCCGAACTCTGCGGTTCGACCACCGTCAGCGCGAGCATGGTGGCGATCGCCGCGTCGGTTGCAGATCCGCCAAGCCGCAGCATCTGCGCGCCAGCATCGGCCGCGCGCGGATCGGCAGCTGAGACAAGGCCGCGTTCTCCGACCGTCGCGCTGTCTGCCTGGCCGGCCACCGGTGGGACGGCAGGCGCCGCCACCGGCTCGAACGGCGATTGGGCCGGCATGGCGCAGGCGGCAAGGGCGGCGGTTGCAGCTAGGGGCGCGAGCCGGGCGAACGCATAGGGCAGTCGAAGCGTCATGGCGCGCACGCTATGCGCTGCCGACGGCCTCGGCAATGCTGGTAAGGCCTTCGGCGCGCACCCTTTCTGCCAGGCCGCGAACGATCCTGCGGGCAAGGCCTGGTCCTTCATAGACCATCGCGCTGTAGATCTGGACCAGGCTGGCGCCTGCGCGGATGCGTTCCCAGGCATCCTCCACGGTTGCTATTCCGCCCACGCCAATCAGCGGGATTTGCCCGCCGCTCGCCAAGCGGAAGTCACGCAAGCGTTCCAGGGCCAGCGCTTTGAGCGGAGCACCGGACAGCCCCCCGGTCTCTCTGCCAAGCGGCGAGCGAAGGCCCGGACGGGTGATCGTCGTGTTGGAAACGATCAGTGCATCCAGCCGCTTGTCGAGCGCGATTCTGCAGATGGCATCGATGTCGCTGCGGGCAAGATCGGGGGCGAGCTTCAGGAAGATGGGCGTGGGATGCGCCGCACGCGCCTCGATCACTGCGTCAAGCAGTTCGCCAAGCGCGCTTTCGTCCTGCAACGCCCGAAGCCCCGGCGTATTGGGCGAGGAGATGTTGACGGTAAGATAGTTGGCAAGCGGCGCCATGATCCGCGTCATCTGCGCGTAATCAGCCACTCGGTCGGGTGAATCCTTGTTGGCGCCAATGTTTGCGCCGAGCATGCCGGGCCGCCCCTGGCGCCGCCCAAGGCGTTCGGCGACCGCTTGCGCACCGTCGTTGTTGAAGCCCATCCGATTGATCACTGCGCGGTCTTCGACGAGGCGGAACAGGCGCGGCTTGGGATTGCCTTCCTGCGGGCGTGGCGTAACCGTGCCGATCTCCACGAAGCCGAAGCCGAGGTCGAACAATTCGTCGGCGACCTCGGCATTCTTGTCGAACCCGGGTGCCAGACCAACCGGATTGGGAAAAACGAGCCCCGCAACGCGCTGCGCCAGCGCGGGCTCAGGCGGGGCAGGGCGGCCCATCGGCAATGTCTTGAGCGCGGAAATTGTCAGGCGATGCGCAGGCTCGGCGGGAAGGCGGAAAAGCAACGGCCTGACGGCTTGGTAAAGCATCCTGAGCGGGATCCATCGAGCTTGGAAGAGGTGTTCGACGCTATCGCTGTTGCGCTGCACCACGCCAAGACCGTTTTGTTGCCATTTGAGTGCATAATGTCTTGGCTTGCGAGATTTCGCGAAGCCTGTTGCACGTGCGCAACCGATTTTGTCGAATCCGTACAATTCTCGAATCGGTCCTTGCCTTAGTACGGCCCTGCGACCCGAAGGGCTCGGTGCAGCGATGTATCGAGTTCTCGACTTTAGGGCGGCCGTGCCCCTGGCGCGGCCGCCTTTTTTTCCTTTCCCTGTCGGGCATTGGCTTGACAGCCGCTTCGTATTGCCGATTTGTTCGCGCAAATGGGGCGCAATACGACAACCATGGACCATCAGGAGCGCGATCGGGCCGAGGCTTTCGAGCGGCGCCGAGCCGAATTGGCACGTCGTCCGCTAACCAGCGCTGCGCTTATCAAGCTTGAATACATCCCGGTGCCCGAACCGCTGGCGCCGTTCATTACGACCTTCTTCCACTTCACTTGCGATGAGCAGCTCATCTCGGACCTGCGTCCGGCGAGCGCCGGCCTGCTCATCTTCTTTCTGCGCGGGCATGGCGAACTGTTCGTCCGCGACGGGACGATCGACGCTAGCCATCCGGCAAGCCTCGTCACGCCGCTTTCGGCGGCCGCGCCGATCCTGGTCGACGGTCCCTGGCACGTGTTTGGCGCGGCAATCAGCCCGCTCGGCTGGGGTGCGCTGACCGCCGGCCTTTCGGCGGCCGAGCACGCCAACCGCCTGCTTGATGCCGGCAGCGTGATCGATCCATCGCTGACCAAATTCGCGCATGACCTTGCCGCACGTTACAATGCAACCGGCGATACGCCCGGGCTTTCTGGAGATGAGATGGCGGAGCTTGCGTCCGCCGTGCTTCAGCCGTTGCTCCGACCTGTGCCGGCAGCGCACGTGCGGCTGATCGGTATCGTGGCTGAATGGCTGGGTGGTGCACTTTCCCCGATGGTGGAAGATCTGGCGTCGCGCTCGCCATATTCGCCTCGGCAGCTTCAGCGCCTTGTCGACCAGTATTTCGGACTGCCGCCCAAGCAGCTTGCGCGAAAGTATCGCGCCTTGCGAGCCGCAGCGCTGCTCGGTCATCCTGACACGCCGCCGGATCAGATCGCCGCCGTCGAAGAGCAGTTCTACGACCAGTCGCATATGATCCGGGAATTGCGCCTCTTTGCCGGGCGTACCCCCGCACGGTTGGGCGCGCCCGACGCGCCCGTCCTTTCGGCTCTGCTCGACTTGCGCAATTTCCAGGAAGTGAGCCCCAGCTTCGCGGCTTTGCCGGACGGCTTCGGCGCCTGACTCAAAGGGCAGGGGGGCATCTTGCCTGCCGCGGCTTGCCATTGAAGGGCGCGGGGACTACATAACTGGAACGATCTGGTCCAAGTTTGACCGCCCGTCCGATTCTCAGCGGATTGCCTGAACGATGCGTCTATCCAGCATGGCCGACTACGCCGTCGTGGCGATGTGTGCCGCCGCGCGTCATTGTGGCCAGGCGCGGATCAATGCACCCCGGCTGGCTGAAGAGACCGGCCTGCCGCTGCCCACCGTGCAGAAGCTTGTCAGCAAGCTGTCGGCCGCGGGATTGTTGAAGTCGGTTCGTGGTTTGGGTGGTGGCCTCAAGCTTGCCCGTCCCGCTGCGGCAATTACCCTTGCCGACATTGTCGAGGCGGTCGAAGGACCAATCGCGCTTGCCACCTGTTCCACGCATGGACGCAGCGATTGTACGCTCGAATCCGCGTGCAGCGTCCGTCCCCACTGGCCTGTCGTCGACGCAACGCTGCGTGGCGCCCTGGCCGGCATTTCGCTGGTGCAGCTTTCGCGGCCCGCCGGTTCGCCCTCGCCCGAGTTGACTTCATGAGCGCCGATATCTCTCCCTCCGCCCTCGATGCCGTTCCGGTTAAGGATCAGGCTGCCCGCGAAGCCGCGGCTCGCGTCGCCGAATACGAGCATGGCTGGGCCTCCGACATCGAGCAGGAATACGGGCCCAAGGGCCTGTCCGAGGACACCGTCCGCTTCATCTCGGCCAAGAAGAACGAGCCGGAGTGGATGCTCGAATGGCGGCTCAAGGCCTATCGCCACTGGCTGACCATGCCCACGCCCGACTGGGCCAAGCTGTCGATCCCGCCGATCGACTACCAGGAAGCCTATTACTGGGCTGCGCCCAAGGCGAAGAAGCAACTCGACAGCCTCGACCAGGTCGATCCCGAGATCCTGCGGGTTTACGAAAAGCTGGGCATCCCGCTCGAGGAGCAGAAGGTCCTCGCCGGCGTGCGCAAGGTCGCCGTCGACGCCGTGTTCGACAGCGTCTCGGTCGCCACGACCTTCCGCAAGGAGCTCGAAGCGGCGGGCGTCATTTTCCGCTCGATCAGCGAGGCGATCCGCGAATATCCCGATCTTGTCCGCCGCTGGCTGGGCAAGGTCGTGCCGATGCACGACAACTATTTCGCTGCGTTGAACTGCGCGGTCTTTTCGGACGGCACCTTCGTCTACATCCCCGAAGGCGTGCGCTGCCCGATGGAGCTGTCGACCTATTTTCGAATCAATGCCGAAAATACTGGACAGTTCGAACGCACGCTGATCGTTGCCGAAAAGGGGGCCTACGTCTCCTACCTCGAAGGCTGCACCGCGCCACAGCGCGATGAAAACCAGCTTCACGCCGCGGTTGTCGAACTCGTCGCGCTCGACGATGCCGAGATCAAGTATTCCACAGTCCAGAACTGGTATCCTGGCGATGCCGAGGGCAAGGGCGGCATCTACAACTTCGTGACCAAACGCGCCCTGTGCCAGGGCGCCCGTTCCAAGGTCAGCTGGACGCAGGTCGAAACGGGTAGCGCGATCACCTGGAAGTATCCCTCGTGCGTCCTCAACGGTGAGGATTCGGTGGGAGAATTCTACTCGGTCGCGGTCACAAACAACCACCAGCAGGCCGATACCGGCACGAAGATGATCCACAACGGCAAGGGGTCGCGTTCGACCATCGTGTCCAAGGGGATCAGCGCCGGCAAGTCCAACAACACCTATCGCGGGCTTGTCCGCGTGGCGCCGCAGGCCGAAGGTGTGCGCAACTTCACCCAGTGCGATTCGCTGCTGCTGGGGGCCGACTGCGGCGCGCACACCGTTCCGTACATCGAAGTGCGCAATCCCAGCGCCACGATTGAGCACGAAGCGACCACCAGCAAGATTTCGGACGACCAGTTGTTCTATGCCATGCAGCGCGGACTTGCGCAGGAAGAGGCGGTGGCGCTGATCGTCAATGGTTTCGCGCGTGAGGTTCTGCAGCAGCTGCCGATGGAATTCGCGGTTGAGGCACAGAAGCTTCTGGGAATTTCCCTCGAAGGGAGTGTGGGCTGATGTTGCGGCTTTACGGACTGATGCATGTTGCGGACCCTGCCGTTCTCGCCACCGATCCTGCATCGCCCGGTGCGCTCAAGGTCGATGTCTACTTGCGCAACGCGGCTACGCTCGCCGCGTCGGCAAAGGTGGCGGACATGCCCTTTGCGCTCGTCAGCAACGCCGCCGAATGGGTTGCGGCACGGCTTTCCGGACTGGGCCTCAAGGACGCCGCCACAGTGCTGCCCGGTGATTTCGCCCGCGATGTTCCAGGCGGCATCCCTTTTCAGGCGGCTCATTATAAGCTCGACCTGATGTCGATGTTCGCCAGCGGCGAGCTGGGCGACCAGGTTGCGCTGGTCGATCTCGACATGGTCGTGCAGCGCAAGTTCGAATTGCCCGATCCCGACGCGCTGACCGTCTACGACATCTGGCATCACGTCGCGCCGGCCTATGGCGAGGACCGCATCGGCGTCGATCTCGATCTCTTCGAGGTGCCCGCGGGCAGCCGCCATTGGTTCGGCGGAGAATTCATCGCCGGCAGTCCGGCCCGCTTTGCCGAGTTGTCGGCGGAGATCGAGAAGATCTGGCCGGGCTATGTCGCGGCGCTCGGTACCACGCACCACACCGGCGACGAGATGGTCGTGACCAGCGCGCTGCTGCGCCTTGCGGCGCGGGGCTTGCCCTTGCGCGATGCGGGTGAGTTGGGGCTGGTGCAGCGCTGGTGGTCGGCGCGCACGCTGTCGCCGATCCCCCCGCTTTCCCAATCGATCGATGCGGCGATGCTCCATCTTCCGGCCGACAAGGACTATCTTGCCTCTCGCGCCGGACAAGCTTTCGATCCGCGCACTTTTCCTGCCCAGTATAGGGACCATGCCCGCGGCCGGCGCCGCCTTGGCATGGTCAAAAACGTTGTCGATGTCCTGCGCGGACGCGGCAGCCAGCATCTGCCGCAGCTCGCCTGATGAAACCGACCCTTTCCCTTCGCCCCGCCGGCTCGGCGCCCGCTTCGGCCACGCGCTCCAAGCGTGCGATTTCGGCATCCCGGCTCGACCGGATCCATGATCTCGCGCGCGAGCAGCGCCGCTATCCGTCAGAGGCGGAAACGGTTCTTGCCGCCGCGCTCGCCGAAGCTTTCCCGACCCTGCTGTTCAAGCGCAAGGCCGTGGCGGGGTCGGTGATCGCCGACTTCCAGTGCCGCCAGCGCCCGCTCGTGCTGATGCTGACGAGCGATTCCGCCAATGCCGATCCCGCCTTGGCCGATCGCGCCGATCGCCAGCTGGCGGAGCAGAAGCTGACCGTTCTGCGCTTCGATCCCGAGGCGGTTGTGGCCGATGTCGCTGCCGTAATCGAACAGGTGCGCGCTGCGGTCACCGCACTGACCCGGCCGCCCCGTCCCGTTCGCGCCCCGCGCGCCTTCGCCAGACCGCAGCGGCGCTGAGCGTCGAAAGTGTGATGGCCGACCGATCATGATCCTGCTCGCAACCCTGATGCTCGGCGCGGAAGTCCCCGATGCAGCGCCTGCGCTGACGGCGGTCAAGACGTGCAACCGCGCCGAGATCAAGACGCTGATCAGCGATGAGCCGCATCGCCGCACCGAGTTCGCCGCGGCCGCCTATGCCGAACAGCGCGCCATCGCGCAGGAGCGTGCAACGCTGCTCTCCACAACGCCTTCGGGCGCCAGTGGGCAAGCAACGACGACCACCGCTCTCGCGCAGCTCGATGCCCGGCAGAAGCTGCTCGACGATGCGCGTGCCACCGAGAAGAGCTGGCGCGACCTCTTCGACGAGGTCCGCGCCGATTACCTTGCCAATTGCACCACCGGAAAACGCAATGCTGAAAATTGACAACCTCGCCAACGAAGTCGCCGGCAAGCCCATTCTCAAGGGTCTGTCGCTGACCATCAATGCGGGCGAGATCCACGCGATCATGGGGCCGAACGGCGCGGGCAAGTCGACTCTCGCCTATACGCTTGGCGGGCGGCCGGGCTACGAAGTGACCGGTGGGTCGGTCGATTTCGAGGGCGCAGACCTGTTGGCTATGGAGCCGCACGAACGCGCCGCCGCCGGCCTGTTCCTGGGCTTCCAGTACCCGGTCGAGATCCCCGGCGTATCCAACGTCCAGTTCCTGCGCGAAGCGCTCAACGCCCAGCGCAAGAGCCGGGGCGAGGCCCCGCTTTCTGGCGGCGAGTTCCTCAAGCTCGCCAAGGAAAAGGCAGGCCTGCTGCGCATGGACATGGAAATGCTCAAGCGCCCGGTGAACGTGGGCTTTTCCGGCGGCGAGAAGAAGCGCGCCGAGATGGTCCAGATGGGCATCCTCGATCCCCGCCTCGCCATCCTCGACGAAACCGATTCCGGGCTCGACATCGATGCGCTGCGCATCTGCGGCGAAGGCATCAATGCGATCATGCGCAAGCCAGACAAGGCCGTCCTGCTGATCACGCACTATCAGCGCCTGCTCGATTACGTGAAGCCGGACTTCGTCCACGTGCTGGCGGGCGGTCGCATCGTGCGGTCGGGCGGGGCCGACCTTGCGCTCGAACTCGAAGAGAACGGCTACGAGGCCGTGGTCGCATGACCGTGGCCACCCTGCCCACCCGCAAGGACGAGGCGTATCGCTACGCCGACCTTGCCGCGCTCGAAGCACTCTGGCCGCTCCCCGCCGAACGCATCGTGCTCGGCGCGGGCGAACAGGGCGCGAAGGCGATCGTTGTCGATGCGGCAGGACCGCAGGCCCGCGACATCGAGATCGTGCTGGACGAAGGCGCGAGCTACGATCTGCGCGTGCTCAACGCAGCGCGCGCCTATGGCCGCGTTGCCTTGCGGGTCACGCTGGGCAAGGGCGCAAACTTCCATTTCGGCGCGGCGCAGCTGGCGGGCGGCGACCAGACGCTCGAGATCATTACCGAAGTGGTCCACGCTGAGCCGGACGCGACTTCGAACCTGGTCGTGCGCTCGGTGCTGGCGGGGCATTCCACCGGCGCCTACCTCGGCCGCGTTGTGGTCGATCGCGGCGCGATCGGCACCGATGGCGAACAGTCGATCCGCGCGATGCTGCTCGACCGCACCGCCACGGCCAACGCCCGTCCCGAGCTCGAGATCTATGCCGACGACGTCAAGTGTGCCCACGGCTGCGCGGTCGGCGAACTCAGTGCCGAGGGCCTGTTCTATCTGCAATCGCGCGGGCTTCCCCCGGCCGAGGCCAAGAAGCTGATGCTGCAGGCCTTCATCGCCGAAGCCTTCGTCGGCGCGGCCGAGGAAGAACGTCTGACGCAGGCCGCGATCGCCGCGCTGGAGGGCCTGTTGTGACCGCTGCCGCTACCTCCGCCGCCACGCTCACACGGTTCGACCAGTGGCCCGGCCTCGTCAATTCCGACGGCCAGCGCTGGCACTATCTCGACAGCGCCGCCACCGCGCAGAAGCCGAAGGTCGTGATCGACGCGGTGACCCGCGCGCTGGGTGCCGACTACGCCACGGTCCATCGCGGCGTCTATACCCGCTCGGCGGAGATGACGCTCGGCTACGAAGCCGCCCGCCGCCGCGTCGCCGCGTTGATCGGCGGCGCCGAGCACGAGCTGGTGTTCACCCGCGGCGCAACCGAGGCGATCAACCTCGTCGCGCAGAGCTGGGGCCTCGCCAACCTGAAGCACGGCGATCGCGTGCTGCTCTCGCAGCTCGAACACCATTCGAACATCGTGCCCTGGCAGCTGATACAGGATCGCACCGGCATTGCCATCGACGTATGCCCGCTGACCGAGGACGGCCGCATCGACCTCGACGCGGCGGAGCGCACCCTGACCCCGGCGCACAAGCTCGTCGCGCTGGCGCACGTGTCCAACGTGCTCGGCTCCGTGCTCGATGCGAAGCGCGCCGTTGCGCTGGCCCACGGCGTCGGCGCGAAGATCCTGCTCGACGGCTGCCAAGCGGTAGCCCGCCTGCCGGTCGATGTCGCCTCGCTCGGCTGCGATTTCTACGCTTTCTCGGCGCACAAGCTCTACGGCCCGACCGGCATCGGCGCGCTCTGGGCCAAGGCCGAGATCCTCGATGGCATGCAGCCTTGGCAGGGCGGCGGTTCGATGATCGACCGCGTCTCGTTCGAACGCACGACGTGGGCACCCGCGCCGCAACGCTTCGAGGCGGGGACGCCGGCCATCGTCGAAGCGATCGGCTTCGGCGTCGCGGCAGAGTTCGTCGCAGGGATCGGGCTTGAGGCCATCCACGCGCACGAAGCCGCGCTGGTGCGTCAGGCGCGTGCAGAGCTCGGCCGGTTCAACTCGGTGCGGCTGTTCGGTCCGGACGACAGCGCAGGCATCGTCAGCTTCGCGATCGATGGCGTGCATCCGCACGATCTCGGCACGATCCTCGACGAGGAGAACGTGGCGATCCGCGCTGGCCACCACTGCGCGCAACCGCTGATGGAGCACCTCGGCGTGCCGGCCACCGCCCGCGCCAGCTTTGGCATCTACAGCGATGAAAGCGACATTGCCGCGCTCGTACGCGGCATCGAGAGGACGATGAGGATCTTCGGATGAGCGACGAACCCCGCAAGTTTGCGATCGAGGAAGTGGAAGACGTGGCCGCGCCGCGCCGCGCCTTCGTCGAGGACGCGGTCGAGGAAATGCCCTCGGAGACTGCGGCCCAAAAGCTTGAGCGCAAGCGCGACTATCTCGAAGGCTTCCTCGCCGAAAAGCCGCAGGGCCTTGCCGCGGGCGAGCCGGGCGGGGCGATCTATGAAGGCGTGATCGCCGCGCTGCGCGACATTTTCGACCCGGAGATTCCGGTCAACATCTACGATCTCGGCCTGATCTACGGCGTGGATGTCGCAGAGGACGGCCATGTCGCCGTCACGATGACGCTCACCACGCCGCATTGTCCGGTGGCCGAATCGATGCCCGGCGAAGTCGAACTGCGCGTCTCGGCGGTGCCCGGGGTGCGCGATGCCGAGGTCAACCTCGTGTGGGATCCGCCGTGGGACCCGCAGAAGATGAGCGATGAAGCCAAGCTCGAACTGGGAATGCTGTAACCCGCGCCCTATATTGGACCTGCCATGACCGAAGCCACCACCACAGCTCGCCGCCCCCGCCCCGCCGCCGTCGTGCTGACGCCCAGCGCAGAGGCGCGCGTCGCCACGCTGATGGCCAGTGCACCGGAAGGTGCGATCGGCGTAAAGCTGTCGACCCCCCGCCGCGGGTGCTCGGGCCTTGCCTATTCGGTCGACTACGTGACGCAGGCCAACCCGCTCGATGAAAAGATCGAGACGCCCGGCGGGCTGTTCTTCATCGATGCCGCCTCGGTGCTCTACCTGATCGGCAGCACGATGGACTGGCAGGAAGACGATTTTACCGCCGGCTTCGTGTTCCAGAACCCCAATGCCAAGGGCTCCTGCGGATGCGGGGAAAGCTTCACTGTCTGAGGTTGCGCAGATGACCGGCGGCGCGCCGGCGGCTGGACGTCGCGGCGGCTACCGCAAGGGCGAGGAATCGCGCCAGCGCATTCTCGAAGTGGCCATTGCTGAATTCGGCCGCGTCGGGTTCGCAGCGGCAACCACCCGGGCCATCGCTCAAGGCGCGGGCGCCACGCTGCCCTCTCTTCAGTATTATTTCGGCGGAAAGGAGGGGCTTTACCGCGCCTGCGCCGAGGAGATCGCGGCGCGCTTCGTCGCGATGACGCAAGCCCCAGCGGAGGTCGCCGCGCAGGCTCTTCTAGCGGGCGAAACGGACCTGCGCGCTGCGCTCAAGAGCACGATGGCCGCCGTTGCGCGCGCGATGACCGGCGCGGATTCGGCGGGCCTGTGGGGTGCCTTCGTCAGCCGCGAACTGCTTGCCCCCGGCCCTGCTCTGGACGTCATGCTCGAACGCCTGTTCGCCCCCGGCATTGACCTCATCGCGGCGATGATCGCGCGGATCCAGGGGCGCGATGCCGCCGATGAGCCGGCACGCATCCGTGCCATGCTGATGATCGCCAGCCTCACCGCCTTCCAATCGGGGCGTACGGTGGCACTGCGCATTTTCGGCTGGGACGACATCGCCGGCCCCCCGCTCGCCGCGATTACCGCCGCCCTCGATGCCGAGATCGACGCCCTCTAGGGCAGGGACTTGAATTTCTATCGACAGATAGTATTTTAACTCCAACGGCTGTTCCGATGGAGCGATATTCCCATGCCAACCCCGATTGCAGAGCTGCGCGGCAGGATCGAAGCGCAGAAGACCGACAACCCGGCAATGTACGGTTCCGTCGACTTCGCCATCCGTCCCGAACGCCTGCTGGGTGAAAGCGCCGACGACATCGCCCGCAGCGAACTGCGCGGATGCCCCGATGTCGCGGCGCGCCTGCTCGACAATCGCGAGCTGATGGAGCGCATGGCGGCCTACACCATGATGGGCGATTCCGTGGCCGATCCCTATGCCGCGCTGATTCCCGAACTCGGCTTCAAGCGTCTCGTCGACATGCTCGTCGAGGCTTGCGACAAGGGCGTCGACAAGGTGGAAGGCGCCCCGCCCGAACTCGTGACCTTCATCCGCTCGATGGAGGCAACGCCCGCCTGGGTCGACATGAAGCTGGTAGAGGAAGGTGCGCGGCTGCAGCGCGTCGCCTTCGCCAACTTCGCGCCTTGGGCGATCCGGGGGGCCTTCATCGCCACGTTCATGAACAAGTACGCCGCGCTGCCGATGGCGCTGACCGGCACGCTTTCGAACAAGACCGCCGCCCGCCGCATCAAGGAAACCGCCACTTTCTTCGGCACCTCGGTGCTGCCGGGCGCGCTTCATCGCTTCGGGGCCGGCTTCAAGGCGGCCGCGATGGTGCGGTTGATGCACTCGATGGTGCGCTTCAACGTGCTTTCGCGCGGGCGCTGGGACCAGAAGGTCTACGGCATCCCCATCCCGCAGGTCGATCAGATGCCGGCCGGGCTGATCTCGGACTTCCTCATTTCGTCCAAGGTGATCAAGGAAGGCCGCGAGCACTTCACGCCCGAAGAACGTGCGCAGATCGAGCTGTCACGCTATCGCTGCTTCCTGCTCGGCCTGCCCGAGGACCTTCTCGCGGACACGCCACGCGGCATCGTCGATGCCTGGAACGCCCGCGCGCTGTCGCTGCGCAGCGGCTTCGATGAAGCGACTTGCGGCGGCCTGCTGCGCGCCACGATGGAAGCCGATCTGGTCGATGCCTCCACGCCCGCAGGCAAGGTGCGCGATCGGCTCGAGCGCTCCTTCGCCAAGGTCTATTTCATGCAGAACTTCTGCGATGGCAGCGAACGCACAGCCGCGAGCTTCGGCGTTAGGATCCGTCCGATCGACAAGATGCGCGCCGCCGCCGTCGGCCTCACCCTGATGGGGCAGGTTCAGGCTTATGGCGTTGCGGCAAAGACGCCGATCGTGCGCCATCTTGCCGACCGGCGGCTGGTGGGGAAGGTGCGCGGCTACCTTGGCAGCCTCGGCCATGCCGAGTTCACCACCGACGCCACCAAGTACAAACCCGCGCCGGAACTCAAGCCTGCGGCGTGAGCCGCTGTCAGCCCTCTTCCTGCATGATGAAGCGCAGCAGCGCCTGCTCCAGCGGGTCGAGCGTGTCGTCCGCGTCGATCTGGGCATCGAGCCACAGCCGCTCGCTGTCGGTCACCTCGAAATCGGCGCGCGCCTCCGCCACGGAGTGCGCCCCGGTCCCGCGCCGCCCGAACCCCGTTCCCCGCAAGCTGGAAAGCAGGCCGTTCGGCGCCGTCTGGACCATGCGGCTGAAAAAGCGGCCGACGTTCGTGGTGCGATCGTCCATGAACGCCTCGAGCTGACCGGCGCGTTCGCGCGTCAGCTGTTCGGGACGCTTCCACCCTTGAAGGAAGTTCGCGACGCCCTGGACGAACAGGCGCTCCCAATCGGGCGCGTTGTTGCCATCCAGCGTCGCGTCCTTGATCCGGAACAACATCTCCGCCTCGGGCTTGGACACCTGCGCCGGTCCGCTGCCACCTGCGGCAAAGATCACCCGGCGCAGGAGCACGCATTCGCTCGTGGACACCGAACCCGCCGAAAGCGAACCGCCATCGCGCGTCGGTCCGCTGCCGAACACCACTGCGCGCTCGATCTGCGCGAGGGCATAGGCCTTCAACCGATCCGGGCAATTGAGCGCGCGTTCCAGCACGCGCACGATCAGCTCCAGCTCGGTCATCGAATCGAGCCGCCCGTCGTGGTCGATCCGGGCGATCAGCCAGTCGGCGGTACTGGCGTCGACGTAGCCGCGCGGTGCGCAGCCGTTGACCACGAACTCGCCCACCGCCTCGACCACGAAGTCGGTCCATTCGGGTGTATGCTCGCGAACGTGATCGTTGAGCAGCAGGATCGCTTCGGCCTCGTCCGGAGAGATCACCCCGTCCGGCCAGACGACCTGGCGCAGCGCCAGCACTTCCTGCGCATCGATCACCCCATCGGCGACCGCACGCGCGGCGATTTCACGAAAATGATGCGACATCACTGGCCCCGGCAGTCTTAAGTCGCCGGGGTTATGCCTTAGCTACGGTTAAGGATGTGTTTGGCACGAAACCCGAGGGTCAACCCCAGCGGCGACGCAGCTCGTAAAGAGCAAGCGCAGCCTTGGCTGCTTCTCCGCCTTTGTCCTTTTGCGCGGGGTCGGCGCGGACGATCGCCTGCGCCTCGTTTTCCACGGTGAGAATGCCGTTGCCGATGGCCACGCCATCCATGGTCAAGGCCATGATGCCACGCGCGCTTTCGCCGGCGACAATCTCGAAATGGTAGGTTTCGCCCCGGATCACCACGCCGATGGCGACATAGCCTTCGTACCGCCCGGTCTGGTCGGCGAGTGCAATCGTGCCGGGCACTTCCAGCGCGCCGGGCACCGTCACCACCTCGACGGAATGCCCCGCCGCCTCGAGCGCGGCGCGCGCGCCCGCGATCAGCATGTCGTTGAGGTGATCGTAGAACCGCGCCTCGACAATCAGGAACTGTGCCATTGCTTGCTTACTCTCCGGGAATTTCGTGGTGGCCGACGATGTTCAGGCCATAGCCCTCGATCGCGACGACGTTGCGCGCGGCATGCGAATTGGTCAGCAGTACCATGTCGTGCACGCCCATGTCGGCCAGGATCTGTGCGCCGATGCCATAATTGCGCAAGTCCATCGCCGCCTCCTGCTTGCCGCTGACTTCGGCCGCGAGATGGTCCTGGCTGGGCGCCATCAGCAACACCGCAAGGCCAGAGCCCACGTTGCCGATCTCGGCCATCGCACGCTGCAGGGTGCGCTTGCGCGGGCCGGGCTGGCCCAGCACGTCCGCCAGGATCGACAGGCTGTGCATGCGCACCAGCGTCGGGCCTGCGGGATCGACCGCGCCCTTCTGCAGCACGAGGTGCATCGTGCCGTCGATCTTGTTGCGATAGGTATGGATCGTCCAGTCGCCACCGTAGTCGGAATGGAACGGTGAACGGTCGATGCATTCGACCAGATGATCGTGGCGGCGGCGGTATTCGATCAGGTCGCGGATCGTGCCGATCTTCAATCCGTGCTTGCGGGCGAACGGCACCAGGTCGTCCATCCGCGCCATCGTGCCGTCTTCCTTCATGATCTCGCAGATCACGCCGGACGGATTGAGGCCGGCAAGGCGGGAAATGTCGACCGCCGCCTCGGTATGCCCTGCGCGCACCAGCACGCCGCCATCGCGCGCGATCAGCGGGAAGACATGGCCTGGGGTGACGATATCGTCGCGGGTCTTGCCGGCGTCGATCGCGACAGAGACGGTGCGTGCGCGGTCGCCGGCCGAAATCCCGGTGGTCACGCCCTCGCGCGCCTCGATCGAGACCGTGAAGGCGGTTTCGTGACGGGTGCCGTTGTTGCGGCTCATCAGGTCGAGACCGAGTTCCTCGCAGCGGCGGCGGGTGAGCGTCAGGCAGATCAGCCCGCGGCCATGGGTGGCCATGAAGTTGATCGCGTCCGGCGTGGCCATCTGCGCGGGGATGACGAGGTCGCCCTCGTTCTCGCGGTCCTCGTCATCGACGAGGATGAACATCCGCCCGTTGCGCGCTTCCTCGATGATTTCCTCGATCGGTACCAGCGCCGGCGTTTCGTCGCTGTCGTCGAGAAAGCGCTCGAGCTTGGCAAGCGTGTCGGCCGTCGGGTTCCAGTCCGGCTCGGTCATGTCACGCAACGTGTTGGCATGGAGCCCAGCCGCACGGGCGAGGCCGGAGCGGGACATGCCTCCTTCGATGACGAGGCGGCGCAGACGGGTGATGAGATCGGTCGACATGGCGACGATGTCTCACATCGCAATGTGATAGGCAAGGCGTAAATTTCACATCGGGGCGTCATGCCCACAAGTGCCGCGACGGAGTAGACGTCCTGCGCCGCTACCGGCACCTGTTCGCACAAGCGCCGGCGGGCCAAGACTTCCGAGCAGGCTTACCGCAGGTCCGGCGCCGTCGCTTCGGTCTTCAACAGTGCGATCGCCTCGTCGAGCGAAACGAACTTCTGCTGCTGCTCGCCCAGCGTGCGGATGGCGACGGTGCCTTCCTCGGCCTCGCGCTTGCCCACCACCAAAAGGTAGGGGACCTTCTGGAGCGAATGCTCGCGCACCTTGTAGTTGATCTTCTCGTTGCGCAGGTCGCTCTCGACGCGGATGCCCGCCGCCTTGAGCTTGGCCACGGCATCGAGCGCATAGTCGTCTGCATCGGACACGATGGTCGCCACCACCGCCTGTACCGGGGCCAGCCAGGTCGGCAGCTTGCCTGCGAAGTGTTCGATCAGGATGCCGATGAAGCGCTCGTACGATCCGAAGATCGCGCGATGCAGCATCACCGGGCGGTGCTTTTCGCCGTCCTCGCCGATGTAGCTCGCATCCAGCCGTTCGGGCAGCACGCGGTCCGACTGGATCGTGCCGACCTGCCAGGTGCGGCCGATTGCGTCGGTCAGGTGCCATTCCAGCTTGGGCGCATAGAACGCGCCTTCACCGGGCAGTTCCTCCCAGCCGTATTGCTCAGTGGCAAGGCCGGCGCGGACCACCGCGTCGCGCAGTTCGCTTTCCGCCTTGTCCCACATCTCTTCGCTGCCGAAGCGCTTTTCCGGGCGCAGCGCCAGCTTGATCGAATAGGTAAAGCCGAAGTCCTTGTAGATGCGGTCGGCCAGCTCGCAGAACGCCTGCACTTCCGAAACGATCTGGTCCTCGCGGCAGAAGATGTGGGCATCGTCCTGCGTGAACTGGCGCACGCGCATCAGCCCGTGCAGCGCGCCGTGCGGCTCGTTGCGGTGACAGCAGCCGTTTTCATAGAGACGCAGCGGCAGGTCGCGGTACGACTTGATGCCCTGGCGGAAGATCAGCACGTGCGCCGGGCAGTTCATCGGCTTCAATGCCATCCAGTCCGCATCGTTGGAAACGAGCGGGCCTTCTTCCTCGGTGTTGGGCACTTCGTCGGGGATGACGAACATGTTCTCGCGATACTTGCCCCAGTGGCCCGATTGCTCCCACTGGCGCGCGTCCATCACCTGCGGGGTCTTCACCTCGCGATAGCCCGCATCGTCGATCGCGCGGCGCATGTAGCCTTCCAGCTCGCGCCACACCTTGTAGCCCTTGGGATGCCAGAACACGCTGCCGTGCGCTTCGGCCTGGAGGTGGAACAGGTCCATCTCGTTGCCCAGCTTGCGGTGATCGCGCTTCGCCGCTTCCTCAAGCCGCGTCAGGTGCGCATCGAGCTGCTTCTTGTTGAGCCAGCCGGTGCCATAGATGCGGCTCAGCATCGCGTTCTTCTGGTCGCCACGCCAGTAGGCGCCGGACACACGCGTCAGCTTGAACGCCTGCGGATCGAGCTTGCCGGTGCTGGCCAAGTGCGGCCCCCGGCACATGTCGAGCCAGTCGTCGCCCGACCAGTAGACCGTCAGCGCCTCGCCCTCGGGCAGTTCGGCGGCCCATTCGGCCTTGAACGTCTCGCCCTGCTGCTTCCAGCGGCTGATCAGCTGTTCGCGGCTCCACTCCTCGCGGCGCAGTGGCTTGTTGGCGGCGATCAGCTCGCGCATCTTCGCCTCGATCGCGGGCAGGTCCTCGTCGGTGAAGGGCCGGTCCTTGGGCGCGAAGTCGTAGTAGAAGCCGTCGTCGGTGCTCGGCCCGAAGGTGATCTGCGTGCCGGGGAACAGCGCCTGCACCGCTTCGGCCAGCAGGTGGGCAAAGTCGTGGCGGGCAAGGTCGAGCGCGTCGGCTTCGTCCTTCGCCGTCACCAGCGCCAGTTGCGCGTCGGCGGTCAGCGGGCGGGTGATGTCGCGCAATTCGCCGTCGACGCGCGCGGCGATCGCCGCCTTGGCAAGGCCCGGCCCGATCGCCGCGGCGATGTCCGCCGGCGTGGTGCCCGGCGCAACTTCGCGCAGCGAACCATCGGGCAGGGTGATCTTGAGAAGTTCGGACATCGTTACTCTCTGCTCGTTTGCCGCGCTTTGGCACATCGCCGCGCGCGCCGGAAGGGCTGGCGTCAGGGAGAAGCTACGGTCCGGGAAGGTGACGCCGCCTGCCCGAACCGGGCGGCGACATCGCTGGGCTGCTCAGCCCGAACGACCCCGCCCCCGGCGCGCCGGGGTGGTGGTAGTCGTCGTGACGAAAGGCAGGATGCTGCGCATGGACCCATCCCTAGCAGCGAATGCCTGCCGAGTCATTACGCGCTTCGCCTTTCGCTATCCGGCAGTCACGCCGCCATCGACAACCAGTTCGCTGCCGGTCATAAACGCGGACTTGTCGCCCGCCAGGAACACGATGGCATTGGCAATGTCCTGGGGCTGGCCCATGTGGCCGAGCGGATGGATCGCGGTGGCCGCCACCCGCGCCTCGTTCGCGCCGAGACCGGTCAGTCCGGCAAGCCCGTTGACCACCTCGTCGCCCATGCTGGTGTCGATCACGCCGGGATGCACCGAGTTCACCCGGATCTTCTGCGGCGCAAGCTCCAGCGCTGCGCCCTTGGTGAACAGCCGCACCGCGCCCTTGCTGGCGTTGTAGCAGGCCGTGCCCGCCGATCCGACAAGGCCCGCCATCGACGACAGGTTGATCACCGACGCCCCACCCGCCCATTGCCCGGCGCGCTCGGCCAAGAGCGGGATCGCCGCTCGGGTGCCCAGGAACACGCCCTCGACGTTGACGCGGTGCAGTCGCTGCCACTCCGCCAGCGTGGTTTCGAGCAGCGGCTTCATCAGGAACAACCCGGCATTGTTGACCAGGATGTCCAGCCCACCGGCCTCGGCGCGCAACCAGTCGACTGTGGCCGCCCAATCGTCCTCGCTTGTCACGTCCTGCGCGCGGGCGAGTCCGCCGATCTCTGCGGCGAGCGCCTCGGGGGCGGCAAGGTCGGTCACTGCCACATTTGCGCCTTCCGCTGCCAGCGCCCGCGCCGTGGCCGCGCCGATCCCGCGCGATGCGCCGGTCACCAGCGCAATCCGGCCGTCCAATTCGCCCATGCTTCCAATCCCTCTTTCTGGTCTGTTTCGACCAGATTGCGCGCACAGGTCCCGCTTGTCACGCAGCTTTCGCACGGCCGGCAAAGCCAGTAAGGGCAAGGCGCCATGACGCTTTCCCCAGACCGCCTCGATCGTTTCGCCCGCCACATCGTCCTGCCCGAAGTCGGTGGCGCGGGTCAGGCGCGGCTGGTCGAATCCCACGTCGTGCTCGTCGGCATGGGCGGCATCGGCAGCCCGGCGCTGCAGTATCTGGCCGGCGCCGGCATCGGCCGGCTCACCCTGATCGACGACGATGCGGTGGAGGCGAGCAATCTCCAGCGCCAGACGATCTACACCACGGCCGACATCGGCAAGGCCAAGGCCGAAGCCGCCGCCGACTGGGTCCGCCGCTTCGACCCTGCGCTAGACGTCACCGCGCACGTCGCCCGGATCGGTCGCGACAACGCCGCCGCGCTGATCGCCGGGGCCGATGTGGTGCTCGATGGCTGCGACAACTTCGCCACGCGCCTTGCCGTGTCGGACGCGTGCGTTGCCTCCGGCATACCGCTCACAACTGCCGCGCTTGGCCGCTTCCAGGGCCAGGTCGCCAACTTCGCCGGCCACCGCGAAGGGCATGCCTGCTACCGCTGCTTCGTGGGCGATGCCTTCGATGCCGAGGATTGCGATACCTGCGCCGATCAGGGCGTGCTCGGCGCGATGGTCGGCATGGTCGGCGCTTTCGGTGCCATGGCGGCGATGCGCGTCCTGCTCGAAGGCGTCGCCACGCTGGGTGACCCGCAGTGGGGCCAGCTCCACGTGCTCGATGGGCTCAAGCCCGGCCTGCGCTCGATGAAGATCGCGCACGATCCCGAGTGCCGGGGTTGCAACGGCTCAGCCCGCTAGGCTCAGGCGGATAGCATCTCGTCCACCCAGGCCGGGACGATCTCGCTCGCCGGGCCAAGCCGCGTCTCGTCGAACCAGGCGGAGCCTTGCGAGCGTTCGAGATTGAGTTCCAGCGTCCGCGCGCCAAGATCGCGGGCGGCTCGGACGAACCCGGCCGCTGGATAGACCGCGCCCGACGTGCCGATCGAAACGAACAGGTCCGCTTCTCGCAGCGCGTCGTAGATCTCCTCCATGCGGTAGGGCACTTCGCCGAACCAGACTACATCGGGCCGCAGCGCCGGTTCGCCGCACGCGGGACAGGGCGGGCGCTCGATCAGCGTCCCGGTCCAGCGGCTGCGGGTGTCGCAGGCGGTGCACCAGGCGTTCAGGTGCTCCCCGTGCATGTGCAGTACATTCACCGCCCCGCCGCGTTCGTGCAGGTCGTCCACGTTCTGCGTGACGATCAGCACTTCGCCACCGGGCACGCGTCTGGCCCACTCCCGGTCGAGCCGCGCCAGCGCCAGATGTGCCGGGTTGGGTTCCTTGGTCTGGGTCGCCGCGCGCCGCATGTCGTAGAAGCGCAGCACCAGCTCGGGATCGCGGGCAAAGGCCTCGGGCGTGGCGACGTCCTCCACCCGGTGCTGCTCCCACAGCCCCCCGCCGCCGCGAAAGGTGTCGATGCCGCTTTCGGCGGAAATTCCCGCGCCGGTCAGGATCACGATATTGCGTGTCATCCGTCCAGTCTGCCGCAGGCCTTGCGGGCAGGCGAGTACAAAAAGGGGAAGCGCAACTTACGCAATCTTCCCGATGAGGAAGAAAGGCCCACGTTCCCAGCCAGAGGGCAAGGTGGCGGCATCCTGGGGAATGTTTTGATGAACGATTCGAATAGCCTGAAGACGCTGGCCGCCCGGCTCAGCACGCGCGCTGCGCTCGCGATCGCTGCCATGATCGTGGCCTGTTCGCTGCTGACCGCGTTCCTGTGCGAACGTTCCGCGCAGGTTCAGGCGACAGAGGCAGGGCAGATCGCGGCGGCGCAGGCCGTCGCCGACGTGCGCAGCCAGTTCGAGCATCCGATGGGTGTCGTTGCGGCAATGCGCGATGCTCTTGTCGCGGCCCGCCGGCAAGGCGCCAGCGATCGGGCCTTCCATAACGGCCTGCTGTCGGCGACGCTTCGGGGCAATCCCGAACTTCTTGCCACCTGGACCGCATGGGAGCCCAACGCCTTCGACGGCCGTGACGCCGCGTTCGGGGGCGCGCAGGGCCATGACACCACCGGCCGCTTCGTTCCTTATTGGCATCGTGAGGGCACGGACATCGCCCTTGAACCGCTCACCGATTACGACAAGTCGGGCGCCGGCGACTATTATCTGCTGGCGCACAACAGCGGCCGGCCGGTCCTGCTTGAACCCTACGAATAGAAGGTCGGCGGCCGCACCGTGCTGATGACTTCGATCGCCCTGCCAGTCATCGAAGGTGGACGTGGCCTTGGCGTCGTGGGGATCGATCTGGCGCTCGATGATCTGCAGAAGTGGATGGGCGCGGTGAAGGTGCCCTATGGCGGGCGCATCACCGTGCTCTCCGCCGGCCGGCTTCAGGCCTACACCGCCAATGCGGGCCAGATCGGCAAGCCCGCACCTGCCGCGGTTCCCGACATGAGCGAGGTCGACGACCCGGTGCTGGGCAAGGTCTTGCGCGTCGAGCGGCCGGTCCGCTTCGCGGGCTTCGATCAGGTCTGGTCAGTCCGCGTCGATCTGCCGGTCAGCGGCATCATGGCGACGGCGCGCACGATCGAAATCGTGCTGCTGGTTTCGGCGCTGGTGATGATTGCGGGTCTGGCCTGGCTCGTCCGCCGCGCGGCGGTCACCGTCGTCGGTAAACCGCTCGATGCCTTGGCCGAGGAAATGGCGACGCTTGCGCAGGGGCATCTCGAGCCACTGCCGCGCGCGCCGGCAAACGCGCTGGAAATCGTGCGCATGCACGATGCGGTGGACGTCTTCCGCGCCAACGCCCGCGCCAAGATGCACGTCGAACAGGCGCAGGCCGCCGCGATCGGTGCGCTTGCCGGCGCGCTTGAACGTCTTGCCGCCGGAGACCTTCAGGCCCGGCTCGAAGGACATTTCGACGGCGCCTTCGCCAATCTCCAGGCCGATTTCAACGCCGCCATGGTAAAGCTTGAAGGTGCATTTTCCGCCGTGGCGCAGGGCGCGGCGACTGTCACCAACGGTTCGGGCGAGATCCGCTCGGCGTCCGAGGACCTGTCGCAGCGCACCGAGCGGCAGGCGTCGGGGCTCGAGGAAATGGCCGTCGCCATCGGCGAAATCGCCGCACGCGTCGAACAGACCACGCAGTCCGCCCGCCAGACCAGCGACGTGGTTTCCGCCTTCCGTGCCGAAATCGATGCCGGCGGGGCCGTCATTCGCCGCGCGATCGACGCGATGGGCGGGATCGAGCGCGGGTCTGATGAAATTGCGCAGATCATCACGGTGATCGACGGGATTGCGTTCCAGACCAACCTGCTGGCGCTCAATGCCGGCGTCGAGGCGGCCCGCGCGGACGATGCGGGCAAGGGCTTTGCCGTCGTGGCCAGCGAAGTGCGTGCACTGGCGCAGCGCTCGTCCGACGCCGCCCGCGATATCAAGCAGCGCATCACCGCAAGCGCCGACCAGGTTCGCACCGGGGTGTCGCTGGTGGGCGAGATGGACCAGGCGCTCGAACGCCTGGTCAGCCGTATCGGGGAGATTTCCGAACTTGCCGACGCGATCGCCAGTGCCGCGGTGGAGCAGCTCAACAGCGTCAACGAAGTCAACCAGACGGTGCGCCAGATGGACAGCTTCACCCAGCAGAACGCGGCCATGGTCGAAGAAAGCACGGCGGCATCGCGGCACCTGGCCGAACAGGCGGGCTATCTCGCGCGGCTGATCGGCGGCTTCCGCACCGGCCAGCGCGAAGGCGGGAGGGATTCCGCAGTGGCGCGCCCGCTCGCCGCCTGACGGTTGCGCCATCCCCGATTCCCGCCCATGAAGCGCCCGATCAGGGCTCGGGAACTGGGACATGGCAAGAATCGGGATTATCGGCAGCGCAGGGCGCATGGGGCAGGCGCTGCAGGCGGCTGTCACGGCAGCGGGGCATGAACTTGCCGGCGGTATCGACAAGGGCGGCGATGTCCAGGCCCTCGCCGCGGCAAGCGAAGTGCTGGTCGATTTCTCCGCACCCGCCGCGCTCGAACACAATCTCGATGCCGCGATCCACGCCGGCATTCCGGTGGTGATCGGCACCACCGGGCTGGAAGAGCGCCATCACTGGCTGGTCGATGCCGCCGCCGTATCGATCCCCGTGCTCCAGACGGGCAATACCTCGCTCGGCGTCACGCTGCTCGCTCACCTCGTGCGCGAAGCGGCGCAGCGGCTGGGCGAGGACTGGGACATCGAGATCGTCGAGACGCACCACCGCATGAAGGTCGACGCGCCATCCGGCACTGCGCTGCTTCTGGGCGAGGCGGCGGCGCGCGGTCGCGGCGTCGATCTGCACGAAGAAGCGGTGCGCGGCCGCGACGGCATCACCGGTGGGCGCAAGGCGGGCACGATCGGCTTCGCCAGCCTGCGCGGCGGCAGCGTCGCGGGCGATCATTCGGTCCACTTCCTGGCCGATAACGAACGCCTGACGTTTTCGCACCTTGCCGAAAATCGCGGCATCTTCGCGCGCGGGGCGATCCGCGCGGCCGAATGGATCATCGGCCGCAAGCCCGGCCGCTACGCCATGGGCGAGGTGCTCGACCTTTGAAGAAGGACGATATCTTCGAATTCTTCCGCCGCCTGGCAGAGGCCAATCCCTCGCCGGAGACCGAGCTCGAATTCGGCAACGTCTACCAGCTGCTTGTCGCAGTCACGCTTTCGGCCCAGTCGACCGACGTCGGCGTCAACAAGGCCACGCGAAAGCTGTTCGCCGAAGTGAAGACCCCGGCGCAGATGCTGGCCCTCGGCGAAGACGGGCTCAAGGCGCACATCAAGACGATCGGCCTGTTCAATTCCAAGGCAAAGAACGTCATCGCCATGGCCGAAATCCTCGTGCGCGATCATGGCGGCGAAGTCCCGGCGGACCGCGATGCGCTTACTCTGCTGCCGGGCGTCGGGCGCAAGACGGCGAACGTGGTGCTCAATTGTGCTTTCGGTGCGGAAACCTTTGCGGTCGATACGCATATCTTCCGCGTGGGCAATCGCACCGGGCTTGCCCGGGGCAAGACCCCGCTGGCGGTCGAGAAGCAGCTCGAAAGGAAGGTCCCACAGCCGTTCCGGGTCGGGGCGCATCATTGGCTGATCCTGCACGGTCGCTATGTTTGCAAGGCGCGAACGCCCGAATGCTGGCGCTGCCCGGTCGTCGACCTGTGCAGCTACAAGGCGAAAGTGCTGGAAAAGGGTGCCAAGCCCGAAGCCGCGAAAAAGCCGCGGGGCAAGAAGGAGAGCAAGCCATGAAAGCAGGACCTATCGCCGCGCTGATCGTCTTCGGCCTCGCTGCCTGTGCCCCGATGGGGCAAGGCGCAGGTACGGCCCAGCGCAAGGATGTGCCGGTGGCGCGCAGCGCCGGTCCCGCTCAGAGCTGCATAGCCATCGCCCAGATTTCGGAAAGCCGCGTGCGCGATGACCGGACGATCGACTTCCGCACATCGGGCAACCGCTGGTATCGCAATACCTTGCCCTATCCGTGCAGCGGACTCGGCTTCGAACGCGCCTTTTCCTACGAAACATCGCTGTCGCAGCTGTGTTCGACCGACATCATCCGCGTGATCCAGACCAATCCGCCGATGACGCGCGGTGCCTGCGGTCTTGGAGAGTTCCAGCCGGTCGAACTGGTGAAATAGTCCGACCGGCCAGGATCGGGCGGATCGCCCGATCAGTAGGTCGAGGGCGGATCGCTGGCCGGGAAGCTTTCGTCGGCGGCTTCGTCAACCTTGTCCCAGCGCTTGGGGTCCGAACGCATGCCTTCGGTCCCGGCGCTGCGCACCTTGGCGAAATTGTCGCCGGTGTGCTCGCCATGCGCAAAGGCCGCGTGCTGGGGCTCACTCTCCTGCCCCTTGAACTTGTTCCAGATGAAGTAGCCCACCGCACCCGCGGCGGCCAGTCGAAGCAGTCCCATGTTCGTCTCCTGTCGCGATACGGGTCATGCCCGTTGCCCGACTAACGAACCGGCGCGCGTTTGGTTCGCGCCCTTTGCAATCAGGGTCTTGCGATCGGGATTCTATTGCGGCGGATTGCCGATCGGGTTCAGCGGGCGTGCCGTCGCGCCGGGGCGCGGCGGGCGCTGCGCCGGGGCGGACATCTGCCGCTGCCGCGCCGAATCCTGTCGCCCGGTCGCCCGGTCGAGGAAATCGTCGTTGGCTGCCGCCGGCGGCGGGGCGTCATTCTCGTCCTGCGGCACCGGCTGCTGGTCGGCATCGCCTGAGCCATCGCCCTGGCGGCGTCCGTCCTGGTTGACCACGTTGCCGTTCGGATCGACGTAGAAATAGTCGTCCGGATTGGCCTGCATCGCCTCGTCATCGGGTTCGAGCTGCCATTGCGGCAGCTTCAGCTGCGTCTCGAACGGCTCGGGCGGGCGCTTGGCGGTGGCAACCTTCATGTACGCGGCAAAGGCGCGGGCGGGCGCGGTGCCGCCCTGCAGGCCGGGCACCGGGCGCGCGTCGTCGCGGCCCATCCACACGCCGGTGGTGATCCCGCTCGAAAAGCCCAGGAACCAGCCGTCCTTGTTCGAACTGGTGGTACCGGTCTTGCCCGCGACCGGTCGCCCGATCTGCGCGGCACGCCCCGTCCCGGTGCTGACCGCGGTCTGCAGCAGGTCGGTGATCGCCGCCGCCACATAGTTCGGCACCAGCTGCTGCTGCGTTTCGGGGCGATGGCTGTACAGCACTTCGCCGTCGGTCGTGGTCACCTTGCGGATGCCATAGGGCACCACCGTCGTGCCCTTGGCCTGCACTTCGGCAAAGGCGCGCACCATATCGATCACGCGTACGTCGCTGGTGCCAAGCACCATCGAAGGCTGGGTGTTGATCGGCGTGGTGATGCCAAAGCGCCGCGCCATGTTGGCCACCGCGCCAAAGCCCACTTCGTTGCCGAGCTGCGCGGCAACGGTGTTCTTGGAATAGGCGAAGGCCGTACGCACGTCGATCGGCCCGGCATAGGTACCGCCCGAATTGCGCGGGCTCCAGCCCTGGATCGTCACCGGCTCGTCCACCACGCGGTCATCGGGCGTGTACCCGGCCTCGAGCGCGGCGAGGTAGACGAACAGCTTCCACGCCGAACCCGGCTGGCGCACGGCATTGGTCGCGCGGTTGTAGTTGCTGGTCACGTAATCGGTGCCGCCGACCATCGCCAGCACCGCGCCATCGCGGTCGACGCTGACCAGCGCGCCCTGCACGCCGTTTGGCACGTTGCCCTGCAACGACGATGTCGCCGCGCGCTGGGCCACCGGGTCGAGCGTGGTCCATACCTCGATCGGCTGGTCGACTTCGGGCACGACGAGGTCGAGCTGCGGCAGCACCCAGTCGGTGAAGTAGCGGGCCGAATTCTGCCCCTGCTCGGCGGCCAGGTGGACGTTGTCGAAGTTGGCGGAAGCTGCCGCGGCCGGGGTCAGGTTGCCGGCATCCTTCATCGTCTCGACGACGACCTTGGCGCGATCGACGGCGGCCTGCGCATCGGCCGTCGGCGAATAGTGCGAAGGCGCCTTGACCAGCCCCGCGATGATCGCGGCTTCTTCCAGCGTCAGCTGGTCGCCGGGGTGGCCGAAGAACTTGCGAGCGGCCGAATCGACGCCATAGGCGCCGCCGCCGAAGTAGACCTTGTTGAGGTACAGCTCGAGGATCTGGTTCTTGCTGAACTTGCTTTCCAGCGCCATCGCCAGCACCGCCTCGCGGATCTTGCGGTCAAAGGTGCGGCTGTTGTTCAGGAACACGTTGCGCGCCAGCTGCTGGGTTATCGTCGATCCGCCCTGCCGCCAGTGCCCGCTCTGCACGCGCACCATCACCGATCGCACGATGCCGATCGGATCGACGCCCCAGTGTTCGCGGAAGCGCCGGTCCTCGACCGATATCATCGCATCCTTCATCACCTCGGGAATGCGGGAATAGGGCACCCACTTGCCGTAGCTCGGCCCTAGGGTGACGATTTCCGAACCGTCGTTGGCGCGCACCACGATCATCTGCCCGGCCTGGCTGGACTTGAGCCGGTCGTAGCTCGGCAGCGACCGCGCGGTGATCAGCACGGCCACCGCCACGCCGATCACGCCCAGCAGCGCCACGCCGCCGCCCCAGACGATCAGGCGACGGACCATGCGGCCAAGGAACGAACCCTCGCGGCCCTGCGGCGCGCGACGGCGATCCGGCGTGCGTTCCGGTCCGCCGTCGTTGTTCGGGCGGCGCGGCGTATCCCTTCTCGCCATCGGTGTTCGGTTCTTCCCTCGTTGTCCGGTTGCGCGACCCCGCGCGGCGCACTGTCACCGGCGCGCTGCGCAGGGCCTCTGCATAGGCAATTTGTAACGCAGGGTTAATCGGAACTTTGCGTTTATATGCGATGGCGCATCCGGCTCAGTCGCGAGGGGTGAAGTCCAGCGCGGCGCTGTTCATGCAATAGCGCAGGCCGGTGGGTGCCGGGCCATCGGGGAACACGTGGCCCAGGTGCCCGTCGCAGCGCGCGCAGCGCACCTCGGTGCGAATCATTCCGTGCGAGGTGTCGACGTGTTCATCCACCACCTGCGCATCGACCGGCGCGGTAAAGCTGGGCCAGCCGCAGCCGCTGTCGAACTTGGACTCGCTTTCGAACAGCGGCGCGCCGCAGCCGGCGCAGAAGTATTCGCCCTCGGCCTTGTTCTTGTCGTACTTGCCGGTGAAGGCGCGCTCGGTCCCGGCTTCGCGCAGCACGTGGTACTGTTCGGGGGTCAGGCGCTGTCGCCATTCGGCTTCGGTCAGGTTCAGCTTGTCGGCCATGCAAAATCTCCTGGGATCTGGCGCGCAATATGGTGGCGCCGGGCCGATGCTCAATAGTGCGACTTGGGATCCGGCTTGGCGAGGTCGTAGCAGTGCGCGATGTCGTAGGCTTCGACCCCGTCGCCCTCGAACGCTTCCTGCAGCATGGCATCGTGCGCCATCGCGATCGCCGCATCGGCCTCGTCGCCGCTCTTGCCGGAAGCGACCAACGCCTCGTGCTCGCGCGCCGACAGCACCGAAGCCAGCGTCTTGAGGTCCTGCGCCGCCGGGGTCAGCCCGGCGCGGGCGTGCAGTTCTTCGTACGCGATGGCAAGGATCGCCGTGCACTGCAGCAGGTCCGGCGTCTTGAGCGGCGGCACCTCGGCTTCCAGCCGCGCAAGGCACGGCGTCAGGCTGGTGCGCAGCGCCGCGTCGGGATCGGCGGCCTTCTGCAAGGCAATGACGTCCGTGGTCAGCAGGTCGCGCACCTGTTCGGGCGTCAGGCCCGCTTCGCGCGCCACGCGCAGGCCCACTTGTGCGAAGTAGCGCTTGCCCCGCACGGCCAGCGGCGGTGCATCGCGCACGGCATCGTCGCCCTGCGCCTGCGCCTGGGCCGCCAGCGCCAGCGTCGCCGCGCACTGCAGGTCCTGCCGATGAGTCGCGGTCAGGCGCGACAGGTCGGGCTTTGGCGCGGGCGGCGTGGCGGCGATCAGCGACGCCGCGGCGGCAATAAGGGCAATCGAGCGCATCGCGCTGCTATAGGTGCGCGACCTCGACCGGTCATGAACAAAAAAAGGAGGCCGCGACGGGCCAGGAACCCTTCGCGGCCTTTGAGGACCAGCGCATGGCAAAGGTAGGGTGGCAGGGCCCGCGCTGGAGAGAGATGGTCGAAGTGAAGCGGCGGAGCTTACTTCCCGCCGTTGCACTTGGTCAGGTCGTCGGCCGCCAGCTCGCCTTCAGGCGTGGCGAAGCGGGCAACAGGGCCGACCTTCTTGACGAGGCGGGCGCAGACCACTTCGGCGCGCGAAGTGTCGCGCGGCGCGCTGCACTCGGTGCCGGCGCAGGCCCACGGCGTCTCGCCGTTGATGAAGCGCTTGGGCGCGGTCAGCGGGCTCGCCAGCGTGACCGAATAGTATGAAGCTGCGGCGTGCGACGGGGTGGCGGTCACGCCGAAGCTGAAGGCGGTCCCGGCAAGTGCGAGCACGGCCGGAAGGAGCTGGCGCAGCGCGCCATTGGCAAGAACAGTCATGGTCATTCCCCTTTTTAGCGGCGGATCTCGCGCGCCGTGGCCCTGGGGGGAGAACGGCTGGTGGGAGAGGATGCGATTTCCGTTGCGAATCACTACCTATCACTGTAGGTTTTAAGTTGCAACTAGAAACTTAACCTCGTGTGACAGATGGAGTAAGCGATGGGCATGGACAAGCTTAGGGAACCCCTCGCCGATCTCGCCCTGTGTGGCCTGCCTGTCGCGCTGGAGGCGATGGGCGAACGCTGGTCGTTCATGATCCTGCGCGCCGCGTTCAACGGGGTCCGCCATTTCGAGGATTTCCTCGATGTGCTTGGCATCGCCCGCAACATCCTTTCGAATCGTCTGTCAAGGCTGGTGGAAGCCGGTGTTCTCAAAAGGGAACATTGCGCCGATGACCGCCGCCGCATCGAATATCGCCTGACCGACAAGGGCATCGACCTGCTTCCCGCCATGCTCGCGCTGCGGCAGTGGGGCGAAAAGTGGGGCGGCGCGCCGTCCGATCCGGTGCTGTGCGACCAGCGCGACGGCCGTCCGATCAAGCCGATCTCGATCCGGGCGCACGATGATCGCGAAGTATGCGGGCACGACCTTGCCTGGCGCATGCGGTCGGATGTCGATGCCGAGGCCGAACGGCCGCGTCCGCGCGCCGTCACCACCTGATCCGAAAGCGCTGGTCGGAACGCGCAAAGAAACGGGGCAGGCCTCCGTCTTGGCGGAAACCTGCCCCTCTCGTCCGCTTCGCCCCGGAATGCCCGTCGCGCCGTGGGACTGGCTGGATACGACGCTAATGGCATTGCCGATGCGAAGGCGGCGGGAACTGGCGTTGGCTCAGCGGGCCATCGCCGGCTGCTGGCGGACCATGGCGTAGCTGGCGCGGGCCGACTTCAGCGCTTCGTTGTAGCAGCGCGTCTCGACGCGCTTTTCGGCCAACGGGTGCGGACCTGCCTCTACATTGCAGACCGCTCCCGCGGCGCGGCGCAGGCGGGCGTCGAGCTGGGCCTGGCCCTGCGCGCTGGCAAGGTCGAGGTCCGAGAAGCTGACGACCTTGGTGCGGGTCACCGTGTCGGCGCCCTGGGCAAAGGCGGTGGTGGCGCTGGCCGCGATGGCAAGAGCGGCAACGGTGGCGAGCGGGCGGAAGATCGAACGGGTCATGGCAGTGCTCCTGGATCGATGGGTTCGGGACAATTCGTGGGTACGGGTCGGGTACGGTATGCTTGGGTTCACGGTTGCGGCGGCGGTTGCAGGGTTCGGGGGGTTGCCTCACCGCCGCCGCATGCCCTTTTCCTAGGGGCCCCCGCTGCGCCCCGCACGGCAAGGTCGATGGGCCCGCGAATCATGCCGACCAACGGCGCGCGCGTCCGACGAACCGCATCTCCCGGTCTGCGAACGGCAGGGAACGCCCGCCTACGAAGGTGCTGACAGCGTGCGGGCAGGGGCCTAGGCTGTCCCCAGCATGGCGATTCTCGTGATCTTCCTGTTCGGTATCGGCAATTTCGCGCTGCATCGTGCCGTGTTCGAAAGCGGCCATCCGCTGATCGAACAGATGCCGTGGTTCTATCACGCGATGAACCGGCGCCTTGCGCTCGGTGTCGAATTCCTGATGCTGGTCGCCGCGCTGCTGCTGGCGGCGCAGGGCGCGGCCTGGGCGGCGCTGGCTTATGCCGGGTACAGCGCGCTGGGGGCGCTTGCCGGCTGGCTCATCCTCACCCGCCGGGTCTGACGGGAACCGCCGCGCCTGCGCGTGGTTTGGGGCGCGATGAACCAAGCAGCTCCCGCATCTTCCGCTTCGCTCTGGCTGGTGGTCAACGCCGCCAGCGGCAGCAACAATGAAGACTCCTGCGCCGATCTGGTCGCGCGGCTGACCGAGGCGGGCCATGCTCCGGCGCGCGTCGTGCGCTTTCCGGACGATGATCTGCCCGATGCTGCCGCGCTCGATGCCGCCGGAGTGGCAACGCTCGCCATTTTCACTGGTGACGGCACGATCAATTCGCAGGTCCGCAAGCTGGGGGAATGGGGCGGCCAGGTTCTGGTGCTGCCGGGCGGTACGCAGAACCTGCTCGCCAAGACGCTGCATGGCACCGGTTGCTCGGTCGAAGCCATCGTCGGCGCGCTCGCGTCGGGCAGCCTCGCGCCGCGCCAGCTCCAGGCGGTCGAAACCTCGCAAGGGCCCGCGCTGATCGAAGTGCTGGCCGGGCCCGGCGCAACCTGGGCCGATGTGCGCGAAGGGGTGCGCGATCTCGATCTGCAGACCATTGCCAGCGCCCTGGGCGAAGCGGTGCGCAACACCGCCAGCGGCGCGCCGGTGCGCGTGGTCGAACCCGTAGTCGGCAAGCCCGAAGGCTATCGTGCCTTGCGCGTCGATGCGGTGAAGGGCGATCTCACGCTCGATGGCTATGATGCCGAAGGGATCGGCGAAGTCGCCGCGCAAGGCGTCGCGATGCTGGTCAAGCGCGATTTCCGCGCCGGCCCGCACGACAAGCTCGGCACCTGCCCGCGCGTCACGGTCGAAAGCGACGAACCGATTGCGCTGATGATCGATGGCGAACGCTTCGATGGCGCCACCCGCGAAACCTTCGCCAGCGTGACGCTGCCCGTGCAGTTTCTCGGGTCGGCTGCGGCAGGCTGAGGTTGACCGCGCGGGCGCGCCGGGGGAGTGAGGCGCGCATGACCCGCGTGTTCCATATCAGCGACATCCACTTCGGCCTCGAAGATACCCGCGCGCTCGACTGGGTGGTCGAATGCGTGCGCGAAGAACGGCCCGATGCCATCGCCATCACCGGTGATCTCACCATGCGGGCGCGCCACCGCGAATTCCGCGCCGCGTGCCAATGGATCAGTGCGCTTGACGTGCCGGTCACGGTTGAGGTCGGCAACCACGATCTGCCCTACTTCAATCTCGTCGAACGCTTCGTCGATCCCTACCGCCGCTTCCGCTCGATCGAGGCGGTGGTCGAACGTGAAGTGCCGTTGCCCGGCGCGGCGATCGTCCCGCTCAAGACCACGGCGCGCGCGCAATGGCGGCTCAACTGGTCGAAGGGCGTGGTCGGCGCAGGCGCACTGGCCGATACGCTTGCGCGGATCGATGCGCTGCCCGCCGGCACCCGCGCCGTCGTCGCCTGCCACCATCCGCTGGTCGAAGCCGGCACGCGCGGCAAGGCGCTCACCCGCGGGGGCGCGCGTGCCCTTTCGGAACTCGCCCGCCGCAACGTGCTCGCGGTGCTGTCGGGCCATGTCCACGATGCGTTCGATCTGATCCATCCCACGCCCAATGGGCCGGTGCGGATGATCGGCGCAGGCACCCTGTCGAAGCGCGTGCGCTCGACACCGCCCAGCTTCAACGAACTCACCTTCGAAAATGGCGACGTGCGCGTGCGGGTGCGCAATCTCGAAATGATCCCCACGCGCGCGATGCAGATCGACGACGTGCCCGAAAACGCGCTTCCCCCGCGCGAACCGGGCGAACCGGTCGCGCCGATCGGCGCGGTCCCGCCGGTCGATCCGCCGGTGCACTGAGGGGCCCACCGCAAGAAGGGTGTTGCGTTTCGGGCAGACGCACGAATCCGCCAGCCACCTGTTACATTGTGATACATTTTTGCAATAGTGCGACGAAATTCCTTCGCGCGTGCAGCACCTCTGCTTGTCGCACTGCAAAACCGCGGCGTAGCCTCTGTCCATTCCGGGGGCGGATGGGACTGACCGCTCCCGGTCTTGCTACAAGCATGGGGGCTTACCTGATGAAGAAATTTGGCAGCATGTGGCTGGCGGGCGTTGCGCTCGTGGCCATCGGCACGGGTGCGGCGACGCCGGCTTTCGCCCAGAGCGCACCGGCCGAAGGCGCCAGCGCCGATGAAGGCACCGCGATCATCGTGACCGGCTAGCGCATTCGCCGCGATCCGCTCGACCAGCCCGCTCCGGTCGTCACGCTCGATGCCGAAACGATCGCCAAGACCGGCCTTTCCTCGGTCGCCGACGTCCTCCAGCGCCTGCCCAGCGCGGCGGGCGGCCTCAACGGCAAGTTCAACAATTCGGGCAACCTCGGCAATCCGCCCGACGGCGGCGGCGTCGGCGCCGGTTCGGCCACGATCGACCTGCGCTACCTCGGCGCCAAGCGCACGCTCGTGCTGGTCGATGGCGTGCGCTACGTGAACGGCGCCTCGGCCAGCGGCATCCCCGCCTCGGTCGACATCAACTCGATCCCTGATGGCATGATCGAACGCATCGAAGTGCTGCAGTCGGCCGCTTCGCCGCTCTACGGCTCGGATGCGATCGCGGGCGTGGTCAACATCATCACCAAGTCGTCGCAGCAGGGCTTCAAGGCTTCGGCCCAGTACGGCGAATACCTGGGCAAGGGCGATGGCCAGACCCAGAACTACCAGGCCAGCTGGGGCACCGGCAAGGACGGCGTCTCGCTCGTCGTCGGTGCGAACTATGTCCGTTCGGGCTCGGTCAGCGCGCGCGATCGCTCGATCTCGCAGTTCCCCAACCCCGGCCAGACCGCATGCTCCGATCCGATCGGCGGCTGCTCGAGCGCAACCCCGCTCGGCCGCTTCATCGTGTTCGGCCAGAACATGACCCTGCGCGGGCCGGTGGTCGGCCGCAATCCGGTCTACGATCCCACCCTCACCACGGGTGATTTCAAGCCGTTCACCTCGGCCGATCGCTTCAACTTCGCGCCGTACAACTACTTCCAGACGCCGAACGAACGCTACGGCGGGTTCCTGAACGCCAAGGCGGAATTCAGCGACGCGATCGAGCTCAAGCTCACCGCCGTCTACAACCACCGCCATTCGCAGAACAAGGCCGCGTTCCTGCCGCTGTTCGTCGGGCCCGATGCCGGCAACGGCAACCTGCTCGACACCATCACGATCGATGCCACCAACCCCTACAACCCGTTCGGGGTGACGCTGGATTCGAGCAACTACAGCTTCATCGCCCGCCGCCTGGTCGAAGCCGGCCAGCGCACCTACACGCAGGATGTCGATACGTTCTACGTGCGCGGCGGCTTCGACGGCAAGTTCGATGTCTTCGGCAAGAAGTGGTACTGGGACGTCACCGCGGTCTATGGCAGCAACGAAGCGCGCCAGCTGTTCACCGGCAACGTCAACGCCGCCAAGCTCGCCCGCGCGCTCGGTCCGGTCTCGGCCTGCACCGGCGATTGCGTACCCTTCAACATCTTCGGCGGCGTCGGCTCGGTCACCCAGGCGATGCTCGACTACGTCGGTTTCGATGAACGCGCGGCGAGCGGCCAGAACCTCTACGATTTCCAGGCCAACCTCTCGGGCGACCTGTTCGATCTGCCTGGTGGCCCGGTCGGCATCGCCATCGGCGCCGAACACCGCGTCCAGCAGGGCTACTTCACGCCCGATCCGGTCATCCAGGCCGGTCTCGGCGCGGACATCCCGGCGCAGGCCGCGCGCGGCAGCTTCAAGGTGGACGAAGTCTACGGCGAAATCCGCCTGCCGCTGCTCAAGGACAAGCCGTTCTTCCACTCGCTCGAACTGAACGGCGCGGCGCGCTATTCGGACTATTCGACCTTCGGCGGCAACACCACGCTGACTGGCGGCGTGCAGTGGAAGCCGGTGCCCGACTTCATGCTGCGCGGCTCGTATGGCGAAAGCCTGCGCGCGCCTTCGATCGGCGAACTCTACGGCGCGCAGTCGCGCTTCGATGCGGCGCTGTCCGATCCGTGCACCAACGTGCCCGGCTCGCTCTACCAGAGCTCGGCCACCGTGCGCACCAACTGCATCGCCAACGGCGTTCCCGCCAACGGCAGCTACCAGGAACCCCAGGGCGGCCAGCTTCCGGTGCTCACCGGCGGCAACAAGGCGCTCAAGCCTGAAACCGCGCGCACGATCCTGGTCGGCGGCGTCTACAGCCCCGATTGGGCCGGCGGCAAGTTCAGCCTCGAGGTCAACTACTACGACATCAAGGTGAAGAACACGATCCAGTCGATCGATGCCGGCGTCCTGCTCGAACGCTGCGCGCTGACCGGCGATCCGCTGTCGTGCTCCGCGATCAAGCGCACGCAGTCGGGCTTCATCTCGTCGATCAACGGTGTGCTGCTCAACGTCGGCACGCTGCGCACCACCGGGCTCGATGCCACGCTGAACCTGCGCTCGGGTGAAACCGGCGCCGGCGCCTTCGGGCTCAGCGTGAACGCCAACTTCCTGTTCAAGTACCAGGAAAGCGTGCCTGCCACCAACGGCACCACCACCACCTCGTACCTCGGCTACGAACGCGGCAGCCCCGACCAGGCCTACCCGCGCTTCAAGTCGACCTCGGTGGTCGACTGGACGATGGGCCCGGTGACCGCCACGCTCACCGGCCGCTACATCAGCGCGGTGAAGGAACTGTCGGACACCACCAAGAAGCTCGACAGCCGCTTCTACACCGATGTGCAGATCCGCTTCCGTCCGAGCTTTGCCGACAGCCGCTTTGCGCTGACGCTTGGCGTGAACAACGTCTTCGACGTCAACCCGCCGGCTTGCTACAGCTGCAGCCTGAACAACTACGACCCGACCACCTACGACGTGCCGGGCCAGTTCGGTTACCTGCGCCTGACCTACGCGATGTAAGCTGGCCGCCGCCTCCGGGCGGGCACGGCAAAACGAAAGGGCGGGTCCTGCATCGCGCAGGGCCCGCCCTTTTCGCTTGGGGGTACTGGCGCGTGGCCGGCGATCAGGCCGCCGGCATCAGCGCAAAGCCCAGCCGCGGCACGTGGACCTGGATCGCGCCCAGATCGGCATCCTCGCGGCGCAGCACCAGCCGGTGGGCCGATGCGCCGACAAGCGTGCCGGTGATCGGATCGCGGCCATAGTCGGTGGCGGCGATCGCCACCTTCTGCCCCACCAGCGCGGCATCGCCCGGCGCGGCGGCGGCTTCGCCGGCCGGCACCGGCGCTGCCAGCGGTTCGGCCTTGCGCGCCGCGTCCAGCGCCTCGGCCCGGCTTGCCTCGCGCCGCTGGCCGTGGCCGATGGCGACGACGCGGGCATACCAGTCGGAAAGGCCGGGCAGGTCCTCGAACAGCGCCTTCGATGGCGGATAGAACGATCCCGCAAACCACAGGTTGTAGAACGCATTGGCATCAGCAAGGCCGGGCTTTTCCCCTTCCAGGAACGCCCGCCCGTCCGCCAGCTGCTGCGCGACGTTGGCGGCGTGGCTGCGCAATTGCGTCGCCATGTGCGGGAAGGCGGCTTTCATGCCGGCGATGTCGAACGGCGCGCCCGACAGCTTTTCGCGATCCTTGATGAACTCCTCGCCGATCGTCTCGCCGACATGGGCGAAGATCACCGCCACCGCCGCCTGGAAGAACGACCGGTCGGTCCATTCCGATAGCGCGGAGGCAATCCCGCCGCTGCCGATCGGGAACAGCGAAGGCGCCGGGTGGCGCGCTTCCAGTTCGCGCACGATCAGCACGCTGTCGCAATAGACGTCGGCACCCACCTGCAGCACCGGGATCTTGCGGTAACCGCCGGTCAGCGGCACCAGCTCGGGCTTGGGCATGACCACCGGCTGGTCGACCGCCGCCCAGGCCAGGCCCTTGATGCCAAGGCACACGCGCACCTTTTCCGAAAAGGGCGAACTGTCGTACTGGTGCAAAAGCAGATCGGTCATGGCGGCATGCTCTCCGTTATATGGCACGCGATGCTATCGCGCGCAGCCTCGCCTTGGCAATCGTATTTAACCGTGCAATTAATTTGATCCTCCCGTCCGCCCGTCGCCCTTCCTGGAGCACCCTCGCTTGACCACGCCTTCCCCCGCTGCCGATCAATCCGCTCCCCACGCGCCGCTGCCGCTGTTCGAACAGGACGGAAACCGCTTCGTGCCGACGCGCGCGGGCCGGGGCTACTGGCAGGAAGGCACGCTCAACGGCTCGGCTGTCGCGGCCTTGACCGGCTGGGTGATCGAACGCGATTTTGGTGAAGATGGCCTGATCCCGGTGCGCTTCTGCGTGGACATGCTGCGCATGGCCCCGTCCGAACCGCTCGAGGTGACGACCGAAGCGATCCACGATGGCCACCGCCTGAAACTTATCGAAGCGCGCATCGTCTGCGGCGGCAAGCTGGTGACCCGCGCCACCTGCCAGTTCATCCGCGCCACGCAGCAGCCCGAAAATCCGATCTGGTCGACGCCCGCATGGGACGTGCCGCATCCCGATACGCTGCCAACGCTCCATCGCTTCACCCGCTGGGATGCGCGCCCCATTCCCGCCGATCATGCCCGCATCGCGCGTCACGCCCCGCCGGGCGGCGATGTCGCGCACGGCAACGTGCCCGTGCTGGGCGATATTTCCGCGCCGGAACGACGGCAGGTCTGGCTCAAGCCGCTGGGCGAAATCGTCGCGGGGCATGCGCTCTCGCCGTTCATGCGGGTTGTGGTCACCGGCGATTTCGCCAGTCCGCTGACGCATTCGAGCCGCTTCGGCATCGATTTCGTCAACACCGACTTCACCGCCTACCTCCACCGCCTGCCGCAGGGGGAATGGCTCGGCTACGAATTGACCGGCCACCTCAGCGAAGCGGGGGTCGCGGTTGGCGAATGCCGCCTGCACGATCTGGCAGGGCCAGTGGGCACGATCAACGTCGCCGCGGCGGCCCAGGTGCGCCGAAAGAAGGCTTGAATCGGGCACCGCAGCGGGCGACTGGGGCCAGGCCTCTTGCAATTGTGCGGGTTTGCGCCCATATCGCCCCCAGCATACGTCGCCTGCGACGGAAAATACTGGCGGTTCCCCGGGCAGACGTCCCGCTTTCCCGCTCCCTTTTTCCATCCGAGCCTTGCGCATCCCGCTCCGTTTTCGGAGCGAAGATTTCGCGTTTCGCTCGGCTCAGCCTTTCGGGCGACGTTCCTGTCACTTCGCAAGAGGGGAGCCGCTCGATGGCCAAGGAAGAACTTTTGACGCTCGACGGCGAGATCGACGAGATCCTGCCCGATGGACGTTTCGGAGTCCGGCTGGAAAATGACCACCGGATCATCGCCTACACCGCGGGCAAGATGCGCAAGTTCCGCATCCGCTCGATCGTCGGTGACCGCGTTCGCGTCGAGATGACCCCCTACGATCTCACCAAGGGTCGAATCGTCTACCGTGAAAAAATCGGTGGCGGCGGACCCGGAGCGGCTCGTCGGCGTTAAGGCGCAAGCGAGTCGCCATACTGAAACAGGTGCGGCCTACGCACCGGGAATGAAAATGCATCTGAACGATATCAAGAACACCAATTCTCTTTCGAATTTTCCTGCCGCCATGCTCCGCCGTTTCCGGCCGGAACTGGCAATCTCCGGCCCGGCGCCCGTGCTCTCCCGAGATGAACTGCGCCGCCTCGTCCGCGATATGGTGGACTGAGCGAAAGCCGCTTCAACAAGCGTTCCGGACAAGCCTTACAAGGCTCTGACAGGAACCGGCGCCAAGTCGCCGATCGGGGGCGTCCGCAAGGGCGCCCTTCTTGCTGTCCAAGCCACTCGAAAACGCCGGTTGCATATGCATGGTGCGCCCGCAACAGTGCGGGATGGGTGTCCTACAGGCCGATGCGAGCCTATCTTCGTCTGCATGGACCGCCCCTCTGCCCCTCAATGTCCCGAAATTCCGCCGTGTTGCCCCGTCGCGACGGCCGTCGGGCTGTGCCGGCCGGGGCAAAGTGGACATTTGCCTTTAGAAGTCTGTCAACTTCGTCAACTTGGACGATTTAGCGGGCGATTTTCCGGGCCCGTTCGGACAACGAAAAAGGGCGCCCCGACGGGACGCCCTCTTGCATTGCCAAGCCTTGCGGCCGGGGCTTACTTCTTGGTCTTCAGGTACGCGATCACGTCGGCGCGCTGCTTGGCGTCGGCAATTCCCGCGAAGGTCATCTTGGTGCCCGGCGCGTACTTGGCAGGCGCGGTCAGCCATGCGTCGAGCGAGGCATCGTCCCAAACGCCGCCCTTGCCCTTCAGCGCGTCCGAGAAGGCAAATCCGCCGCGGCCTTCGGCCACCTTGTCACCGGCGATGCCGGCAAGGTTCGGACCGATGCCGTTGGGCTGGCCGGGCTCGATGGTGTGGCACGCCTTGCACTTGGCGAAGACCTTCTCGCCCGCAGCGGCGTCGCCCACCACGGGGCCCGCGGCAGCAGCGCCAGCGGCCGGGGCGGCACCGGCGGCCGGGACCGCTTCGGGCGCCGGCAGGGGCAGGTTCGAACCCTTCGAATTCAGGTACAGGATCACGTCGGCGCGTTCCTGCGGGTTGGCGATGCCGGCGAACGACATCTTGGTGCCGTCGGCGAACTTCTTAGGGTTGGTCAGCCACTCGTCGAGCGAGGCGAAGTCCCACTTGCCGCCCTTGGCCTTCAGCGAATCCGAGAACGCGAAGCCGCCCTTGCCCTGGGCAATGCCTTCGCCCACGGTCGCCCACAGGTTCGGGCCGATGCCGTTGGCCGCGCCCTGGTCGATGGTGTGACAAGCCTTGCACTTGGCGAAGATCGCCTCGCCCTTGGCCACGTCGCCGGTGGCAAGGCGGTTGGCGATGGGCAGAACCGCGGCAGCGCCAGCGCCGCCTTCGGCTTCGACACCCTCGATCGCGTAGCCCATCTTCTCGGGACGCTCGGGCTTGTCGGCAAGGAAATAGTGTGCCGACAGGCTCGAAAGACCAAGAGCCACGATGCCGCCGAACAGCGTCCAACCGGCGATGGTGTTGAAACGGTCGTCCATTCCGTACCCCATGCAGCGCATACCGGCACCCTGCCGGCCCCCGCGCGTCTATTCGGGGCCGCTCTAGTCAGCACCCCGCGCCTGTGCAAGAGCGATTGCACCCTTGGCGCGCACTCTACCTACAAGGACAGGCGCAATCGCGCTTGCCGGGGCCCTGTCCGGCGCTTAAGCGCCCCAATCGCCATGCAGAGCTATCCCGCCCCCGCGCTCGCCCTCGTCGAATCGATGAGCCTCGCCGCCGCCGCCGATCCGCAGCGCGCCGTGGCGTTTCAGGGTGCGCCGGGCGCCAACTCGCACCGCGCCGCGCTCGAAGTGCTGCCCGATGGCCTGCCGCTGCCCTGCTTCTCGTTCGAGGACGCGCTCGATGCGGTAAAGGAAGGCCGCGCCGCCCACGCGATCATCCCGATCGAAAATTCGCAGAACGGCCGCGTCGCCGACATCCATTTCCTGCTGCCCGAATCCGGGTTGTCGATCGTCGGCGAACACTTCCTCGATATCGAGGCCTTCCTGATGGGCTTGGGCCAGGGCCCGTTCACTGCCGCCTACAGCCATCCGCAGGCGCTCGGGCAATCGCGCTTCTATCTCCGCGAACGCGGGATCGTGCCGATGAGCTATGCCGATACCGCCGGCGCTGCCGCCTTCGTCGCCGAACTCGGCGATCCGTCGGTGGCCGCGCTCGCGCCGAAGATCGCGGCGGAGCTCTATGGCCTCAACATCGTGGCCGAAAATGTCGAGGATGCGCCCGACAACACGACGCGCTTCGTCCTGCTTTCGAAGCAGCCGCTGGACCCGGCCAGCATCGTTGGCGAGGCGATCACCACCTTCGTGTTCGAAGTGCGCAACATCCCCGCCGCGCTCTACAAGGCGCTGGGCGGGTTTGCGACCAACGGCGTCAACATGACCAAGCTGGAAAGCTACCAGCGCGGGGCGAGCTTTGCCGCGACGGAATTCTATGCCGACATCGTCGGCGCGCCGGGCGATCCGGCGGTAGACCGCGCGCTCGAGGAACTGGCCTTCTTCGCCAAGGACTTGCGCGTGCTCGGCACTTACCCGCTCGAACGCCAGCGCGGCTGACACCGCCAGCGGCGGCTTGCAGCCGGCGCTGCGCCGTGCCAGCAAGGGCGGCGTGACGGGGGCAACCGCAGCAGCAGCGATCGACGCCGGCGAAAGCGGGGAACGTGCCTGGCGCGCGGCCCGCGGGCTGGCCGATATCCAGTACGCCCCGCTGCCGCCCAAGGCACCAACGCCTCCGCCCGAATGGCTGGCCGCGCTGATGCGCTGGCTTGCCCGGCTGTTCGAACCGCTCGGTCGCTGGCTGGGGAAGGGCTGGGGCACGATCGAGATCCTGCTGCTGATCGCCGCCGCGATCGGCGCGCTGTGGATCCTGGCGAGCTTCCTGCTGCCGATCCTGCGCAACCGCGCCAGGCGGCCGGCAGAGGCGGAGGACTGGACCCCGGATGCGGGCGAGGCGGCGATCCTGCTGGCCGATGCCGACCGGCTGGCGGGTGAAGGCCGCTTCGACGAAGCCGCGCACCTGCTGCTGCGCCGATCCGTGCAGCAGATCGCGGCGGCGCGGCCGGCGCTGCTTTCGCCATCGGACACCGCGCGGGACATCGCGGCGATGCCCGCCCTGCCGACCGGCGCCCGCACCGCTTTCGGCACGATGGCCAGCGCGGTCGAACGCGCGCTCTATGCCCTGCGGCCGCTGGCCCGCGAGGACTGGGACGAGGCCCGCGCCGCCTATGCCGCTTTCGCCCGCGTCCGGCTGGACGGGGCGGCGGCATGAACGGGCAGCCTTTCGCCCGGGGCACGCTGGTGGCCATGCTGTTCGGCGGGCTGGTTGCTTTCGTCGCGCTGCTGTGGAGCCTGGGCCATGCCGCGCCCGATGCCAACAACGGCGGCGGCCATGCCGGCGGGCGGGGGCTCAACGGCTTTGCCGCGCTGGCTGCGATGCTGGAGGCCGACGGGTTCGAAGTCAGCCGCAGCCGCGCCCACGATCCCGCCGACCGGCCGGGCCTGCTGATCCTGACCCCTTCGGCCGATGCCAAGGGCAGCGATATCGATGACATCGTCGTGCGCCACCGCCATGTCGGCCCGACGCTGGTGATCACGCCCAAGTGGTTCGCCATGCCGATCGAAGGCGATGACCGCGCGAAGCGGGGCTGGACCAGGATCGTCGGCACTGCGCCGCCCGAATGGCCGGGCTTTGCCGACGACGTGGCGGTCAAGCTGGCCCCGGCGCGCGGCTGGAGTGCGGCAGGCAGCCGGATGGGCCGCCTGCCCGATCCGCGCAACGTGCTGTCGGGCAGCGGCAAGCCGCTGGTTTCGCTGGTGCGGGCGAGCGACGGGCGCATTCTGGCGGCATTTGTCAACGATTCGGGCAGCTACCCCGCGCTCGAACAGTTTGCCGGAACGGCGGGGCCGATCGGCGGCAACGACCCCGACCTCTACCCGCTGGTGTTCGTGTTCGAGCCCGACCTGCTGGACAACTGGGGCATGGCCGACAAGGCAACCGGGCTGCTGGCGCGCGATCTGATCGTCGCCACGGCGGACGGGCGCGGCGGGCCGGTGACCTTCGACCTGTCGCTCGCCGGGCTGGGTGCGAGCAAGAACCTGCTGACGCTGGCGTTCGAGCCACCGTTCCTGGCCGCGACGATCTGCCTGATCCTGGCCGCCGCCGCCGCAATCTGGCGCGCACTTGCCGGCTTCGGTCCGCGACTGGTGCCGGGGCGGGCGATGGCCCACGGCAAGAGCGCGCTGGTGGCCAACGCCGCCGCGCTGGTCCGCCGTTCGGGCCGGTTGCACCTGATCGCGCCGCCTTATGGCGCTGCCGCGCGCGAACGGCTGGTGCTGGCACTGGGCCTGCCGCGCGGCCGGGCCGCCAGTGACGCCGACACCGCGATCGACCGCAGTGCGCAAGCCCGCCGCCCGGGCTTGCCGTCGTTCGCGGCCCTCGCGGCCCGTCTTTCCGCCGCGCGACGCCCTGACGACATCGTTCGCGCCGCGCGCGACATCCAACAATTCGAAAAGGACCTTCTGCGATGACTCTCGACCAGGTACGTGCGCTTGCCGACGCCATCCGCAGCGAGGTGGGCAAGGCCGTGGTCGGCCAGCAGCAGACGGTCGATCACCTGCTGATCGCACTGTTCGCGGGCGGGCACGTCCTGCTCGAAGGCCCTCCCGGCACGGCCAAGACGCTGCTGGCGCAAAGCTTCGCCACGGCGCTGGGGCTCGATTTCGGGCGCATCCAGTTCACGCCCGACCTGATGCCGGGCGATATCCTGGGGTCCAACCTGTTCAACTTCCAGACCAGCACCTTCACCCTGACCCGTGGCCCGATCTTCCACGAACTGCTGCTGGCCGACGAAATCAACCGCACCCCGCCCAAGACCCAGGCCGCACTGCTGGAAGCGATGCAGGAACGCCGCGTGACGCTGGACGGGCAGGCGCACGCGCTGTCCGACCGTTTCATGGTGGTGGCGACGCAGAACCCGATCGAGAGCCAGGGCGTCTACCCGCTGCCCGAAGCGCAGCTCGACCGCTTCCTGTTCAAGGTGCTGGTCGCCTATCCCGACATCGACGAGGAGCGCCGCATCGTGGCGCAGCACGGCGATGCCCGCGCCGGGGCGAAAGCGATGGAACTGGGCGTGGGCGCAGTGGCCGATCGTGATGCGCTGGCCGGGGCGGTTGCTGCGGTGGCAGGGGTGAAGCTGGCCGAGGGCGTGGTCGACTACATCGTCCGGCTGGTGCGCGCATCGCGCGAAAGCGTCGATCTGGTGGCCGGCGCATCGCCCCGCGCGGCGGTGCTGCTGGGCGGCGCGGCGCGGGCGCGGGCGGCGCTGGAAGGGCGCGATTACGTGGTGCCCGACGACGTCAAGGCGCTGGCCCCGGCGGTGCTGCGCCATCGCATGATCCTGAGCCCGGCGGCGGAAATCGAAGGCCGGCAGGCGGAGACAATCGTGGCCGACCTGATCGCGCGGACCGAAAGTCCGAGGTGAGGCCTGGCGTGAAACTCAAGGGGCCGCCCTTTCAGCCCACGGCGCGCGCGGTGCTGGCCCTGCTGGCAATAGCGCCGCTGGCGCTGGTCATCGCCGCGCGCGTGCCGGCGGCCTGGGTGCTGGCACCGGCGCTGGCCGGCGCGCTGTTGGTGCTGGTGGCGCTCGATGCGCTGTTTGCCGGCAGGCTGGCCGATGTGCGGGTGATCGCCCCCGCCGATGCCGAAGTGGGGCAGGCGGTGCGGCTGACCGTGCTTGCCGACTTCGAGCGGACCACCGCGCGGCGGATCGAGGCGGCGCTGGCGCTCGACCCGCGCCTGATCGACGGTGGGCGGTTGGCGCTGACGCTGAAGCAGGGGCCTGACGCCTGGGAGGGCGCAAACGAAATCGTGCCGGTGCGGCGCGGCCCCGGCGCGATTCCGGCGATATGGCTGCGCTGGAACGGGCCGCTGGGGCTTGGCCAGCGAATCGCGCAGCGGCCGCTGGACCTGATGGTGCGGGTGCGGCCGGATCTTTCGCCGGTGCGATCAGGCGAATTGCAGCTGTTTCTGCGCGATGCCGACCTTGGCCAGGTGGCGCGGCGGATTCGCGGGGCGGGGGCCGAGTTCGAGGCGCTGGCCGACTACGAGCCCGGCATGGACCGGCGGCGGATCGACTGGAAATCTTCCGCCCGGCATGCGCGGCTCGTGGCGCGCGAATACGAGACCGAGCGCAACACCCAGATCGTGTTCGCGCTCGATTGCGGGCAGACGATGTGCGAGCCGGTGGCTGGCCTTGCGCGGATCGACCGGGCGATCACCGCCGCGTTGACCACGGCATGGGTCGCGCTGAAGGGGCAGGACCGCATCGCGCTGTTCGGCTTTGCCGCAAGGCCGCTGGTGGCGACGCCCTTCGTTGCCGCGCCGCGCGATTTCCACCGGTTGCAGGATGCAGCGGCAAGCCTCGACTACCATGCAGAGGAGCCGAACTTCACGTTGGCGCTGGCAACGCTTGCCGCGCGGTTGAAGCGGCGGTCGCTGGTGGTGGTGTTTTCCGACTTCACCGACCCGACCAGCGCCGAGCTGATGATCGAGAACGTGGGTCGGCTGGTCGAACGCCATGTGGTGCTGTTCGTGGTGATGGAAGATGCCGAACTTTCCGGGATCGCCACGGCCATGCCCGAGGACCTCGACGACGTGGCGCAGGCGGTGACCGCCGATGCGCTGCTGCGCCAGCGCCAGCAGGTGCTGCAGCGGTTGCGCCGGCTGGGGGTGCGCGTGGTGGAAGCGCCGCACGAAACGATCGGGCTGCGGCTGCTCGACGCCTATCTTTCGGTCAAGCGGCGGGGGCTGGTCGGATGAGCGCGCTGGGCGACAAGCTGGCAGGATGGCTTGGCCGCGGCGCGGCCGAGGATGCCGCGCGCGTGGAGGAAGCGGCGCTGCGCTCGGACCGGTTCCGGCTGGAGCGCGAGGGCGACTGGAAGCGGCTGGAGCAGATCGTCGGCCAGATCGAGCGGGGGCGATTGAAGCGGCTGTCGGACGAGGACCTGCTGGCGCTGCCGGGGCTGTACCGGATGACCGCGAGCGCGCTGTCGATCGCGCGCGAAACCTCGCTCGACCAGGCGCTGATCGACTGGCTGGAGACGCTGACCCAGCGCGCCTGGTTCGCCGTCTATGGCCCGCGCGCCGGGCTGGGGCGGTGGTTGCGTAGCTTCCTTGGCGGCGGCTGGGGCCGGGCGGTGCGCAGCATCGGCCCCGATATCCTGATCGCGCTGCTGGCGATGGTCGTGGGCACGGTGGTCGGCTGGCTGCTGGTATCGAGCAATCCCGACTGGTTCTATGCCCTGATGCCCAGCGGCGACGAGCGCCAGCCCGGCGCGAGCCGCGAGGTGCTGGAGCGCACGCTGTTCGGCAATGCCGGGCAGGATGGCCTTTCGGTGTTCGCGGCGATGCTGTTCAGCAACAACGCGCAAGTTTCGATCCTGGCCTTTGCGCTCGGCTTTGCCTGCGGGGTGCCGACACTGCTGCTGCTGGTGCACAACACGGCGATGCTGGGCGCGCTGCTGTGGCTCTATCACGGGCAGGGGCTGACGTTCGAACTGGTCGGCTGGCTTTCGGTGCACGGCACGACCGAACTGTTCGCGATCCTGCTGGCGGGGGCGGCGGGGCTCCACGTCGGTCGGGCGATCGCGTTTCCGGGCAACCGCGCTCTGCTCGATGCGGCGGCAGAAGCGGGGCGGCGGGCGGCGCTGGTGATGACCGGCGTGGTGCTGATGCTGATCGTTGCCGCCATGCTGGAAGCGTTCGCGCGCCAACTGCTCGATGCCACGATGCCACGGCTGGTGGTGGGCGCGTTCATGCTGGTGTTCTGGATCGGGTATCTGTTCGTGTGGCGGCGCGGTAAATGAGCGCGCGCGGGGCCACGGGGCGCATCGTGCCCGATGCCGAGCGGCGCAAGCGCTGGCTGACGACGCCCGAAGGCGTGGCGCTGCCGTTCGTGCTGGCATCGCGCGGGGCAAGGGCGGCGGCGCTGGCAATCGACCTGTTCCTGGTCGGCGCGGCGATGGTGGCAACCACGCTGGCGCTGCTGTGGATGGCGCAGGGGCTGGGGCTCAACGCCAGCACCAAGGGCCCGGCGGGCCATGCGTTGCAGGCGCTGGCGATCGTGTGGTTCGTGGTCATGTTCCTTGCCCGCAATGCCTGGTTTCTCGCCTTCGAGCTGGGACCGCGCGGGGCGACGCCGGGCAAGCGCCTGCTCGGCATTCGCGTTGCCGCGCGCGATGGCGGGCGGCTGACCACCGAGGCGGTGATCGCGCGCAACCTGGTGCGCGACATCGAGCTGTTCATGCCGCTGGTGTTCATCGGCGGCGCGGCATCGAGCGGGGGCGACACCGACCTGGCGAGCTGGGCGGGCCTTGGCTGGTTCGCGCTGTTCATGGCGATGCCGTTCCTCAACCGCGACGCCTTGCGCTGCGGCGACATGATCGCGGGCACCTGGGTGGTGGAGGCGCAGAAGCGCAAGCTGGGGCAGGCGCTATCGCTTGGCGGCGCGGCGGCGGGGCCGAGCGCGGCAACGGGCGCGGTCTATCGCTTCGGGCCGGAGGAACTCTCCGTCTACGGCGAATACGAGCTGCAGGCGCTGGAACGCGTGCTGCGCGAGGGCCGGGCGGATACGATGGCCGAAGTGGCGGCGACGATCTGTGGGAAGATCGGCTGGAGCGCAGGCGCGGGCGACGAGCGCGCGTTCCTGGAGGCTTATTACACCCAGCTGCGCGCGCATCTGGAGCGCGGCATGCGCTTCGGGCGGCGCAAGGCAGACAAGTTCGCCTGACCTGACGCCGCCCGAGGCTTGACGGTCAGCTGGCCTTGAAGCGGATCGGCAGGGTCTTGAGCCCGCCGACGAAGGTGCTCTTGGCGCGCTTGGGCTCGCCCGCCAGTTCGAGGCTGTCGATCCGGTCGAGCAGCGCTTCGAACAGGATGCGCATTTCGAGCCGGGCGAGGTGGAGACCCAGGCACTGGTGTGCGCCCGCGCCGAACGCGATGTGGCGGTTGCCATCGCGCGCCGCATCGAACTTGCGCGGGTTGTCGAACTGCGCCGGATCGTGGTTGGCCGCGACGTAGTTGAGCATCAGCCAGTCGCCCGCCGGGATCTGCACCCCGCCGATCTCGACATCGGTGGTGTTGGTGCGCATGAAGTGCTGCACCGGCGTGGTCCAGCGGATCGCTTCCTCGACAACGCCGGGCAGCAGGCTGCGATCGGCCTTGACGCGGGCGAACTGGTCCGGGTCCTGCGCGAGAGCGAGCATCGCCCCGGCGGTGGAGGCCGAGGTGGTGTCGTGCCCCGCTGCGGCAACGATGATGTAGTAGCCGGCAAGATCGCGCGCCGAGAGCGGTTGCCCGTCGATGTTGGCGTTGGCGAGCACGCTGGCGACGTCGTTGGTCGGGTTCTTGCGGCGCTCTTCGGCGAGCGCGAAGAAATAGGCCTCGAAATCGCTGACCGCGCCCATGACGATCTGGAGGACCTGTTCGGGGGCAAGGTCGGCCATGCCGGACTTGTTGAGGTCTTCGTCCTGCCCGCCGAACATCTGCTGGGTGAGGAAGAGCATGCGCGGCTCGTCCTCCTCCGGCACGCCGAGGATCTGCATGACGACGTGGAGCGGGTAGGGCGCCGAGACGAGCGTGCAGAAGTCCGCTTCGGGGCCGGCCGCGATCAGCCGGTCGACGGTGTGCGCGGCCAGCTTGCGGATGTCCTCCTCGATCTTGCGCAGGTTCTTCGGCATGAACCATTCCTGCGTCAGGCGGCGCAGCTTGGGATGCGAGGGCGCGTCGATCGAGACGAGCGAGTTGACGAGGTTCGGGCTGCCGCCGGTGACCGCGCGGGCGAAGGCTTCGCCGTCCTTGCCGGTGAACACGGTGGGGCGCGGCGCGTTGAGGAAGGTCTGGTTGTCCTTCGACACGCGCATCACGTCTTCATGGCGGGTCAGCAGCCAGAAGGGTTCGTGGAAGCCTTCCGCGCTTTCGATGCGCACCACGGGCGTTTCGGCCCGGATGCGGTCGAAGCGGTCGAGCAGCGGGCCCCACTCCGCATAGGAGCGGGGATCGATGACGGCGATGGCGTCTTCGGGCGAAGCGACGGGCACTGCAGTGGTTGCCATGGCGTCAGGCCTCCAGAGCCGCGGCGGCCTTGTATTCATCGCGCAACAGGCGCTTGAACAGCTTGCCGGTGGGTTCGCGGGGAAGTTCCTCGCGGAAGTCGATCTGGCGCGGCATCTTCACGCGCGAAAGCTGCGGATTGAGCCAGTCGGTCAGCTCGGCGGCGAGCGCGGGGCCCGCTTCGGCAAGGTTGGCCGGCTGGACGATCGCCACCACGCGTTCGCCCATGTCGGGATCGGGGGCGCCGATCACCGCGACGTCGGCGACCTTGGGGTGGGTCACGAGCAGGCTTTCGATTTCCTGCGGGTAGATGTTTACGCCGCCCGAGATGATCATGAAGCTCTTGCGGTCGGTCAGGTAGAGGAAGCCGTCTTCATCGACGCGGCCGATGTCGCCAAGGCTGGTCCAGCCATGCTTGTTCGTGGCCTCTGCCGTCTTGGCCGGATCGTTGTGATATTCGAACACCCCGCCGCCTTCGAAGAAGACCTGGCCTTCGGTGCCGGTGGGCACTTCGTCGCCGTTTTCATCGCAGATGTGGATCACGCCGGTGATGACGCGACCGACCGAGCCCGGGTGGGTCAGCCAGTCTTCGCTGCCGATGAAGGTGAAGCCGTTGCCTTCGGTGCCGGCGTAGTATTCCTTGAGGATCGGACCCCACCAGTCGATCATCGCGTGCTTGACCGGGATCGGGCAGGGCGCGGCGGCGTGGATCGCGCACTTGAGCGAGGAAATGTCGTACTTCGTGCGCACATCCTCGGGCAGCTTGAGCAGCCGCACGAAGTGGGTCGGCACCCACTGGCTGTCGGTGATCTTGTACTTTTCGATCAGCTGCAGCGCGTGCTCCGGATCGAACTTGTCCATCACCACGACAGTGCCGCCAAGGCGATGAACGCCCATCGACCAGCGCAGCGGCGCGGCGTGATAGAGCGGCGCGGGGCTGAGATAGACCGAATCCTTGGTGAAGCCGAAGACTTCGGAGGCCACCATCATCAGCGAGGTCGGCGCGCCGATCGCAGGGTCTTCGGGCATGGGCACGCGCACGCCCTTGGGCTTGCCCGTGGTGCCCGAGGAATAGAGCATATCGCCGCCGGCGCGCTCGTCGGCAATGGCGGTGGCAGGCATCTTGGCCAGTTCGGCTTCGAGATCATGGACGCCGACGCCGCCAAGGCGCAGCTGCGGAACGGAGGGGGCCAGCGCGGCGACTTCGTCGAGCACCTTGTTGAGGTAGGTCGAGCTCACCAGAAGCTTGGCGCCGCTGTCCTGCGCGATGTAGGCGATTTCAGGTGCGGCAAGACGGCAGGAAACGGCCACGAAGACGAGACCTGCGCGCTGCGCGCCCCACACCAGCGAGAAGTATTCGGGACGGTTTTCCAGGCTGATCGCCACGGTATCCCCGATCTGCAGTCCCCGCGCACGCAGCAACTGGGCGAAGCGATTGCTCTCTTCGTCAAGCTCGCGGTAGGTCAGGCTGCGCCCATCGGCCATGATGACCGCGGGCTTTTCCGGATGGTTCCGCGCGTGCACGCTCGGGTGAAAGTCCATGCGATTCCTCTCTTCGCTTTCGGCCTTGGCCTTACGGCCCCGGGCCTTTCGCGCGTGACCTTAACCGCATGATTAAATCGCGCAAAGGGATTCGTTGCATTGTGCAACGCACACAGCAAAAAAGTTGCTGGCCGTTCAGCAATTTTGAAACGGGCAAAGAAAAAGGCGGCGCGATGGCCGCCTCTTTCCGCATCCCCTCCAGGATGGCTTAGTTCGACCGGGGCGGCTTATTCCGGACCGCCGCGTCCTTCGGTCGGGTCGTTTTCGGCATAAAGCGTGGAAGAGCCCTGCATGTAGGGAAGCGGATTGACCGCTTCGCCGGCAACGCGGACTTCGTAATGCAGGTGCGGACCGGTCGAGCGGCCGGTCGAGCCGACATAGCCGATCACGTCGCCCTTGCGGACGCGCTGGCCTTCGGCAACCGCGATGCGCGACATGTGGCCGTAGCGGGTTTCGAGCGCGGCGCCATGTTCGAGCTCGACACACAGGCCGTAGCCGCCGAACCAGTCGGCCTTGCCGACAACGCCATCCGCCGAAGCGTAGATCGGGGTGCCGGTGGCGGCGGGAAGATCGATGCCCTTGTGCTGGCGCAGGCCGCCGAGCACGGGGTGCACGCGCAGGCCGAAGGCGCTCGACATGGCGCGGCTGGAATTCACGGGCATCAGCGAGGGGATCGAGACGGTGCCCGAGCGGGCCGGAGCGACGGTGCCGGTAACCGAGCCACCATCTAGCGCCTGCCACGAAGCGAAGAGATTGCGGAACTGCTGGTCGCCGTTGTCGGTGCTGACGGCCCCGCTGCGGGCAGCTTCAGCGGCGCGGAGCGGCGAAGCGATGTCGGCCGAAGCGGCGCTGTTGGCGAAAGCGGGAACCGAGACCAGCGAGGCGATGGCGGCGATGGCTGCGAACGACTTGCGGCCAAGCGACTGGCGGACAAAGTTGGTGTTTTGCGACATTACGACCCGAACGACCTTCTTTTTGACCCGCAGCCCGCAAGCAGGCGACGGAGACGCGCTGACCCCCAGTGCGTGCCACCCCGGTTCGCGACGAACCGGAGCAGATTTTTTTGAGAAGGATCGGAACCCCCCGCCCAACTCTTGATTGGTGGGGTAACGGCAGGGCGTCAGTTCACGCAACCCCTGCCATCATTTCGCACGATAGACCGGCTGATCGGCGCGCCGAGTCGTTGAACGGCGGCTTAACAGCGCCGCGAAAGTGCCTCTCGACCAAGCTTTTCCAAAGTTGCGGTGGCGATTCACCGCGTTCCTGGCATACCTTCGCGAAGTGGGTTGTGCCGAAACGCACATGGCGGATTTCGTCGTCAAGGATTCGTTGCAGGATGCGCGCCGAACGCAGGTCTCCAGCGGCTTCGAACCGTTCGATCGTAACCGGAGTGACATCCAGCCCACGCGCTTCGAGCACCATCGGCACGACCGCAAGGCGGGCAGCGATGTCGTGCGCGGTTTCGCGTGCGGCATCCCACAGTCCGTCGTGGGCCGGCAGGTCGCCGTAGAACGTCCCGAGGGTGCGCAGGCGGCGGGCGAGCAGCGCGAAATGCATCGCTTCGTCCGCGGCGACATCCAGCCAGTCGGACACGAAAGCCGGCCCGCGTTCGGCGCCGAAGCGGCCGGCGGCATCGAGGGCAAGATCGATGGCGACGAATTCGATGTGGCAGAGCGCGTGGAGCAGCGCAATCCGCCCGCGTTCCGAGCCTCCGCGCCCGCGCTTGGGCATGGCGTTGGGCGGCAGCAACTGCGGCGCGTTCGGCCGGGCCGGCGCATCGGGCATGGCCACGTCGAACGCGAAGGCAAGTCGGCCCGCGCGCCAGTCCCGAGCGACCGCGCGGGCTGCCATCGCCTTTGCCTCCGGATCGGCGGTGAGCATGGCGGCACGGATGGCGTGCGCCACCGATGGCGTTGCGGAAGACGGCATTTCAGAAGGCGAAAGGTTCACGCGCGGCTCAGAGCGCCTTGGCGGCGGCGAGCACGTCCTCGGCGTGGCCTTTGACCTTCACCTTGTTCCACACTTGCGCGATCCGACCATCGGCGCCGACAAGGTAGGTGGTCCGCTCCATGCCCATGTAGGTGCGGCCGTACATCGACTTTTCAGTCCATATGCCGAGCGCATCGGACAGGCCGCCTTCTTCGGCATCGCTGGCCAGCGGGGCGGCAAGGCCATGCTTCTCGGCGAACTTCTGATGCTTCTTGGGCGGGTCCTTGCTGACGCCCAGAAGCGCGGTGCCTGCCGCGGCGAACTGGTCGGCCAGCGCGGAGAAATCCTTGTTTTCCGTGGTGCAGCCCGGCGTATCGTCCTTGGGATAGAAGAACACGACCAGCTTGCGCCCGGCAAAGTCGGACGGCTTGACGGTGCCGCCATCCGGCGTGGTCATGGCAATGTCGGGGAAGGCGTCGCCGACGCCGATACGCTCGCTCATGCTAGGATCTCCAGCCTTTCGCCGAAAACGGCGTTCCATGCCTGCCCCACGCGCTGCCGCATGGCGGCGATGGCGTCAAGCAGCTCGCCCCACCGGGCAAGGCCGCAGGCGCGCGCGACGATCTCGCGGCTGGCGGGCGGGGGATATTCGCCATCGGGGGCAACGAGGCGGACCACCACCAGCAGCCGCGCCATCAGGTCGTGCGCTTCGCGCAGGCCCTGCGGCAACAGCCCTGCATCCTCCAGCGCGGAAACCGCATCGCCAAGACCCGGTTCGAGCGCGACGTGATCGCGCAACTGGAGGTAATGAACCATGAATTCGATATCGACGAGCCCGCCGCGCAGCAGCTTGACATCGAGCGGCCCCTTGCCGGGCTTGTGCTTCTGCATTTCGCCCCGCATCGACAGGACATCGGCGCGAAGCTTGGCAGGATCGCGCGGATCGTGGAGCGCGCAGGCGACGATCGTGTCGAGCGCGGCGCGGTCGGGCGCGGTGCCGAACAGGGCGCGGGCGCGACACAGCGCCATGTGCTCCCAGGTCCAGGCTTCCTCCCGCTGGTAGCGCTCGAAGCTGTCGAGGCTGACCGCGATCGGGCCCTGTGCGCCGGAGGGACGAAGGCGCGTGTCGACTTCGTAGAGCGCGCCGGCGGCGGTCGGCACCGACAGCGCGGCGATCACCCGCTGGGCGAGGCGGTTGTAGTAGAGCGTGCCGCCCAGCGGACGGCGGCCGTCGCTTTCCGCCATGTGATCGCCGCTGAACAGGAACACGAGATCGAGGTCCGAGGCGTGAGTCAGCGCCGAACCGCCGAGCCGGCCGAGGCCGAGGATGACGAGGCGGCTGTCGGGCACGGTGCCATGGACGCTTTCGAATTCGGCGCAGGCGGCTTCGCCAAGGACGAGGATGGCCGCCTCTGCGACGCGGGACAGGGCCGCGGCAATCTCCAGCGGATCGCGCCCCGCTTCGATCAGCTGGACCCCCAGGGCAAAGCGCAGTTCGCCGACCTTGCGCCGCACCGCATCGAGCAGGCGCTGGTAATCGTCGCCCGCTTCGTTGCGGCGCAGCTCGCCCGCGATTTCGGCAACGCTGCCGGGCAGGTCGAAGGCGGAGCGGTCGATCAGTGTGTCGAGCAGATCGGCGCGGCGGGCGAGTTCATCCGCCAGCGTGGGCGCGTGGGCCAGCACGCGCATGACGACGGCGAGCAGGCCCGGGCGCGCTTCGAGCAGGCGGAAGACGTTGATCGCCGAAGGGAGCGCGCCGATCAGCTGTTCCCAGCGCAGCAGCGCGCGATCGGGATCGGGCGCTTCGGACAGCGCGCGCAGCAGCTGGGGGCGCAAACGGGCGAAGGCGGCGCGCGCCTCGTCGCTGCGCAGGGCGCGGAACTGGCCGTTTTCCCAGGCTTCGACCCGCGCGGCGAGCTGTTCACAATCGTCGAAGCCGCATTCCGCCAGTTCGCGCACCAGCGGCCGCTCGGCGACCTGTACCGCGCCGGTGGGCGCATAGGTCGCGATCAGTGCATCGAAGCGGGTGCCGACGGCTTCGGATATGCTCGCCAGCTCCGCCACGAGCGCGGCGCCATCGGCAAGGCCATCGAGCCGGGCGACATTGTCGAGCGCGGCGGGATCGGCCGGGAGCGAATGCGTCTGCTGGTCGGCGACCATCTGCAGGCGGTGTTCGATGGTGCGCAGCCTGTCGTAGCTCGTGCCCAGCACTTGCGCGTCCTCGGCCGTGATGATCCCGGCGGTGGCCAGCGCATCGAGGCTCGCCCGGGTGCCGCGCAGGCGCAGCGCGGGGTTGCGGCCGCCGTGGATCAGCTGGTGGGTCTGGGCGAAGAACTCCACCTCGCGAATGCCGCCGCGCCCGCGCTTCAGGTCGTAACCGGGACCCAGCGCCTGCCCGCCGATGTAATGGTCGCGAATGCGGGTGGTGAGGCGGCCGATCTCGTCAATCGCGCCGAAATCGAGGCTGCGGCGCCACACGAACGGGCGGATCGTATCGAGGAAGGCTTGCCCGCGCGGCACGTCGCCGGCGGCGGCGCGGGCGCGGATGTAGGCGGCGCGTTCCCAGGCGAGTGCGCTCGATTCGTAATGGGTGATCGCGCCTTCGAACGGGATCGCCAGCGGGCTGACTTCCGAGGCCGGGCGCAGGCGCAGGTCGACGCGGAAGACGTAGCCTTCGTCTGTTACCTTGCCGAGCAGTTCGACCACGGTGCGGGCCACGCGCTGCGCCGCCTCGCCCGGATCGTCGCGATCGCGCCGGGGCAGGACATCGGGTTCGTAGAGCAGGATGGGGTCGATGTCGGACGAATAGTTGAGCTCGCCCGCGCCATGCTTGCCGAGCGCGATGGCGGCAAAGCCCTGCGGTTCGGCATCCGGCACCCGCTTGCGGATCGCGGCGGCGATGGCGAGGTCGAGCGCGCGGTCGGCGAAGGCGGAAAGCGCGCCGGTCACGGCGGCAAGCGGCATCGCGCCGGCCAGATCGGCGATGCCGGCGGCGGTGGCGAGCGCCAGGCGTTCGCGCCGCAGCTGCACGGCAACATCGTCGGTGCCTTCACCGGCGCCGGCAGCCCAGGCCAGCGCTTCGTCCAGCCGGCCTTGGGCGAGCAGCGCTTCAAGCGCGCCCTGCCGGTCGAGCGCGCGGGCAAGAAAGGGCGAGCAGGTGCGGGCGCGGGTCAGCGCATTCTGCCAATCGGTCATGTCCCGGCGATGCCCGGTCATGGCGGGCGAGGCAAGCGTCGCGCGCGCCCGGCGGGGCGGTGTTGCGTCGCTCGCCACGCTCTGCCAACGTCGCGGCATGTCCACAGCGACGCCGACACGGCGCTGCGGTGAATTGAGAACATGAAGGGAAATTCAATGCCTTACCGGGTCGATCGCGCCTTTCGCGCCGCGCTTGTCGCGGGCGCTGCCTGTGCCGCGCTGATTTCATCGGCAACTTTCGCCGCCGCGCCGGCGGCGCCTGCGAAGGTACCCCCGGTCAACGTTCCGCTGATGCGGCAGGTGATCAAGACGCTGTCGTCCGACGAGTTCGAGGGCCGCGCCCCCTCGACCGCCGCAGAGCCCAAGGTGCTCGACGAGATCGTCGCGCGCTTCAAGGCGGCGGGCCTGAAGCCCGGCAACAAGGGGTCGTGGCTGCAGGACGTGCCGACGGTGGAGATCACCGCGAGCCAGTTTTCGCCGATGGTGGTGAAGGGCAAGGGCATTGCGCCGATGAGCTTCACGATCGGCAAGGACTTCGTTGCCGGGTCGTACCGCTTCGTGCCGCAGACCAAGGTGGCGGACAGCGAGCTGGTGTTCGTGGGCTATGGCATCAACGCGCCCGAGCTTGGCTGGAACGACTATGCCGGGCTCGACATGAAGGGGAAGACGGCGGTCATCCTGGTCAACGACCCAGACTACGAGATGCAGGGCGAGGACGGGCCGTTCAAGGGCCGTCGGATGACCTACTACGGGCGCTGGACCTACAAGTTCGAGGAAGCGGCGCGCCAGGGCGCGACTGCGGCGATCGTCATCCACGATACGTACCCTGCCGCCTATGGCTGGAACGTGGTGCAGTCGAGCTGGACGGGGGCGCAGTACTTCGTCCAATCGGCCAACGACGGCATGGACCAGACCGTGGCCAACGCCTGGGTGCAGAAGAGCGTGGCCGAGGCCATCCTCAAGGCGGCCGGGCAGGATCTGACCACCCTGACCGCCGCCGCCAAGCAGAAGGGGTTCAAGGCGGTGCCGCTGGGCCTCACGATGGACCTTTCTTTCGACAACGCGATCCGCAAGGCGACGTCGCACAACGTGGTCGGCCTGCTGCCGGGCAAGACGCGCGCGCACGAATACGTGCTCTACAGCGCGCACTGGGACCATCTTGGCCGTTGCGAGGCGGACAAGACCGGCGACGACATCTGCAATGGCGCGGTCGACAACGCGACCGGGGTCGGCGCGCTGGCCGCGCTGGCGGACATGAACCGCCGCGCCGGGCCGGCGGCGCGCAGCCAGGTGTTCCTTGCTGTTACACTTGAGGAATCGGGCACGCTGGGATCGGAATACTATGCCGCGAACCCGGTGTTTCCGCTGGCCAGGACGGTTGGCGGGGTGAACATGGACGGCCTTTCGCCGACGGGTCGGGCACGCGACGTGACCGTGACCGGAGGCGACAAGTCCGAACTGACCACGCTGCTGCGCAGGGTGGAAGAGGACATGAACCTGTCCGAGACGCCCGAGAGCCATCCCGAACGCGGGTATTACTACCGGTCGGACCACTTCAGCTTCGCCAAGCTTGGCGTGCCGATGTTCGACGTCGGCCTGGGCGAGGATCTGGAAAAGGGTGGTCGCGCCGCGGGCGAGGCGGCTTCGGAAGACTACACCGTCAACCGCTACCACCAGCCGAGCGACGAATATTCGGACAGCTGGGACATGTCGGGCATGGCGCAGGAAGTCGAACTCTTCTACCGGCTCGGCCGGGGGCTTGCCGATGGCAAGGATTGGCCGAACTGGCACCCCGGGGACGAATTCCGCGCGATCCGCGACAAGAGTCTGGCGGACGCGGGCAAGAAGTAAGGACGAGACGCATGAGCGAGGCAGTGATGAGGATGCCCCCCGAATGGCATCCCCAGGACTGGCTGTGGATCGGTTTCCCCCATATCGCCGACGAATGGTCGGGGGTGATCGATCGCGCGCAGGAACAGATCGCCGCCTTCGCCAGCGCCGTTGCCGACAGCGGCCAGCAGGTGCGCCTGCTGGTGCGCGATGCCGCCAACGAGATGCGCGCACGGTCGCTGGTTTCGGCGGCGGTCACGCTCGAACGACGCGTTTATGGCGACGTGTGGGTGCGCGATACCGGACCGCTGGTGGTGCGCGATGCATCGGGCACGCGGCGGGCGCGGTTGTTCGGCTTCAACGGCTGGGGGGAGAAGTACCTCATGCCGGGAGACCAGGAGATCGGCGCGACGCTGGCGGCCGATGCCGGGCTTGCCGCCGACCGGTGCGACTGGATCCTGGAAGGGGGCGCGCTCGATGGCGATGGCACCGGGCTTGTCGCCACGACCGAGCAGTGCCTGCTAAACCCCAACCGCAACCCGCAGCTGACGCGCGGCGAGATTGAGGCGCGGCTCGAACGCGACCTGGGCTATGACCGCGTGCTGTGGCTGGGCGATGGCCTGATCAACGACCACACCGACGGGCATGTCGACAACCTGGCCCGGTTCGTGGCGCCCAACCGGCTGGCGGTGCCGCGCGCAACCGGGCCCGATGATCCCAACGCCGCGCTCTATGCCGACACCGCCGCCCGGGCGCGGGATGCTGGCGTCGAGGTGGTGGAAGTCCCCTCGCCAGGCCTTGTCGAGTGGGGTGGCACGGTGCAGCCTGCGAGCTACATGAACTTCGTCATCGCCAGCAACGTGGTGATCGTGCCGATCTTCGGGACGGCGCACGACGATGACGGCGTGGCCGCGATTGCGGAGCTGTTTCCGACCCGCGCCACGATCGGTCTGATGGCCGATGCGGTGCTGGCGGGCGGGGGCGGATTCCACTGTTCCAGCCAGCAGATGCCGGCCGCCTGAACAGGCGATGCGGGTCGGCGGTCAGCCGACCCAGTCCGCCACCTGCCGGGCGACGTCGTTGGCTGCCTGGTTGAGGGCGGGTGCGACGTCCTGCGTGTCGGGATCGATGCCGCTGACGCGGCTTTCGAAGCGCTTGGTGTCGATCGTGCCACCGGGGCTTTCGCGGTTTGCTTCGAAGGCAACCACCACCGACTTCGTCCGCGCATCGTAGCCCATGTCGAGCAATCGGCCCGAAAGGCGGGGGCCGCGCGTGCCGGCATCGCCTTCGGTCACCAGCCGGCCACCGCGCGCGCGCAGCGTTTCGGCCAGCAGATGCTGGAACTGGCGCGAGGGGCGTTCGACCCACATAGCCTTCTTGAGATAGGCGACGCGCGTTTCATCGATCTGCACCGGCACACGCAGCACCGCGACCTTGGCTGCGGAGGTCGGCTCGAGCACGGTCAGCGCTTCGTTGAGCTTGCCGCTGGCCGTGGCGCCTGCAGCCGGCGCGGCTTCGGCGGTAAGGCTGAGCAGGCTTGAGGGCGGCTTCGCCCCGATCGAGACGCAGCCGGCAAGCGCCAGCGGCAGCAGCAGCAAGGAGAGCAGGGTCTTGTTCATCGGATCGGTTCTCCCGGCTCAGGGCTTGTAATCGGGCAGCTTGGGGCTGCCGACGATGCTGGAAACGCCGCGATCGTTGATGCGGTCGGTCACTTCGCGCAACGAACGCGTCGTGGCCTGCAGTTCGCGAATGGCGGCTTCGGCGGCGGGCAACGTCCGTTCGTTGAGCTGCTGCACGCCGGGGCGCGCGTCCTTGGCGGTGGCCTGCAACGCATCGGCCGCGCCCTGCACCGACTGCAGCGTGGTGCGCAGCTGCTTGGCGATGCCGTTGCCTTCGTCGTTGAGCATGGAATCGGCGCTGCCGGCGACCTTCTCGAACGCGGCAAGGGTGTAGTTCGCCTGGCGCAAGGTGGCCTGCAATTCGGCGAGCGTGCGCTTCACGTCGGGCGAGGCATCGGCGAGGTTGCCGGTCAGCTTGTCGGTATGGGCAAGGATGTTCTCGATCGACTTCTGGTTCTTGTCCGAAAGCACCATCGTGAGGCGTTCGGTCAGCGTTGCCAGCCGTTCGAGCAGCAGCGGCGCGTTGGCCAGCAATTCGCCCAGGCCACTGCGCTTGGTCGGGATCACGGGAGCGCCTTCGGGGCCGGGCTCGACGATCGGCGGGGCGCCCTTCATCGCGCCTTGCAGCTGGATCGTGGTGACGCCGGTGAAGCTGCCCTGCAGGCTGGCGGTGGTGCCTTGCAGGATCGGCACCTTGCTATCCACCTTGATCCGCACGCGTACGAGGCTGGGATCGCGCTCCCACAGCTCGATGTCCTTCACCTGACCCGAAGGCACGCCCGAGAACGAGACTTCCGAACCCTTGGCCAGTCCATCGACCGACTGTTTGAAGAAGATGTCGTATTCGTTCTGCGCGCCCTGGTTGATCCGGGCGATCCAGATCGCCAGCGCGGCAAAGCCCGCCAGCAGCAGCAGCGTGACGGCTCCGACCCAGATGTTGTTCGAGCGCGTTTCCATGGTTAACCCTCTTGCTGCTCCTGCGCCGTCTCGTCGAGGGGCGCAGGCGCGCTGCTGCCAGCGGCGTCGGCCCTGGTATCGTTGCGATGCTTGGCCGACTGCGCGGCCCGGCCACGCGGGCCGTTGAAGTATTCCTGGATCCAGGGATGATCCAGCGCGAGCAGTTCCGGGATCGTCCCGCAGGCGATCACTTTCCTGTCGGCGAGCACGGCCACGCGGTCACAGATCTCGTACAGCGTGTCGAGATCGTGGGTGATCAGGAAGACCGTCAGGTCGAGCGTCTGCTGCAGGCCCAGGATCAGCTGGTCGAACGCTGCCGCGCCGATCGGATCGAGCCCGGCGGTGGGCTCGTCAAGGAACAGCAGTTCGGGATCGAGCGCGAGTGCGCGGGCGAGGCCGGCGCGCTTCTTCATGCCGCCCGAAAGCTCGCTGGGGTATTTGCCGGTGGCGTTGGCGGGAAGCCCTGAAAGCAGCACCTTGTAGCGCGCGATTTCGTGGCGGAGTTCGTCCTTGATCTCGGGATAGAATTCGCGCAGCGGCACTTCGACATTTTCGGCGACGGTCAGCGTGGAAAACAGCGCGCCCCCCTGGAAGAGCACGCCCCAGCGGCTGCGTATGTCGATATCCTCGTCATCGCGGGCGTCGGTAATCCTGCTGCCCAGCACTTCGATCTCGCCCTCGGCGGGTACCTGAAGGCCGATGATCGAACGCATCAGCACCGACTTGCCGGTGCCCGAGCCGCCCACCACGCCGATGATCTCGCCCTTGCGGACTTCGAGATCGAGCCCTTCGTGCACGACGTGATCGCCGAACACGTTCTTCAATCCGCGCACGCGAATGGGGAATTCCGAAGTCTCGCTCATCCCCAGCCGATCTCGGTGAAGAACACCGCGAAGAAGGCGTCGAGCACGATGACCATGAAGATCGCCATGACGACGGCCGCGGTGGTGCGGGTGCCGACTTCCTCGGCATTGTTGCGCACCTGCAGCCCCTGATAGCAGCCGGAAACCGCGACGATGAGGCCGAACACGGGGCCCTTGACCAGCCCGACCCAGACATCGTGCAGCGGAACCACTTCCTGGATGCGGGCGAGGAAGGTGAAGAAGGGAATGCCGAGCGTGAGCGAGGACAGGAACGCGCCGCCGATGATGCCGAGGAACGAGGAGTAGATGCCCAGCAGCGGCATCATGATCATCGTGGCAAGGATGCGCGGGATGACCAGCGCCTCCATCGGCGAGACGCCGATCGTGCGCATCGCGTCGACCTCTTCGGTCAGCTTCATCGTGCCCAGTTGCGCGGCAAACGCCGAACCCGAGCGGCCCGCGACCATGATCGCGGTCATCAGGATGCCGAGTTCGCGCAAGGTAAGGCGGCCGACGAGGTTGACGGTGTAGATCTCCGCCCCGAACTGCCGCAGCTGCACCGCGCCCTGCTGCGCGATGACGATGCCGACCAGGAAGCTCATCAGCGCGATGATGCCGAGCGCGTTGACTCCGACGAGCTCCATCTGGTGGATCAGCGCCTTGGTCCGAAAGGTGGACGGTCGGCGCAGCAGCGACCAGCAGGCCTGGACGTAGAGACCCAGAAATCCGAGCACCTGCAGGCCGCCGTTGGCGAGCCCGATCACGGTGTCGCCGATCACCGCAGGCACGCGTTCGAACAGCGGCAGGCGGTCGGCGCGTACGGATTCGCGGTTATCGTCGGCCTTGCTGATCGCGGCGATCAGTCGTTCCGCTTCAGGCTTGCAATTGACGATCCGGGCGCCGGTACGCTGGGCAAGATGCCAGGCGACCCAGGCGCCGACCGTGTCGATGCGCGTGACCCCGGTCATGTCGATCTGGGACAGCGGATCGGAAATGTGGCGGATGCGCGCATCGATCGCGCCGAGCGATGCCACGGTCATCGGGCCGGAAAACGCCAGGGTGGCGCCGCCGTTAGTGCCGGACGAAGGATCGTCCGACGCGATCGTGAAGTCGGTCAGCGCCCGCATCGTGTCCGCTTCATGCGGGAAAAGTTCCGAGGCGACAAGTGCAGCACGTGCGACGTAACGCAGGAGCTGGCCGTAGGGTCCCGGGTTGCGCTTGCAGCGTGGCCCTCCGGGTGGCAGAGCGCCGCGCATGAGCGACCAGACCCCTGCAACGGATTCCGTGCCCGAAATCGCGACCGAGCTTGCCAAGACGTTCGAGCCTGCCGGCATCGAGGCGAAGTGGTATGCGCACTGGGAAGCGAACGGCCTGTTCCGCCCCGAGCGCCCCGATGCGCAGCCGTTCACGATCGTCAATCCGCCGCCGAACGTGACCGGTTCGCTGCACATCGGCCACGCGCTAGACAACACGCTGCAGGACGTGGTGATCCGCTACGAACGCCTGCGCGGCAAGGATGCGCTATGGGTGGTCGGTACCGACCACGCCGGCATCGCCACCCAGATGGTGGTCGAGCGCCAGATGGAAGCGCGGCAGGACAAGCGCACGAACTATTCGCGCGAGGCCTTCATCGACAAGGTGTGGGAATGGAAGGCCGAGAGCGGCGGCACCATCACGCGCCAGTTGCGGCGCCTGGGCTGCTCGATGGACTGGTCCAGAGAGCAGTTCACGATGGACCCGCATTTCACGCGCGCGGTGGTGAAGGTCTTCGTCGACCTCTACAACAAGGGCCTGATCTACCGCGACAAGCGGCTGGTGAACTGGGATCCCAAGCTCAAGACCGCGATCTCCGACCTCGAGGTCGAGACGCACGAGATCAAGGGCGGGTTCTGGCACTTCAAGTATCCGCTAGCCGATGGTGTGAAGCGCGACGACGGGCTCGATTACATCGAGGTTGCGACCACGCGGCCCGAGACGATGCTGGCCGACATGGCCGTGGCCGTCCATCCTGAGGACGAGCGCTACAAGTCGGTGATCGGCAAGGAAATCCTGCAGCCGCTGACCGGCCGCCGGTTCAAGGTCGTGGCGGACGAGCATGCCGATCCCGAGCTCGGGTCTGGGGCGGTGAAGATCACGCCGGGGCATGACTTCAACGACTTCGAAGTGGGCAAGCGCGCCGGGATCAAGGCGGCCGACATGCTCAACATGTTCGATGCCGAAGCCAAGGTGGTGCAGACCGCCGACGGCCTGGTGCCCGAAAAGTACCTCGGGATGGACCGCTTCGACGCGCGCGACGCCATCGTTGCCGACATGAAGGCAGCGGGCTTCCTGATCCCGCACGTGGTGAAGGACAAGGAGGGCAACGAGACCCTGCTCGACGCCGAACCGCGCACGATCCAGACGCCGTTCGGCGACCGCGGCGGCGTGGTGATCGAACCCTGGCTGACCGACCAGTGGTACGTCGATGCAGAGACGCTGGCGAAGGCCCCGATCGAGGCGGTGCGTTCGGGCAAGATCGAGATCGTGCCGAAGACGTGGGAAAAGACCTTCTTCAACTGGATGGAGAACATCCAGCCGTGGTGCGTCAGCCGCCAGCTGTGGTGGGGCCATCGGATCCCGGCGTGGTATGCCGAGGATGGTTCGGTCTTCGTCGCCGAAACCGAGGAAGCGGCCCAAGCGCTGGCCGGCAACAAGAAGCTGACGCGCGACGAGGACGTCCTCGACACGTGGTTCTCCTCCGCGCTGTGGCCTTTCGCCACGCTAGGCTGGCCCGATCAGGACGCGCCGCTGCTCAAGAAGCACTATCCCAACGACCTGCTGGTGTCGGGCTTCGACATCCTGTTCTTCTGGGATGCGCGCATGGCGATGCAGGGCATCGAGTTCATGGGGCAGGTGCCGTGGAAGAAGCTCTATCTCCACGGGCTCGTCCGCGCGGCAGACGGGCAGAAGATGTCCAAGTCCAAGGGCAACGTGGTCGATCCGCTGGGCCTGATCGACAAGTACGGGGCCGATGCGCTGCGCTTCTTCATGTGCGCCATGGAAAGCCAGGGCCGCGACGTGAAGATGGATGAAAAGCGGGTCGAGGGTTACCGCAACTTCGCCACCAAGCTGTGGAACGCGGCCCGCTTCTGCCAGAGCAACGGCATCGTCGGCAGCACGTCGGCGACCGCTCCGCAGGCGACCAGCGCGGTCAACAAGTGGATCGTGGGCGAAGTGGGCGAAACCGTCCGCGCGCTCGATCAGGCGATGGCCGACCTGCGCTTCGACGCGGCGGCCAATGCGATTTACCAGTTCACCTGGAACACCTTCTGCGACTGGTACATCGAACTGATCAAGGGCAGCTTCGATGACGAGACCCGTGCCGTTGCCGGCTGGGTGCTCGATCAGATCCTGGTCATGCTGCATCCGTTCATGCCCTTCGTCACCGAAGAACTGTGGCACGCGCTTGGCGACCGGTCGGTCGACCTGATCGTGGCGCAGTGGCCTTCGGCTGATGTCCCGGCGGACGCGGATGCCAAGCGCGAGGTCGAGTGGCTGATCGCGCTCGTCTCCAACCTGCGCACGGCCAAGAACGAGCTCGGCATTGCGCCCGGGGCGCGGCTCGATGCCTATTTGCCCGAACCTTCGGCCCAGACGCGCGCGACTATCGAGGCCAACCCGGCCGCGATCGAACGACTGGCGCGGCTCAACGCGATCCGTTTCGAAGCAGCGCCTGCAGGCGCTGCGATGCAGATCGGCGCGGGTGACGCCAACATCATCGTGCTGCTCGACGGCGTGATCGACATTGCGGCGGAAAGGGCGCGTCTGGAAAAGGCGCTGGCCGTGTCACAGAAGGAAGCCAAGGCGCTGGAAGGGCGTCTGTCCAACCCCTCGTTCGTCGAGCGCGCCAAGCCCGAAGCGGTCGAGAAGGCGCGCGCCGACCATGCCATGCACGCGGCCGAAGCCGAGCGGCTGGCCGCTGCGCTCAAGCGGCTGGGGTGATCAGGCCATGGCCCACCATGCTCCCCTGCAGGGGAGGTGGCGGCGCGCAGCGTCGACGGAGGGGTAGCGTGCGGGCAATACCCCTCCACCGCCTTCGGCGGTCCCCCTCCCCTTGCGGGGGAGGATAGGGGTGCTGACGCTCGCTACCGTCAATCCGGGCGAGGCGGAGATCTTCGCCTCGCTGCAGGGCGAGGGGCCTTCGATGGGCCGGCCTTCCACGTTCGTGCGCCTGTCGCGCTGCAACCTCGCCTGCCGCTGGTGCGATACGGCGTACACGTGGCGCTTTACCGGCGACAATCGGCCGCACCGCGACGACCTGGCGTTCGAACGCAGCGCGAACCAGCTGGTGCTGGACGAGGGTGAGGTGGCGTCGCGGATCGTGGCGTTGTTGCCCGACCGGCTGGTCATCACCGGGGGCGAGCCGCTGCTGCAGGGAGCGGCGCTGGCGCGGATGGTCGCGGCGGTCCGGCAAGTGCGGCCAGACTTCCACGTCGAGATCGAAACCAACGGTTCGGTCGCGCCGCATGCGGCGCTGGACGCGCTGGTCGATCAGTACAATGTCAGCCCCAAACTTGCGCATTCGGGCAATCCGGCCGAGCTGGCGCTGATCCCGGAACGGCTGGCTGCCTGGGCGGCCGAGCCGCGCGCCTATTTCAAGTTCGTGGTGGCGACGCCTGCCGATGTGGAGGAAGTGGCCGCGCTGCAGGAGGCCTACGCCATGCCCGGCGAGCGGTTGTTCGTGATGCCCGAGGGCACCGACAGCACAACCTTGCGCGATCGCTCGAAATGGCTGTCGGACGCGGCGCTCAACGCCGGGTGGCGGTTTACCGACCGCCTGCATATTCACCTGTACGGAGATACGCGCGGGACTTGAGGAGGCTTGGGGCCGGAAGTGACCCCAGCTTTCGCTTGGGTGCCGCTTGCGCGCCTGCGATCAGAATGGCTCGATCAGAAAGGGATGTCGTCGTCCAGATCGTCGCCGAAGCCGCCCGAAGAGCCGCCGCCCTGGTTCCAGCTGCTGCCGCCCGACGAGCCACCACCGCGCGAACCGCCCGACGAACCGCCATCGTTCCAGCCGCCGCCGGACGAACGGCCACCGCCGCCCATGCCGCCACCGCCCGAACCGCCCTGCGGGCCGTCGAGCATGGTCAGCACCCCGCCCATGCCGCCGACCGAGATTTCGGTGGTGTAGCGGTCGTTGCCCGACTGGTCCTGCCACTTGCGGGTGCGCAACTGGCCTTCGATGTAGACCTTGCTGCCCTTCTTCAGAAAGCGTTCGACCACGCCGACGAGACCTTCGGAATTGATCACCACGCTATGCCACTCGGTGCGCTCCTTGCGCTCGCCGGTGGCGCGGTCCTTCCAGTTTTCGCTGGTGGCGATGCGCAGGTTGGCGATGCGCCCGCCGTTCTGGAAGCTCTTCACTTCCGGATCGGCGCCGAGATTGCCGATCAGAATGACCTTGTTGACGCTGCCTGCCATCGAATCGTGTCCCGAATGAGAAATGCCCGCCTGCGTAGAAGATGGGGCTTGCGTGGGCCAAGGCAACGCCCACTTTTCTCCACAGTCGTCAGCCGAGGCCCAAGGCCACCGCGATCCAGTAGGTCGCCCCGGCAAAGACGTAGGCGAGGCCGAACAGGTAGGCCAGCATGAAGCCCGGCCACTTCCAGCCGTTGGTTTCGCGCCGAGTCACGGCAATGGTCGACATGCACTGCGGCGCGAACACGAACCAGGCGAGGAAGGCGAGCGCCGTGGCGAGGCTCCACCGGCCCTTGAGCTGGTCGCCGAGCTGGCGGCCCTGCTGATCGTCGTCGGTGGCGCCCACGGCGTAGGTCGTGGCGAGCGAGCTGACGGCAACCTCGCGCGCGGCCATGGCCGGGATCAGTGCGAGCGCGATGTCCCGGTTGAAGCCGATCGGTTCGACCACCACGGCAAGGCCGTTGGCGATATGCCCGGCGATCGAGGCGTTGACCTGGTCTTGGCCCGGCTCGGCGCGCGGGAAGTTGAGCAGCAGCCACAGCGCGACGGTGACGGTGAAGATCATCGTGCCGGCGCGGCGCAGGAACACCCACGCGCGCTGGAACAGGCCGAGCGCCAGATCCTTGACCGTGGGCAGCTGGTACTTGGGCAGCTCCATGATGAAGCCCGATGCCGCGCCCTTGGTCACCGAGCGGCGCAGGATGAGCGCGACGACCATCGCGCCGATGATGCCGACGACATAGAGCGTGAACAGCACCAGCCCCTGCAGACCGACGCCGGGGAGGACGGCGCGGTTCGGAATGAACGCAGCGATGATCACCGCGTAGACCGGCAGGCGTGCCGAGCAGGTCATCAGCGGGGCGATCAGGATCGTGGTCAGCCGATCCTTTGGATCGGTGATCGATCGCGTGGACATGATGCCGGGCACCGCGCAGGCAAAGCTCGACAGCAGCGGGATGAAGCTGCGACCGGAAAGACCGACGCCGGCCATCAGGCGATCCATCAGGAAGGCGGCGCGCGCCATGTAGCCGGTCGCCTCCATCGTCAGGATAAAGAAGAACAGGATCAGGATCTGCGGCAGGAACACCACCACCGCACCGACGCCCGCAATCACGCCGTCGGTAAGCAGATCGCGTGCGAGACTGGCCGGCAGTTCGGTTCGCACCCAGTCGCCGATTGCGGAAAAGGCGGCGTCGATCCCGTCGGCAAAGGGCGTCGCCCAGCTGAACACCGCCTGGAACACCACGAACAGCAGCGCGAACAGGATCGGCGGGCCGGCCCAGGGATGCAGCAGGACCTTGTCCATGCGCGCATGGATGCGGTGCTTGGCGGTTTCGGAAAGGATCGCCCCCTGCGCCATTTCGTGCGCAAGCATGCGTCGTTCGGGCAAGGTGACATGCGCCCGGGCGACCGGCTGCTCCGCCACCGCATCGCGCGCGGCGGCGACGGCTGCAGCAAGATCGTCGAGCCCGCGACGGCGCACAGCGACCGTCGGGATCACCGGAACCCCCAACGCGGCCGAAAGCGCCGCCGAATCGAGGACCAGGCCATCGCGCTCGGCCAGATCGACCATGTTGAGCGCGACCACCGTGGGCCGGCCGAGTTCGAGCACTTCCTGCGCGAAGACAAGGTGCTGTTCGAGGTTCGAGCTGTCGAGCACGATGACCAGCACGTCGGGCTGCGCCTGCCCGTGCTGTTCGCCCATCACCACGCGGCGCGTCACTTCCTCGTCGGGGCTGGTGGTGGCGTGGAGGCCGTAGGAGCCGGGCAGATCGACCAGCTCGACCGGTTCGCCATTGGGCAGCAGCATGCGCCCGGCCTTCCGTTCGACGGTGACGCCAGGGTAATTCGCGATCTTCTGGCGCGCGCCGGTCAGCGCGTTGAATAGCGCGCTCTTGCCCGCATTGGGATTGCCGACAAGGGCGGCGACGCAGGGCTGCCTGCTCATCGTGTCAGGCCGCCTGCGTCTCGGGCACGGTATCGACCGTCATGGCGCGGGCGTGGGCGCGGCGCAGGGCAACGGTCATGCGCCCGATCTCGATCGCCAGCGGGTCGCGACCGAGGAACACCCCGCGATAGGCAAGCTTCACCTTCGCGCCTTCGTCGATCCCCAGCGCGCGCAGGCGCTGGGCTTCCTCGGGCACGAGCATGTCCCAGTCGACCGCGGCGATGCGGGCGCTGATGCCAAGGGGGAGCTGGTCGAGTGTCACGCCTGCGGCGCTGCCACAGCGGATCAACAATTGCAAGTCATTCGCAATAGTTGATCGAGGTCAATTTGGAACGCTGTCCGTCAGGTCGCCGGGTAGCGCAGGCGACCGAGCAGCCGCGTCAGGCTGAGGCCTTCATCGCGCGGGCGCATGACGCGGGCTTTGGCCTTCTCGAACTTCATCACGTCATCGATACGGCGCGACAGGAAGGCGCGCGTCTCGTCGTGGTCCTCGCTCTTGTCCTGGGCGAAGAAGGTGAGCGTCGCGGCGTAGATGGTGCCGAGCGTCGCACGCTTGGTGTAGTGGTTGTAGTCGGTGGCGGTATCGCCGGCGAGCCGCCACATGCGATCGGCGCTTTCCCAGCCGAGCCGCGCGGCGGAGGCCGCGTTCCAGGGCTTGGCCATCTCGACCAAGGCCAGCCGCAGCGCTTCCTCGCGCCCGGCAAGCGCATCGAGGCGGAACTGGACAAGGCTGCGGATGCGTTCGCGGATCGGCAGGTTGCCGATGCGCTCGTTGGGCAGCTCGCGCGCCATGTCGCGGTCGATTGCATGGATCCACGCGGCAATCATCGTCATCGGCTTGCCTTCGAAGGCAAAGCGCGCGGCTTCGCGGTCGACGCCGGCCATGTCTGCGGCTGCATCGACCGCAGCATTGCTCCATCCGTCGAACATCGCCGATTCCGCGACGAGCGGCGCAAGGTCCATGCGCAGGTCTTCGAGCGAAGCGTGATCGGCGGTTTCGGTGTCCATGGCGCAACCTGCTGGAGGAATCGGATCAGAACGTCGGGCCGTAGCTCTTCTTGGCTGGATTGGCAGCCTTGGCCTTGGCGGCATTCTCCAGCTCGTTCAGCATCGTGCTGCCCTTGCCGTCAAGCGCGGCGTAATCCCGTGCCGACCGGCCCGAATTGTCGGGGCGATCCGGATTGGCACCGGCTTTCAGCAACGCCCGCACCAGCGCGACATCGCGCCGGTGGACCGCGCTGATCAGCGGCGTTTCGCCGGTGTTGTTGGGCTCGTCGACGCGGGCGCCAGCCGAAATCAGGAAGTCCACGCCTTCGAGATAGCCCAGATTGCAGGCCAGGACGAGCGGCGTGGTGCCCTTGTTGTCGCGGATGTTGACGTTGGCGCCCTTGCCGACGAGGAACTGCATCCACATCAGATCGCGCCGCGCGGTGACGATGTGCAGCGCGGATTCGCCAGTGGTTATGTCGCGGGTGTTGACGATCTGGGTGCCGGGCTCGTTCAGCGCATCGGTGACCTTGTCGGCTTCCTTCTTCTTCACCGATTCGAGAAACTTGTAGCTGTCCGAGAACTGCGCCGCTGCAGGCACAGCGATCCCCAGAGCAAGTCCGGAGAGCGCCACAGCGCCCAGCTTGGCATATCGCCGCGCAAAGCGGGTCCACCTGATCACGTCGTCGTCCTCCTGTTGGCGCCCCTTGGCGGGTATCGCCCCTTGCAAGCAGCTGGTTAGCAGAGCATGAACCGGCGCGCCATGCTCGACCAAGCCCCGCGCCGATCCTTCCGCCGACCGATATTCCTAACGCTTGCCAGCGCTTTGGCCTTCGCGCTTTCTGCCTGTTCGGGCAGCGGCCCTGCCGAGCGTCCACCGCTCGAAGGCGCCAGCATCGGCGGTGACTTCACCCTGACCGGCAAGGACGGCAAGCCGGTGCGGTACGCCGACTTTGCCGGCAAGTACCGCGTGGTCTATTTCGGCTACACGTTCTGCCCCGACGTCTGCCCGCTGGACGTCCAGCACCTGATGCAGGGCTATCACGCCTTCGCCAGGACGAGCCCGGAGCTTGCGGCCAAGGTCGTGCCGATGTTCATCACCGTCGATCCCGCGCGCGACACGCCCGAAAACGTCGGCAAGTTCGCCGCGAACTTCGGGCCCGAGCTGATCGGCCTGACCGGTACGCCGCAGCAGATCGCCGCCGTCGCCAAGAGCTTTGCGGTCTATTACCAGAAGCGCGAGGGCTCCTCGCCCGATGCCTATCTGATGGACCACAGCCGCGCCGCTTACCTGATGGGGCCCGATGGCAAGCCGCTGGCGCTGCTGCCGGCCGAAAAGGACGGGCCGGCCGTCGCGGCGGACCTGGCGAAGTGGGTGCACTGACGTGGCAGCGCCGGGCGAGCGGTTCTGGGAAAAGCCGATCGAGGCGCTGACCCGCGATGAGTGGGAAGCGCTGTGCGACGGCTGTGGCCAGTGCTGCCTGCACAAGCTTGAGGACGAGGACACGGGGCGGGTCTATCGCACCAATGTCGCCTGCCGCCTGCTCGACACGCGCAGCGGGCGCTGCAGTGACTATCGGCACCGCAAGGCCTTGGTGCCCGATTGCCTGCGCCTGACCCCACGATTGGTGCGTGAAGTCGCCTGGTTGCCGCCCACCTGCGCCTATCGCCTGCGCGCTGATGGCGAGCCGCTGCCCGATTGGCACTACCTGGTCAGCGGGGATCGCGAGGCGGTCCATGCCGCCGGCGTGTCGGTCAAGGGCCGCGTCATCAGCGAAGTGCTGGCAGGCCCGCTGGAGGACCACGTGATCCTTGAGCCCGAGGATCTCGGGGGCGAGGACTTCTTCCTGTGATCGACTGGCTGCGCCGGCCCTTGCGTGAGCCTGCCGCGCCCAAGCCGATCGCGCCGCGCACGATGACGATCGACGGGCGCGAAATGCCGCTGGTGATCCGTCGGCTCGCGCAGGCCCGCCGCATGACGCTGCGCCTCTCGCCCGACGGTGGCGAGGTGCGCGTCTCCATTCCGCGATGGGGCCGGGTGGGCGATGCCGAAGCCTTCGCCCGCGAACGCGCCGACTGGCTTGCGCTGCAGCTGCGCCGCATGCCCGAGCGCGCGAGCATTACCGCAGGCAGCATGGTGCCATTCCGCGGTGAGGCGCTGCAGGTGCGCTGGCTGGCCGATGCACCGCGCAAGCCGGTGCTCGACGATGGAATGATCGTGCTCGGCGGCCCGCAGGACGGGCTGCAGGGACGGCTCGCCCGCTGGCTGGAAGGCGAAGCGCTGCGACTGATGGCCGAGGATCTTGCGCACTACTGCGACCGCGCTGGCAAGGCCGTGCCGCGCCTGGCGCTGTCGCGCGCGCAGCGCCGCTGGGGCAGTTGTGCCGCCGACGGCTCGATCCGGATGAACTGGCGACTGGTCATGGCGCCGGATTTCGTACGACGCTCGGTCGTCGCGCATGAAGTGGCGCATATGACCCACTTCGATCACAGCCCCGCATTTCACGCCCATCTTTCAGCGCTTTACGAAGGGCGGATCGAGGACGCCAACCGCTGGCTCAAACGCGAAGGGCGCGCGCTTTACCGCCTGTTCGGCTGACGGCAGAACGCATGTTGGCAAATCCGGTCGCAAGTGTAACCGGTTTGCGCTAGGGGCGCTGCATGGACAGCCGCTTCGACTTCACCCCCGCCATGGCGCTCGCCCGCGCCGAAATGCGCCGCCTGCATCGCCTGGCCGAACCCGACGTGGTCCGCCCGCTGGTCGCCGCCTTGCCGCGCGAGGGCGAAGCGGCGATCATGGCACGCGGCAAGGCGCTGATCGCCGAACTGCGCAAAGGACAGGCGAGCGGCTGGGTCAACCGCTTCATGGCCGAATACCGCATGGACAGCGCCGAAGGCCTTGCCCTGTTGAGCCTGGCCGAAGCGTTCCTGCGCGTGCCCGATCCGGAAACCGCCGACCTGCTCATCGCCGACAAGATCGGCGAGGCGGACTGGCGGGCGCATTCGGGCAAGTCTTCTTCGATGCTGGTGAACTCCGCAACATGGGGCCTGGTGCTGGGGCGCGCGGTGATCGGCGTCGAGCCACAGGCGGGCGTGCTGCGCCGCCTGATCGCCCGCAGCGGCGAACCGTTCGTGCGCCAGGCCGTCGGCGCGGCCATGAAGCTGATGGGCGAGGTCTTCGTCATGGGCCGCACCATCGACGAAGCCATGGCGCGCATGCGCAAGGGCGAGAACCGGGGCTTTACCGCCAGCTTCGACATGCTGGGCGAAGCCGCGCGCACGTTCGGCGATGCGCATCGCTATTTCGAAAGCTACGAAGCCGCCATCGCCGCCGTGGGCAAGGCTGCGGGCGAGGGGCACTCGATCTCGGTCAAGCTTTCGGCGCTCCACCCCCGCTACGAAGCGGCGCAGGCCGACGCCGCGATCCCCGAACTTACCGCGATGCTGCTCGATCTGGCGCGCGGCGCGGCCAGGGTCGGCATCCCGCTGACGGTCGATGCCGAGGAAAGCGAACGGCTCGACCTTTCGCTCGACATCATCGCCGCTGTTGCCGCCGATCCCGCGCTCAAGGGCTGGGACGGGCTCGGCATGGCGGTTCAGGCCTATTCCAAGCGGGCGCGCAGCGTCTGCCGCTGGGCCAATGGCCTGGGCGAGGCGACCGGGCGCCGGATCAAGGTGCGGCTGGTCAAGGGCGCGTACTGGGACAGTGAAATCAAGGCGACGCAGGAACAGGGCCTGCCCGACTATCCGCTGTTCACGCGCAAGGCACATACCGACGTATCGTACCTCGCCGCCGCGCGCGAGCTGCTGGCGAGCCCGCACGTAGAGCCCGCGTTCGCAAGCCATAATGCCCGCACCGTCGCCACGATCGTCGAATGGTCGAAGGGGTTGGGCAAGACCGGCGCCGACTTCGAATTCCAGCGCCTCCACGGCATGGGCGAGGGGCTCTACGAAGCGCTGGTGCGCGATGAAGGCTATCGCTGCCGCATCTATGCCCCGGTCGGGGGCCATCGCGATCTGCTGGCCTATCTCGTCCGCCGCCTGCTGGAGAACGGCGCGAACACCAGCTTCGTACACCAGCTGGCCGACGCGGACCTGTCGGAAGAGGACCTGCTCGCCGATCCGGTGGCGAAGGCGCAGGAAAGCGGCGGACTGCCCCACCCCTCGATCCCCATGCCCGTCGATCTGTTCGAGCCGGTACGCGGCAATTCCGCAGGCGTAGACCTCAACGATCGCGCCGTGCTGGCCGATCTTGCGGCGAAGATCGCGCGGGCACCCGCTCTGGCCGTGCCTGCCGAGATGAGTGCCGGCGCGCTGATCGGCGCGGCCGCCGCTGCGGCTCCGGCCTGGGCGTCGGTGTCCGTCGATGCCCGTGCCGACGTGCTCGACCGTCTGGCCGACCTGCTCGAAGCGCGCCGCGACGAAGCCTTCGCGCTGCTGGTGCACGAAGCGCGCAAGACGCTGCCAGATGCGCTTGCCGAAGTGCGCGAAGCGGCGGACTTCTGTCGCTATTACGCGCGTCAGGCGCGTGATCTGATGCAGCCAGTGCCCCTGCCGGGACCGACCGGCGAAACCAACGTCCTGCGCATGCTGCCGCGTGGCGTCTGGGCGGCGGTCGCCCCATGGAACTTCCCGCTGGCGATCTTCCTCGGCCAGGTCGTCGCGGCGCTCGTCACCGGCAACACCGTCGTCGCCAAGCCCGCGCCGCAGACTCCTGCGATCGCGGCGTGGGCGGTGGCGCTGGCGCGTGAGGCCGGTGTTCCCGAAGGCGCGCTGCAGCTGCTCGTCGGCGGTGCCGAAGCCGGCCATGCACTCGTGTCCGATCCCCGCGTCGCGGGCGTGGCCTTTACCGGCTCGGTCCCCACCGCCAAGCGCATCGCCCGCGCGCTGCTGGCAGACGACGACCGCCCGATCGTCCCGCTCATTGCCGAAACCGGCGGGATCAACGCGATGGTGGTCGATTCGACCGCGCTGCCCGAACAGGTGGTCCGTGATATCGTCACCAGCGCCTTCCGTTCGGCCGGGCAGCGCTGCTCGGCGCTGCGCCTGCTGCTGCTGCAGGAAGACATCGCCGACCGCACGCTCGAAATGCTGGCAGGTGCGATGGACGCGCTGGTGGTCGGCGATCCGGCGCATCCTGCCACCGATGTCGGTCCGGTGATCGACCGGGCGGCCTATGACAAGCTGATGGCGCGCCGCGCGGAGATCGCCGGGCGGATCGTCAAGACGGTCGCCGTGCCGGACAGCGGCCTGTTCGTGCCGCCGACCGTCATCCGCCTCGATTCGCTCGACCAGCTCGATGCCGAATGGTTCGGCCCGCTGCTGCATGTGGCCACATGGAAGACCGGCGAACTCGACGACGTGATCGCGCGGGTCAACGCCAAGGGCTTCGGTCTGACGATGGGCCTCCACAGCCGCATCGCGCGCGTGGCGGAGACGGTGGAGAGCGCGGCCAAGGTCGGCAATCTCTACGTCAACCGTTCGATGATCGGCGCGGTCGTCGGCAGCCAGCCGTTTGGCGGCGAAGGTCTGTCGGGCACGGGCCCCAAAGCCGGCGGGCCGCACTACCTCGCCCGCTTCTGCGTCGAGCGCGTTACTTCGACCGACACCACCAGCGCTGGCGGAAACGCATCGCTGCTCAGCCTCGACGAGGAAATGTAACCGCAACTGGCGCAAACGGGCACAGGCCCCTATCTAGGGGACACGATGAAGGGTTTCTTTTCCAACGTTTCGCCCAAGCGCGCGATCAAGGACCTCTGGCAGGTCCTCGGCGCGCCCAGCGAGTACCGGATGCGCGCGCTGCTGCTGGCCGCCTGCGTCACTGGCGGTATCTTCTACCTGATGACCCAGCAGGGCGGGCGTGGTCTGCCGCGGCCGCCGAAGGTGATCTACATCGAAAGCTGGCGTGCCGACCGCAGCGACAAGGAAATCCTTGCCGGCAACATCGCCGCGCAGAAGAAGCTCGACGAAGAGCAGGCCGAGGAAGACCGCCGCGCCGAGGACATCCGCAAGATGTACAAGGCGGTCGGCGCGGCCACGGGGATTGATACCCAGAAGATGTACGACGAAGGCACCGTCGAGCGCGAAGCCGAGCGCAAGGCCGAGCAGCAGAAGAACGAGGCGCTGCTGCGCCAGATCACCGGCAAGCCGGTACCCGCCCCGCCCAAGCCCTGAGGCCCGGCGATGGGGGGGCACAGCGATCAGGACTGGCTGAGCGCGGCGGCGGCGCTTGCGGCGCGCGGGCGTCCGTTCAGCCGCCCCAACCCGGCAGTAGGCGCGATCATCGTGCGCGATGGCCGCGTGGTGGGGCGCGGGTTCACCCAGATCGGAGGTCGCCCCCATGCCGAAGCCATGGCACTGGCGCAGGCCGGCGAAGCCGCGCGCGGCGCGACGCTCTATGTCACGCTCGAACCCTGCGCACACCAGAGCGAGCGCGGGCCTTCGTGCTCATCGCTGGTAATCGCCAGCGGCCTTGCCCGCGTGGTGGTCGGTTGTCCTGACCCTGATCCGCGCACGGCCGGCATCGGCATGGAAAGCCTGCGCGCCGCGGGGATCCAGGTGGACCCGACGCCATCGCACGCGGCGCAGCACTCGCTTGCCGGCTATCTCACCCGCGCCCGCCTCGGCCGTCCGCACGTCACGCTCAAGCTTGCGACCTCGCTCGACGGCTGCATCGCTCTTGCCGATGGCTCCAGCCGCTGGATCACCGGCGAAGCATCGCGCGCTCACGTGCACGTAGAGCGTGCGCGCGCGGAGGCCATCCTCGTCGGCGGCGGTACGCTCCGCGCCGATTCGCCCCGGCTCGATGTGCGCCTGCCCGGGCTCGAGGCGCGCAGTCCGGAACGCTGGGTGCTTACACACGCCCCTGCACCCGAAGGCTGGCGCGCAATTGCCGACATCACCGCGCCCGATGCGTTCGGCGATCTGCAGTATCTCTATGTCGAAGGCGGCGCGGGCGCTGCAGTCACGTTCCTGGCCGCCGACATGGTCGACCGGCTGATGATCTACCGCGCACCGATCGTCATCGGCGGGGGAAAGCCTTGCATCGCCGATATCGGCCTCGCCACGCTCGATGCAGCGCACGGCCGCTGGAGCCATGTGTCCCGTGGCCAGCTTGGCAGTGACACGCTCGACGTCTACGAGCGCAGGCGCTGAAGGAGAGAGAGCAATGTTCACCGGCATCGTCACCGAAATCGGCGCGATCACCCGAATCGAGGACCGCGGCGACAAGCGCATGACCATCGCCTGCGCGATGGATCCCGCCAGGATCGCCATCGGCGCCTCGATCGCGTGTTCGGGCGTGTGCCTGACGGTGGTGGATCGCGGTGGTACCGCCGGCGACGCCTGGTTCGCGGTCGACGTGTCCGGCGAGACGATTTCGTGCACCGCGCCCGCACATTGGCAGGAAGGCGCCAGGCTCAACCTCGAACCTGCGCTCAAGCTGGGCGACGAACTCGGCGGCCATATCGTGACGGGCCATGTCGATGGCGTGGGCCACGTCGTCGGCCTGTGCCCGGAAGGCGGCTCGACGCGCGTCGGCATTTCCGCTCCGGCCGAACTTGCGCCCTACATCGCGCCCAAGGGTTCGATCACCGTCGATGGCACCTCGCTCACGGTCAACGAAGTCGCTGACCAGGACGATGGCACCTGCCATTTCGCGCTGAACATCATACCCCACACCGCCGAAGTCACCACCATCGGCTCGCTCGCCGTGGGCGATGCCGTCAATCTCGAGATCGACGTGCTGGCACGCTATCTCAAGCGGATGCAGTCGCTCGCCGCCAAGGGCTGAACTGTTTCGCACAGGCACGAAAAAGGGCGGACCCTCGCGGCGCCCGCCCTTCTTGTTTGCAGGCGTCGCTGGTGATCAGCCCGCGACGTCGCCCAGCGCGGCGATGAACTTGTCGATGTTGCCGGTGGTCAGGCCGGCCGCGTTGATACGGCCCGAACCCGCCATGTAGATGCCGTGCTTTTCGCGCAGCGCCAGGATCTGCTCGCCCGAAAGCGGCAGCATCGAGAACAGGCCCTTCTGGATGCCGAGCGGCGCCATGTTCACGCTGCCGACCTGCTGCGCGGCGGCAAGGCGTTCGCGCACCCACGCCATGCGGTCGCGCATCTCGTCGAGCTCGCCCAGCCACAGCTTGGTCAGCTCCGCGTCCGAAAGGATCAGCCGGACGGCAGCCGCGCCGTGATCGGGCGGCATCGACCACGAAGCGCGCGCCACGGTGGCGCCATTGGCCATCGCGTTGGCAAGCGCCGTCGCATCCGACGTCACGGCATAGAACGCACCGACACGGTCGCGATAAAGACCGAAGTTCTTGTCGCACGAATAGGCGACCAGTGCTTCGGACACCGCGCCCAGCACCTTGCGCAGGCCATAGGCATCGGCCTCCATGCCATCGCCCAGCCCCTGATAGGCAAGGTCGATGATCGGCAGGACCTTGCCGTCGGACAGCGTCGCGGCGATCGCGTCCCACTGCGCCTCGGTGTAATCGACCCCGGTCGGGTTGTGGCAGCAGCCGTGCAGCAGCACGGCATCGCCCGGCTGGGCTGCCGCGAGCGCGGCCTGCAGCGCGTCGAGATCGGCAAGGCCATCGACGGTGGTGTGCTTGAACGTCACCAGTTCAAGCCCGACCGCCGCGACGATCTGCGCATGGTTCGGCCAAGAAGGCGTGCCCATCAGGATCCGCTTGATGCCCGAACGCTTGGCGACTTCGATGGCAAGGCGCACCGCGCCGGTGCCGCCCGGCGACTGCATGCCTTCGACGCGTGAACGGTCGAAGTCCTGCCCGAAGACATAGGGGATCAGCGCGTGAACGAAGCCCATGTCGCCCTCGGGGCCGAGGTAGGCCTTCGAATCCTGGTCGGCGAGCAGCTTCTGCTCGGCCGCCTTGATCGCCTTGAACACCGGCGTCGCGCCCTCGGCGGTGCGATAGACGCCCACGCCCAGGTCGATCTTGTCGGCGCGCGGATCGGCGTTGTAGAGCTTGATCAGGGCAAGCAGCGCGTCTGCGGGCTGGGCGGCAAGGTTTTCGAGCATGGGCGGACCCTCCTGTCCGGATTGCGAAAAATTCGCGGGCGCCATGCCGCCGCAGGCCCCGCGCCGCAACCCCTGATTTGGCGCGGGTCCCGGTTTTACGGCTGCGTTACCGTCCTGCGATGCCGGATCAGAACGGCATCCACTTCTGCGTGCGGCTGAACTTCATGTAGCCGGCATTCACGCCAAGGCGCAGGCCCGCGCCCATCCGCACCGGGATCAGCACCACGTCGTGGCTGCGCAGGTAACTGACGTTGAAACCGCCGACGAGGTAAGCCTGGCCTTCGCCCGCGCCATAGCGATGGAACAGCTCGGCGGTGTCATGCAGGTTGTACACCAGCACGAACGTGTTGGCTGCGTTCGCGCCCAGGTCGAAGCCGACCGAAGGCCCGGTCCAATACACCGGAAGTTCGCCCTCGATCTTGTGGTGCAGCGTGCCCGAGCCATAGCGCACGCCCACGACCACCGCGCCACCGGCTTCGCGACCGGTGATATAGCCGATCGGTTCGCCCTGCTTCTTCAGGATGTCCTTGATCATCAGCGCAAGACCGCGCGCGCCCTTGCCGAACACGCCTTCGGCCGCGCCGATCAGGTCGTCTTCCTTGTACGTGCCCGCAGGCGCGCCTTGCGATCCGGCGGGCGGCGGCGGGGCCATATTGGTCATCTGCGCCGGGGGCGGCACCGTGCTCGATGGCAGCGGCGCATTCGGATCGGCGAGCGGGGGCAGCGGCTTGGGCGCCTCCGACCCGACGGGCGATGCCTGGTCGATACGGGCGGCCGGAGTGGGAGCTGGCGTTGTCGCGCGCGGGTTGAGATCCGAATCGATCGCCTGGTTGGGATCGATCGTCTGGACTTGTGCCTGCGCGCCGACACCGGGAACGAGCGCGAGCCCGGCCAGCGCGAGCAGAAGTGTGCGGTGCAGTTTCATGTTCGCTTGTCCCATCCCGTCGTCCGCCCCCAAGCGACGCCCTGCGCGCGAAGGTAGCCAGTCCAAAGCACTGCTGTCGATGCTTGCCCGCGCACAATGAACGGGCGATGAGCCGAGTCGAAATTGCGCCCGGACGCGCGCGAAGCGGGCGGAAACGCCGGATGCGAAGTTTTTCCGCACCAGCCTTGCCGCCCCCGGAATCGCTCGCTATAGCGCGCCCTCGCCGCTGCGATCCGGAGACGTGGGTGAGTGGCTGAAACCAACGGTTTGCTAAACCGTCGTACTGGTAAATCCGGTACCGAGGGTTCGAATCCCTCCGTCTCCGCCACCATTGTGCCTTGGCTCTTCCCTTGATCCGGCTGGCGCGCGGGGCTTTCTCCTACTAGTCTGGCCCTCGCGTGCGGTGCGTGACGTTTGCCGCGCGGTGGTTCGGGCGCGGGGGTGAAAGTGGAGCGTGCGCGCCTTTACGGGCTGGTCGTCACAGCGGCTGCGGCATTTGCCCTGGCAGCCTTCGTCGCGGCGATTCTTTCCACGATCTACGGCTTTGGCCCCTGGTTCGACGAATTCTTCACGACATACGTGGCGCGGCCGGTCATCCCCTGGCGCGAAGCGCTGGTCGATCACTGGCTGACCGATAATCACCCGCCGCTCTATTACGCGCTGGCGCGGGCCTTCTGGTGGATCGGCGACACGATCGAGCACAGGCGACTGGTCAATCTGGTGCCGTTCGTGGCCGCGCTGGGCGGCGGGCTCGTGCTTGCCCGCCCGCGCGCCGGACTGCACCGGCTGGCCGCGCTGCTGGCCATCTCGCTCGCCGCGCAGGGGGTGGTCGTGCGGATCGCGGCCGATTACCGCTCCTACTTCCTCTCGGTCAGCGCGATTGCCTTGCTGGTCTTCGCGCTCGCGGCGTTCCACGCCGATGCGTCGCGCTGGCGCCGGCGGGACAGCGCGGTGCTGTGGTGCGTGGCGATCGTGGCGCTCAACACCCACATCACCACCACGATCGTCGCCTCCGCCATCCAGATCCCGTTCCTGCTGCGCTATCTTGTCCGGCGGGACTTGGCGCGCTTCTGGCGCCTTGCGCTGCCCTCGCTGGTCGGCGGACTGCTGTTCGTGGCCGTGTCCGCGGTGCAGGCGCAGCACTGGCTGGCCAATACCACCGCGTTCTGGCTGCCCGCAGGCTGGAACGTGGCGCGCTGGACGCTCGAACTGCTCGTTGTCGAGGTGGCGCAGGCGAACCCGGTGCTACTGGTTGCCGCTTTGGGCGGCTTCGCTGCGGCGGCGGTGGGCTTCATGCGCCGGCGAGCGGCGGATGCGCAGCTCGAAACCGCGATCTTCCTCGGCATCGGCTGGATGCTGGCGATCGGGATCATCCTGGCAATTCACGCCTGGCGCCCGTTCATCTACGAGCGCTACCTTGTCGGCCTGGTGCCCGTCATGGCGATGATCCTTGCCTTGGGCAGCGAGCAGGCGCTGCGTCGCATTGGCCAGCAGCCAGCGCTGGCGGTCCTCGTCCTTGCCGCGCTGGTTTCGGCGGCCAGCGCCTGGCACGCGGCCAGCACCAAGCGCCAGAACAGCGACTGGGGCCCGAGCGCGGCGCTGGTCGGGCAGCTGGTCGCGGCGTGTCCCGCCAGCCTTGTCCACACCGATCCGCTGTGGAACCGCGAGGTGCGGGACCTGGCGCCCGATGACAACCGCGCGGTCGTTCCCTTCGCCTATCGCATGATGGCCGCCCGCTATCACTTCGCGCTCGAAGACGATGCCTCGCGCCGGCTCGCCAAGGGCTGTCCCACGCTGTTCTGGGCCGAATGGACCCGGCCGCAGGAATGGTCGGCGCCGCAAATCCTCGCCCGTATCCGCCAGCGCGGTTTCCCGGTTCCCAGGATTCGCGTCACTCGCTTCCAGCGCAGCTTCGTGGCAGTGGCCGATCCGCAATAGGACAAGGCTGGCCCATGCAGACTCCACCCATCAACGTCGCGATCGTCGGCAACGGCATGGCGACGCGCGTGTTTCACGCCCCCTACATCGCCGCGACGCCGTCGCTGCACCTTGCCGCCGTCGTCGCCCGCCAGCCCGACGCGGTCATCCCGGCGGGGGCGGCACGGCGCGGCGACATCGCCGCCGTTCTTGCTGACCCCGCCATCGCCGTGGTCGTCATCGCCACGCCCAGCGATACCCACGCCGCGCTTGCCGCGCAGGCGCTGCGCGCGGGCAAGCACGTCGTGGCGGAAAAGCCGCTGACGCTGTCGCTGGACGAAGCGCGCGGCCTGGCAAGGCTCGCGCAGAAACAGGAGCGGCTTCTCGTCGCGTTCCACAACCGCCGCTGGGACAGCGATTTCCTTGCCGTGCGTCAGGGAATCGAAGCGGGGCGGATCGGCCGCGTGGTCCATTTCGAATCGCACTTCGATCGCTTCCGTCCGCAAGTGCGCGATCGCTGGCGCGAACAGGCGGGGCCGGGGGCAGGGGTCTGGTTCGATCTCGGCCCGCACCTTGTCGATCAGGCGCTTGCGCTGTTCGGCATGCCGCTGGGCGTCAGCGCCGATATCGCCGCCCTGCGCGATGGCACCGGCGCCGCGTCCGCCGATGATTGGGCGCATGTCGTGCTGCGCTACCCCGATCGGCGCGTGGTTCTCCACGCCGGGATGTGCGTGGCGGGCGGCTCGCCCCGCTTCATCATCCATGGCACGCAAGGCACGCTGATCAAGCGCAGCCTCGATCCGCAAGAAAGCCAGTCGGTCGCCGGGTTGCGGCCGGGCGACGCGGATTGGGGCATCGATCCCGATCCGCTGCAGCTGATCGACGGCACGGGAGCGGAAACGCAGCTGCCCGCGCCGCGCGGCTGCCAGCAGCACTTCTATGCCGCGCTGGCGCAAGCGCTGCGCGGCGAAGGGCCGCCGCCCAACAGCATCGACGAACTGCTCGCGGTCCACGCCGTGATCGAGGCGGCGCAGATCTCGGCGCGCGAAGGGCGCGTCGTCGATCCGTCGCTATTGTAGCAGCGCGTCCTTCACGATCATGCCCACCGCCTTGGTGCCGTCGGCACGCATCGGATCGTGCCGCACGTGGGCATCGCCGCCCAGTTGCGCGGTCCACGCCGCGAATTCCAGGCAGACGCCATCGGGATCGAAGAAGTAGACCGAGCGCACGAACACCCCGTCCTGCATCTGCGGGGCGACCTGCCATTCGGAATCGTCGTGGTTCAGCACCATCGATGTCTGCACCCCGCGTTCGTGCAGGCGCGCGACGTATTCGTCGAACTTTTCGGCGGGCACGTTGAAGGCGATGTGGTTCATCGATCCGTGCGCGCTCTTCATGTCGCCCATCGCGGGCAGGCCCGATGGCGCGGCGATGCCCGGCGCTGCGGGCGGCGCATCGGGAAACCAGAAGAAGGCGATGGAATCGCCGTTGCCGATGTCGAAGAAGAAGTGCTGGCCCATGCCGCCGGGCAGGTCGATCGTCTTGGTCAGCGGCATGCCCAGCACGTCGCGGTAGAATTCCACCGTCTTGGCCATGTCGCGACAGACCAGCGCGAGGTGGTTGACCCCGCGGATATCGAACACCGTGTTCCCGCTCATGCCTCGCTCTCCTGCTGCTGCTTGCGCCGCCCGCCAAGGAAGTCTGCCGCGTCGAACCCTTCGGGTGCGGCCACTTCCACGATCGGCTCCTCGCGATCGTCGAATTCCATTCGCAGCGCGCGGGTGATCACGGCGTGCATGTCGTAAAGGCAGGTGATGTAGGTGAATTCGAAGATCTGCTGGTCGTCCCAGAAGGTCTTGAGCTTGTCGATCACCGCCTTGGGCGTGCGGCCATTGGCCTGGCACAGGCAGTCGGCATACGCGAGCACGGCGCGTTCCTGCTCGTTGTAGCAATCGGCCACGGCCCAGTGCGGCACCGCGGCGATCTTCTCCTCGCTACAGCCAAGCCCGCGCAGGCTCTTGCAGTGCTGCGAGAACACGAACTGGCTGCCCTTCACCCAGCCGGCGCGCGTCTGGCCCAGCTCGCGCAGGATCGGGTCGATGCGCCGCTCGGGGCTGCGGTAGAGCGCAAAGCCGCTCACCGCGTGGCGGAAGATGTCGGGCGAAAGCGCGAAGACGCTCCACCAGTCGCCCGGCGTGCCGGTCGCCGTGCCGGGCTCCACGGTGGGGTCGCGGTCCCCGAACAGATGCTGCATGTAACCGAGAATCACCTCGTCGGTGATCTCGCTGCGGGGTACCTGGCGCAACAACGGCATGGGGCGTTCCTTCCGAGCGGAACGGCCGTTTGCCGGCCTTGCTCCGCGCATCCTCTCACAAACCTATCATTTGACAGGTTGCCTCGTCCGCGGCGGATTGCCAAGCCCCCTTGGCTTGCCTATCGCTCTTTAGCTAATCGGTTAAAAAAGGAGAGAGAACCATGGCAGCTTACGCGATCTTCATCCGCAACTCGATCAGCGACCCCGCCACGTTCGCCGAATACGGCCAGAAGGCCGGCGGAACGATGGCCGGCCACAAGGTTGAACCGCTGGTCGTCTACAACCCCTGCGAAACCCCCGAAGGCGAACCGGCCGAAGGCGTGGTCATGGTCAAGTTCGACACGATGGACGAAGCCAAGGCCTGGTACTTCGGCGATGCCTACCAGGAAGTCGCCAAGCTGCGGAAGGCTTCGTCGGACTACCGCGTGATCCTGACCGAAGGTCTCTGATCTCCACCGCCTAACAGGGCAGACAGGGCGATTGCGCCCGGCGGTATCAAGCTATATCCGTCCGTATATGGCTAGACTGTCGCGCGCGATCGCCCTTTTCCTCGTCCTGCTGGCAGCGCTCGGCGCGGGGCCCGTGCTGGCCCGCGCGCCGGTTGTGCTCGCGGCCGCCAGCCTGCAGGAAGCGATGACCGCCGCCGCAGATCGCTGGACGGCCAAGGGCCACGAACGCCCGGTCCTCTCCTTCGCCGCCTCCTCCGCGCTGGCCCGGCAGGCCGAAGCCGGCGCACCCGCCGATATCTTCGTCTCGGCTGACGAACAGTGGATGGACCATGTCGCCGTCGCCGGCTTCCTTGCCGCCCGCACCCGCGCGCCGCTGCTGACCAACCAGCTCGTGCTCGTGGCCCCGGCGAACAGCCGGATCGCGCTCGCCATCCGCCCGGGCTTCCCGCTTGCCCGCGCGCTCGGCAACGGGCGCTTGGCGATGGGCGACCCGGACGCCGTCCCCGCCGGCATCTACGGCAAGCAGGCGCTCACCCGGCTTGGCGTCTGGCCGCAGGTGGCGGGCAAGGTCGCGCGCGCCGAAAGCGTCCGCGCCGCGCTGGCGCTGATCGCGCGCGGCGAAGTGCCGCTCGGGATCGTCTACGCAACCGATGCCCGTGCCGAACCATGCGTGCGCGTGGTTGGCACGTTCCCCGCCTCGAGCCACGCGCCGATCGTCTACCCCGTCGCCCGCCTGCGCCAGGCGCGCAGCGCCGATGCCGAACCCTTCCGTCGCTTCCTGCTGTCGGGCGAAGGCAAGGCGATCTTCCGCCGCTTCGGCTTCGGTACGCGCTGACGGCCTCCGCCACGATGGCGCTGCTGTCCCCCGCCGACTGGGCGATCGTCGCGCTCTCGCTCAAGGTGGGCGTCGTCGCCGTTGCTGCGACGCTGCCCGTCGCCTTCTCACTCGCCTGGGTGCTGGCGCGCACCCGGTTTCCGGGGCGGATCGTGCTCGATGCGGTGGTCCACCTGCCGCTGGTCCTGCCCCCGGTGGTGATGGGCTGGCTGCTGCTGCTGGGCTTCGGCGCTTCCGGTCCGTTCGGCCGCGCGCTGGAAGCCGTGTTCGGCACCAGCGTGATGTTCCGCTGGACGGGCGCGGCGCTGGCCGCCGCGGTCATGGCGCTGCCGCTGATGGTCCGCGCCATCCGCCTGTCGCTGGAAGCAGTCGATCCCCGGCTCGAATCCGCCGCGCGCACGCTCGGCGCGGGGCCGTGGCGCGCCTTCGCCACGGTCACGCTGCCGCTCACCCTGCCGGGCATGATCGCGGCGACGGTGCTCGGCCTTGCCCGGTCGCTGGGCGAATTCGGCGCGACGATCACGTTCGTCTCGAACATTCCGGGCGAAACGCAGACGCTGCCGCTGGCGATCTATTCGGCGCTGCAATTGCCGGGCGGCGATGTGCAGGTTGCCCGCCTCGCCGCGATCTCGGTTGCGCTCTCGCTCGCCGCGCTGATCGCGTCCGAAGCGCTCGCGCGCCGCACGGGACTGCGCCATGTCGCCTGACCCAGCGCTCAGCGTCGATATCGCCGTCCGGCGCGGCGACCGGCTGATCGAGACGCGCTTTGCCGCCACCGCCGGGATCACCACGCTGTTCGGCCCGTCGGGCGCGGGCAAGACCAGCGTGCTCGATGCCATCGCCGGGCTGGTCCGCCCCGCGCGCGGCCGCATCGCGCTGGGGGGCCAGGTGCTGTTCGACGCCGCGCGCGGCATCGACCTTGCGCCGGAAAAGCGCCACTGCGGCGTCGTCTTTCAGGACTTGCGCCTGTTTCCCCACCGCACCGTGCGCGACAACCTGCTCTATGGTCAGCGCCTTGCCGATCCTGCCGCGCAGCTCCTGTCGCTGGACGAAGCCTGCGCCTTCCTCGGCATCGGCGCGCTGCTCGATCGCCGCCCGCGCACGCTGTCCGGGGGCGAGGCGCAGCGCGTCGCCATCGGTCGGGCGCTGCTGCGCGGGCCGCGCCTGCTCCTGCTCGATGAACCGCTGTCCTCGCTCGATGCCGCGCGGCGGGAAGAGATCATGGTGGTGATCGAGCGCATCCGCGACCAGCTCGCCCTGCCGATGGTGCTCGTCAGCCACCGCGTGGACGAAGTCGAACGGCTGGCGAGCGAGGTCGTTTCGCTCGACGTCCCCGCCGAACCTGGCTGAGCGCCGCGAGCGCGCGCCCGCACCTCGTCGCAAGGCCCGCACGCCACGTCCGCCATGCCGTAGGGGAAGGCGCGAAAACCGCAGGGACGCGTGCTTTTTTCGGTTGACCGCGGCGCCCGGTCGGCTCTTTCCTGCGTCCCAGACGGGCATGCGATGCCCCATGGGAGAGTGACTGCAAATGCTGACGAACCTTCCGCGCCCGGTGCTGCCGGAGCACGCGGAATGACCCAGACCGCACGTTCGCTGGGCGAACTCGCCGCTGCCATCGAACGCCAGGGCGATCGCTTCGTGCTGCACGGCGCGGCCGGCTGGATGCAGGGCCGCACGATGTACGGCGGCGCGTCCTCGTTCGTCGCGTTTACCGCCGCACGCGCCGCCTTTCCCGACCTGCCGCCCTTGCGCGCGGCGCAGATCGGCTTCGTCGCGCCGGTGGGAGAGGACGTGGAAATCGCCGCCCGCGTGCTGCGCGCCGGCAAGAGCGTAGCCCAGGTCGAAACCGAGATCAGCGCAAGCGGCGAACTGCTGCAACGCGCGCTTTGGATCTTCGGCAGCGCCCGGCCCGATAACGGCGGCGTGCCGCAGCGCCGCCTCGAAAGCTTCGTGCCCCACGATCAGGCGGTACCGGCCAGGTCGCACCCGGATCCCGCCTTCTTCACCCATCGCATGGAACTGCGCCACGCCGCGCCCAAGGGCGAAGTGCCGGTCGGCACGATCCGCCGCTGGGTGCGGCTGAAGGATCGCGCCGGACTCGATCCGGTGGGCGAGCTGATCGGCATCGGCGATACCCTGCCGCCCGGCGCGATGACCGCGCAGGAACGCATGGGGCCGCTGTCGTCGATCAACTGGTCGCTGACCCTGCTGACCGACAAGCCCGAAACCGACGACGGCTGGTGGCTGCTCGAAACCAGCTCGAACGCGATGGCGGCAGGCTTTTCCAGCGAGACGCTGCGCCTGTGGAACACCGACGGCGTGCAGGTGATGCACGGCCTGCAATCGGTGGCGATATTCGGCTGAATGGCCCGCGAAGGCCGGAGAGGATAATGACAGCATGACCGTCCAGCTTGCCGATCCAGCCGCCCTTGGCCTCGATGCCGCCCGCCTCGCGCGGATCGCGGCGCTGCTTGACGAACGCTATGTGTCGAAGGGCAAGCTCAAAGGCGTCGACGTCCTCGTCGCGCGCGATGGGCAGGCCGCCTATCGCGCCACGCTCGGCGCAATGCGCGACGATGGCACGCCGGTTGCCGAAGACACGATCTACCGCATCGCCTCGATGACCAAGCCGTTGACCTCGATCGCGCTGATGATGCTCGTCGAAGAAGGCGCCATCGCGCTGGAAGATCCGGTGACCAAGGTCTTGCCCGAATTCGCCGGGCTTGCGGTCTATGCCGGCGGCGGCGGCGATGCGCCGTTCATGCCGGGGCGCCCCGCGCACGGCATGCGCATCGTCGATTTGCTCACCCACATGTCGGGCCTCACCTACGGCATCCAGAACCGCACCAACGTCGATGCCGCCTACCGCAAGGCGCGGCTCGATGGCCATGCCAGCCTTGCCGGCAACGATCACTTCATCGCCGAACTGGCCAAGCTGCCGCTGGAATTCGCGCCGGGGGAAGGCTGGAACTATTCGGTTTCCACCGACGTCTGCGGCGTCATCGTCGCGCGGCTTTCGGGGATGAGCCTGGGGCAGTTCTTCAAGGCGCGCATCTTCGATCCGCTGGGCATGGTCGATACCGGCTTCTCCTGCCCGCCCCAAAAGCTACACCGCCTTGCCGATGCCTGGGCCTATGTGCCCGGCGGCGCGCCGCACCTGATCGACAAGGCCGAGACCAGCAACCTCGTCCGCGCCCCGCAGTTCGAAAGCGGCGGCGGCGGCCTGCTCTCCACGGTGGCCGATTATCACCGCTTCGCCAGCGCGCTGGTGGGTGGCGGCGGGGTTGACGGGGTCCGTCTCGTCAGCCCCAAGACGCTGGCGCTGATGGCCAGCAACTTCCTTCCCGGCGGCGCCGATCTCACGCAGATGTCCAGCTCCTTGTTCAGCGAGGCGAACAACGCCGGGACCGGCTTCGGCCTGGGCTTTGGCGTCACCATCGACCCCACCCGCGCGCTGGTGCCGGGCTCGGCCGGCGAATTCTTCTGGGGCGGCATCTTCTCGACCGCGTTCTTCGTCGATCCGGTGGAAAAGCTGCACATGGTGTTCATGACCCAGCTGATGCCTTCGTCGGCCTACCCCATCCGCCGCCAGTTGAAGACGCTGATCTATGCCGCGCTGACCGACAGCCGCGCCTGACCCGCCATTCGTCCTCCCCTCCGAAAGCAGCCCTCAGCTAACAGGAGCCAATATCCGATGTCCGACCCCATTCCCGGTGCCAAGGAGCACATCGACGCCGCCCGCACGCTCGCGGCCACGATCGACGACATTCCCGCCGATACCCAGCTGCTGCCGATCGAACGCGTCGGCGTGATCGGCGCCGGCACGATGGGCGGCGGCATCACCATGAACTTCCTCACCGCCGGCATCCCGGTGACGATCGTCGAAATGACGCAGGAAGCGCTCGACCGCGGCGTCGCGACGATGCGTACGAACTACGAAAACACCGTCAAGCGCGGCAAGATGGACGCCGCTCTTGCCGAGGCGGCGATGGGTCGCCTCAACCCCACGCTCGATTTCGATGCACTGGCGCAGGCCGATCTCATCATCGAGGCGGTCTACGAGAACATGGACGTCAAGAAGGAGGTCTTCGGCCGGATCGACAAGATCGCCAAGCCCGGCGCCATCCTCGCCAGCAACACCAGCTATCTCGACATCGACGAGATTGCCTCGGCCACCGGTCGCCCGGAATCGGTGCTCGGCATGCACTTCTTCTCGCCCGCCAACGTGATGAAGCTGCTCGAAGTCGTCCGCGGCAAGGCTACCGGCAAGGCGCAGCTCGCCACGGTGATGGCGCTGTCGGTGAAGATCGGCAAGGTGCCGGTCGTCTCGGGCGTGTGCCATGGCTTCATCGGCAACCGCATGCTCTCGCCCCGCCAGGCGCAGGCCCATGCGCTGATCATGGAAGGCGCGAACTACTGGGACGTGGACGAAGCGCTGCTCGAATTCGGCTTCCCGATGGGCCCGTGGCAGATGGCCGACCTCGCCGGCGTCGACATCGGCTGGCACCGCGATCCCAACCGCATCGAAAGCTTGCGCGATGCGCTCTGCGCTGTGGGCCGCTGGGGCCAGAAGACGAAGAAGGGCTTCTACGACTACGACGACAACCGCCAGCGCACCCCTTCGGATGAGGTAAAGGCGATCATCGCCGATTTCGCCGCCAAGGAAGGCAAGCCGCAGCGGTCCATCGACAGGCAAGAGATCCGCGAACGCCTGCTCTACCCGATGATCAGCGAAGGCGCGCTGATCCTTGAGGAAGGCATCTCGCAGCGCGCCAGCGACATCGATACCGTCTGGCTCAACGGCTACGGCTGGCCCGCGTGGACCGGCGGCCCGATGTTCTGGGCCGACCATATCGGCCTGAAGACCGTGGTCGATGGCCTCGAAAAGCACGGCCTGCCGGTCGCCCCGCTGCTCGCGAAGAAGGCGGCGGCCGGGGAAACCTTCAATTAAAGACGGGAGAAGCGCCATGGCGGTGACCATCGAGGAAATCGCGGAAGCCGAATTCATGCCGCTGACCACGATCCTGCGCGCGCACGCCGCGCGCAGGGGAGGGGCGATCGCACTCGCTGACGAACAGACCCAGGTCAGCTGGCGCGATCTCGACGCCACGATCGACCGCGTCGCCGCCGCCCTGCAGCGCGAAGGGGTGGAAAAGGACGAGCCGGTGGCCATCGCCGCGATGAACGCGGTCCCCACCGCCATGGCCTTCCTCGGCGCGATCCGCGCCGGCGCGGTCGCCGCCCCGCTCACCTCCACCGCCACGGCCGAGACGATCCTCGCCATGCTGGTCGACAGCGGCAGCCGCGTGCTGTTACTAGATGCGGACATCGCCGCGCGGCTCGAAGGGCTGGATTTCCCGGCAGGCGTCAAGCGCATCGCGCTCGATGGCGGCGCCCACGGCGTGCCCTTTGCGCAATGGATGGCGGAGGAAGGCGCGAAGCCGGAAGAGCGCCTGCCCGAACCGCAAGATCCCTTCAACATCATCTATTCCTCGGGCACCACCGGCGCGCCCAAGGGCATCGTGCAAAGCCACAAGATGCGCCACGAATACGCCCGGCGCACGATCCTCGGCGGCTACGACGACGATACCTGCGTGATCTGTTCCACGCCGCTCTATTCGAACACCACGCTGGTCGGCTTCCTGCCGACGCTCACCGCCGGGGGCAAGGTCGTGCTGATGAAGAAGTTTGACGCGCGCGGCTTCCTCGTCCTGTCCGAACGCGAACGCGTCACCCACGCCATGCTGGTGCCGGTGCAGTACCGCCGGATCATGGAAGTGCCCGATTTCGACCGCTTCGACCTGTCGTCCTACAAGCTCAAGTCCTCCACCAGCGCGCCGTTTCCCGCCTGGCTCAAGGCCGATGTGCTGAAGCGCTGGCCCGGCGGCCTGACTGATGGCTACGGCATGACCGAAGGCGGCGCGACCTCGATCCTCGTCGCCCACGCCCACCCGGACAAGCTGCACACCGTCGGCCAGCCGAGCCCCGGCCACATCATGAAGATCATCGACGAGGACGGCAACGAACTGCCCCAAGGCGAAGTGGGCGAAATCGTCGGCCATTCGCCCATCATGATGAACGGCTACCACGGCAAGGACGACAAGACCCGCGAGGTCGAATGGTATGACAGCGAAGGTCGGCGCTACATCCGCCACGGCGACGTCGGCAAGTTCGACGAGGACGGCTTCCTCATCCTGATGGACCGCGCCAAGGACATGATCATCTCGGGCGGGTTCAACATCTACCCCTCCGACCTCGAAAGTGAACTTACCCGCCAGCCGGAGGTGCGCGAAGCCGCCGTCGTCGGCGTGCCCAGCGATGCCTGGGGCGAAACTCCGCTCGCCGTGGTGGTGCTGGCCGACAAGACCGCCGATCCCGCCGCCATCCTGGCCGAAGCCAACCGCAAGCTCGGCAAGACGCAGCGCATTTCCGCCATAGAAGTGGTCGACGAACTGCCGCGCAGCCCGATCGGCAAGGTGCTCAAGCGCGAACTGCGTGATCGCTTCGGCGGCAACCCGATCGCGCCGCAAGGTTACGAAAAGGCCTGAGTTTTCACCCGTTCCCTCAACCTCCCCGGGAAAGCCTGACCACAGGAACACCCCAAAGGAGAACATACCATGCGTGATGCCGTCATCGTTTCCGTCGCCCGCACCCCTATCGGGCGGGCCTACAAGGGCGCGTTCAACGCCACGCCCGGCGCCACCCTCGGCGCGCTTTCGCTGTCCGCCGCCGTGGCGCGCGCCGGCATCGAAGGGGCCGAAGTCGATGACGTGCTGTGGGGCGCTGCACTCCAGCAGGGCACGCAGGCCGGCAACATCGCCCGCCAGGTCGCGCTGCGCGCCGGTCTTCCCATCACCACGTCGGGCATGAGCATGGACCGCCAGTGCTCGTCGGGCCTGATGTCGATCGCCACCGCCAGCAAGCAGGTGGTGATCGATCGCATGAACGTCGTCGCCGCGGGCGGGCAGGATTCGATCAGCCTGGTGCAGACCAAGGAAATGCGCGTGCAGCCCGATCCTTCGCTCAAGGCGATGCATCAGGCAATCTACATGCCCATGCTGCAGACCGCCGAAATCGTCGGCCAGCGCTATGGCATCAGCCGCGAAGCCTGCGACGAATATGCCCTCCAGTCGCAGCAGCGCACCGCCGCCGCGCAGGCCGCCGGCAAGTTCGATGACGAAATCGTCGAAGTGACCGCCACGATGGGCGTGCAGGACAAGGCCACCGGCGAGATCTCGATGAAGGAGATCACGCTGAAGAAGGACGAAGGCAACCGTCCCGAAACCACGCTCGAAGGGCTGCAGAGCCTCAAGCCCGTGATCGAAGGCGGCATCGTCACCGCCGGCAATGCCAGCCAGCTGTCCGATGGTTCGGCCGCGGTCGTCGTGATGGAAGCCGGCCTTGCCGCCGCCAAGGGCCTTACCCCGCTCGGCCGCTATGTCGGCATGGCGGTTGCCGGCACCGAACCCGACGAAATGGGCATCGGCCCGGTCTACGCGATCCCCAAGCTGCTCGAACGCTTCGACCTGAAGATCGGTGACATCGGCCTGTGGGAACTGAACGAAGCGTTCGCGGTGCAGGTGCTCTACTGCCGCGACAAGCTCGGCATCCCGAACGATCTGCTCAACGTCAACGGCGGCTCGATCTCGATCGGCCACCCCTATGGCATGACAGGCGCGCGCTGCACCGCACACGCGCTGATCGAAGGCAAGCGCCGTGGCGCGAAGTACGCGGTCGTCACGATGTGCGTCGGCGGCGGCATGGGCGCGGCCGGCCTGTTCGAGATCTTCTGATCGCCCGGTCCGGCGCTGGCGGCAGAACTCTAGGGGTTCAGGCCGCCCAGCGCCGGATCAGGTTGTGGTAGACCTTGGCGAGGCGCAGCACCTCGCCATCGTCGCCCCCGCGCTCCATCGTCAGCTGCTGGATTGACTGGTCGAGGTCGAACAGCATTTCGCGCGCATCGGCATCGCGCACCAGCGATTCCAGCCAGAAGAAGCTCGCAATCCGCTCGCCGCGCGTCACCTCGGTCACGCGGTGCAGGCTGGTGCTGGGATAGAGCACCATGTCGCCCGCCGCGCATTTGTAGGCAACGCGGCCGAAGCCGCCCTCGATCACCAGCTCGCCCCCGTCGTAATCCTCCGACAGGAACAGCGTCGCCGAAAGATCGGTGCGCAGCCGCGTGCCACTGGCCGGGTCCAGCCGGATGGCGTTGTCGATGTGGTCGCCAAAGCCTTCGCCCACGCCATAGCGGTTGAACAGCGGGGGATAGATCGCCTTGGGCAGCGCGGCCGAAAGGAACAGTGGCGATCCGGCCAGCGCCTGCTGCACCCGGGCCCGCGCCGCCGCCGCGGCCTGGCTTTCTTCCGGTAGCTGGCGGTTGCGCTTGGCGAGCGCGGCCAGCGCCCCGCTCGTCACGTTGCCGTCCACCCAGTCCGCGGCAGCGATCCGGCGCCCGAGGGAAAGCGCCTCCTCGCGCGGCAGGACCTGAGGGACGACAATCAGCATCGGACGGGACTTCCTGCCTCAGTAGCGCACGGTGAAGGTCAGCATGGCCGACCGGCCGGGCGCAACATAGGCGAACGGCGTCGCCGAACGATAGATCGCATCGTAGTAGGTCTTGTCGGTCACGTTGTTGACGTTGAGCCGCGTCTCCAGCCACGTCGTCGGCTTCCACCGCGCCACGATGTCGAAGCGGGTGTAGCCCGGCACGCGCGCCGTGCCCGCCGCGGCGGTGCCGCCGAACAGCTCGCTGCGATACGTCGCCTGCCCGCCGAACTCGAAGTTGCTGGTTACCAGCAGCGTCGCCAGCAGGCTGGCGCTGTGCTTGGGAATGTTGGCGAAGATCTTGCCGACGTTGGCCGCATTGGACGACGCGACGATCTTGGCATCGGTATAGGTATAGCCGCCGAACAGGTTCAGCCGTTCGAACAGCGTGCCGTTGACGCTCGCCTCGAAGCCCTGCGAGCGCAGCTTGCCGACCAGCTGGTAGGTGCCGTCACCCTGCAGCTCGCGCGCGTTTTCCTTGGTGATGCGGAATGCCGCGGCCGAAAGCAGCAGCTTGCCGCCCGCCGTCTCCCACTTCACGCCGCCTTCCCACGCCTTGTTGCGCTCGGGCTGCAGGTTGACGTTGGCGGTGCCCAGGCCATCGTACCCGGCGCTGGTCGCGTCGATCTGCTCGCCCGAAGGGTTCGAGCTGGTGGCATAGCTGCCATAGATCGTCAGCGCTTCGACCGGCTTGTACGTCAGCGCGCCCTGCCAGTTGAGGAAGCCCGTGTCGCTGCGCAGTGCCAGCGGCTGGTTGCCGGCAAGGGCCGAATTGCCGTCTTCGGTGTCGTAGTCGATCGTGAAGGTATCGCCGCGCAGGCCCAGCGTCGCGGTCAGGCCCTTGGCCAGCGTGATCGTGTCGATGGCATAGGCACCCAGCGAGCGCACCCGGTTGTGCGACACCACGCCCAGGCCCACCGGGAAGTCGAACGGGACATAGTTGTCCGGGTTCTGCAGGTCGAGCACCACGCCGAAGCGGCTGGTGTAGACCGGGTTGGTTGCCGATCCGTTCGATGTCGACGTGATGGTATAGGGCTGGTTGCGCACCTTCTCGTCGGAAAAGTCGCCGCCGAACACGATCTTGTGCTGGAACGGCCCGGTCGGCACTTCGGCCACCGCATAAAGGCTCGCCGCGTAATAGCGGTTGTCGCGGTTGGAATTCTTGGGGTTCGCGGTCACCGTCCCGGCGGCAAGGTTGGGGTTTTCCGGCGCGCTGACGATATAGCGGTTGTAGGTTTCGCCATAGCGCACGGTGCCGTGGATGGAGAGGCCCTCGGTCGCCTCCCAGTCCGCCGCCAGCGTGCCGACATCGGCGCCGTTCTTGATGAAGTCGCGCGCCAGGATGCCATAGAAGTTGTCGCGGTCGACCTTGGCCGGCTGCTGGATCGTCGCGTCGAACGGGTGGCCATAATCGGGCATGCCGTCCAGCTGGGTGTGGTAGTAATCGGCACGCAGCGTCAGGCGGTCGGTCACTTCGCCGGTCAGCGCGGCGGCCACGCCCCAGCGGCGCTGCCACACGTGGTCGCGGCCCGGCGTATCCGCGTCATGGAACATGCCGTTCACCCGCAGCGCCCAGCCGTCGGCGATCTTGGCATTGCCGTCGATGGTGAAGCGCTTGTAATCGTCGGTGCCCAGCCCCGCATCGGCCACCAGGAACGAACGGTCGGTGGCGGCGCGCTTGGACTGCACCGAAACCAGCCCGCCGGTCGTGCCCCGCCCGCCGTAGGTGGCGGACGGACCCTTGACCACTTCGATCTGTTCCACCGCGAACACTTCGCGGCTGGTCACGCCCGGATCGCGCAGGCCGTCGATATAGACGTCGTTGCGCGCTTCGAAGCCGCGGATGAAGATGCGGTCGCCGAACGCGTTGCCGCCTTCGCCCGTGCCCAGCGTCACGCCGGGGGTGGAACGGACCACTTCGCGGAACGATGTCGCGCCGATGTCTTCGATCACTTCCTTGGGGATTGCGGTGATCGTCTTGGGGGTATCGCGCAGCGGCTCGGTGAACTTGCCGTTCTGCGACTTGTTGACCTTGTACGGCGCGCCGTCCTGCGCGTTGGGATTGGCATCCTCGGCGCGCTGGCCCAGCACCACGATCTGCGGACGGCCATTGCTGTCGGCGGCGTCGGCGGCTTCTTCGGCATGGGCGGTCGCACCTGCCGGCGCCACCAGGGCAGCAGCAAGCACCGAGCCGAGCAGCGCGCCGGTGGCACGCGATTCATTGGAACGCATGGATTTTTCCCCTTGATCTTGCAGGGGCTACTATTGCGAGTCGTTTGCAATGACAAGCTATTTGAGAATGCGTCTCAATAAACCTTGTATGAACGGCTGGTGAGCGGTGAATCGCTGTGTAAGGCCCCTCGCCAGATCTGGCAGTTGCGCCGCGCGGCCCATGCCCCCAAGCTGCGGCAAAAGCTTCCGAGGGGATTTCCGATGCAGGTCAACGCGCTCGATCACGTCAACATCATCTGCGCCGACCTTGACGCCAGCGCCGCGTTCTATGCCGCGCTGCTCGGCCTTGAACGGCGCGACGGGCCGCCGCCGTCCCGGCCCGACCAGATCCAGTGGATGCACGACCGGCAAGGGCGGCCGATCCTCCACCTCAATTCGGTCGATTGCCCGCGCGCCTACGATCGCGCCGCCGTCGCCGGGGGAGAGACCGGGGCGATCCACCATGTCGCGCTCAATTGCAGCGAACCCGATGTGGTGCTCGCCCGGCTCAAGGACATGGGGCGCGATTGCCAGCACAACCGGATCGATTCGATCGGCCTTACCCAGGTGTTCACGCTCGATCCCAACGGCGTGCTGCTGGAACTCAACTTCTGGGATGGGCAATGAACGCCGCCCAGGCGGGGGCGTGGGGATTGCTGTTGGTTTCGGGCACCCAATGCCGCTCCATCAGCGCCCGCGCCTCGCGCTCGGCCATGCCTTGCGCGATGTGGCGGCGGTAGAAGAAGGCCGAAACCCGCCAGTTCATGATGCAGTGCACGTGCACCGGGCCGCCGGCTGCCTCCATCGCGGTGTCGAACGCGGCGAGATGGTCCTCGCCCGGCGCGTCGAACGGCACCGGAATGTGGGTATAGCCGATCCCGGCGGCGGCGCAGCGCTCGGCTTCGTCCGCCAGCGCCTCGGGATGGTCGGCCAGCGCCAGGTTGATCACGTGCGCCACCCCGATCGCGGCCAGGCGGTCGATATCGTGCGCTTCCAGCCGTCCCGACGTGGTGATTTCCTCGCTCAGGCGATGGAAAGCGCGGATGTCTTCGGGATCGTTGGCGGAAACGGCGGTCATGCCCGGCAGGGTGCCCGGCATGACCGTGATCCGCAAGCGGGCGGGATCAGCCGCCCTTCTTTTCTTCGAGAGCCTTGTCGTCGTTGGCGCGCTTGATCAGGAACTGGCGCAGGTCCTCGGCATCCTCGGGCTTCAGCGCCGACTTGAACGAGACCATGCCGTTTTCGTGCAGCACGCCGTCGATCACGATCGACTTGATCGCCTCGTCCGAGCCGAGCGCGCCCGAATGGCGCAAGTCGGGCACAAGGCCGCCGGCGATCGCCGCGTCGCCGTGGCAGACCGTGCAGTAGCGGCCATAGAGCTGGCTGCCGCGCGCGACCTGTTCGGGCTTGCCGGTGAACGGCGGCGGATCGAGCACCGCCTGGTTGTCGGGCTTGGGCGCGGCGGGCAGCGTGCCCTTGGCGCCCAGCTTGAATACCATCAGGCGGCTGATGTTCTTGTAGGCGCCGCCGGTGTGGGCAAGGATGCCCGCCGAAAGATCCCACACGCCGCCCCAGCCGACCAGGATGGCGACATACTGTTCACCGCCGATGGCATAGGTCATCGGCGCGGCGATCACGCCGCTCTGCGTGCCATAGGACCACAGCTTCTGCCCCTTGTCCGCGCTGTAGGCGACGAACTGGCCGGTGGCGTTGCCCTGGAACACGAGGTTGCCCGCGGTCGACAGCACGCCGCCGTTCCACGGCGTGGGCATCGGCACGCGCCAGGCTTCCTTCTTGGCGGCAACGTCCCAGGCGACCAGCGCGCCGACCGTCGCGGCCTTGGCGGCGGCGCGGCCTTCGGCGGGCAGCGAGGTCTGCGAAGGGTCGATCGCGAACTGGTAGCCGATCGCGCTCGGCTTCCAGTCCTTGGCCGCGACATAGCCCTGCGCGGCGACGTTGGTGGGGATGTAGAGCAGGCCGGTCTTGGGGCTGAAGCTCTGCGCGTGCCACGAATGCGCGCCGATCGCGCCGGGCAGGCCCACCCAGGGCTTGCCGGTCTTGTCATAGCGCGCTTCGGGATTGATCGTCGCCTTGCCGGTCTTGGGATCGAGCCCGGTGGTCCAGTTCACCGGAACCCACGGCGTGCCCGAAAGGAACTGGCCGGTCTTCACGTCGAGCACGTAGACATGGCCGTTCTTGGGCGCGTGGATGGCAACGTGGCGCTTCTGCCCGTTCACCATCACGTCGGCGATGGTAATCTGCGCATCGGAATCGAAGTCCCAGCGGTCTTCCGGCGTTTCCTGGAAGTGCCAGGCATATTCGCCGGTTTCGGCATTCACCGCCACGATCGAGGAGGTGTAGAGCGCATCGCCTTCGCGGCCCATCGCCGCCGGGTTCCAAGGCTCGGCATTGCCGGTGCCGAACAGCACGAGGTTGGTGGCGGGATCATAGGTGATCGAATCCCACACCGTGCCGCCGCCGCCGATGGTCCACCAGTCGCCGGCCCAGCTCTTGGCCGCGGCTTCCATCGCCCTGGCGTTGCGGCCTTCCTTGGCAAAGCCATCGGCCGGGTTGCCGGGCACGGTGTTGAAGCGCCACACTTCGGCGCCCGTGTTGGGATCATAGGCCGCGAGATAGCCGCGCGCCCGGTATTCGCCGCCGCCCGCGCCGATCAGGATGCGGCCCTTCACCACGCGCGGGGCGCCGGTGATGGTGTAGTTCTGCTGATCGGGCACGACGACCTTGGAGAACACTTCCTTGCCCGTCTTGGCATCCAGCGCGACGAGGCGGCCATCGAGCGTGCCGACGTAGATCTTGTCCCCATAGATCGCCACGCCCCGGTTGACCGCATCGCAGCACGCGCGGACCAGCGTTTCGCGCGGAACCTTGGGGTCATAGGCCCACTTGGGCTGGCCGGTCCGGGCGTCGTAGGCCTTGACCATCGACCATGCGGTGGAAACGTAGATCACCCCGTCGTGCACCAGCGGGGTCGCTTCCTGCCCGCGCGCGGTGTCGAGATCGGCGTACCAGGCAAGGCCGAGCTGGCCCACGTTCTGGTCGTTGACCTGCGTCAGCGGCGAAAAGCGCTGCTCGCCATAATCGCGGCCATAGCTCAGCCATTCGGCATCGGGTGCCGCGGCGATCATCGCGTCGGTCACCCCGGCCGTGGCCCCGGCCTTGACCGGGTCCGCCCCGCCGATCTGGCAGGCGGCGATGGCCAGCGCCACCGTGGAAATCGCGACGGCCGAAAGCTGTTTCATGCGCATTGTCGGATCCTCTCCATCCGCCGGGCTTTTGCCCGGTACGTTCTTTCCCATCGTGCACCCCCGGCAGGGTGCGCGTCAGTTTCAAAGCATGTAGTAATCGCCCGCGCCGCGCACGGTGATCTCCCCGATCGAAACGCCCCAGGGCTGGTCGATCGCGTGGAGCACGGCATCGGCGATGAAGCGCGGTTCGAGATTGGCGTAGTCGATGTTTTCGGGGTTGAGCCGCGCCGGGTCGATCGAACCGTCGGCCATCTGCGCGAACACGGCGTTCGCCTCGGCAGCATTGAGCCCGAGGATGCCGGCAAGGCCATCCATGTTGACGACCGTTCCGGCCAGCCCGGTGCCGGCAACGCCCGTCGGCTTGACCGTCGTCACCTTGATCTTGCCCCGCGATTCCAGCCGCAGCGATTCCCCCAGGATGTTCACGGCCGCCTTGGTCGCGCCATAGACGCCCGCGCCCACGGTCGGGAAATTGCCGTAAATCGACGACACGTTGATCACCTGGCCCCGGCCGGCAGCGATCATCGGATCGTAGGCGGCGACCATGCCGTTGAGCACGCCCTTGAAGTTGATGTCGATGCAGCGGACCCACGCGTCATAGGCAGAGGCATGGTCGGCAAAGAACGCCAGCGGCATGATCCCAGCGTTGTTGACCATCACGTCGATCCCGCCGTGGCCACGAACGGCGAGGTCGACCAGCGCCTTCATCGCGGCAAGATCGGTCACATCGGTCGCCAGCCCCTGCGCGGTGCCGCCGTGCCCACGGATTTCGGCGACCGTGGCATCGAGCGCTTCGCCGTTGATATCGCCCAGCGTCACCTTTGCCCCGCGCGCCGCCGCCTTTTCCGCGACCAGCTTGCCGAAGCCGCCGCCCGCACCGGTGATGACGATAGACTTTCCGGCGATGTGGTCGGCCACGGGATTCCTTTCAGGGTGCTTGTTTAATCCATCAGTTAAATCGGTTGCAGGCGCTCGGCAAGGGGAACCTAGGGTGTGCCCAAGGGCAGCATTGCACCGCTTCGCCAGCACGCTATCGTGCGGGGCGACGGGCAGGCGAAGGAGCGGACACGATGTGCGATGAACTGACCGAAAGCGACAACGAGCGCTTCCTTGCCCAAGTTTATCCGGCCCAGGGACATCCGGCCCAGGGCTATCCCGTCGACCGGCGGCGCTTTGCCGCGCTGGGCGCGGGTGCGGCGGTCCTGGCGGTCGCGCCCGGTTGCGTCGCGGCGCCCGATGCCGGTGCGCTGCCCACCGCCAGCCGCGCGGTGACGATCACCACCCCCGATGGCAAGGCCGACGCCTTCTTCGTCTATCCCAAGTCGGGCAGGCATGCGGCGGTGATCCTCTGGCCCGACATCGCGGGCCTTCGCGATGCCTACCGCACGATGGGCACCCGCCTTGCCAGCGCAGGCTATGCCGTGCTGGTGGTCAACCAGTATTATCGCTCGGCGCCTGCGCCGATCATGACGAGCCTGTCCGAATGGCGCACGCCTGCGGGGCAGGAAAAGCTCAAGCCGATGATCGCGGCGATCACGCCGGCGGGCACGACCAGCGATGCCGGGGCTTTCGTCGCCTGGCTCGACGGGCAGGCCGAAGTCGACACCAAGCGCAAGATCGGTTCGGCGGGCTATTGCATGGGCGGGCCGTTCACCGTGCGCACCGCCGTGGCGAGCCCGGCGCGCGTGGGCGCGGCGGCGAGCTTCCATGGCGCCAATCTCGTCAACGAAACGCCCGACAGCCCGCACAAGCTGCTGGCGAGCACGCAGGCGAGCTACCTTTTCGCCATCGCCCAGAACGACGACGAGCGCGCGCCCGGCGACAAGGACGCGCTGCGCGCGGCAGCCAAGGCGGCGGGGCGTGCGGCCGAGGTGGAAGTCTACCCCGCGCAGCACGGCTGGTGCACGATCGATGCGCCGATCTATGACCAGGCGCAGGCCGAAAAGGCATGGGGCCGGATGCTCGCGCTGTTCAAGACAGCGCTAGCGTAATGTCCTGAAGGTGAGCGACCAGCGCGTGGCGGTGGCGGGCAGGATCGAATGCTCCCATGCGCTGCGCGCGGGTCCGTCGAGGCGATAGGCCTCGCGCGGGGTGAGCGGCACCTCGCACCGATCGAAGGTGCCGTTGGCGCGGCGGCGGCGCAGGCGGAAGCGGTCGGGCGCGCCGAGCGAGAGGCCGAGCACCAGCCCATATTGCGGACGATCGCGATGCCAGCCGATCCCCGCGCCCGGATCGTAGCGGATCGCGAGCGCCTGGACGAGCGCGGCGGGATCGACCTCTGCCCAGCCGGCCATTCGGGCGCGCAAGGGCAATAGCCAGTCGGGGATCGGCGGTGCGGGCAGGACGGTGCCACGCTGGTAGTCGTAGGCGCTGCCCCATGACATGGTCAGCCGCTTGCCCAGCCACCCCTGGAATGCGAACGGGGTGAGCGGGGAGGCATCGATCCCGGCGATCAGCGCGGCTTCTTGCGCACCATCGACCATGCCGGGGTGCAGCGCCATGCCTTCGGGCAGTGGGGCTCCGACTTGCGCGCGGGGGCTGTCGTCGAACAAGTCTGGCTGATGCGGGCGCATCTCTGCCATATGGGGACGATGCAGCAGGCGACCACCACCTTCACGATCGAGACTCCGGGCCGGGGCCTGCACGAGATCACCGGCGTGGTGTCCGACTGGCTCGGCGCGCAGGGGATCGGCAAGGGGCTGCTGACCTTGCTGTGCCGGCACACCTCGGCTTCGCTGTGCATCCAGGAAAACGCGGCGCGCGAAGTACGCGGTGACATCATGCGCTGGCTCGACCGGCTGGCGCCCGAGAATGACGGCTATGCCCACGATGACGAAGGGCCCGACGACATGCCCGCACACCTCAAAGCCCTGCTGACGGGCGTGACGCTGTCGATCCCGGTGCTGGGCGGGCGGATGGCGCTGGGGACGTGGCAGGGGATCTACCTTGTCGAACATCGCCGTGCCGCCCACCGGCGGCAGGTGGTGGCCCACCTGATCGGCGAATAGAGAGTCGGCGAATGGAGGCTGGCGCCGGGCGGGGCGCGCGCTAGTCTGCGATCCATGCTGCGCCTGCTCCTTGCCTCGCTCGCCCTGCTGCCCGCCGCTGCGCAGGCGGAAACGCTGTACGTCCGCGCCGGGCGGCTGATCGATCCGGAGGGCGGGCGGGTGCTGGCGGCCCAGGTGCTGCGGGTCGAGGACGGACGCGTCGCCGCGGTCGGGCCCGATGGCGCGGGCGCGGTGCCACCGGGCGCCAAGGTGGTCGACTGGTCGGACCTCACCGTGCTGCCCGGCCTGATCGATTGCCACGTGCATCTGGCCGACGTCGACCAGTCGAACAACGTGGCCGAACCGCTGCTGCATTCGCCGATGGAAATCGCCTTCATCGGCGCGCGCAATGCGAAGAAGACGCTGCTGGCGGGCTTCACCACGGTGCACGATGTCGGATCGTTCCGCGCCTATGCCGACGTCGAATTGCGCAACGCGATCGAGCGCGGCGACGTGCCGGGGCCGCGGATGAGCGCGGTGGGCGCCTATGTCACCATCCCCGGCGGCGGGGGCGAAGTGACCGGCTTCGCGCCCGACGTGACCGTGCCCGCCGACATGCGCGCGGGCGTGGTGCGCGATGCGGCGGACACCACGCTGGTGGTCAACCGCCTGTTCCAGAACGGCGCCGATTCGATCAAGCTGATCGCCACCGGCGCGGTGCTGGCGCAGGGGACCGAGCCGGGGCAGCTGGAGCTTTCGCCCGAGATCATGAAGGCGGCGGTCGACGTAGCCCGCCAGCGCGGATCGTGGGTGACCGCGCACGCGCACGGCGCAGGCGGCATCAAGGCGGCGATCAACGCGGGCGTGCGCGCGATCGAGCACGCCAGCCTGATCGACGACGAAGGCATCGCGCTGGCGAAAGCGAAGGGCGTGTGGCTCGACATGGATATATACGACGGCGACTGGATCGCCGACGTGGGCCGCCGCGATCACTGGCCTTCCGACATGCTGCGCAAGAACGACGATACCACCGAGGCGCAGCGCCAGGGCTTTCGCAAGGCGGTGAAGGCGGGCGTGAAGTTGAGCTTCGGCACCGATGCCGGGGTCTATCCCCACGGGCTCAACGCGCGGCAGTTCAAGTACATGGTGCGCTACGGCATGACGCCGATGCAGGCGATCCAGTCGGCCACCACGGTCAGCGCCGAGCTGCTGGGGCGCAGCAAGGACGTCGGCGCGCTGTCCCCCGGCCACTATGCCGACATGGTGGCGGTGGCGGGCGATCCGCTGGCCGACATCGCGGTGCTGGAAAACGTCGCCCACGTGATGAAGGGCGGCGAGGTGGTGAAGTAGGGCCTGCCTCGCGTTCACAGAGGCTTATCCGGCGGCGAGCCCGGACGATAACGCCGTGGGGGAAGATACGGACCTGCGCGACCGGCGCGGGCGCCATGCGTGGCGCGTGCGCGTGGAGGGCAAGAGGAACGCTCTGGCGAGTGGCCGGCGGGGCGTTGGCTATCCCGGATCGGCTCAGCCTGAATTCGGACGGGGGCTCGAAACCCGGGCGGCGGCTCGCAAGGCGGCCCGGTCCGTAGCGAAAAGTCCCTGAAGGATCAGCCCGGACGGCCTCGATCGGCGCTAGGGCCATCTTGGCAGGTCATGGGGCACTGTGACTTCAGGGAGGCGCATGCACGCGGTTGAACCACCGCACCACATCCGCCCGTCCGTTGCAGTGGCGTTGGGTGTGCCCGGGACTGGGGCTTAACGCCCTCGCTGACCGCTTCCGAGGAAGTGGCCTACCGCAGCGCCGACCCGCGCCGGTCGCGTCGGGCCTTTCCCATCGTGGAGATTGGCCCGAAGGAGCGAAGAGCAAGCCGGCCATGCCGCTCCCGGTCCGTGGGGTGGCCTATAACCTATATGGTACGTTTTGTCAAGGTTGGGCAGGGAAGGCCAAAGAACAGGATAGATGCGAGGGGGTGCCCCCCTCGCGCTCCCGGGACGTCTTCCGGCGCGAGGGTTGCGCTGTGGGGAGGTGTTGCGTTCGATCTCCCTGTTGCGCTTGAAGGACAAGGGCGGCCCTTCGACAGTCTCAGGGCAGGCGGATTAGGGTGGGGGCTCTTTATTACTCAACCGTCATGCCAGCGTAGGCTGGCATCGCTGGCGGTTTGCGGACCGGTTGGTAGGCGCTCGGTGGCCAGCGATCCCAGCCTTCGCTGGGATGACGTTTTGGGGGCTTCCGTACTCCGTCCGTCCTGAGCTTGTCGAAGGACTGTTCTCTTCTTTGGGGCCGCGCGCTGTACCCCCTCCACTTGCAGGGGAGGATCGGGTGGGGCGCACAACTTCCGCAAATCCGCGCCCCGGGCCAGAAACACAAAAACCCGCAGGGACCCCCGCGGGTTTGAGTGGTGGGCGCGACAGGGATTGAACCTGTGACCCCACCCGTGTGAAGGGTGTGCTCTACCGCTGAGCTACGCGCCCGCTCGCCGGCGTGGAGCCGGGGCAGGGGCGCGCCTCTATCCCGTGCGGCTGCGATTGACAAGTGGGGTGGGCAAGATATTTGCCGCGCACCATGACCGACGAAACCACTCCGCAGACTTCCGGCCCCGACGTGCCGCCGGATCACCTCGCCATCAATCCGCGCAGCCCGTACTTCGATGCGGACAAGCTGCGCCGTGGCGTGGGCATCCGCTTCAAGGGCACGGTGCGCACCAATGTCGAGGAATACTGCATTTCCGAGGGCTGGGTCCGCGTGCAGGCGGGCAAGACCATGGATCGCAAGGGGAATCCGCTGACGCTCAAGCTGAACGGTCCGGTCGAGGCGTGGTACGAGGACCTGGGCGAGGGCGCGCCGGTCGCCAAGGCCTGAAAGCCGGCCGGGCGCGTGGCCCGGCGGCTTCGCTCTCCGGTCACCGGGGCAGCAGGCGGGCGCGTTCGCGCAAGGCGAGCGCGGTCAGCCAGTCCTTGAAGGCGCGCACGCGGGCGAGGTTGTGCGTGTCCTTGTGCGTCACGAGCCAGAAGCTGCGCGTGATGCGCGCCTCTGGCAGCACGGGCACCAGCCACTTGTCCGCATCGCCGATGAAGCAGGGCAGCACGCCGATGCCGGCCCCGGCGGCGATCAGGCGGTGCTGCGCGTTGATCGAGCTGGAGCGCACCGTCGCGGAAAGATCCTCCTCGATTTCAGCCAGATAGCGCAGTTCGGGCGCATACAGCAGGTCGGGGATGTAGCCGACGAGGCGATGGCCCTGCGCGAGGTCTGCCGGGCGTTCGGGCATGCCGCGGCGCGCGAGATAGCCGCGCGTGGCGTAGAGCCTGAGCGCATAGTCCGACAGCTTGCCCGCGATGACCGGGCCCGCGCGGGGGCGGGAGAGCGTGACGGCAAGATCGGCTTCGCGCTTGGACGGGCTGAGGAAGCCCGAGTTCGCCACCAGATCGACCATCAGACGCGGATTGGCATCGATGAAGCTGGGCAGCGCGGGCGCGACGATCCAGCTGGCGAAGCCTTCGGACAGACTGACGCGCAGGAGCCCGGCCGGGCCACCGCCGGTGGCGGCATGTTCGGCGATGCGGCTGGCGGCCTGCTCCATCGCCTCGACCTCGGCGAGCATGGCTTCGCCCGCTTCGGTCAGGACCTGTCCTTCGCGCGTCTGTTCGAACAGCGTGGCGCCGACGCGCGATTCGAGCCGGCGCAGGCGGCGGCCGACGGTGGTGGCATCGACGCCCATCGCGGCGGCGGCGCGCGCGAGCTGGCCGCTGCGCGCGACGGCGAGGAAGGCCTGAAAGTCGTTCCAGTCGGGTACCTGCATAAATGCAGGTGAACCTCGCATTTTCGCGCCTTGCTTGCAACCGGGCGGGGGTGCACATCGCGGCCCAAGTCCAGTCGCCCATCCAGTTTGAGAGGATTACCATGCGCCTCATCGACCATTTCATCGTCGGCGGTGCCGGCGGCGAGCCCGCCCGCAAGGGCGACGTCTTCGACCCCAACAACGGCGGCGTGCAGGCGCAAGTGGCGCTCGGCACGGCCGAAACGCTCGAGCGCGCGGTGCAGGCCGCGCTGAAGGCGCAGCCCGCCTGGGCCGCGACCAACCCGCAGCGCCGCGCCCGCGTGATGTTTCGCTTCAAGGAACTGGTCGAAGCGAACATGGAGGAGCTCGCCCGCACGCTTTCGTCCGAGCACGGCAAGGTCATCGCCGATGCCAAGGGCGACATCCAGCGCGGGCTTGAAGTCGTCGAGTTCGCCTGCGGCCTGCCGCACGTGATCAAGGGCGAATACACCCAAGGCGCCGGCCCCGGCATCGACGTCTATTCGATGCGCCAGCCGATCGGCATCGGCGCGGGCATCACGCCGTTCAACTTCCCCGGCATGATCCCGCTGTGGATGAGCGCGATCGCCATCGCCACGGGCAACGCTTTCATCATCAAGCCCAGCGAACGCGATCCTTCGGTGCCGGTGCGCCTGGCCGAGCTGTTCATCGAAGCGGGCCTGCCCGAGGGCATCTGCCAGGTGGTCCACGGCGACAAGGAAATGGTCGACGCGATCCTGGATCACCCGGCGATCGGCGCGATCAGCTTCGTCGGATCGTCCGACATCGCGCACTATGTCTACAACCGCGGCGTGGCGGCGGGCAAGCGCGTGCAGGCCATGGGCGGTGCGAAGAACCACGGCATCGTCATGCCCGACGCCGACCTTGACCAGGTGGTCAACGATCTGTGCGGCGCGGCCTTCGGTTCGGCCGGCGAGCGCTGCATGGCGCTGCCCGTGGTCGTGCCGGTAGGCGAGGAAACCGCCGAGAAGCTGCGCGCCAAGCTGATCCCCGCGATCAACGCGCTGCGCGTGGGCGTATCGACCGATCCCGAAGCGCATTATGGTCCGGTGGTGACCCAGGCGCACAAGGAAAAGGTCGAGGGCTGGATCGGCAAGTGCGTGGAAGAAGGCGGCGAGCTGGTCATCGACGGCCGCGGCTTTACCCTGCAGGGCCACGAAAAGGGCTTCTTCGTCGGCCCGACGCTGATCGACCACGTGACGCCGGACATGGACAGCTACCACAACGAGATCTTCGGGCCCGTGCTGCAGATCGTGCGCGCCAAGAACTTCGAGGAAGCGGTCGAGCTGCCGAGCAAGCACCAGTACGGCAATGGCGTCGCCATCTTCACGCGCAACGGCCATGCCGCGCGCGAGTTCGCCGCGCGCGTCAATGTCGGCATGGTGGGCATCAACGTGCCGATCCCGGTGCCGGTCGCCTACCACACCTTCGGCGGGTGGAAGCGTTCGGCGTTCGGCGACACCAACCAGCACGGCATGGAAGGCGTGAAGTTCTGGACCAAGGTGAAGACCGTGACCCAGCGCTGGCCCGACGGTTCGCCCGACGGCGGCAACGCCTTCGTCATCCCGACGATGGGCTGATGGGAAAGGCATGGAGCCGGGCATAAAATTGCCCGGCTCTTTGCACGCAATTGCTGCTCCGCCGCCCGATTGCCGGCATGGCCCATGGGTGAGACTGGACAGCCATGGAGCGCCGGGTCTAGGCGCCGGTCAGGCAATTCAAGCGGGCGATTAAGCGCCCAAGGGGATGAGACACATGACCGATCAGTTCGCGCTGACCGAAGACCAGATCGCCATCCAGGACATGGCGCGCCGTTTCACCGCCGATGCGATCACCCCGTTCGCCGCGCAGTGGGACGAGGAGCACACCTTCCCGCGCGAAACGATCAAGGCGGCGGCCGAGCTGGGCTTTGCCGCGATCTATGTCAGCGAGGAATCGGGCGGCATCGGCCTTGGCCGTCTGGAAGCGGCGCTGATCATGGAAGCCATGGCCTATGGCTGCCCGGCAACGAGCGCGTTCATCTCGATCCACAACATGGCGTCGTGGATGATCGACTGCTTCGGCGGCGACGAGATCAAGGGCCGCTACCTTCCCCAGCTGGTGACCATGGACAAGATCGCCAGCTACTGCCTGACCGAGCCGGGTTCGGGTTCTGACGCGGCGGCGCTGAAGACCACGGCGCGGCTGGAAGGCGACCACTACGTCGTCAACGGCACCAAGCAGTTCATCTCGGGCGGCGGCGTCAACGATATCTACGTGACGATGGTGCGCACGGGCGATGACAGCGCGCGCGGCATTTCGTGCCTGGTGATCGACAAGGACATGGACGGCGTGAGCTTCGGCGCGCCGGAAAAGAAGCTCGGCTGGAACGCGTCGCCCACCGCGCAGGTGATCTTCGACAACGTGAAGGTGCCGGTGGCCAACCGCGTCGGCGCGGAAGGCGATGGCTTCAAGTTCGCGATGGCGGGTCTGGACGGCGGGCGCCTGAACATCGGCGCGTGCTCGCTGGGCGGGGCGCAGCGCTGCCTCGACGAGGCGATCCAGTACGTCAAGGATCGCAAGCAGTTCGGCAAGTCGATCGCCGAGTTCCAGAACACCCAGTTCGTGCTGGCCGACATGGCGACCGACCTGGAAGCGGCGCGCGCGCTGCTCTACCTCGCGGCGGCCAAGGTGACGCAGGGCGCGCCCGACAAGACGCGCTTTTCGGCGATGGCGAAGAAGCTTTCGACCGACAACGGCTCGGAAATCGTCGACAAGGCGCTGCAGATGTTCGGCGGCTATGGCTACCTGCGCGACTACCCGATCGAGCGCTTCTGGCGCGACCTGCGCGTCCACCGCATCCTGGAAGGCACCAACGAGGTGATGCGGATGATCGTGGGCCGCGACCTGCTGAAATGAACGCTTTCGGGCTGCGCCTGAAGTGAACGGAGATTGTTCAGTGACCGATGACCTTCTGGTGAAGCGCGACGGGGCGGTGGGCGTGCTGTCGCTCAACCGGCCCAAGGCGATCCATGCGCTCAACCTCGACATGGTGCATGCCATGGTCGCGGCGATGCAGGGCTGGCAGGGTGACGAGGCGGTGCAGGCGGTGCTGATCGACCACAGCGAGGGCCGGGGCTTCTGCGCAGGGGGGGACATCGCCTTCCTGCGCAATTCGGCGCTGAACGATGGCGGCGCTTCGGGGCGCAAGTTCTTCCACGACGAATACCAGCTCAACCACCTGATCATGACCTACCCCAAGCCGGTGGTGGCGTTCATGGACGGGATCACCATGGGCGGGGGCGTGGGCATTTCGGGCCCGGCGCAGTACCGCGTGGCGACCGAGGCGACGCGGCTGGCCATGCCCGAGACCGGCATCGGCCTGTTCCCCGATGTGGGCGGCGGCTGGTACCTGTCGCGGCTGAAGGGGCGGCTGGGCCAGTACCTTGCGCTGACCGGCGCGCGGCTGGACGGGGCGGAATGCGTCTGGGCGGGCCTTGCCACCCATTACTTGCCGGCCGAGAACCTGGCCGCGGCCAAGGCGCGGATCGCGGCCGAGCCGGGCGCGATCGCGACGATCCTGCGCGAACTTTCGGCGGTGCCGCCCGAGGCGAAGATCGCCGTTCATGCAGCCGAGATCGAGCGGCTGTTCGCTTCCAACGTCTATGAAGACATCCTTGCCGCGCTGAAGGCCGAATGCAGCGATTTCGCGAACGCTACGCTGGCGAGCCTTGCCACCAAGAGCCCGCAGACCTGCAAGGTCGCGCTGCGCCAGCTAGCCGACAGCCTGACCTTGCCCGACTTTGCCGCGAACATGGCGACGGAATACCGCATCGCCAGCCGCGTGCTGACCCGCCCGGACTTTGCCGAAGGCGTGCGGGCGGTGATCGTCGACAAGGACAATGCCCCCAAGTGGGACCCGGCCACGCCCGAGGGCGTCAGCGATGCCCTGATCGACGGCATCTTCGCCCCGCTCGATCCGGCGGATGAGTGGAAACCGCTGTGAGCTTTGCCGACCCGATCGCGCTGTACCATGTGGTGAAGCGCAGCTGGTCGGCGCAGACGATTCCCGACGCGTTCGATCCGGCCAACCCCTGCCGCAACCAGTGCGCGGTGACGGCGCTGGCCGTGCAGCGCCATTTCGGCGGGGACATCGTCAAGACGGCGACCAAGGGCGGCACGCATTTCTATAACCTGATCGACGGCCGATACTGGGACCTTGCCGCCGACCAGTTCGACGAACCCATCCCTTATGACAACGTGCTGACCGATGCGGCCGAAGCGCACCAGCACGCCAGCGAGGATCACCTCGCCACCCTGCTTCACAACATCCAGAACCATCAGAACAGCGGAGATGACCGTGGCCTTTGAAACGATCCTCGTCGAACAGAAGGGTGCCGTCACCCTCATCACGCTCAACCGCCCGCAGTCGCTCAACGCGCTCAATTCGCAGGTTCTGGGCGAACTGATCGAGGCCTTCGCGGCGTTCGAGGCCGATGCTTCGCAGCGTTGCGCCGTGCTGACGGGATCGGGCGAGAAGGCCTTTGCCGCGGGCGCCGACATCAAGGAAATGGCCGACAAGCCGGCGGCGGATTTCTATAACGAGGACTTCTTCTCGAAGTGGACCAGCCACATCGTGAAGACCACGCGCAAGCCGTGGATCGCGGCGGTGAACGGGTTTGCGCTGGGCGGCGGGTGCGAGCTGGCGATGATGGCCGACTTCATCATCGCATCGGAAAACGCCAAGTTCGGCCAGCCCGAGATCAAGCTGGGCGTGGCTCCCGGCATGGGCGGATCGCAGCGCCTGACCCGCGCGGTGGGCAAGGCCAAGTCGATGGACATGTGCCTGACGGGCCGCATGATGGACGCGACCGAGGCCGAGCGTTCGGGCCTGGTCAGCCGCGTGGTGCCGCTGGCCGACCTGCTGGCCGAAGCGCTCAAGGCAGCCGAGACGATCGCGGCGATGCCGCCGATGGCCGCTGTCGCCAACAAGGAAATGGTCAACGCCGCGTTCGAAACGACGCTGGACCAGGGCCTGCTGTTCGAACGCCGCGTGTTCCAGGTCCTGACCGCGAGCGAGGACAAGGCCGAGGGCATGAAGGCCTTCATCGAAAAGCGCCCCGGCGTGTTCAAGGGCCGCTGAGGAGCAACGCTATGAAGATCGCATTCATCGGCCTTGGCAACATGGGCGGCGGCATGGCCGCGAACCTGGTCAAGGCGGGCCACCAGGTCCACGCCTTCGACCTTTCCGCAGACGCGCTGACCAAGGCCGGCGAGGGCGGCTGCCAGACCTTTACCGCCGTGCCCGACGCCGTTGCCGACGTCGATGCGGTGGTTACGATGCTGCCCAACGGGGCCATCGTGAAGAGCGTCTATACCGCCGACGTGATCGGCAAGGCGCCCAAGGGCGCGCTGTTCCTTGACTGTTCGACGATCGACGTTGCCACGGCGCGCGAAGTGGCGGCGCTGGCCAGCGATGCCGGATACGAAATGGCCGATGCGCCGGTTTCGGGCGGGATTGCGGCGGCCAACGGCGGCACGCTGACGTTCATGGTCGGCGCTTCGGACGCGACGTTCGAAAAGGCCAAGGCCGTGCTTGAACCGATGGCCAAGGCGGTGATCCATGCCGGCGAGGTGGGCGCAGGCCAGGTTGCCAAGATGTGCAACAACATGCTGCTGGCGATCCACATGATCGGCACGTGCGAGGCGCTGGCGCTGGCCGGCAAGGCCGGGCTCGATCCGCAGAAGTTCTACGAGATCTCGTCGAAGTCGACGGGTTACTGCTGGTCGCTCAACGACTATACCCCGGCACCGGGCGTTGGCGCGACGAGCCCGGCGGACAACGGCTATGCCGGCGGCTTCGCCTCGGCGCTGATGCTCAAGGATCTGAAGCTCGCCATGGAAGGCGCGCAGAGCGCGGGTGCGACCGTCCCCATGGGCGAGCACGCCAAGGCGATCTACGAAGCGTTCGTCGAAGCCGGCAACGGCGGCAAGGACTTCGGCGCGATCTTCACCACGCTGTAACGCGCCGGGTGATTACCGCATCCGTGCGGCGATGATCCGGCCGATCGGATCGTCGGCAAGCGACCGCGCCCCCCGGGGTGCGGTCGTTTTCGTCTGCGCGACCGGTTCGGCGTAGGCGAGCATCCGGCGCGCGGGCGCGGGCGACAGAGGGGACGAGGAGGCGCTGGCGGCCTTGGCGGCGGGGCGCGGGCGGGCCGGCGTGTCGGTGGCGATGCCCGAGAGGAAGTCCGCGCCGATCTGCGAGCGATAGGGCGCGCGGGCAAGCGTGGCAGGCAGCGATGCCGAGGCGAGGACGACGGGCTTGCCGGTCATCCGCGCGGCGGGGTCTGCGGGTTCGTTGTAGATGAAGCCATTGACCGGCCAGTGCGTGGTGCCGAGATCGCCGAGCGGGGCGTACCACACGCGCACTTCGCTCCAGTCGTTGTCGGGCGAGACGTCGATGGCGCGGACGTTGTCCTCGATCTGGCCGCGGCGGCCGCCGATGGGCGACCAGTTGGCATGGCGCAGCAGGACGGTGCGGCGGTCGATGATCCGGCTGACGGCGGCAACGTGGCCAAGGCGCATCGCGCCGTGGGGCGCAAAGCTCATCACCGCGCCCACCCTGGGCCGGCGGCCGCGCGCATACTGGCCTTCGGCCTGGTCCCACCAGCGCCAGGCATCGCCATAGATCGCGATGCCAGACACCTGCCGGGCATAGGGCACGCATTCAAGGCCGGTATCGGCATCGTCGCCGACCGAAGCATCGTCGTAGCCCGCGACCGGCGCATCGATGGCGCGCGCCAGCGCGGTCGCGCCGAAGCCGGTTGCCAGCATGATCGCGAGCGGGATGCCCGTCCAAGTCCAATTCCGCATGGGCATGTTTCTGCCTTGCCGTGGTTGAGCAAGGCTTTCACACAATGGTTAACGGCTCTATAGCCAAAGTGAGTAAGAACGCCGTATGCTTGCCTTCGGCGCGCATAAGGGCCACGGGAGGACCATGCGTCCCCAGGTTATCATTATCGGCCGGCCCAACGTCGGCAAATCCACGCTGTTCAACCGGCTCGTGGGCAAGAAGCTGGCGCTTGTCGACGACCAGCCGGGCGTCACGCGCGACCGCCGCTTCGGCGATGCGAGCCTGCTGGGGCTCGACTTCACCATCGTCGACACCGCCGGATGGGAAGACCTCGATCCCGAAACGCTGCCCGGCCGCATGCGCCAGCAGACCGAGGCATCGCTGATCGGTGCCGACGTGGCGCTGTTCGTGATCGACGCGCGTGCCGGCGTCACCCCGCTCGACGAGGAAATCGCCCGATACCTGCGATCGAGCCGCGTGCCGATCGTGCTGATGGCCAACAAGGCCGAGGGCCGTTCGGGCGATCCCGGCATCTATGACGCATTTGCCCTAGGCTTCGGCGAGCCGGTGGCTTTTTCCGCCGAGCATGGCCAGGGCCTGGCCGACCTGTTCGAAGCGCTGCGCCCGCATCTCGAGCCCAAGCAGGCCGAAGAGGACGAGGATGCAGACGAAGCGGGCGAGGACGAGGAGGAGTTCGATCCCGAATCGGTCCTCAAGCTCGCCATCGTCGGCCGCCCGAACGCGGGCAAGTCCACGCTGATCAACAAGCTGCTGGGCGAAAACCGCCTGCTGACCGGGCCGGAAGCAGGCATCACCCGCGATTCGATCGCCATCGACTGGCAGTGGTTCGATCCCGAGCGCGAAGGCTATCGACCGGTCCGCCTGATCGACACGGCGGGGATGCGCAAGAAGGCGCAGGTGACCGAAAAGCTCGAGAAGATGTCGGTGGCCGATGCGCGCCACGCCATCGATTTCGCCGAAGTCGTCGTGCTGACGCTCGATGCGACGCGCGGGCTTGAGCACCAGGACCTCAAGATCGCGTCGATGGTGCTCGAAGAAGGTCGCGCGCTGATGATCGCGATCAACAAGTGGGACGTGGCCGAAGATCCTTCGGGCCTGTTCCAGGGCATCCGCAAGGCGCTGGACGATGGCCTTGCGCAAGTGCGCGGCGTGCCGCTGCTGGCGATTTCGGGCCGCACCGGCAAGGGGCTCGACGATCTGCTGAAAGCCGCCTTCGAGATCCGCGCGGCGTGGTCGAAGCGCGTGCCGACCGCCGCGCTGAACCGCTGGTTCGACGATGCGCTGGCCGCCAACCCGCCGCCGGCGCCGGGCGGCAAGCGGATCAAGCTGCGCTATATTACGCAGGCCAAGACCCGGCCGCCGGGCTTCGTGCTGTTCGGCACGCGGCTGGACGAACTGCCCGAAAGCTACCGCCGGTACCTGATCAACGGCATCCGGCGCGAACTGGGATTCGATGCGGTGCCGATCCGGCTGACGCTGCGCAGCCCCAAGAACCCGTTCGCGACGAAGAAGTAGGCCGATGCCCGATGCCGCGCTGCCGCTGCCTTCCGCTGCCCTGCCGCATTCGCTGGGCGCGGCGCTGGCGCGGGGCGCGCGGGGGCGCTGTCCGCGCTGCGGCGGCACGCATCTGTTCGCAGGGTTCGTCAAGCCGGTGGAACGCTGCCGCCTGTGCGGGCAGAACTGGACGCTGCACGCGGCGGACGACTTTCCCGCCTATTTGTCGATCCTGATCACCGGCCACGTGATGGCGCCGGTGATCATCGAGCTGGGGCTGAAGACCGACCTTTCGCTGGGCGCTATGATGGCGCTGGTGGGCACGATGGCGCTGGTGCTGCTGATCGCGCTGCTGCGCCCGGCGAAGGGCGGGATCATCGCCTTTCAGTGGTGGATGGGCATGCACGGCTTTGCCGCGCGGCCCGGCCGGCGCGAGGCCCTGCCCGACTGAACTCCGCCCGACTGAACTCCGCCCGACTGAACTTTCAGCTCTTGAACACCACCGTCTTGCTGCCGTTGAGCAGAGCGCGGTCGCCCAGGTGCAGGCGCACCGCTTCGGCCAGCACGCGGCGTTCGATGTCGCGGCCCTTGCGCACCAGATCCTCCGGCGTGTCGGCATGGCTGACCGGCTCGACGTCCTGATGGATGATCGGGCCTTCGTCGAGATCGGCGGTGACGTAGTGCGCGGTGGCGCCGATCATCTTCACCCCGCGCGCGTGCGCCTGGTGATAGGGCTTGGCGCCCTTGAAGCTGGGCAGGAACGAGTGGTGGATGTTGATGCAGCGGCCCGAGAGGAAGCTGGCGAGATCGTCCGACAGGATCTGCATGTAGCGCGCGAGCACGACGAGTTCGGCGCCGGTTTCCTCGACCACGCGCTTCACTTGCGCTTCCTGCTGCGGCTTGGTGTCCTTGGTGATCGGCAGGTGGTGGTAGGGCAGATCGCCGAACAGCGAGACGTTGAGCGCTTCCAAGGGATGGTTGCCGATGATCGCGACGATCTCCATCGGCAGTTCGCCGATGCGGGTGCGGTAGAGCAGATCGCCCAGGCAATGGTCGAACTTGCTGACCATCAGCACCACGCGGCGCTTGATCGAGGTATCGCGCAGCGACCAGTCCATGCCGAGGCTGGAGGCCATCGGCGCGATCGCGCCGCGCATGCCTTCGAGCCCGGTATCGGCGGCAAAGACGACGCGCATGAAGAAGCGGCCGGATTCGATATCGTCGAACTGCTGCGCCTCGAGAATGTTGGCGCCCGCCTGGAACAGGCAGCCGGTCACCTTGGCGACGATGCCGGGACGGTCCTCGCACGAAAAGGTCAGGATCAATGGCGCGGACATGACGTCTGGATTTCCCCTCTTGCGGGTGCGCTCATAGGCGAGCGGCGGGGGCGCGCCAACCCCCGCCGGCTTGCCCGGGCGGGCGTGTGTCAGAGAGCGCTGATGCCGCCGTCGAGCTTGAGTTCGGCCCCGGTCATGAAGCGGCTTTCGTCGCTGGCGAGGTAGAGCACGCCGTTGGCGATGTCCTGCGGTTCGCCCACGCGGCCGAGCGGGATCTGGCGGGCGAGCTTGCCCATCACCACGTCCTTGTCGAGATTGGCATTGGTGGCGATGCCATCGAGGATCGGGGTGTCGACGAACGTCGGGTGGACCGAATTGCAGCGGATGTCCCACCCGCGCTTGGCGCAGTAGAGCGCGACCGACTTCGACAGCATCCACACCGCCGCCTTGCTGGCGTTGTAGCCGGGCATCGTGTCGGACGCGATCAGGCCGGCGATCGAGCTGATGTTGACGATCGAGCCGGGCTGGTTCTCCTTCATCACCGGCAGCGCCTTCTGGCAGCCGAGGAAGACCGAATCGACGTTGATGGCAAAGCCGCGGCGCCAGTCTTCGAGCGTGGCTGTCTCGATGTTGCCGCGCACGCCGACGCCGGCGTTGTTGACCAGCACCGACAGGCCGCCGAGCTTGGCGACCGCCATGGCGATGGCCGCGTCCCAGTCTTCGGGGCTGGTCACATCGTGGCGCAGGGCGAAGGCGGTGCCTTCGCCAAGTTCGGCATTGATCGCGGCGGCCTGCGCGGCAGCGCCTTCGCCGTTGATGTCTGTCAGCAGCACTTTCGCGCCTTCGCGCGCCAGCGTCCACGCGTGCGCGGCACCAAGTCCCTGCGCGGCGCCGGTGACCAGCGCCTTCTTGCCTTCAACCCTGCCGGTACGCTCTGTCTTGGCCATGTCTTTTCCTCTCCGTGTTCGTTCTTATCGCAGTTCGGGCATGCGGGCGCCGATCAGCATCAGCATGCGCACATCGATGCCGTAGCCCGCGGCGCGCTTTTCGGCGATGAAGGCATCGAACCCGTCCAGCGGCACGCGGTGGACGGTGATGCCTTCGCCTTCGGTGCCGCCGCCTTCGCCGACCTTCACCAGATCGTGCGCGCGGAACATCGTGAAGGCTTCGGTGACCATGCCGGGCGAGGAGAAGAATTCGCCGATCTCCTCCATGCGGCCTGCGCGATAGCCGGTCTCCTCTTCCAGCTCGCGCGCGGCGGCGATGGCGGCATCCTCGCCTTCGCTGCCTTCCAGATCGCCGATCAGGCCGGCAGGCATTTCGATCGAGGGGCGGCCGAGCGGCACGCGGAACTGTTCGACAAGGATCACGTGGCCTTCGTCGATAGCGAGGATCACCGCCGCGCGGATGTTGCGGGTGCGGCCGACGTATTCCCAGCGGCCGCGCGTCTTGGTGACGATGAAGCGACCCTCCCAGCGCACTTCTTCGGGAATGTCGCGGAATTCGTCTTCAAGGCTCACGGGCATGGTCCCATCGCTGCGCGGGGTGTGTGGACGCCGTTCGACACAAACGGCAGCGGGGAGTCAACGGCGCGCCTTTCACACCTCGATCAGGCGGTCGGGCAGTTCGTTGACGTCGTCGTCGGCGCGGGGGAAGTGCAGCGCCAGCACCGCGCCGACCTGTTCGACCGCGGCGATCATGCCGTCGGCGACGTGGCCCTGGCGCAAGTGGCCGAGCATGGCGTGCATCGCATCGCCCCAGACTTCGGGCGAAACCTTGGCGGCGATCGCTTCGTCGGCGATGATCTCTGCCCGGTGTTCGGCGAGCGAGAGATAGATCAGGATGCCGGTGCGGCCGGTGGTGCGGCTTTGCGCGCCGACGCGAAAGCAGGTGAGCGCACGGGCATGGACGCGCGCGGCCTTGACCGGGCCGGGGGTAAGCCACAGGCGCAAGGGAAACCACGCCATGAGCGCCAGCATGCCGAGGAACTTGAGCGTGGCGACGGTGAGTGCAAGGCCGAGCACGGCGCGCGGGCTCCAGTCGCTGGCCCACAGGCCGAGCACGCGATCGACCAGCGCGATGTAGAAATCGGGCGCGAGTTCGAGCGCGGCCAGCGCAAGCAGCGCAACGAACGCGCTCCAGCCCAGCGCCACGTCGCGATAGATGTCCGAGCGCGGGGTAATGATCGTGACGATCTCGCCCGCGCTGGACAGTTCGGCATGGGTCACCGCCGCGGCGACGCGGGCGCGATCGGTGTCGGTGAGAGGATGCGTCATGTCACCAGCTCCCCGACGATCCGCCGCCGCCGAAGCTGCCGCCGCCGCCCGAAAAGCCGCCGCCACCACCCCAGCCGCCACCGCCGCCGCCGCCCCAATCGGAGCCACCACCCCAGCCGCCGGTGGGGAAGATCATCACGCCGGGGCTGCGGCCATAGCGGCGCCCGCCGCCGCGCATCGCGCGCAGGAACGGCAGGACGAAGAAGAAAAAGAAGATCACCAGGAACACCACCGTGCCGAAATCGAACTTCGGTTCGCTGGCCTTCTTCTGCTGCTGCGCGGCGCTGGCGGCGACCTTGCGCGCCTCGTCATCGGGCAGCCTGAGCTGGGCGATCAGCTGGTCGGTGGCGGCGTTGATCCCGCCGGCGTAGTCGTTCTGCTTGAAGCGGGGCACGATCTCGCGCTGGATGATTACGCTGGACAGCGCATCGGTGATGATGCCTTCGAGGCCATAGCCGACCTCGATCCGCACCTTGCGTTCGTTGGGCGCAACGATCAGCAGCGCGCCGTCGTTGCGCCCCTTGTCACCGATGCCCCACGCGCGCCCCAGGCGGTAGCCGTAATCCTCGATCTCGTAGCCCTGAAGGCTGGGCAGCGTGACCACGACGAGCTGGCGCTGCGACTGCTGTTCGAGCGCGGCGAGCTTGGCATCGAGCGCCGCGACCTGATCGGGCTGGAGCAGGTGCGCGTCGTCGACCACCCGGCCGGTGAGCTTGGGGAAGGTCTGCGCCAAGGCCGGGCTGGCGACGAGCGCCAGCGCGGCCATGAGCACGACAAGCAGGCGCTTGAGCATCGCCGGGGCGCTCCCCGCGCGCCCGCTTACTGGCCCGCCGCCTGGCTCGCCGGGGCGGCGGCGTTATCGTTCGCGGGGGCTGCGGCGGGCGCGGCCGGGCTGTCGAAGCTGACCGTGGGGGCGGTGTCGGCACCCGGCGTCGTCGCCTGGAACGGCACCATCGGCTTGGCGCCGTAGATCACCTTGGCGCCGATCACGGCGGGGAAGGTGCGGATGGTGGTGTTGTAGGCCTGAACCGCTTCGTTGTAATCGCGGCGGGCGACGGCGATGCGGTTCTCGGTCCCTTCGAGCTGGCTTTGCAGCGCAAGGAAGTTCTGGTTCGACTTGAGGTCGGGATAGGCTTCGACCGAGGCGAGCAGGCGCCCGAGGCCGGCCGAAAGCTGGCCCTGCGCCGCCTGATACTGCGCCATCTTGGCCGGATCGGTGACGTCGGCGGCCGAAATCTGCACGCTGGTCGCCTTGGCGCGGGCTTCGGTCACCTTGGTCAGGGTGTCCTGTTCCTGCTTGGCGTAGCCCTTCACCGTGGCGACGAGGTTAGGGATCAGGTCTGCGCGGCGCTGGTACTGGTTCTGCACGTCGGCCCACTTGGCCTTCGCGTTTTCCTCGGCAGTGGGGATCGAGTTGACCCCGCAGGCCGAAAGACCGGCAGCCGCAGCAGCGACGAAAGCAAAACGGGTGAGGCGGGACAGGAAGGAAGCGGCCATGGCTTTGAAATGTCCTCTCGTTCGCCGGCGAAACCGGCATCGTTGCGGCAATGTAGCGTGGTGGGGGTTGCGTTCAAGGGACGACACGAAACGTCATGCAGTCGCAAGGCGAGGTCCGATCTGCATCCTGATCCCGCTTGTCGCCCAGCCGGGCTGATGGCAAGCACCGGCAGGGGACGCAACGAGGAAGGGGAGCGACCGACCATGAGCATGATGCAGGAATTCAAGACGTTCATCGCACGCGGCAACGTGCTCGACCTGGCGGTCGGTGTGATCATCGGCGGCGCGTTCGGCAAGATCGTCACCTCGCTGACCGAAAGCGTGATCATGCCGGTGGTGGGCTTCGTGACCGGAGGCGTGGATTTCACGCGCTTCTTCGTGCGGCTGGGGCCTATCCCGGCGACGTTCAAGGGCGATCCGACCAACTATGCCGAGCTGAAGGCCGCGGGCGTGCCGATGATCGGCTATGGCGATTTCATCACCCAGGGCGTCAACTTCCTGATCGTGGCCTTCATCATTTTCCTGATCGTCAAGGCGGCCAACCGCCTTCTCGAAAAGCCCAAGGACGAGGCGCCGGCCGCGCCCACCGGCCCGACCGAGGTCGAACTGCTGGCCGAGATCCGCGATGCACTGAAGGCCCGGGGCTGATCGGCCAGTCGATCGATCCGACAGTGGATGGACGGGAAGGGGCGGCCAAGACCGCCCCTTTTCATTTGAGCGCGCCGCCCTATATGGGTCCCTGCCGGTTTCGACCGGCTATGGTGATAAACTGCGGCGTGCAATAGGCACAGCGGACCCGGGGGCGGTACCCGGCGGCTCCACCATCACCACCGGCTGAGACAGGCCGGGCCTTGTTGTCGCAAGGGTGTTGATGGGGCCGAACTAGGATCGACGTGTGTTGAAAAGCGCTGTTTTTGCCCGGGCTGAGTAACCCGTTCAAGGCTCAAAACTCACAAGTGCCAACGACAACGAAGCACTTGCTCTCGCGGCGTAATCTGACGGCCTAACGGCCTGATCTTACAAAGTTAGAGCACGGTTCGGACCGAACCGGGTAACAGAATCGGAAACCGGGGGCTGGGGGCGAGCCTAGCAACAGAATCGCCCTACTTACCCAAATCGATGGATTGCCCGTGCGCGGCGGGAAGGGCTCAGCCGCCGGCAGCGGCGGGTGCTGGAGAGGCGTTGCGCTGCGCGTGTTCGTAGCGCAGCGCATCGAGGATCTTGGCGCCGGCCATGAACACCGCGCCGGTGCAGGCGAGGAACAGCAGCTTGCCGCCAAAGCCCGGGTACTGGGTGAGGTAGACATGGCCCCGCTCGACCGCGCCGAGCGCGAGGGCATAGATGATTGCAAAGGCCTCGAACCGCGTCTTGATCAGGAACAGGCGTGCAATCTTGCCGAGCATTTTTTGTCCTCTTGCTGGCGACTCGATCCGCAACCTTCATGCCAGATGCAGATTTCCGCCCCAAGTGCTGGTTAATACCGTTTTCACTGTAAGGCGGGGCGACAGGTCGTGTTGTCACCAGCCTTTGCGGCCCTGAAACGGATGGCGGGGGAGGGCGTTCCGCTCGGCCGGATCGCCCTCCCGATCCGGGACGCCCTATCGGCGCACGTGCCAGACGGTGTCGCCTTCGCCGACGCCAAGGCTGGCGGCCGCGATCGGATCGAGGACGAGGCCTTCGGCGCTTTCACCGATCTCTGCAAAGCAGCAGCGGAAATCAGCCAGGCGCCCTGTGGCGACGAGCGCCTTGGCGGCAGGGCCGCTGCCTTCGGGTGCGCGCACGTGGGCAATGGGAACCGCCCTGGCCGAAGCGATCGATTCGACCCGGTCGGTGCGGGCGGTCATCGTGGGGCCGCCGTCGAAGATGTCGACATAGCCTTCGTGGGCGAAGCCTTCCTCTTCCAGCATGCGCATCGCGGCGCGGCCGGAGGGGTGGGGCAGGCCGATCGCGCTGCGCGCGGTTTCGGGCAGCATGGCGATGTAGACCGGATGCTTGGGCATCAGGTCGGCGATGAACTGGTGGCCGTTGATGGCGTTGAAGTAGTCGGCTTCCTGGAAGTTCATCCCGAAGAAGCGACCCGCCACACCGTCCCAGAAGGGCGAGCCGCCGCGTTCGTCGATCACGCCGCGCAGTTCAGCCAGGATGCGGTCGGAGAAGCGCTTGCGGTGCATCGCGATGAACAGGTAGCGACTGCGCGCGAGCAGCATGCCAAGGCCGCCGGCGCGTTCGGACGGGTGCAGGAACAGGCCGCCGACTTCGCTCGACCCTTCGAGATCGGTCACGAGATTGAGCATCTCTGCGCGGAAGGTGCGGTTCAGTTCTTTGGAATGCTGCGTCAGCGTGGCGATGCGATAGGAATAGAACGGCCATTGCTGGCCAACGCGGGTGAAGATCTGCGAGGTGCCGCGCACTTCGCCGGTGGCGACGTCTTCCAGAACCAGCACGAACAGTTCGTCGCGTTCCGACTTGGGGTCGCCTTCCTCCAGATTGGCGTAGGCCTGGGCCGAGCGTTCGAGCTTGGCGGTCAATGCCTTGCGATCGGGGGGCAGGTTGGTGAAGCCGCCGCCGGTCAGTTTGGCCATTTCGTAGAGATGCTGCAGGTCTTCGGGCCGCGCGGCGCGGATGCGGTGCGTCATTGTCTTGTCATTCCCCTCCGGAAAGTCGGTGCAGCACGAGCGCCGAAAGCGCCGCGCGTTCGGCCAGCGAGGCCGTGATCAGGTATTCGGCGGGCGAATGGATCGCGCCGCCGCGCACGCCCATCGTATCCACCACCGGCACGCCCAGCGCGGCGATGTTGTTGCCATCGCACACCCCGCCCGCCGCCTGCCAGCGGATCGACTCGCCCAATGCCGCGCCGCATTCGCGCACCAGGCCGAACAGCGCCTCGGCCTTTTCGTCCAGCGGCTTGGGCGGTCGGGTGACGGCGCCATGCAGGTGGATCGAGACTTCGTGCGTGGCTTCGATCCTGGCGATCATGCGGGCGAGGTCGCGGGCGAATTCCTCGGCCAGTTCAGGGGTGCGGGGCCGCACGTTGAAGCGCAGGATGGCGTGGTCGGGCACGACGTTGTTGGCGCTGCCCCCGTCGATGCGCGCGGGGTTGATCGACAGACCGTCGCGGACCGTCTTGCCGAGTTCGAGCGCGAGCGCCGCGGCGGCGAGGATGGCGTTGCGGCCGTCCTGCGGGTTGCGACCGGCATGCGCGCTGCGGCCGGTGACGATCGCGCTGTAGTTGCCGCTACCGGGACGTGCGCCGGCGAGCGTGCCATCGGGCATGGCGGAGGGTTCGTAGGTCAGCGCGGCGGCTTTCCCCGCGGCCAGCTGCGCGATCAGCGGGGCCGAGGACAGGCTGCCGGTTTCCTCGTCCGAATTGATCATCACGTCATAGCCGACATCACGCGCGGCAGGGCTGTGCTCGAACGCGGCGAGCGCGGCGAGGATCACGGCGATGCCGCCCTTCATGTCGGCAACGCCGGGGCCGCCGAGCACGCCGTCCTCCAGCCAGGTCAGCGTCTGGAACGGATGATCGACGGGGTAGACGGTGTCCATGTGCCCGGTGAGCAGGTAGCGGCGGCTGGCCTGCGGGCGGACCGAGAGGACGAGGTGGCGGCCATGGTCGAGCGCGAGCCGCGTGCCATCTGGCGCGATGGCTTCGACCGGGGCGGGTTCGATCAGCGTGAGCGTGCCTGGGAGCGCGGCGAAAGCATCGCCCAGCATGGCCGATTGCGTGGCAAGGCCATCGAGATTGCGCGTGCCGGTGTTGATCGCGCACCAGCGTTCGACTTGCGGCAGCATGGCAGCGGCGTCGATCCGGTCGAGAAGGGCCTGCTCGGCGCGCGAAAGCTGTTTCATCCGCAACCGTCTAGCGCGGGAACCGGATCGGGTGAACCCCATCCGGCGAAGGTCGGGTTGCATCGACAGGCGGCTTCGGCCATAGGCTGTATCCGTCCTCCCCAGGATCGTCGATTCCGAAATGGCGCGCCATGCGTTGGCGTCTCGCCATGGTTATTGTTCGAAGCGAATGGGAAGTTGGACTGTCATGAACGATCGCGTCACGCTGAGCGGCCTCCAGGTTGATCGCCTGCTTGCGGATTTCGTCGACCATCGCGTGCTTGGGCCGCTGGGGCTCGACTCCGCCGCGTTCTGGGCGGGTTTCGCCGCGCTGTGCGATCGCCTTGTCCCGGTTAATCGCGCGCTTCTGGCAAAGCGGGATCACCTGCAGGAACAGATTGATGCGTGGCACACCGCGCGCGCCGGAAAGCCGCTCGATGCGGCCGAATACCGCGCCTTCCTCGAAGAAATCGGCTACCTCGTGCCCGAGCCCGAGGACTTCCTGATCGGCACACAGAACGTCGATCCCGAAATCGCCACGATGGCGGGGCCGCAGCTGGTCGTGCCGGTGCTGAACGACCGCTTCGTGCTCAATGCCGCCAATGCGCGGTGGGGCAGCCTGTACGATGCGTTCTACGGCACCGACGCGCTCGATGCGGCCCCCGCGCGGCCGGGCGGCTATGACGAGGTGCGCGGTGCGGCGGTGATCGCGGCAGGCCGCCGTTTCCTCGACGGGGCGATCCCGCTCGCCCAAGGCAGCTGGGCCGACTGGGATGGCGGCGACCTTCCGCCGCTTGCCGATCCTGCGGCGTTCGTCGCGCGTCGTGCTGGCGGGCTGCTGTTCCGACACAACGGCTTGCACATCGAACTGGTGATCGACCGCGATCACAACGTCGGCCGCACCGACAAGGCGGGCATTGCCGATATCGTGCTCGAAGCGGCGCTGACGACCATCGTCGATCTGGAGGATTCGGTCGCGGCAGTGGACGCCGAGGACAAGGTCGCGGCCTATACCAACTGGCTCGGCCTGATGCGCGGCGATCTGGAAGCAAGCTTCCAGAAGGGCGGGCGGACGATGACGCGCACGCTCGATGCCGATCGCACCTGGACGGGCGAAGACGGCACGCGCCTGACCCTGCCGGGGCGTTCGCTGCTGTTCGTGCGCAATGTCGGCCACCTGATGACCAACCCGGCGATCCTGCTGGCCGATGGTTCGGAAATCCCCGAAGGAATCATGGACGCGGTGATCACCTCGGCGATCGCCATGCACGACCTCAAGGGGCTGGGCCGCTATCGCAACAGCCGCGCGGGCAGCATCTATATCGTGAAACCCAAGATGCACGGGCCGGAAGAAGCGGCCTTTGCCAATGACCTGTTCGATGCGGTCGAGGACCTGCTGGGGCTGGAGCGCCACACGGTCAAGGTTGGCGTGATGGACGAGGAGCGCCGTACCAGCGCCAACCTCGCCGCCTGCATCGCGGCGGTGAAGGACCGCATCGTGTTCATCAACACGGGCTTCCTCGACCGGACGGGCGACGAGATCCACACCTCGATGCGCGCAGGGGCGATGATCCGCAAGGGCGCGATCAAGGGCTCGGGCTGGATCGCCGCCTACGAGAAGCGCAACGTTTCGATCGGGCTGGCGCACGGCCTGTCGGGCAAGGCGCAGATCGGCAAGGGCATGTGGGCCGCGCCCGACATGATGCGCGACATGATGGAACAGAAGATCGGGCATCCCAAGACCGGTGCCAACACCGCCTGGGTGCCTTCGCCGACGGCGGCGACGCTCCATGCGACGCACTACCACCAGGTCGACGTGTTCGGCCTGCGCGGGGACATCGCGCAGGAGCCGACGCCGGGGCTCGATGCGCTGCTGGCGATTCCGCTGGCCGAAGGAACCAACTGGTCGGAAGCGGAAGTCGCCGAGGAGCTGGACAACAACGCGCAAGGGTTGCTGGGCTACGTCGTGCGCTGGATCGACCAGGGCGTCGGCTGCTCCAAGGTGCCCGACATCAACGACGTGGGCCTGATGGAAGACCGGGCGACGCTGCGCATTTCGAGCCAGCACATCGCCAACTGGCTGCTGCATGGCGTGGCCAGCGAAGGCCAGGTGATGGACAGCCTAAAGCGCATGGCGGCCAAGGTCGATGCGCAGAACGAGGGCGATGCGCTGTACGAGCCGATGGCCGGCAACTGGGACACGAGCTTTGCCTTCCGCGCGGCCTGCGATCTGGTGTTCAAGGGCGTGGAGCAGCCCAACGGCTATACCGAGCCGCTGCTGCACGCCTGGCGCCTGAAGAAGAAGGCGGCGGCGAAGGTGGCCGAACCGGCGTGAGTTAAGGCGGGGGCAGACTGCGGCTTGCCCCCCGGCTTACTTCGTCAGCACCCTTGCGATGGCGACGAATTCGTCGACGTCGAGCGTTTCGGCGCGGCGTTGCGGGTCGATGGCCAGCGTCTCCAGCGCTTCGAGCGCGCCCGGCAGTCCCTTGAGCGATTGGCGCAGCATCTTGCGGCGCTGGCCGAAGGCGGCTTCCGTCACGCGTTCGAGCATGCGCGCCGAGACGCCTTCGGGCATCGCGGCGGGTTCGACGTGGATGATCGCCGACATCACCTTGGGCGGCGGGGTGAAGGCGCTGCGGTGTACTTTCATCGCGATGCGGGGGGTCGCGCGCCACTGCGCCAGGACCGCGAGCCGGCCGTAGGCATCGGTGCCGGGACGGGCGATGATCCGCTCCGCCACTTCCAGCTGGAACATCAGCGTCAGCGAGCGCCATTGCGGTGGCCAGTTCTGCCCCGACAGCCAGCCGGTGAACAGCATTGTGCCGATATTGTAGGGAAGGTTCGCCGCGACGTGCCACGGACCGTCGAACAGGGTTGCCGGATCGATCTTGGTGGCATCGCCTTCGATCACGCGCAGCTGCCCCGGGAAGGCTTCGGCGAGTTCGGCAAGCGCGGGCAGGCAGCGCTTGTCCATCTCGATCGCGGTGACGTTGGCGCCGGCGCGCAACAGCGCGCGGGTGAGGCCGCCGGGGCCGGGGCCGACTTCGAGCACGTTCTGCCCGGCGAGCTTGCCCGGCACCGTGGCGATCCGGTCGAGCAGTTGTTCATCGAACAGGAAGTTCTGGCCGAGCGCCTTGGACGCGATCAGGCCGTGGCGGTTGACCACATCGCGCAAGGGCGGAAGGCTGGGAAGATCGCTCACGCCCCATGCCTCCGCGCGGCGCATTCGCCGGCCATGCGGATGGCGGCCACGGTCGCGCCGGGGCGTGCCGTGCTGGTGCCGGCGATGGCGAAGGCGGTGCCGTGATCGGGCGAAGTGCGCACGATCGGCAGGCCGAGCGTGACGTTGACGCCTTCGTCGAAATCGAGCGCCTTGATCGGGATCAGCGCCTGATCGTGGTACATGCAGATGGCGACATCGTAGGTTGCGCGCGCTGCTGCATGGAACATTGTGTCGGCGGGCAAGGGACCAAGCGCATCGATGCCGCGCGATTTCAGCGCGGCAACGGCGGGCGCGACGACGGCGGCGTCTTCCGATCCCATGCGCCCGTCCTCGCCCGCGTGCGGATTGAGCCCTGCGACTGCGAGGCGGGGCGCCGAAATGCCGAAATCGCGCACCAGCGCTTCGGCCGCGATAGCGCTGCGGCGTTCGATCCGCTCGGCCGAGAGCAGGCTCGGCACGCTGGACAGCGCCACGTGCACGGTGATGGGCACGACCCGCAACGATGGCCCGGCGAGCATCATCACCGCATCGTCCGCCGCGACGCCGCAGGCCGCGGCGACGAATTCGGTCTGGCCGGGATGATCGAAGCCCACGCGGGCAAGGCGGCTCTTGGCGATCGGGCCGGTGACGAGCGCACCCGCTTCGCCTTCGCGGACGAGCCGGGTCGCTTCGGTGAGCGCGGCCAGTGCAAGCGCGGCACCCTGGTCGTCTGGCACCCCGGGCGTATAGTCCGCCTCGCCAAGGTCGAGCACCGGAAGCGCGTTCGGGAAGATCGCGGCGGCTTCGTGCGGGGCGGTGATCGCGCGCACCTTCAGGTGCAGGCCGCGCCGCCGCGCCGCCTTTTCCAGCACGCGCTTGGAACCGACCACGAAGAACGGCGGCAGCGCGGCTGTCCCGCTGAGCGCCCAGGCCGCGCAGGCAAGTTCGGGGCCGACCCCGGCAGGGTCACCGATGCTGAGGGCCAGCGGATGCGGGCTGGACGGCTGGATCATGGTTTCCGCCTAGCCGCGTTCGGCTGGCGCGGAAAGAGCGCGATCAGTCGTATTCGATCACCGCATCGCGCCGCAGGTCGCGCAGGTAGGTCTGGGCGCGCTTGTTGACGCGTTCGTCCTCCATCTGCGCCTGCAGCTGGTCGAAGTTGGGTCCTGCGGCCTGCTTCGGATCGTCGCGGCCGCACAGCAGCAGCACGCGCACGCCGTCCTCGATCGAACCGAACGGCGCGGTCGCTTCGCCGACCGACAGCTTGAGCAGCATGTCCTGCAGCGCGGGAGGCAGGTCGCGCGCCTTGATCTGGTCGTTGGCGACGATCGTGGCGCCGAGCTTCGAAGCCGCGCCTTCCGCTTCGCCGCAGCCGTGGATTTCCTTGACCGCCGCGGCGAACGTGGCGGCGCGGGCGGTAGCGTCCTTTTCGGCGATGCCCTTGGGGAAGCTGATCGAGATCTGCTTGAGCGCCAGCACGGCATCGCGCGGATCGGCGGTCAGCACCTGACGCTTGTCGATCAGGTAGATGATCGAGAAACCGCCGCTGACCGGAACCGGGCCGGTCAACTGGCCAGCGGCCATCGTGGCAGCGGCCGCAGCGAGTTCGTTGGGCAGCTGGGCCAGCTTGATCCAGCCGAGATCGCCGCCTACCGCCGCGGTCGAGGCTTCGGAATACTGGCGCGCGTAGGCGACGAAACTGCCGCCCTGCTTCAGCTGATCGACGATCTTCTGCGCGTTGGCTTCTACCTGCGCGCGGTTCTGGTCGTTGGCCGAGAGGTAGATTTCGCCGATGCGATATTCCTCGGTGCCCTTGGCCGCGTTGAGGCGGTCCATGACCTCCTTCACTTCTTCATCCGACACGTTGATGAACGGCTGGACGTTGCGGCGCAGCAGGCGCTGCCAGGCGAGTTCGCCCTTGATCTGGCGCTTCAGCGACGCCGACGAAGAGCCGATGCCGGCGAGATACTTGTCGAGCGCGGCGACGTCCTTGCCGAAGTTCTGCGAGGCGACGCGGGTATAGGTTTCCATCACCTCGTCATCGGTGATGTCGATGTCGGCGGCCTTGGCTTCCTGGATCTGCAGCGTTTCATCGATCAGGTTGCGCAGCACCTGCAGGCGCAAGCGGTCCATCTCTTCCGGATTCACCTTGCCGCCATTGGCATTGATGATCAGCGCAAGGCGCTGGTCGATGTCGGTGCCGGTGATGATCTCGCCATTGACCACCGCCGTGGCGCGACGGACGTTCGGATCGGTCTTGCCGAAGATGCGCGGGTTGTCCGGGATGTTGAGCGCACCGCTGGCGTCGGCCGTCTGGGCATGGGCCACGCTCGTGGCGATCGGCGCCGCCACGGTGGCGACAAGGCCGAGCAGGACAACGGACCTGCCGAAACGGCTCGAACCGCTCCGGTGCTCAATGCGGGAACTACGCTTCATGGCAATCGCAACATCCTGTCGAAGGAGCGAAGGGTTCCCCTTGCTCGACCGTTTCGCCCGCAGATCGGCTCCGTCTGCTGAACCCAAGCTGAGTGGAGAGCCCGGATAGACGGCCCGATACCCCGTTTGCAACGACCTGCAAAGCCAAACCGCCGGATAACCGGGCCCTGGGCCCGGCCGTTCATTTCACGCCGAGATTCTTGAACGACAGGCTGATCAGGTAGCTGTTGCCCTTCGTCGCGTCGCCGGTGGTGATGTAGTCGCGCCGCCAGGTGAAGGCGAGGTCGAGGCAATCGTCGGTATAGGCAACGCCGATCCGGTGGCGCAGGATCTGGAAACCGTCGGACGACTGGGTGGGGTCTTCGCTCTTGTCGGTCAGGTTGATGACCGACGATACGAACGCGGACCAGTACTTGGCAAAGGCGACACGGCCGGCAACGCGCAGTTCCTCGCGATCGCGCAAGTCCTCGAAGCTGGTGTCGATGTTGCGGTTTAGCTTGAGGTAGCCGACCTCGACATAGGTGCGGTGGCTGCCGATCGTCGCGTCGAATTCGTTGCGGCGCAGGGCAAAGGTCGACTTGTCGAGACGGAAGCGATGCGTCAGCTGAACGATGTCGCGGAAGCGGATGTCGGTGCGGCCGACGATGTCGGACATGCGGTTCGACAGGCCGGTGCCTTCGGGCAGCAGCGTCCGGTCGTTCGAGAGGCGATAGCTCTGCCCGATCGTTGTCGAGAAGCGCCAGCCCGGACGGGTCAGCTGGTAATCGAAGCCGTAAGTGAAGCGCAGCCCGTCCTCGATCCGGTCGTAGCCGGGGAAGCGGTTGAGCGAGAAAAGGTTCGAATCCTCAAGATCGGTCGCGCGCGAATCCTCGTTGGGAATCGACAGGTTCTTGACGTGCGGCGTGGCGACGATCTGGAAGCGCGGCGTGATGACCTGCGTACCGCCGAAGGCGGCGCCGATCAGCGGCCACTTCACGTCGACCGCGGCCGTCCCGATGGCGCGCGCCTGCCAGCCGGGCGTGCCGCGATAGATGATCGTCGAGGTCAGATCGTTCTGCGCGCTGTGGTAGACATCGCCCCGGCCGAGCACGGTGAACGTCACTTCCTGGCCAAGCCCGGTGATCGTGCGCAGGTCCCATTGCGCACGGGCGAAGGCGCGCTGCGTGTCCTGGCCCTGCGTGCGGGTGATGGCGAGCGTGTTCACCTCGAACTCGAACTTGCCGAGGGGCGCCTGGACGCGGCGGCGGTATTCGAGGCTCGGCAGCGCGATCGGCATCTGGCCTTGCGTATCGCCGAGGCGCAAGGTCTGGATCGCCCAGCCGGCGAGGCTGAAATAGCTGTCGTTGTCGATCCGTTCGAGGTTGATCGACGAACGCAGTCGGTCATCGCGGCTGATGTCGTAGCGGCGCAGGAAGGTACGGTCGCTGGCGTAGCGGCCGTAGGCGGTCAGGCTCCAGGTCGGCGAGAACTGGAGGCGCCCGTTCGCTTCGATGTAGCCGCGGAACTGCTGGTTGCCGGGCACAGGCGCGGTCGTCGCGTTCGTCGGGATGACCGCGCTTCGCGTCAGGTAGCCGGTCACCTGGAAGGCGCCGATGTCGGTAAGCTGGCGGTAGCGGGCCGAGACCATCGGCAGCGCGCCGGTGTAGACGTAGCCGGTGAGCGCCAGGTCCTTGTTATCGGCGATGCGCCAGTACCAGGTATCCGACAGTTCCACCCCGTTGGTGGCGCCAAGCCGCAGGTCGGGGATCAGCAGGCCGGTTTCGGCGCGGAAGTCGCTGGTGTGGCCAAGACCGGGGAGCGGCAGCAGCGACACGCCGAACATGCGCAGCTTCGCACCCTTGTACTTCACGCGCTTGTCGGCGGCGTCGAAGTAGACCTGGACGGCGGTGATTTCCCAGCTCGGCTTCTTGGGGCAGCCATCGTCGTCCTCTACCGCGCAGCCGGAGAAGGCCGCGTCGTGCAGGGTGATGTTGCCCTTTTCGTCGCGCTCGCCGCTGCGGGCGGCAAGGCGCCCGCCTTCGCGCAGCACCAGAAGCATATCCTCGATCGCGCCGGCCTTGAGCTCCTCGGTCAGTTCGACCTTGTCGGTATAGAGGACGTTGCCGTCCTGATCGACGAAGCGGATGTTGCCGTTGGCTTCGATCTTGCCAGTCTTGCGGTCCCAGGTGACGACATTGGCGCGCACCGTCTGGTCCTCGCGCCGCAGCACGACGCTGCCGGTGGCGATCACCTGATCCGAATCGTTGTTGTACTGGACCTTGTCGGCCTCGAAGCGGACTTGTTCTTCCTGCTGTGGGGCAGGCGCGCTGGCGGATGCGGCCGGGGCGGCGGCATCCTGCGCGCTTGCCCCACCGGGCAGGGCGAACAAGCCGGCGGCAAACAGCGCGTGAAGAGAAGTGCTTGCGGCCAAGCGGCGCGTGCGCAAGCGTCGGGAAAAGGCTTGCGGCAGCGGCCGCGCGGCGGGTTGCATGCGCTTGCCTATCGCATCGGCGAGCCCTAACTGCAAACCAACATTTGCGCTTCCTGCCGTGTGTTGCCTTCGTGCCGCGCCCGGAAGCGCCCGATCCGACAGGAGCTTTCAGACGATGATCGTAGAATTCGGCAAGACCGGCGCAGAACGCCCCCGCCTCGTCGCCCGTCTGGTGGCCGACGGCGCGCTTCCCGCCGATCTCGACGCCGTGACCCGTGGCGCGGCCGAGGCGCAGCGCTTTTCCGGGAAGACCGGCCAGGTTTTCGAGTACTTCGCCGCGGGCGCTGGCGACGCCATCGCGCGCCATGCGCTGGTGGGCATTGGCGATGCATCGGCCGCTGGGCGGATTGCCGCGCTTGAAAAGGCCGGCGGTGCGCTGACCGCCAAGTACCTGACCTCTGGCGAAGCGGCGGTTGCGATCGACTTTGGCGGTAGCGGTCTTACGGCGGACGAAGCGGCCGCCGTGCTGCTGGGCGCGCGGCTGCGCGGCTGGCGCCACGATGTCTATCGCACAAAGCTGAAAGACGAACAGAAGCCGAGCCTTGGCACGATCGTTGCGATCAATGCCCCGGACGGAACCGATGCTGCCTGGGAGATCGAAAGCGCGATCGCCGAAGGCGTCGAGTTCACCCGCGAACTGGTGACCGAGCCCGCCAACGTGATCTACCCCGAAAGCTTCGTCGAGCGCTGCCGCGCCCGGCTCGAAGGCACGGGAATCGAGATCCTGGTGCTGGACAAGGCGCAGATGACCGCGCTCGGCATGGGCGCGCTGCTGGGCGTGGCGCAGGGTTCTGTGCGCGAGCCGCGCCTGCTGGCGATGCGCTGGAAGGGCAAGGCGGGCGCCCGTCCCACCGCGTTCGTCGGCAAGGGTGTGACCTTCGATACCGGCGGCATCTCGATCAAGCCCGCCGCGGGCATGGAAGACATGAAGTGGGACATGGGCGGCGCCGGCGCGGTTGCGGGCACCATGCTCGCGCTCGCCAAGCGCAAGGCGCAGGCCGACGTCATCGGCGTGTGCGGGCTGGTGGAGAACATGCCCGACGGCAACGCGCAGCGCCCGGGTGACGTGGTCACATCGATGTCGGGCCAGACGGTAGAGGTCATCAACACTGACGCCGAAGGGCGCCTGGTGCTGTGCGATGCGCTGACCTGGGTGCAGAAGGAATACAGCCCGGCGACGATCGTCGACCTTGCCACGCTGACCGGCGCGATGATCATCTCGCTCGGCCATGAACACGCCGGCATGTTCAGCAACGACGACCTGCTCGCCAGCCAACTCGACGCCGCGGGCAAGGCGAGCGGCGACAGCCTGTGGCGCTTCCCGCTGGGGGCGGCGTACGACAAGCTGATCGACAGCCCGATCGCGGACATGAAGAACGTCGGCCCGCGTTATGGTGGCTCGATCACTGCGGCGCAGTTCCTGCAGCGCTACATCGACAAGGGCGTCGCGTGGGCGCACCTCGACATCGCCGGCACCGTCTGGGTCGACAAGGCCGGGGCGACGCACGACAAGGGCGCGACCGGCTTCGGCGTGCGCCTGCTCGATCGCTACGTCCGCAACGTGCTGGAGGCATAAGCGCGGCACATGCCCAAGATGCGGCGCAAGTCGGACCTGCCGACCAAGACCTGCGCCGCATGCGGCCTGCCGTTCACGTGGCGCAAGAAGTGGGAACGGGACTGGGAAAACGTGAAGTTCTGCTCTGAACGTTGTCGCGGCAATCGCAGCGCCGCAACGCCGCAGGCGTCGTGATGGCCGGCTGGTCGCGACGCGCGATGCTGGCGGGCGGCGCGGTGACCTTCGCTGCGTCGGCGCTCCGTGCGGCGCCGGCGCCAGCGGTCCTTTCCGGGGCGCGGCCGGGTGCCAAGGCTCGGCCGATCAGCCGCGAGGAGCGCCTTGCCCGCATCGCCAAGGTGCAGGATCTGATGCAGCGCGCCGGCGTGGCGGCGTTGCTGGTCGAAAGCGGCAGCAGCCTCGTCTATTTCACCGGTGTCCGCTGGTGGCGTTCCGAGCGGGTGACCGCCGCGGTGATCCCGGCGAAGGGACAGCCGGTGATCGTGACGCCGTTCTTCGAGGCGCCATCGGTGCGCGAGACGCTGGCCGTCCCCGCCGACATTCGCACCTGGAACGAGGACGAAAGCCCGTTCGCGCTGATCGCCAGCACGCTGCGGGGCGGCGGCAATGCCGGGCCCATCGCGGTGGAGCAGACCACGCGCGAATTCATCGTCGACGGCCTGCAGCGTGAGGGCACGTTCAAGGTGGTGTCCGGTGCGGCGCTGGTCGATGCGTGCCGGCGGTTCAAGTCTCCGGCCGAGATCGAACTGATGCAGATCGCCAACGACATCACGCTGGCGGCGCTGCGCGAGGTTCACGCGGGCGTGCGGCAGGGCATGACGGCCAAGGACATCTCCGCGATGATGGAGGCGGCGACGGCCCGGCTCGGCGGGGCGAGCGAATTCGCGATGGTGCTGCTCAACGAAGCCAGCGCCTATCCGCACGGTTCGCGCACGCCAGAGGTGGTGCGCGAGGGGTCGGTCATCCTGATGGACTGCGGCTGCACGGTCGAGGATTACCAGTCCGATATCTCGCGCACGTGGGTGTTCGGAGAGCCGAGCGCAAGGCAGCGCAAGGTGTGGCAGACGGTACGGCGCGGGCAGGACGTGGTGTTCGAAGCGGCCCGCCCGGGCGTGCCGGTCGCCGCGCTCGATGCGGCGGTCCGCCGGTTTTACGAGAAAGAGGGCTGGGGTCCTGCGTTTGCGCTGCCCGGCCTGTCGCACCGGGCCGGGCATGGCATCGGCATGGATGGGCACGAATCGCCCTATCTTGTGGGGAGCGACCAGACCGCGCTTGAGCCCGGCATGTGCTTTTCCAACGAGCCGGGGCTCTACATTCCGGGCGCGTTCGGCGTGCGGCTCGAAGACTGCTGGGTGATGACTGCGGCAGGGCCAAAGGCGTTCACGCCACTCGCCCGTTCGCTCGAAGACCCGATCTGAGCCGATGCGCGTCGACTTCTACCAGCTGACCCGCGATCCGGCCGAGCTGGTCGTGCCGCTGATTGCGCGGGCGACGCTCGGCGCCGGCGCGCGTCTGCTGGTGGTGTCGTCGGACGAAGCGCAGCTGACGCGGATCGACGAGGCGTTGTGGACGCGCCTTCCCGAAACCTTCCTCGCGCACGGCCGCGCCGGGGGTGCGCACGATGCGCGACAGCCTATCCTGCTTTCAGACGCGCCCGAGCCGGCGAATGCGGCGACGTATCTTGCCTGCGCTGACGGGCAGTTTCGCGAAATGCACGGGATGGAGCGCGCATTCCTGCTGTTCCCGCCCGAGCAGGTCGACGATGCCCGTGCGACCTGGAAGGCGCTGCGCGCGCGCGAAGGGGCAGACTTGCGGTACTGGCGGCAGGGCGAGCGTGGCTGGGAAGAGGTCAAGCCGGGGCGTTGACGTGCACAGGTACGCTGCCTTGCGGCGCAGCACAAACCCGGCTAGGGGCGCGCGCAACCAGAAAACCCCACAATTCGCAAGGAACGTCCCATGGCGGTTACCCGCACCTTCTCGATCATCAAGCCCGACGCGACCCGTCGCAACCTGACCGGCGGCGTCACCAAGATGCTCGAGGAAGCCGGCCTGCGCGTCGTCGCGTCGAAGCGCATCCACATGAGCCGCGAGCAGGCCGAAGGCTTCTATGCGGTCCACAAGGAACGCCCGTTCTTCAACGATCTCGTCGAGTTCATGATTTCGGGCCCGGTCGTGGTCCAGGTGCTCGAAGGCGAAGACGCGGTAAAGCGCAACCGTGACGTGATGGGCGCGACCAACCCGGCCAACGCCGACGAAGGCACCATCCGCAAGACCTACGCCGAATCGATCGAGGCGAACTCGGTCCACGGTTCGGACTCGGAAGAGAACGCGGCGACCGAAATCGCCTTCTTCTTCAAGCCGGAAGAAATCGTCGGCTGATCAGACCGTCCCATTCGGAACAACGCAAGGGCCACCGGGACATCGCGTCCCGGTGGCCCTTCGCGTTTCAGGTGCACTTCGACGTGCCGCCTGTGCCGGTGAGGCCTGCCGAGAGATTGCGCTGGTCGCGAATGATGAAGGCCGCCTGCTGGCGGATCGTGAAGGGCGAGAAGAAGAAGCTGCCGAACAGGCCCGTGTACTGGTAATAGACCTCGGCAATCATCACGGCGCTGCCGGTGTCGGCGGTCAGCGTGGCCTGGCCCATGTTGACGCCCGTGATGGTCGCACCGTTGAGCCCGTTCTGGGTGCTGTCGTTGCCATAGGCGGACGTCTTGACCAGGCTGCCGTAGCAGCGCTGCCAGTGGATGTACTGCTTTCCGGTCGAAGTATCCTTCTCAAGGCTGGTCAGGATGACGCGGCCATTGGTCGACAGGCTGATCGACTTCCCCGCTTCGCCCGCACCCTTCATCACCGAATCGACGTCCGTTTCGGCGATGGTCGGGGTAACCGAGCTGTTGTCTGCCTGCCCCAGACGGGAGGCATTGTCGCCGACCGCGAGCGCGATTTCGCTCAGCTGCATGTCGATCGCCGTGAGGTTGGCAACCTCGGTGGCGAACATGCCGAACGAGATCAGCACGGGAAGGGCAATCGCAAATTCGATCAGCGCAATCCCGCTGCGGTTTGCGGCGAGGCGGCGCGCCAGACGGCGCGCGCGCGGGGATATGGAAGGGCGCGCGATCATGCGCATGTCCCACTCGATGAACCATACTTCGTTTGCGTTGCGAAAGGCTGGTTCTTGCGCACGGTCTTGGACACGAGCGTCTGCGTTCCGGTGAAGCCCGGCACGAAAGGCAACTTGATCAGCGGGTCGTACTTGACGGTCGTCGTGTAGATAACGACGTCGTAGGCGCCACCGTTGCCCGACTGGCCGATATTGGCATCCCAACGGCCATTGCGGTTCTCGTCGATGTAGGTCTCGCCCCCCGAGCATGTGCCGTCGCTGTTCGTGTCGTTCCATTTTTCGGGACGCGCGATGTCGGCAAAGTCATAGTAGTTGGTGCGGGTCGATGTGACCTGCGCGCCCGGCAGGATGTTCTTGACCGTGGCCGCAACCATGGCGTCGGATGCCGTGGTATCGGCCGTTTCGAGCGATGAATCGCGCGCCGCGGCTTCGACCGCGCCTTCTAGCAGGACCTTGCCGTAGACCAGCTGGCCAAGGTCGATCAGGCTGAAGATCATCAGCACGAAGACGGGCGCAATGATCCCGAATTCCAGGATGTATGCGCCTTCGGTATCGGCGAGCAGGCGCTGCAGTGTGCGGGCGGTCATTGGTAGATCCTGAGCTCGCCGACCTGCTTGGCGATATCCTGGAACGCGGCGTTGAGCTGGGTGGAGTTGGCCGCGGTGTAGGCGCTCTGGTCAGATGCGCAGTAGCTCATGTCCGTGGTCAGCGATGTGCCGAAGGCGATCATCCAGACGCGGATGCCCTTGGCCTTGACCGCATCGCACAGGGCGCGGAAGCGCTGGATGTGGCGGGCATCGCTCTGCGACTTCGAGCCATCCGACGTCACGCGCCGGTCGTGCCATTCGATGCCCCAGGCGCTGTCGAGCGAATTGCCGGTATCGGTGATGCCGTCGGTCATGAAGATGATATGGCGCGAGACCTTGCCGCCGTTGTTGGGCGGATCGTTGACGATGTCGGCAAAGATGCCGTCGGGCGAGCTCAGGCGCGCGCCCCAGGTCATGCCGATGTCGTGATAGGTCGCGCCACCGGCGACGAGCGAGTCGGCATAGGCGTTGAAGCTGGTCTGCGTCATCGTGGACAGGTTCTGCGCCTGGTAGGGGCACCCGTAGGCCGCGCTGTCTCCGTAGAACGAGGTCGCGTTGGATGTCAGGCTCGAGCCGGTCGAATTGGTGCGGTAATAGGCCACTTCCTTCCACAGCGGAGCCCACTGCGTCGACGGGGTCGAAGGATCGGGTGCCGTGTCGATGTCGAGGTCGGATGCCGTGGGCGTGATGCCGAGCAGCGACGAATAGCTGAACGTTGCGGACGCCGTGGTCGAACGTTCGACAATGCAGCCATCCCAGGTCGTCGTGATGTTCGTGCCACCGTCCCCGGTCTGCGTGGTCACCGAGGTGAAGTTCTTGAACTGGCTCGTGTCGTAAGTCACCGCCTTGTAAGTGAACTGGCTGGTGGTGGTGGTGGCAGTATACTTGTTCCGCGTAGAGACGGTGTAATAGATGTAGTAGCTGTTACCGCTCTTGTTGCAGGTGTAGGTGTTGAGGGTCTGCGGCTGGGTTACCGTATTCGTGCTAAGGTATTGATAGCCGCTGGTGCTGTTGGTCGTGCTCGAAGTCGACGTGCCGGTATCGGTCCAGCTGGTGTACGGCAGCGATGTGATGGCGCTGCTGCACCCGCTCGATGTGTAGGCCGTGTTCGCATACAGCTTCGAGTTCGATGTCGACGCAGTCGAGTACGTGGTCGTGGGCGATCCGACCGAAGACGACCATTGGCGCGACTGGATGGTGCGGCTGTCCGCAAGGTAATCGGGGTTGAGGCTCTGGATGAGTCTGCCGACATTCACGGTCTGCGTATAGGGCACGAAGCCATAGCGCAGGCGCGCATTGGTTCCGGCGCTGGCCGTGGCAAGCGTGGTGTAGAAGCTCTTCATCGCGGCGCGCAGGTCCTGCAGCTTGCTGGTTTGCGTGCCACTTGGGGTGCTGCCGGAGGCCGTCTGCAGCATCGAGCCGGTGGTATCGAGCACCATGACCACATCGGCGTTGCCGACGCCCATCGTGGCCGAGCAGTTCACCGAAACCGAGATGTTGGTCATGCCGAAAATCTGCATGACCTTCATCGGCACTGTCACCGATGCCGTGCCGACGACGGAATTGCCGCTGTCCGGCGACGACGTGGTGAAGGTCGGCGTCTGGGACTGATTGCGGTTGAAGTCGTAGTTGGCGAGGAAATAGTTGCTCGCCTTGTCCTTGGCCGTCTGGTCGTAGCCATTGGTGGTAATTGCGCGGCGACCGGCCAGCGTGCCGGCATCGCAGGCATACTGCAGACGGTTGCGCGCCTTATAGACGCCGCTTGCATCGACCGCACCGCCAGCCATTGCAGCGAGAACGAAGATCGCGGCGACCGAGAGTGGCAGGATTGACCCGGTGTTTTCGAGTGCGAGGCGCATCAGCACCTGTCGCGTCCAACTGGCCGCGTGCCGGGTCCACGTGTAAACCTGTATCATCGAGGCCGACCTTTTTAACCATTGGGTCGCAGCTCAGGCGACGCGAATGGTTGCAACTGACCCCATCGTGGCTAACAAAACCCTAAGTGTTATAAGGATTTAATCATAGGCGTCGTTAACCAACTAAAGTTGTAAAATGTGCGGCTGATCGGCTGGGAAATTGTCGAATTAACGACATTGGATCGTCGCCCGGACGTGTCGCGCTTCCCAGCAACGTTTGCGGCCGCTATCGAGCGGGGACCGAGGAGAAAGCGATGATAGGTATGGGCGAGGGCGAATGCCCGTTCGAATTCAACTTCGACGCAGCCACATTCAAGGTGGGCGACGTGGTCAGCTATCGGATTGGCGGCGGGAGCCTGGACGGCATGCCTTTCGTGGGTACCCTGCTCGAAGTGCATGACGATCACGTCGTCATATCGGGCGATGCGAACGATCCGCTGGTGCGATATCGCGGCACACGCGAAAGCCGTCCGGTGGTGAGCGAGGATCAGGTCTGAGCGATCAGAACTCCAGCATCGCCGTCAGCTTGCGCGGGGCGATCGCGCTCCAGCTGCGGCGCAACCACTCCGCGATGTCGTCCCAGTCGACATCGCCCAGATCGAGCCGCATCGCGATCCAGTCGCTGCCAAAATAGGCAGGGCTGTAGAAGCGCGCGGGATCGCTTTCGATCAGTTGTTCCTGCTCGTCGGCGCCGCTGACCTTGACCAACAGCGCGACGCGACCGTCGCCGTGGTGGTCGTTCGAAACCCACGCAAACTTCCTGCCCTTGGCAATGCCGAAGCAGGCCATCCCGTGGCTGACGGTTTCTTCCGCCGCGGGCAGGGCAAGGGCGCGCTGGCGAACCTGTTCGGTCAGCCAGACGGGGGACGTCTCTCGTCCCACCAGCTCCGCAAGGCAGCGTGGATAGAGCTGGTGTTCGGCAAAGAGCACACGTGCGGCGAGCGCTTCGGCGCTTTCGCCGGGACGGATGGCCACCGGCAGCTGTCCGAGCACAGGACCTTCGTCCAGATTGGCGGTCACCAGATGGACGGTGCAGCCGCCATGCGTATCGCCGGCCGCGATGGCGCGGGCATGGGTGTCGAGGCCGGTATATTTGGGCAGCAGCGAGGGATGGATATTGAGCATCCGCCCCTCCCAGCGCGCCACGAAATCTTCCGACAGGATGCGCATGTAGCCCGCAAGCGCGATGAACCGCGCGCCGTGTTCGACCACGGCGGCCTCCATCGCAGCATCGTGCGCGTCGCGGGTCATCCCCTTGTGTGGCAGTGCAAACGTCGGAATGCCTTCGGCAGCGGCCAGTGCAAGCCCCGCTGCTTCCGGCCGGTTAGAGGCGACGAGTACGATTTCGTATGGGGAGCCGGGCAGGCGGCTGGCATAGAGCAGCGCGGCCATGTTGGTGCCGCTGCCCGAAATGAGGACGGCGACCTTGGCCTTCGCTGCCTTGCCTTCAGCCAAGGTGGACCGCTTCCCACGGCTCGCGCGCGGACCACGCCTCGGCGCTGCCGAACACGGTGCAGCCCTTGTCGCCCGCGACGATCTCGCCGATGCGGAACACCGTCTCGCCCGCGTGGCCCAGATCGCGTGCCAAGGCATCGGCTTCATCCGGCGCGACCGCCAGAACCATGCCGATCCCGCAATTGAAGGTCCGCGCCATTTCCTTGGGCTCGATATTGCCCTGCGCCTGCAGGAACGCCATGAGCCGTGGCTGCTCCCACGCGTCCGCATCAATCCGCGCGTGGAGGCCCGCCGGAAGCACCCGGGGCACGTTTTCGAGCAGACCGCCGCCGGTGATGTGGGCCAGTGCGTGGATGCGACCCGAACGGATGAAGGGCAGCAGGCTCTTCACATAGATCCGGGTGGGTTCGATAAGATGTTCGATAAGCAGCCGTTCGTTGTCGAACAGGGCCGGACGATCCATCTTCCAGCCCTTGTCGGCGGCAAGGCGGCGGACCAGCGAATAGCCGTTCGAGTGGACGCCCGAGGAGGCGAGGCCGAGCAGTACGTCGCCTTCGGCCACGCGATCGCCGGTCAGCTGTTCGCCGCGCTCCACCGCGCCGACGCAGAACCCGGCGAGGTCATAGTCGCCGTCGGCGTACATGCCCGGCATTTCGGCGGTTTCGCCACCGATCAGGGCACACCCGGCGAGCTTGCAGCCTTCGGCGATCCCGGCGACGACGCGCTCAGCCACGCCGTTGTCGAGGCGGCCGGTGGCGAAGTAATCGAGGAAGAACAGCGGCTCGGCACCCTGCACGATCAGGTCGTTGACGCACATCGCGACCAGATCGATGCCGATGGCGTCATGGCGATCATGGTCGATGGCGAGCTTGACCTTGGTGCCGACGCCGTCGTTTCCGGCCACCAGCAAGGGGTCCTTGTATCCTGCAGCCTTGAGGTCGAAAAAGCCGCCGAAGCCGCCCAGCTCGGCGTCGGCACCGGGACGGGCTGTCGCCTTGGCCAGAGGGCCGATCGCCTTCACCAGCGCGTTGCCGGCGGCGATGTTCACGCCTGCCTGTTCGTAGGAATAGGACTGCTGCTTGGGGTCGTCGGATGCCATGGCGCAGCCGCCTAGCGCTTTCCTGCTTGGATTTCCACTTGCCTTTGGGCAAAAGCGCCCATCTCATCGGGAGCCGGGAGGAAACTTCGTTTCGGCACCCTTGCGCATCGCGGAGTTCCCTTGGCCGTCTTCACCCTGCCGAATCGAGCATTTCGCCCGCGCAAGGCGCTGCTCGTGCTGGGCGGCGGCGTGGCGCTCGCGCTGGCAGGCGCCGGGCTTTATGCCCAGATCGAAGGCGATCGCGGGATACCCCCGATCGCCAGCACCGGCGATTTCGAGATCTCGGGAATCGAGGTCAATGCGACCGGCGACAATGCCGAAGCCGCCCGCGCCGCTGGCTGGCGCGAGGCGCAGCGCAAGGCGTGGGAGCAGCTCTGGGCCAAGAACGGCTTGGGCGGCGGCACCGCGCCTGCGCTCGACGCCGGAACGCTCGACGGCATGGTCTCGGCGATCGTGGTCGAGAACGAGCAGATCGGACCGCACCGTTATATCGCGACGCTGGGCGTCATCTTCGACCGTGCCCGCACCGGCGGCTACCTCGGCATGCAGGGCCAGGTGGCACGCTCGGCGCCGATGCTGGTGATCCCGGTGCTGTACCAGGGCGGGGTCGGATCGGTGTTCGAGACGCGTACCCCCTGGCAGAAAGCCTGGGCCGAGTTCCGCACTGGCGAAAGCGTGATTGATTACGTCCGCCCGACGGGTTCGGGCGCCGATTCGCTGTTGTTGACCGAAGGCCAGATCACGCGTCGCAGCCGCAACTGGTGGCGCATGATTCTCGACGAATTCGGTGCGGCAGATGTGGTGATCCCGATAGCCCGGTTGCAGCGCGAATTCCCGGGAGGACCAGTCCACGGGACTTTCAGCGCCCGCTATGGTCCGGACAACCGGTATCTCGGCAGCTTCGAAATGACAGCAGTGAGCGAGGACAAGCTGCCGGCGATGCTGAACGAAGCGGTCAAGCGGATCGATGGCCTTTATGCCGCAGCGCTGGCGGCCGGAAAGCTGACGCCCGATGCCACGCTGGTGGTCCAGCCGCAGATCGATCCTAAGCTGGTTGACGAAGTGCTGGCCAAATCGGGCCCCGTGGCAGCCGGGCCCGTGGCGGGCGTCGAAAGCGCGCCGGTCGCCGCTGCCACGACGGCATCGCAGACCCAAACCTTTACCGTGCAGTTCTCGACGCCGGACGCGGCCGCGCTCGATGCGGGCCTCGCCGCCGTGCGCGCGGTGGCGGGCGTGCAGGGGGCAACGGTCTCCTCGCTCGCCATAGGCGGCATGTCGGTCATCCGTGCGACTTACGCAGGCGATCTCGAAGCGCTTTCCGCCGGGTTGAAGGCCCAGGGCTGGAAGGTCACGCAGGGTGCGGGCGCGATCGTGATTCGCAAGTAGCGGCGGCCGAACCAGACCACGCCGAAGTTGCATCAGCATGAGCCAGATCGCTCTTCCTCTGACTACCCTATCTGGCGCGGGCCGGATCGTGACGGGGCCTTCGCTTGAACCGGTCATCTGGGCGCTTCAGTCGAGTGCGGATTGGCCATTCCATACCGCCGTGCTCGCGGGCCCGGCGCGGTCGGGCAAGAGCCTTCTGGCGCGGTGGTTTGCCGACAGCGGGGTGGGCGATGCCATCGACGATGCCGACGATCTTGACGAAAACGCTCTGTTTCATCGCTGGAACAGGGCGCAGGCGGATGGCCGGGCCCTGCTGCTTGTCAGCAGCCGCGCGCCCGGCGAATGGCGCATCGCGTTGCCGGACCTTGCCTCGCGCATCGGCGCTGCCCTGTTGCTCGAAATCGCGACGCCGGACGACCTGCTGCTTCGCGGCCTGATCGAAGAGCATGCGATGCGACGAGGGCTTGTCCTTGGCGAGGGCGTGCTTGCCTGGCTTTTGCCGCGCATCGAGCGCAGCCATGCTGCGGCAGAGGCTCTGGTGCAGACAATCGACAGGCTCTCCCTTGAGCGCAAGGCGCCCGTCACCATATCCCTTGCGCGCGACGCCTTGGCAGAGCGCGTGCATGGCGCGGTCGGGGGCGAATTCCAGCCGCGCTTGCTGTAAGGGGAAAAGGGCAAGCCGCGCTGCGCTTGCCTTGCAGAACGAAACAGGGAAGGATTGCGGCGCCATGTTCGACAGCTTGATCGCCTATCTGGATTCGATCCGCGCGCGCGACCCGGCACCGCGTTCGCGCTGGGAAATCCTGCTTTATCCAGGGCTATGGGCAGTCGGGCTTCATCGCGTCGCGCATTGGCTGTTTGAAGCAGAGCTCTATTTCATGGCTCGCCTCATCAACCACTTCTCCCGCTTTCTGACCGGGATCGACATCCATCCCGGCGCCAAGATCGGGCGACATCTGTTCATCGACCATGGCTTTACCGTGATCGGCGAAACAGCCGAGATCGGTGACAATGTCACGATCTATCAGTGTGTTACGCTGGGCGGCACCAATCCGGCTAATGGCGTTCCGGGCAAGCGGCATCCCACGTTGTGCGACAACGTGATCCTCGGGTCGGGCGCGCAAGTGCTGGGGCCGATCACGGTGGGCGCTCGCGCGCGCGTCGGCGCGAACGCGGTGGTGACCGATGACGTGCCCGAAGGCGCAACGATGATCGGTTTGAAGGCGCGTTCGACACTGGTGCCGGTGGAAACCTGGCTCAAGGACTTCATCCCTTACGGCACGCCCTGCAAGGAGCCGTGCGAGCCGGTTGGCGGCTCCGGCGGAAGCCGCGTCGAGGAGCTCGAGGCCGAGGTTGCGCTGCTCAAGGCCCAGGTAGCAGCCTTGCTCGCGCGCGAAACGCCCGAGCCTGAGCCTACCAGCACGACACCCCGGCGGAGGAGCCGCAGCTGAGCGCAAACGCGCCCGATTCCGCAGGTGGCGCGGCCAATGTCGTGCCTCTTCCGATTGCCCGGCCCGTTCAGCAGGTCGGCTTCGATCGTGCAGAGCTCATGCGCATCCTCGACCTTTATGGCCGCATGGTCGCCGCAGGCTTGTGGAAGGACTACGCGCTCAACTTCGACCGCGATGCTGCGAGCTTTTCGGCCTATCGCCGGAGTGCCGAGCGCGCGACCGCCCGGATCGAGAAGCGTCCCGCGCTGCGTCAGCGCCAGGGCATGTGGGCGCTTTATGGCGAAGCGGGGCAGGTGCTCAAGCGCGGGCACGATCTGGCCAGCGTGCTTTCGCCCCTCGAGCGCAAGCTGCTCAAGGTCGTCGAGGACTGAGCATTCGTTGGATTGCGCCAATCATGGCCGTTGTCGCATTGGCGGATGTGTCTGCCTGCTCCAGCCCTGTCCAGCCGGGCAAGGCCGAGCATGCGGGGCGCAAAGTCCTGCGTGTGCTCTATCGTGATGACAAGGTGCTGATGCTGGTGACGTTGCCGGCCAAGCCCGGTGATCCGCCGGTGCCGAGCGATTGCGCGACACCGCTGCTGATCGATCCGGCAAGCGGTGCGGCAAAAGCGATCACGGCAAGCGAGATGTCGCGGCGGCTGAAGTCGATGCAACTGGCGGCGGCAACGCCCGGCACCTGTGACGCGGCCAAGGATACGCTCAGGCGAAAGTAGCGGCGGTGCTTGCGCCACCTTGCGAACTGGTGACTGCGTCGACGATCCGGGCGAAGAACAACCCTGCGGCAAAAAGCGCAACGACCCCGACGACATCGAGCACGATCGCCATGCTGGTACCGCCGATGGATTCCGTCCTGGCGGACATCGACAACGCGATGTTGCCGACGATCCAGGCGCTCCACCAGCGCACCAGCAGCGGATCGGTCGTGGTTCCAACGCTTCCCTCCGTTCCGATGCTTGCGGCCCAGATTTCCTTCATCGCGCCCAAAGGCTTGAACAGATTGGCGATCGGCAGGAAGTACCAGCCCCAGGCACCGGTCGGCGAATGGCGCATGGGGAGGCCGCGTTCGGCAAGGTTTGCGCTCGCCCGGTGCAGCCACATCGCCGAGATAATTACGCAAAGCAGGGCAGAGGCCAACTGCACGAGCGCAATTGCGACGCTCGCGGCCAGGGCGGGGCGAGAAGCCCGCTGCGGATCGGCAAGGCCCAGTCGGTCGCACAGGACAACCAGGGCAAGCGATCCGCCGAACAGGGGCAGCAGCCATTGCAGCCGGCTGGCAAGCTTTTCGAGTCGGGCCTGCTGCGGCGCTGCAGGTTCGTCAGCCATCCGGTATTCTCCCGCCCGTTCTATTGCGCCACAGCTTAGGCACGTTCTGATGAACGGCAAGGACTAGCCAAATGAAAGGGCGCGCGCTCAGGCTTTCAGCGTTGCGGCGAGGGCATTGAGGATCACTGCAGACTGCTCGCCTCCGGACTGTGGCACGAAGTCTCCGGTGCGGTCAGAAATGCGGTCCCATGCGGCGGCAAAGCCTTCCAATGTCTGCTCCTCTTCGGAAAGCACCACTGGCGGGTTCATCGTGACCCACGAGCAATGAAATGCCCCGCCGCCAGCACCGACGATGGCGTTGCTCGGCGCATCTTCGGAGACGAGATACAGCGCTGCCGGGACGACCTTCTCCGGCGAGAAGGCAGCGAAGGCGGCTTCGGGGAAAATGTCCTCGGTCAGACGCGTTGCAGCGACGGGAGCCAGCGTGTTGACGCGGATATTATACTTCGCGCCTTCCAGGTAGAGCGTCTTGGTCATGCCCGCGACGCCGAGTTTTGCGCCGCCGTAGTTGGTCTGCCCGAAATTGCCGAACAGGCCCGTCGACGAGGACGTCATGAGGATGCGGCCATACCCCTGCTCGCGCATCGTATCCCACACGGCCTTGGTGGCAAAGGCGGAGCCGGTGAGGTGGACCTTGACCACCGTTTCGAAGTCCGCAGCGTCCATCTTGGCGAAGCTCTTGTCGCGCAGGATCCCGGCGTTGTTGATCAGGATGTGGACGCCGCCCCACTTTTCCTTCGCGCGCGCGACCATTTCCACCATCTGCTCGATCTCGGTCACGGAGCCGCCGTTGGCCATGGCCTGGCCGCCCATCTCCTCGATCTCCTGGACTACTTTCAACGCGGCATCGGAATGGCCCGTACCATCGCGCGTGCCGCCCAGATCGTTGACGACGACCCGTGCCCCGCGGCGCGCCAGTTCCAGCGCGTAGTCGCGGCCGAGACCTCCGCCAGCGCCGGTGACGATTGCCACGCGGCCTTCGAACGAAATGGTCATCGATGGGCTCCTGTCTGATGGGCGGCGAAAGGCGCGATCCCTGCTTGGGCGGTGCCATGAAGCGCCGTGCAAGGCAACGCCCCAGCGGCGGCAATAAAACGTCACAATACCGTCAGTCGAAAGTCAAAAACGTGTAACAATACCTTCATAGCGCAGCCCGGTCATTCGAGGGGACCGACCACCATGGCTGCCAAGCGTCTTTCTGTCATTGCCCTTGCCGTATCGCTGGGATGGACAAACCCTGCCCATGCGCAGGGCGAAGATCTTGCCACGCTGCAATTGCAGATTGCCCAGATGCAGGAGCAAATGCGGGGGCAGATGGCAGCGATGCTGGCCATGCAGCAGCAGATCGAAGCACTGCAGGGGAAGCTGGCGAGCGCCACAAATCCGGTGCCGGCGACTTCGCCACTGGTTGCCGCCCCGACGCCGCAGCCCGCACCGCTCGCGTTGGCGGCGCTGGGTGGGTCGAGTGGGACCTCGCCGACCGCTGCGGACAAGCCCAAGCCAAAGGCCTGGTACGATCGCCTGCAGTTGCGCGGCTATACCCAGCTGCGTTTCAACGAGATCATATCGGGAGACAAGACCGCGCCCGCCGGCCAGTCGCGCCTGCGTTCGGTGCACGACGGTTCGATCTCCGATCGCAGTAATTTTTCGCTGCGCCGCGTCCGCGTCGTCCTGCAGGGCGAGATATCCGACCGCGTCTCGCTCTATCTCCAGCACGACTTCGCCAGCGCGGTCATGGGGCAGCAGGCGGGCGAGCGGCGCGAAGGCTTCGGCCAGCTGCGCGATGCCTATGCCGATGTATTCCTCGACCGGCACAAGACGTTCAAGGTCCGCCTCGGCCAGTCGAAGGTGCCATACGGCTGGGAGAACATGCAGTCCTCGTCCAATCGCCTGACGCTCGATCGCAGCGACGGTATCAACAGCGCGGTGCCCGGCGAGCGCGATCTTGGCGTGATTGCCTATTTCACGCCGCGCACCATGCAGAAGATCTGGGACGAGCTCACCAAGGAGGGGCAGAAGACCTTCGGCAACTATGGCGCTTTCGGTATCGGCCTGATGAACGGGCAGGGCACTAACAAGACCGAGCAGGACAACGCCCTGATGCAGGTGGCACTGGTCTCGCTGCCGTTCCGCGTTGGCGACCAGATCTTAGAGGTTGGCGCGTCGGCTATGCGCAACCACTTCCGCCCCGAACTGCGCAGCGGCGGCGTCAGCGCGAAGGGCTATGCTGACGACCGCATCGGCGTGCACGCCATGCTCTATCCCCGCCCGATCGGCGTGCAGGCCGAATGGAACTGGGGCAAGGGCCCCGAATTCGACCGCGCCAGCGGGACGATCAAGGAAAAGAAGCTGAACGGCGGCTACGTTCAAGTGATGGGACGCTTTGCCACCGAAGGCGGCAGCACGCTGTGGCCCTATGCCCGCTGGCAACACTATCGCGGCGGCTGGAAGGTCGCGCTCAACGCGCCGAGAGTCGAGACCGACGAGATCGAGGTCGGCCTCGAATGGCAGGCGATGAAGGCGCTCGAACTCACCCTCGCTTACGCACGGATGAGGCGCTCCGAGGCTGACGAACGCCGCCTTGGCCGGGCCGAGGGCAACGTCCTGCGCACCCAGATCCAGTGGAATTACTGAACCTGTGCGCCGGGCGGATCAGGCGATACGCTTGACCCACCCGTGCGTGTCGGCCGCTTCGCCCCGCTGGATCGAGACGAGGCGCTGGCGCAGCTTCTGCGTGAGCTGGCCGGGTCCGCCCGAGCCGATGACGAATTCGCCATCGCGGCTGGCAACCTTTCCGACCGGGGTCACCACCGCGGCCGTGCCGCAGGCGAAGGTTTCGAGCAGCTTGCCCGATGCGGCATCCGCCTTCCACTGGTCGAGGCTGTAGCGGCCCTCGCGAACGGTCAGGCCTTCCTCGGCAGCCAACTTGAGCAGGCTTTCCCGCGTGATGCCGGGCAGGATGGTGCCGGTCAGCTCCGGGGTCAGCACCGAGCCGTCGTCGAACACGAAGAACAGGTTCATCCCGCCCAGTTCCTCGACCCACTTGTGCTCGGCAGCATCGAGGAACAGAACTTGATCATGGCCACGCTCGAAAGCTTCGGCGGTGGGGACGAGGCTTGCCGCGTAGTTGCCGCCGCACTTGGCCGCCCCGGTTCCGCCAGGGGCCGCGCGGGTATAGTCCGAAACCCAGATCGAGACTGCTGGCGCGCCTGACTTGAAGTAGTTGCCAGCCGGGCTTGCGATGACGAGAAACTTGTACTGCTTCGACGGCCGCACGCCGAGGAAGGCTTCGGATGCGAACATGAACGGGCGCAGATAAAGCGAGCCGCCATCGACAGTCGGGAACCAGTCCTTGTCGACAAGCACCTGCTGGCGGACGGCTTCGACGAACAGGTCTTCCGGCAGCTCTGGCATGGCCAGGCGCCGGGCCGAGGCATTGAAGCGAGCGGCATTGGCTTCGGGGCGGAAAAGCGCGATGCCGCCGTCGGCCAGGCGGTAGGCCTTCAGCCCTTCGAAGATCTCCTGCGCATAGTGCAGCACGGCAGCGGCAGGATCGAGCGGGATCGGACCATAGGGCACGATCCGGGCGTCGTGCCAGCCGCGCCCTTCGGTATAGTCGATCTCGACCATGTGGTCGGTGAAGGCGCGACCGAACCCCGGGTCCGCCAGCACGGCAGTCCGCGCATCCACCGCAAGCGGGGCGGGATGCGGGTGGCGCGTGAAGGTCTGGCTGGTTTCGGCGTCGGTCGCCATCGCTCGGATGTCCTTGCTGGAATCGTAATGGAGCGCGCTCCGTGAACGATTATTGCGCAAGACGCAAGCATAATGTAATAAATGTGAAGGGCCGCGCCGGTCAATCCGGAGCGGCCCTTCGCATGGTCAGCGGCCGGAAGTGCCGCCCACGAAGCCTTTATCGCTTAATCGAAACTCAGCGATAATGCCTCGCGCGGGACTGTACCGACCTCTCTGCTGAACCATGAGACATCGGATCACCTCCTTTCGCGCTGTTGAGCCAAAGTCGCCGCTCTCGCGGCTGGATCGAAGCACCACGTCATCGCCTCGATCTTGAACTCAATGTGATTCATCCAGTCGCCAACAACAAGTCTTGCGTGAAATTATTTTGCCGTCAGGATAGCCGCTTCGCGCCGATGGCCAGATGGCCTCTCCTCACGCTTTTCGACAATCTTCGACGACCCGCCCGATCTCTGCCCAGGCAGGCAGGTACAGCGTGGGCAAGCCGTTGATATCGATTGCAAAGCGGCCACGGCTGAAGGCGAAAGCATCAAGCAGTCGATCATTCCTTGCAATTGCGATCGCCAGCATCGGCACGGCGCCGCCGCTGACCGGCACGGCGCTTGTATTGCGCGTCTCGCTTGAGGTGGCGATCGACGCGGGGACGGGGGCCGAGGCCGAACCGTTGCGATAAAAGGTCACCGTTGCATTAGGCCGATCGCAGCGCAGCAACGCCAGCGTCGCGCCCCCGTTCGAGACGAACCGAGCCTCGCTGCCGTTTCCGAGCGGAGCATAGACCCAATCACCGGGCGTCTGGACAGCATCACGCCAATCCTTCGGAGCGGCTCTTTCTGCGATTTTAGAGGGAGGCGGCGCTTGAGTCGGTTTTGGCGCCGGTGCTGCCGGGGGAGGCGGGACGGGCGCGGCGACGCATCCCGCCAATGCGACGGAAAGGAGCAGCGGCAGGCCTGTGCGGTTGATCTTCATGCCCGGCTTATGGAAGAGAGACCGGGTGACCTCAACCCGTCCCCCGAAGAGCCCAGCCGGAGCGAAGCAGCGCGTCGACCAGATGCTGGTTGACAGAGGGCTGGCTGAAAGCCGCACCCGCGCGCAGGCTCTGATCCTGGCCGGCGTCGTGTTTTCGGGGGAAACCAAGATCGCCAAGGCGGGGCAGCCAGTTTCCGCCGAGGCACCGCTTGAAGTGCGTGGGCGGGACCATCCATGGGTTTCGCGCGGCGGAATCAAGCTTGCCCACGCGATCGATCATTTCGGTCTCGATCCCGACGGTATCGTGGCGATGGATATCGGCAGCTCGACGGGCGGATTCACCGACGTCCTGCTGCAGAAGGGCGCCAGCCATGTGTTCGCGGTGGACTCCGGGACAAACCAGCTCGCCTGGAAACTGCGGCAGGACGCGCGGGTGACGGTGCTTGAGCAGACCAGCGCGCGCATCCTTACCGCCGCGCACATCGATCAAGCGGCAAGCTGGGTGGTTTGCGATGCAAGTTTCATAAGCCTGCGCAAGGTGCTCGAGGTGCCGCTGGCGTTGGCGACACGTCCGACGCAGCTCGTGGCCCTGATCAAGCCCCAGTTCGAAGTCGGGCGAAGCGAGGTCGGCAAGGGCGGAGTCGTACGCGACCCTGCATTGCACACCCGCGTTTGCAACGAAGTGCGGGAATGGCTGCAGGAAGAGGGCTGGGCGGTGCAGGGGGTCGTCGAAAGCCCGATCACCGGACCGGAAGGCAACGTCGAGTTCCTGATTTCTGCGACGCACGATTGACTTTGCGCGGATTGTCGGCGGAATTGTGCGGTGAATGGAGCTGCGCCAGCGTCGGCCGGCTCGAACCTACGAATCGATTGGGGGTCGCAGTTCGGGTACCATGAGATATCTCGCTTCTCCTGCGCAGTTGCGCGCCAGCCTTCTGCGCTGGTCGCTGTTCACCGTTCCGCTGGTACTCGGGCTTGGCATGCTTTCGGGCATCGCGGCCGGGAGTGGTCCTGCCAACGCGTGGTTCGCGGTGCTGAACAAGCCAGTGCTCTATCCCCCGCCGGCAACGTTCGGGATCGTGTGGAGCGTCCTCTATGTTCTGATGGGGGTGGCCCTGGCGATGATCATCTCGGCGTGGGGTGCACGCGGCCGGACTGTCGCGATCATCTTCTTCGCTGTGCAGTTGCTGCTCAATCTTTCGTGGAGCCCTGTGTTCTTCGGCCTGCACCAGACGACGCTTGCCCTGTGGATCATCCTCGCCATGATTCCGCTGGTGCTGGCGACACTCTTCATCTTCTTCCGCATCCGGCCGATCGCTGGGCTGCTGCTGGCGCCTTATCTCGCTTGGATATGCTTTGCTGCCTTTCTCAACTGGCAGTTCGTGGTGCTCAATCCCGACTCCGAGCAGATAAAGAATTCGGGGGCGGCGGTCCGCGTCGAGCTCTGAGCGTCTTGCGGATGCAGGGGCACGAGACCATTTAAGGAAGCGAAAGCGCTGCGCCAGCTTTTGGCACGGCCGAGAACGTTGCGAAGGGCAAGAGAATGCAGAGCGATAACCCGCTGATCGCCGATTTCGTCAAGTTGCTGAACGGTGCGGCCGGGACCTTTGCCGGGATGAGCCGCGAAGCAGGCGCGACCGCGCGCGAGAAGCTGCGGGAGGCCATGGGCGGCCTTGACTTCATCAGTCGCGAAGAGTTCGACGCTGTGAAGGAGATGGCGGCGACGGCTCGTGAGGAAGTAGAGACGCTGAAGGAGCGTCTTGCCAAGCTGGAAGGTGCCGCGGCTTCATCGGACCCTGCCGAGAGCGCGAGCGACACGGCGGTAGGCTGAAGGTTCGGCCATCCGCGCAGGCGGGAAATATCTCGATCGGCGGAAGGTAGGGGTCTCCTCATGTGCTGGAGGCCCCGGTCGCGTGTTTAGACCTTGGGGCAGGGCCGATAGGTATGCCTTGATCGAGCGCGATCGCAAATCGCTCTGGTGGGACCTTTTTGCAGCAAGTTGTCTTCTCAGCTCGACAAGGAACGAGCGATGGCGCCATCACACTCCAGCCGCCAGACGAGCCCGCTCGGCTCGTAATTCATCGACACATCCGCCTTCAGGCTCCGCATGGGGATGTGCCGGATCAGCGTGGTGCCAAATCCCGACCCTTCGGGCGCGCTATCGACGGCTGGTCCGCCGGTTTCCCGCCATTCGATCCAGAGCCGATCATTGTCGGTCCGCTCCCACGATAGCCAGACTTCGCCGCCCAGCTGCGACAAGGCGCCGTATTTCAGAGCGTTCGTGGCAAGTTCGTGCAGCGCCATGCCGATAATTTCCGCGCTGCGCGGGGAAAGGTCGAAGTCGGCTCCGCATGTCTTCACGAAGCTGCGGCTCTCGCGCCCAAGGATCGCCAATTGGGCGTCCACTAGATCGGCAATAGGGATCGTTGCCCAACCACGTTTGACCAGAAGGTCCTGATTTGCCGAAAGCGAGGCAAGGCGGTTCTCAAACCGCTCCAGAAACGTGCCGTCTCCGGCACCCGACCGCCTGGCGAGCGCCTGAACGACTGACAGCATGTTCTTGGAGCGGTGATTGACCTCCATCAGCAGGACACGGATCTGCTCTTCCTTCTCGAGCATCTCCGTCACGTCGGTGTTCGTGCCAAACCAGTTGACGATGTCGCCATTGTTGTCGTGGATCGGCTTTGCTCGAGAGAGAAACCAGCGGAATTGGCCATCGGCGCCGCGCAGCGGGAAGGTGTCTTCCCAAGTCTTGCCCAGGCCGATGCAGGTGCTGAAATGTTCGCGCACGCGCCCAACGTGATCAGGGTGGTGCACGGCAGTCCAGCCCCAGCCCTTCATCTGCTGGAATGTGGTGCCAGTGTAATCGTACCAGCGGCGATTATACCAGATCAGGCTTCCATCGGGTTCGGCGATCCATGCCAGCTGCGAGATATTGTCCGCAAGCATGCGGAACTTGAGTTCGCTTTCGTCGCGCGCGGCTTCGACCCGGTGCCGATCGGTCACGTCGCGCGCGATCTTGCTGGCGCCAATGATCTGCCCATCGGGTGCCAGGATGGGCGAAACCGTCAATGAAACTTCGAGCACCGTGCCATCCTTGCGCATGCGGATCGTCTCGAAGCTGCGGACCCGCTCGCCGCGAGCGATCCGTGCCAGAATGTCGTTCTCTTCTCCCTCGCGATCCGGAGGAATAATTCTGCGGATGGACTGCCCGATCATCTCGTCTTCGGCCCAGCCAAAGATGATGGTTGCAGCCGGATTCCAGCTGATGACGGTTCCATCCAGCTGCATGCTGATGATGGCGTCGTCGGAAGACTGGACGATCGCCGAAAGATGAGCTTCCGCCAGCAATGCGCGTGCTCCAATCAACCCCGCCCGCACGCAGTCTACGCTGCGGCGGGGGCGATGCAATGTTTTAAATAATACTTATTTGCCAGATTGTTAAAGCCCAACGGCAGCGAGCGCCTGATCCAGGTCCGCGATCACATCTTCGGGATCTTCAAGCCCGACGTTGAGCCGCAGCATGCCTTCGCCCACGCCCATGTCAGCACGGGTTTCGGCCCCCACGCCATGGTGCGTGCTCGAGGCCGGATGGCACATCAGCGAACGCGAATCCCCGATATTGTTCGAGATATCAACGAGCTGCAACGCATCGAGAAGTGCGTGAGCCTGCTTGCGACCACCGTCGAGTTCGATGGACAGGATTCCGCCGCCAGCCTTCATCTGCTTCTTGGCCAGTGCAAACTGCGGATGGCTTTCGAGGAAGGGGTAGAGGACGCGCGGCACGCGAGCCTCGAGGAAAGTCGCCACTTTCAGCGCATTCTCGCTCTGGCGGTGGATGCGCAGATCCAGTGTTTCGAGCCCCTTGAGCACGACCCAAGCGTTGAACGGCGCGCAGTTTGGGCCCGTGTTGCGCTGGAACGGCAGCAGCACGTTGTCGATGAAGTCCTGCGAACCGCAGACCGCCCCGGCGAGAACGCGGCCCTGGCCGTCCATCATCTTGGTCGCCGAGTAGGCTACGACGTCTGCGCCGAAGTCGAGCGGGCGTTGCAGCGCGCTGGTGGCAAAGGCGTTGTCGACCAAGGTGATGATACCGTGCTTGCGGGCAAGCGCGCAGACGAATTCGAGATCCACCACATCCATTGTGGGGTTGGCCGGGCTTTCAAAGAAGAACACCTTGGTGTTCGGCTTGATCGCAGCTTCCCAGGCAGCGTTGTCGCTCGCGTGGATGGTTGTTCCCGAAATGCCGAAGCGGGGCAGCAGGTTGTCGACGAGCCAGCGGCACGAGCCGAACGCAGCCTTGGCGGCCACAACATGGTCACCGGCGGAAAGCTGGCAGAGGAGCGCGGTGGTCATCGCCGCCATGCCGCTCGCCTGCGCACGGCATGCTTCCGCCCCTTCGAGGATGGCGATCCGCTCTTCGAGCATTTGCACGGTCGGATTTTGCAGGCGGGAGTAGGTCATCCCGTCCTCTTCACCTGCAAACCGCGCGGCGACGGTGGCAGCATCGTCATATGTGTAGCCAGACGTCAGGAACAGCGCCTCGCTCGTTTCGCCCATCTCCGAACGCCACGTTCCTGCGCGTATCGCCTGGGTTGCGGGACGCCAACTGGCGGTGATCGATCTGTCCTGACCTGTGGTGCGCTTCATGATCTGTGCCTTAGTTTCGCGCGACCCCGCGCGCAAGCGCGCGAGAACCTGACGCCAAGCGGGCGGGATTGCGCCGTGGTACGGTCATCGCCTATCTGCCCAACAACATGACGGTTTCCCCCAAATCGGCGCAGCAGCGCGATCCCCTGCCGTGGCTTCTGGCGATCACCGTGGCCTTTTTCGCGCTGGCGCTGCATCGCATCGCGATTCCGTCCAAGACAATGTTCGATGAAATTCACTACCTCCCGGCGGCTCGACGCCTGATCGACCTGACGCGCAGGTACAATCCGGAACATCCGCTGCTGGCCAAGGAAATGATTTCGCTTGGTATCCGTGCCTTTGGCGACAATGCCTTTGGCTGGCGCTTCCCGAACGCTGTGCTGGGCACCATCGGCCTGTTTGCAGCGACGCGCGCGATGTGGTGGGCGAGCCGGTCGCGTAGTGCGACAATTCTGTTCGCGATCCTTCTGGCAACAAACTTCATCTGGTTCATCCTCAGCCGTATCGCGATGCTGGACATGACGATGCTGGCGATGATGGCGCTGGCATTCTGGCAGTGGGCGCTCGCGTTTCGAAATGACCAGCGCACGAATGGACGGCTTCATCTGATCCTGTGCGGCGTTTTCCTTGGCCTTTCTCTCGGGGCCAAGTGGAACGGCGCGCCCTTGCTTGTTGCGCCGGGCTTGCTGTTCGCCTGGGAGCGCTGGCAGGCGCTGAAGGGATCTGAGCGCCGGTATTTTCTAACGGCCCCAAAGGCGGGACCGGTGTTCGGCGTTTCGTTGCTTGAGGCGGGGCTTTGGCTCGGCCTGCTTCCTGCTGTCGTGTACCTGGCGACCTTCGCGCCCGCGTTCTTCTACAAGGTGCAGCCCTTGACGCTGGGGGGTCTGATCCCGTGGCAGGGTTATATGCTGCAGCTTCAGGACAGCGTGGTGAAGCCGCACACCTACATGAGCCGGTGGTGGCAATGGGTGTTCAATATTCGGCCGATCTGGTTTCTTTACGAAAACGTCGACGGCGCGCAGCGTGGCGTGCTGATGCTGGGTAATCCGTTCACGATGCTCGCCGGATTGCCTGCGCTGGCATTCTGCGCCTGGGATGGAATGCGCGGCGATCGCCTGCGGCGCGGCATCGTCCTGCTATACATACTTGCGTTGGTGTTCTGGGCGCTGAACGGCAAGCCCGTACAATTCTATTATCACTATGCCTTGGCCAGCGTGTTCCTGGTCGCTGCGCTGTCCATTGTGCTGGCAGAGTGGTGGGAAGCGGGCCGACGGTGGCCGGCCTACCTCGGGGCCGGCCTCGCGTTCGCACTTTTTATAGGCTTCTACCCGATCCTGTCCGCCGGAGCCCTTCCGCGCGCCAACTCATATGTCGACTACGCCTGGTTGAAGAGCTGGCGATAGGTCATCGGAAGGGGAAGATCATCAACCGTACTTGCCCCAGACGAACTTGCTGGAAAGTGCGAAGTTCCAGACCGACCCGAGCACGATGCCGATGATCACGGCAACGAAATCGTGGAAACCCATTGCCTTCAGTGCTGCGGCGGATCCGACATTCGTCAGAAGCCCGAGCGAGCACGTCATGGCGAACTTGGCCCAGCCGCGCATGAGTGGAGCAAAGCCGCGCAAGCGCTTGTCCGAATAGGTCAGCTCGTTGTTGAGCACGAAATTGAAGGTCATCGCCACGATGGCGGCAAGGGTATTAGCGATGTTGAACGTGGTCTCGCCGGACCAGTGACCATAAACGAACCTCTCGCCCAGCAGAACGCGCAGGAGCAGGTAGAGCATGCCCATCTGGACGGCGACGCCCAGTGCGCCGACCGTGCCGAAAAGGGCAAACCGGGTGGGAATGATCCGGCCAAGCCACTTGTCGTAAAGGCCGATCAGGAATTCGAAGACGACGGTGCGATCGAGCTTAGACTCGCCTTCCATTCGTGCAGCGAAGTTGAGCGGGAATTCCTTCACGCGCAGCGGCGCATCGACGGTGGCGAGAATATCGAGAAGGATCTTGAAGCCCACACCCGAAAGGCGGTGTGCGTCCGCGCGCAACGTCTCGGCGCGCAGCATGAAGAAGCCGCTCATCGGGTCAGACAGCTGGACACCGGTGACCCGTCGTGCAAGCCGATTGGCCATGCCCGACGCCTTGACCCGATCGGGGCGGCCCCAAGCTTCGGTGCTGGCGCCCTCTGCAAAGCGGCTCGCATAGGCGACGTCCCAATCACCGCCGGTGACGGCGGCAAGCATCTCGGGCAGCAGCTTGGGATCGTGCTGTCCGTCGGCGTCCATCACCGCCACCACGGGCGCCGCCGTCGCGCACATGCCCTCGATGGCGGCAGACGCGAGGCCACGGCGACCAATGCGCTCGATAACGCGGATGCGGGGATCAGTCAGCGACAAGCGCCGTGCCTCGTCCGCGGTGCCATCGGGGCTGTGATCGTCGACGAAGATCGCTTCCCAGACAATGCCGGCGAGCGCGGAATCGAGGCGTTCGACCATGAGCGCGATGTTCTTGCGCTCGTTGTAGGTCGGCAAAATGACGGCGAGTTGCAGCATGACGCGCGCGCTTACAGGCGTTCGAGCACCGCGTCACCAATTTCCGTCGTTCCGGCCGAACCGCCGAGGTCCCGTCCCAGGACGCCGTCTTCGAGCGCCTTGCCGACAGCAGTCTCGATTCGGTCTGCCTCCGCTGACTTGCCGAGCGAATGGCGCAGCAACATAGCCGCAGAGAGGATGGTAGCCATCGGGTTGGCGAAGCCCTTGCCGGCGATGTCCGGGGCAGATCCGTGGATCGGCTCGTACAAGCCGAAAGTTCCGTGAGCCGTCTGCCGTTCGCCGAGGGATGCCGAGGCGAGCATGCCGATCGAACCGACGCACATGCTTGCTTGGTCCGAAAGAATATCGCCGAAGAGGTTGCCAGTCACAACCACGTCAAACTGTCCGGGATTGCGCACCAGCTGCATCGCGGCGTTGTCGACATACATGTGCGTCAGCGTCACATCCGGATAGTCCGCGGCCGTTTCGATCACGACATCGCGCCAAAGCTGGCTCGTCTCGAGGACATTGGCCTTGTCGACCGAGCAGAGACGCTTGCCTCGACCCTGTGCGGCGCGGAAGGCGACGTGGGCGATCCGGCGCACTTCGCTTTCGCTGTAGGACATGATGTCATAGCCTTCGCGCGAACCGTCCGGCGCGGTGCGAAAGCCCTTCTCGCCAAAATAGACGTCGCCGTTGAGTTCGCGCACGATCAGCAGGTCGATTGCCGAGGCCACTTCGGGCCGAAGCGCGGAGTGGTCTTCCAGTCCCTTGAACACCTTTGCCGGTCGCAGATTGGCGAAAAGGGTCAGCTCCTTGCGCAGGCCCAGGATGGCCTGCTCCGGCCGCAAGTGACGTTCAAGCGCGTCACAGTCTGGATCCCCTACGGCGCCGAACAGGATGCCATCCGAATCCCGTGCAATGTCGAGCGTGGCCGAAGGAAGCGGGTGACCATGCGCCTTGTAGGCAGCGCCCCCGACAGGAGCTTCCTGAAGCGAAATGCCAAGGTCCAACGCTTCGATCACCCGAACCGCTTCCCGCGTGACTTCGGGACCGATGCCGTCGCCTGGCAGAACCGCAACCTTCATGGAAAAACCCCTCGCTAGCGCTCGATGCGCCTCAGGCGATCGAGCAGAATCGTGCGCAGCCCCATAACATCGCCGGTTCGATCGGCAAGAAGCCGGTTCCCGATCGCCCTGCCTTGTCGATCAAGCCGCTCGATTAGTTGAGACCACGATTCTTCTGTCGGCGGCATGCCGGCAAGGCCGTACCCGACCTCGCGCAGGAGCAGGGCTTCATACCCAACGAGAGCGCGGGCCCAGCCCCGTGCCGAGGGAGCATGGCAAATCGCATCGAGCAACGCGGCAAGCGCTTCATACAACGCAGCATAAGGGTGCCCCTCGGGCAGGGCGGCAGCGGTTAGGGCGGTGGCCCAGCTGATCCCGCCGCTCGCCAGCGGTTCGCCTAGCCAGGGGCCGCGGCTCGTGACAAGCTCGAGCCGCGCTGTTGGAAGTTGGCTGGCCGCTCTGGTTCGTATCTCGACATCGACGATATTTCCGGGGATCAGCACCGGGCGCAGGTCTCGTCCCTTCGCGCCGGGTATATATGCCGCCTGCAAGCCTTGCTCGGAGGTAAGAAGCCGTACAATTGCCCCATGCTCGCCATGCGCGCGCACCGAACACAAGATCGCAAGGGCGCGAAGGTTCATTGCACCGCTGTGCGTTTGATCGGGAACGGTGGCAAGCCCGACAATTTATGTCTTTGGAACGCGGGGCCTTGTGGAGTAGTTTGGCAGCCATGAAACAGCTTTTCCAGCATGCCGCGGTGACGGAAGGGGTAATCGTGCGGGTCGCGGTAAACTTCCTTCCCGAGCAGTCGCGCGTCGATGCGGGAAAGTGGTTCTGGGTTTACCACATCCGTATCGAGAATGATGGCGACCAACCGATCCAGCTGTTGACCCGGCATTGGCGCATCACCGATGGGCGCGGTCTCGTCAACTTCGTCGATGGGGACGGCGTGGTGGGTGAGCAGCCCTTGCTTCGCCCGGGACAATCGCACGACTATGTGTCCGGTTGCCCGCTCGGCACGCCGCAGGGCAGCATGCAGGGCCATTACACGATGCAGCGTGCCGATGGGACATTGCTGGAAGTCGCCATTCCGTTCTTTCCGCTGGCAGCTCCGGCTACGGCCAGTTGATCGTGCTGCAACGGACCTGCGCCTGACGGATTGACAAGCACGGCGCGGCACCGGAAGGGAGGCGCCATGAAGCGGACGCATCTGCCTCTCAATGGCCTTCGCGTGCTCGATGCAGCAGCGCGTCATCTGTCGTTCACCCGCGCCGCGGACGAGCTTGCCGTGACGCCCGCAGCCGTAGGACAGCAGATCCGAGCCTTGGAGGACCTTCTTGGGGTGGTGCTTTTTCGGCGCACATCCAAGGGGCTTGAGCTGACCGACGAAGCCGCAGCCGGCCTCGACGCCATTCGGGAGGGCTTCCTGCGCTTCGAAGAGGGCGTGCAGGCGATGCAGGCTGGGCAATCCAGCCACGTCTACACGATCGCTTGCCCACGGGATTTCTTTGCAGCGTGGCTTTCGCCGCGCCTCGCTGCGTTCCGTGTCGAACACCCGCAACTGCGTTTCTTCCTCGTCGGCGGGGATGGAGACGTCGATTTCACGGAAGCCAATCTGGATCTGGCGGTGCGCTGGGCAGAGGGGCCGGGGGAACTCGAGGGTATACCCTTGGGAGTCTCCGACACGGTTGTCGTCAGCGCGCATGACGCTTCAGCCGACGCGCCCTGGATCGGCTGGCCGGGTGATCCCGCACCGGACGGCGAAGCGCGTGATGTCCAGTTCTCGGTCGGTGACGCCGGCACCGCGATAAGCGCGGCCGCTGCGGGCCTTGGGCGCGCTCGTGTTCCTTTGCTACTTGCCCAGGGAGCAATCGACTCGGGTCGGGTTGTTGCGACAGGCCATTCGGAAGCCAGCCGCAAGGGGTACTGGCTTGTCGCACCCCTGCCACAATGGCGGCAAAAGAAGGTCAAAGCCCTTATCGAAGCTTTGTCAGCCGCTTGATCCACCCGATCCCTGCGACAAATTGAAGTCAATTCTTGACTTGCCGTTAACCTAGATGGTCCTAATCACGCCATATGGACGAGGCGTATAAGGAGAAGGAGGCAAGCCGGAGGCAGTCCGTGGCTGCGGCTCGGCGCGTTGATTTGCGCCGTCTTCTGAACCGTCTGCGCATTTCTTTTCGTCAGCACCAGGGAGACGCGTTCACGCGTGCCTACGCGTTGTCGCTGTCTCGCCGGTTACCACTGCTGTACTTGGTGGTGGTCATCGATCTGGCGCTTCTAGCTTGGCGATTCTACGATCGTGCCCCGCTAGTGCTGACCGCGTTCGGGCCAGCGCTTGGTGTGTTTGGCGCGTCGCGGGCAATCTATTGGATGCCGAACCGCGTCGGCCGCCGCACAATCGAGCAGCTCCGCCACGACTTGGCCCGCATGGGGCGGATCGGCGGCTTCGCTGGTCTTCTGTTTGTAGGATGGGGGCTTTCGCTCTATCCCTACGGAGACAGCAACGCCCGAAGCCTGATTCACTACCTGCTTGCGGTCACGACCATATCGGGTGTCCTCGGCCTCGCCCATGCGCCGCAGACCGCGCTGCGAATCGCACTTTCGATCGTTGTGCCAAGCAGCCTGTTCTTCCTGCTCGCCGGGCACCCCAACGCTGTCTATGTTTCGTTGGTGCAGGTCATGGTGACGGTCATCCTGCTTTCCGTGACCTACGGCCACCATCGTGATTTCGTCCGGCTTGAACTGTCGCGCCAACAACTCATGCGCCGCGAACGCCAGACGGCGGCGCTCGCCAGCGAGGCTCATATGCTGGCGACAATCGATCCGCTGACGGGCGGCCTCAATCGCCGTGCCATTCTCGATCGACTTGACCGGGAAGCGTCTCATTCAAAGTCCGGCGAGGCCAGGCCTTGGCTTGCCCTGATTGACCTGGATGGCTTCAAGCACGTCAACGATACGTACGGCCACGCTGCTGGCGATGAGGCGTTGAAGACGATTTCGCGGCGTATCGGCGAACTGCCGTTCATCCTCGCTCATGGACGTCTAGGCGGTGACGAGTTCGCCGTGATCTTCGATTCCGGACTCGAAGGGCCGGATGTCGCAGAGGCAGCTTGCGGCCTCGTGGGCACGATACGGACCGAGATTCCGCACAATGGCGCAAGTCTTCGCCTTAGCGCATCGGTTGGCCTTCATCGTCTGAGCCATGAAGGGGTCAGCGGTGCGCTAGAGCGGGCAGATGCCGCGCTCTACAAGGCGAAGGATCGTGGAGACGGTTCCGTCATGCTGTTCGGGCCTGAGGATGAAGCGGCCTTGCAGGCAAGGATCGATGCAACGCGCAGGTTCAACGACTGCGCGCTCGAGGACCGGCTGAAGTTGCTTTACCAGCCGATCTTCGACGTGCCGGATGGACGCATCGTCGCGGTTGAGGCTTTCGCGCGTTGGTCGCCAGATGGTGTGACATGGCAAAGCCCCGCCACTTTCCTGGCGATTGCCGAAGCGACGCGGCGAACCGGGGAGCTGACCCGGCTTGTGCTGGCGCGCGCTCTCGAGGAATGCCGCCCGGCGGAGACGGGGGTCGGCATATCGGTCAACCTCTCCCCGCGCGATGTCGTGCGCGAAGGCGTTGCTGCGAACATCGCCGCGATCGTCAGGAACGCGGGTGCGTCACCGCAAAGTGTAACGCTGGAGGTTACCGAGCGGGCGATTCTGGCGGATCCGCGGCGTGCAGCCTTGCAGTTGCGTGCGTTTCGCGATTTCGGCTTCCGCATCGCGCTGGATGACTTTGGGGCGGGTTGGTCCAGCCTTTCGCAGCTGCGCGATCTTCCGCTCGACATGGTGAAGCTCGACCGTGCTCTCACGGCGGCGTTGCCTTCCGATCCTGGCGCGTGTGCCATTGTCGGAATGATCGTGTCATTGTCCTGGCAACTGGGAATAGACTGCATTCTCGAGAGCGTAGAGAGCGAAGAGCAAGTCGCTGCCGCTCGCGCGCTCGGCATTCGGCTGATGCAGGGGTATCATTTCGGTCGCCCGGCCACGATTTCCGAAGCGTTGGCGGTTACCCGGCGCGAGGTGGCCTGAACGGACCCGGCTTGGTCAATGGAAGTCGATGACCGTCTCGCGTGGAGAGCCGGTTGGAAGTACGCGCCGGAACAGTCGCCCGTGCTCGCTCCACAGCACCAGAACCAAAGACAACGAGCCTCCCACAAGCAGGGACAGGGCCAGCGGCACAGCGGTTCCGTCGTAGGCTTGCCCGACCAGCATGCCGACGAATGAGGCGATCGCCATGCGCAAGAAGGCCTGAACTGAGCTGGCCGCGCCAGCCATGTCGGCGAAGGGCTGAAGGGCGATCGAACTGAAGTTTGCCCCGATGAAGCCCATCAGGCAGACGTTCAGAGCCATCACGGGCAGGAACTGCCAAAGAGTTTCGTCAGGTTGAAGCGCCAGCCAGACCTGCAGACTGGCCGTGACGATGAACGCCAGAAGCGCTGTGTGGGAGACCCGCCGTGCGCCAAACCGTTCGACAATTCGCGAATTGGAGAAGTTTGCAAACGCCAGGGCAGTGCCGGTGATGCCGAAGCAGATTGGCATCATATCCCCCGCGCCGAAGTGCTCGCCGACGAGTTGCTGGACCGAATTGACGTAGCCGAACATGCCAGCCAGCACGAGGCTGGATCCGAGCACGTATCCGATTGAAGCCCGCGTGGTCGCAGCGCGGCTCATATTGGCAGCAATAGTCCTGGGCTGGATCGGTTGGCGGAACTCGCTGTGAAGCGTTTCCTCAAGCCGCAGCCACACCCACACACCCATAATGCTCGACAGCACTGCCAGTGTCGCAAAGATGAAGCGCCAACCTGCAAACAGCAGAATGGTCTGACCCAGCAACGGTGCAAGGATCGGCACGATCATGAAGACCATCGAGACGGTAGACAGCATGCGCGCCATGCGATCTCCATCGTGCCGGTCGCGGATGATCGCACTCGGAACGACGGTAAGGCCGGCGCATGCAAAGCCGTGAAGCACGCGCAATACCAATAGCGCTGTAAAATCCGTGACCAGAGCGCAAGCCACGGAGAGCACGACATAGATGGCCAGGCAGACAAGCGCCACAGCCCGGCGTCCGAATCGATCGGCCAGTGCTCCGGGCACAAGAGACCCGATCCCCGTCGAAAGAAGATAGCTGCCGACAATCAACTGCCGGCGATTTGGATCGCTTACGTGGAGATCGGCGGCAATCTGGCCAAGCGAAGGCAACATCGTATCGATGGCGAGCGCCTGCAGAGCCATCATCATGGCCATCATGGCGATGAATTCGCGATAGCCCATCGCGCTTCTTGCCGAGGCTCCATTGTGATTCTGCATGAGCATTGGCCAGGCCTTAATCAGCGAACTCTCGCCAAGCCAAGCCCTTATGCTGCACCGCGACCTGCTGTATGTAAGCGCATGGCCGAAGTTAGCGATGGCGATATCGGTGATTCCCAGCGCGAGGCAGAGGCCAGCGGACTGCGCAAGATCATCCACGTGGACATGGATGCATTCTACGCCAGTGTCGAGCAACGCGATGATCCGTCATTGAGAGGCAAGCCCGTCGCGGTGGGGGGATCGTCTGGCCGTGGAGTGGTTGCGGCCGCAAGCTATGAGGCGCGGAAGTTCGGCGTCCGCTCGGCCATGCCCTCGGTTCGCGCAGTTCGCCTTTGTCCGGACCTGATATTCTGCAAGCCGCGATTCGATGTCTACCGCGCCGTCAGCCAGCAGATCCGTTCGATTTTTCTCGATTACACGCCGCACGTCGAACCACTCTCGCTGGACGAAGCTTATCTGGACGTGACGGAAGACCTGAAGGGCGTCGGGTCGGCGACGAGGATAGCCGAACTCATTCGAGCGCGGATCCGCACGGACACCGGCCTTACTGCCAGCGCTGGTGTCTCCTACAACAAGTTCCTGGCGAAACTGGCCAGCGATCAGAACAAGCCGGACGGCCTATGCGTCATCAGGCCGGGAGAGGGCGCTGCGTTCGCTGCGGCGCTTCCTGTCAAACGCTTTCACGGAGTGGGCCCGCGTGGAGCCGAAAAGATGGAGCGCCTGGGGATCCAGACTGGTGCCGACCTGCTGGCATTCGATTTAGCCACGCTGCGCGGTCATTTCGGCAGCTTTGCCGATTATCTCTATCGCGCCGCGCGAGGGATCGACTTGCGGACTGTGCGCGCGGACCGTCCACGCAAGTCTGTGGGCGGAGAAAGGACGTTCGACCGCGATCTGTCGTCGGGGACCGTGCTCCGAGAAACGCTCGAGACAATCATCGATATCGTCTGGGATCGCATCGAACGCAGCGGGGCGCGGGGGCGGACAGTCACGCTCAAGGTCAAGTTCGTCGACTTTCAATCGATGACCCGTGCACGTTCGGCCGCGCATGCAGTGGCCGAAAAGGCTGAGTTTGCGCAGATGGCTCGCGCCATATTGGACTCGATGTTGCCACTGCCCCAGCCGATCCGGCTGATGGGGCTGACACTCTCCGCATTGGAGGGAGCGGAAGATGCGGATGAGGTTGGCGGATCGGCAGCAGCGCCAGTTCCGAGCTCGCCTCAGGCTGAGCTTCCGTTCTGATCCGAACGCCAAGCGTGCCACATACCGATATAGTGGAGTGGCCCTTCACAAGTGCGTTCAGGCAGAGCATCGAGCGCAAAGAATCGCGCCTCCTTCAATTCTCTGTCATCAATCTGTGGGGCATCGGCTGTGGTCCCGGCGACGAGCTCCGTCACATTGGTCCACCCCTGCGCTGTCAGATTCGGGTGCGTGCCGAACCATATGGCATTCTCGAGCACGCAGCCGGTTTCCTCCTGCAGCTCGCGCCTTGCGGCCTGTTCAGGATCCTGACCGCGCCCTATCCCTCCACCCGGCAGCATCCACCAGTCGGGCCGATGGTAGCTGTGCCGGACGAGGAGTACCCGGCCAGCCGAATCGAACACGAGCACGCTGGCCCCGCGAACTCTGAGCTTGAGCATCCCCCATATCCGCAGACGCAGCGGCTGTGCCATGCGCAGGAGCAGCCTGTGTAGCGGTGCGGGAAGGCGAGAGAGCATGGGCAACCCTGTGCTGTACGCGGGCTCGACACAAGTCTGTGCCGGCACGAAACATCATGGTTTTCGATTGGTTAACGTCCTCGACGCGCAGCGTGCGCCCGCACAAGGTCTTGTCATGCTCATCACGTCGCTCCTTGCCGCCACGATCATCGTTTCGTCGCCCGCCCAGCCCAAGCAGCGCGCCGAGGCCCGGCCCTCCGACGAGCAGGCCCTGCGCTGCGCTGCCTCCAACGAGGTTCTGGCTGCAATGCTCGAGACCTCTGCAGACGCGAGTTCGGCCGATCGCGAAGACGCAGCGTTGTTCCGTTCACGCGCACGCAACTGGCTGGCACGAACGTCCCAGCCCTCGTTCGCGGCTCGCTTCGAAAGCGCAACCGAGGCGTTGGCACGGCAGATTGTCAGCAGCGCCAGTCCCGCAGATGCGCAGGCTCTGCTCGAGAAGCGGCTTGGCGAATGTTTTGAGCCGGACACAGTTTCGCGCTCCTGACGGGCTGCAAGCATAAGCCAGCGTTTGTAATTCCGTTCCGCCCCGTTATGGCTTGAGGTGTGGAGGGGCGGTGCAGGTGTGCCGCCACGAGCGGGGAACAGGCAGCTTGGCGCAGGCGGCAAGCATCGTACGCGTTGTACGCACGATAAAGGTTGCGCGGCTTCGCCCGCCAGCCTTGCGCGATCTTCTGTGGTGGTTGCTGGTTTCACTAAATGCGCTGTTCGGCGCGATCCTCTTCTGGACCTTGATCACTCCGCTTTCGCCAGTCGGGCAATGGCGTCCGTCCGCGGTACGCATGCCTTCGCTGGCGGAACGGGCCGCACTTTTTGCAACCGTCGATCCATTCAATCGGACCACGAACGCTGCGGTCGGATCTGACACTGCTGCGGTGACAAGCCTTGCTCTGACGCTTTATGCGACACGCGCAATGCCGGGCGGAGGCGGTAGCGCGATTCTCGCTGGCAGCGACGGTGTGCAGACGGTGGTCCAAGTGGGAACCGAAGTGCAACCTGGGATCAAGCTAGTTGCGGTGGCCTTCGACCACGTAATCCTCACCCACAATGGTGCACGCGAAATGCTGTATCTCGACCAGTCTGGATCTGCTCCCACCGCGACTGCAGTGGTTGCGGCCAATCCGGTGAAGGCGACGGGCATGCAGCAGGCGGATGCTGCCGGCGCTCCGATCACGGTGCAGAGCGTGCGTAGCGGGATCGGCTTCGGTCCGCGCGCCGCCGGTGGCCGCGTCGTGGGCCTTGAAGTGATGCCACAAGGTGATGGCAATGTGTTCCGGACTGCGGGATTCCAACCCGGCGATCTGGTCACGGCGGTAAACGGTCAGCCTGTCCGGGGTGCTGGAGACACTGCCCTGCTGGTCGGCGCGCTGCAGCCCGGTTCGACAGTGACGATCACCGTTCAGCGCGGCGGCCGCCAGCTTCCCCTTGCGATCAAGCTCAGACAATGAACCTGCGACATTTCTTCATCGCCCTTTCGGCAAGCGCCTTGCTCGTCCCGGGCGTCGCGTGCGCGCAATACACCCTCAACGTACGTGAGGCGGACATTCGCGCCTTCATCGCAGATGCTGCCGAAGTCACCGGTCGTACTTTCATCGTCGACGCGCGCGTGCAGGGCAAGGTCAGCGTGGTCAGCGACCGGCCGCTATCGCGATCGGAGTATTTCGAGGTCTTCCTTTCGACCCTGCGGGCCAACAGCCTGGTCGCAGTGCCCACCGGCAATGGCGCTTTCCGGATTCAGCCGGTGGAGGGCGCGGCGAGCCAGCCGATGCGCATCGGCAGCCGTGGTGCCGCGCGGAACCAGATGGTGACCGAGATTGTCCGCCTGTCGACGATCGATGCACCGCAGGCGGTGGAGACGTTGCGACCACTCGTCAGCAAGGACGGTTCGATCACGGCCAACAAGGCTGGTAACTCGCTGGTGGTGGTCGATTACGCCGATAACATCGCGCGGATCCGCGCGCTTGTCCGTTCGATCGATCGCGATCAGTCATCGACACGCACGGTAATGCTCGATCACGCCGGTGCTCGCGAAATTGCCACCGCGCTGGCCCAGCTTGTTCCCGCGGGGGGCGAAGGGGGCAGGTCATTGGCGAGCGTGGTTGCTGTCGACAGTTCCAACGCACTGCTTCTGCGCGGGGATGCGGCCACCATTGGTCGCCTTGAAGCGATGGCCCGGCAGCTTGACGCCCGGGCCGCACATGGCGGCGAAATCAAGGTTCTGTGGCTCGACTATGCTGATGCGGCCGTGCTCGTTCCGGTCCTGGAGCGCCTGGTGGGTGGCACGGGCGGTAGTGAAGTCGCATCGGGCTCGCAGGCACCGGTGTCATTGGGCGGCGTCGGCGGATCCAGCACGTCGACGGGGGGAACGCAAGGTTCGACAACCCCCGCGGGTGGACAGGCTGCAGGCGCGCAAGGCGTGAACCCCACCGGTGGAACGACCGGCGGGCTGGGTTCCGGTCCGATCAAGCTGGAAGGTGGCCGCGGAACCGCGACGATCACCCGGTATCCCGGCGCGAACGCCGTGATCATCGCTGCGCCTGCGGATGAACAACGCCGACTGACCGAGCTGGTCCGCCAGCTCGACGTGCCGCAAGAACAGGTGCTGGTCGAGGCGATCATCGTCGAGATTTCGAACGACGTGGCAAGGCAACTGGGCGTTCAGATGCTGCTTGGTGGCAAGAACATGCCATTTGCGGTCACGAACTACTCGAACGTGTCGCCGAACATCATCGACATCGCCGGCGGACTTTACGCGGACAAGCTCGATTCCACCACCACGGTGATCAATGGGAGCACCGTTACCACCACGACCAATTCGACGACCGGTGATCTGCTTCGCCAGAACGCAGCCAATGCGATCCTGGGCGCGCAAGGCGGTTTCGGCGGGTTCGTGACCGATCTTGGCAAGGATGGCGTCCTGGGCGCACTGATCAACGCAGTTCAGTCCGACACGAATTCGAACATTCTCTCGACGCCGCACATAACGACCAACAATAACGTGCCCGCCTCGATCCTGTTCGGCAAGGAGATCCCGGTGGCCACCGGCGAGGCGCTGTCGAGTGCAAACTACAGCAACACTTTCCGGACCATCCAGCGCCAGAACGTGGGCATCGAACTCGACGTCACCCCGCAGATCAACGCTGGAAACCAGATCCGGCTGGACTTGCGCCAGCAGGTAAGTTCGATTGCGGGGCCGGTCTCGTCGTCCAACAGCGAACTGATCATCAACAAGCGCGAGATCAAGACGACAGTAACTGTCGGCGACCGTGAGATCGTCGTGCTTGGTGGTCTGCTTGACGACAATGAGCGCCGCACGATCGAGAAGGTTCCGTTGCTGGGCGATGTCCCTCTTCTGGGCGAACTGTTCAAGTCACGCGGCAAGAGCCACGTGAAGACCAACCTGATGGTCTTCATCCGCCCAACAATCATGCGCAATGGTGCGGACCGCGCGGCACTCACCGCCCGGCGGTACGGGGTGATCCGCAATGCCCAAAGCACCTTCGATCCCAAGCGCGAGCCCAACATCGATGAACTGATCGTCGACTACATGGGCGCTGCGCTGCCCGCCGTCCCGACATCTGCACCGGGGGATGCTGTCATTGCGCCCGGTGCGGGCAAGCCCTGACGCCATGGAGTCGGAGATGGCCGATCTGACCGAGATTGCGCCGGGCCTGTCGTTAGCCACTGGGCTCGATATCGCCGTGTCTCCAGCCATACCGTCGGTGCCTTATGCCTTCGCTCGGGATCGAGGGTTGCTTGTAGAAGGCGGCGACGATGCTTTTGCCCACGTGGTGCGTCTCGAAGGCACCGATCCGCTACCTCTGCTCGAGCTTCGGCGGGTTCTGGGGCGACCGCTGTCCGTTCGTCAGGTTTCCTTGGCCGAATTCGAGAAGTTGCTGGCAACTGTCTATGCCGTGGACGGAACCGCGGCAGCAATGGCTGGCGATCTCGGGATCGGCCGGGACAGCGCCGCTCTCGACCTCCCCAGTGCGGAGGATCTGCTCGACAGTGCCGATGATGCGCCCGCAATCCGCCTCATTAACGGGCTCATCGCGGAAGCCTTAAGGCAGGGGGTCTCGGATATCCATGTCGAACCCTATGAACAGGCGCTCGTCGTGCGCATGCGGATGGACGGTGTTCTGGCTGAAAAGCTGCGCATGCCTGCGCATGTCGCACCGGTTCTCGTCAGCCGTATCAAGGTCATGGCCCGGCTCGACATTGCTGAACGGCGCGTGCCGCAGGACGGGCGCATTTCCCTCTCTCTCGGTGGCCGGCTGATCGATGTGCGCGTTTCGACGTTGCCCAGCCGCGCTGGCGAACGGGTGGTCCTACGGCTTCTCGACAAGGAAAACGCAGGTTTCGATCTCGCGCATCTCGGACTCGATGGGCACAGTCGCGACGTCCTGACCCGCGCTCTTGCCGAGCCCAATGGCGTCATTCTCGTCACCGGCCCGACCGGGTCGGGCAAGACAACCACCCTTTATGCCGCCCTGCGTCTGCTGAACGATGGTGCGCGCAACATCCTTACGGTGGAAGACCCGGTCGAATATGCCGTCGATGGCGTTGGGCAAACGCAAGTGAACGGAAAAGTCGGCCTGACGTTCGCAGCAGGTTTGCGCGCAATACTCCGACAGGATCCTGATGTGGTCATGGTCGGGGAAATCCGCGATCGCGAAACGGCGGAAATTGCAGTTCAGGCAGCCCTCACGGGCCATCTGGTGCTGTCGACCGTTCATACCAACGATGCGGTGGGCGCGGTCACCCGGATGCGGGACATGGGGGTTGAAGCGTTTCTGCTCGCATCGACACTTCGCGCCGTCTTGGCGCAAAGACTTGTGCGCAGGCTCTGTCATCATTGCAGCTGCGAGCGTCCACTCGATCCAAGTCTTGCAAACTTGCTGGGGCTGAAGGAAGGCCGCCTGGTACGCGATGCCGTCGGCTGCGACGCCTGCGACAACACCGGATTTTCCGGGCGAATCGGCGTGTTCGAAGCTCTGCGGGTTGACGACCAACTGCGCCGCATGATCCTGGCGGGAGAAAGCGAGCAAGCCATCTCGCGTCACGTTTTCGCGGACGCGCCAAAGCTCGCCAAGTCGGCCCGGCGGCTCGTCAAAGAAGGGCTGACCAGCCCGGCCGAAGCTGCCCGCATCCTGCGGCAGGAGGGGTGATGGCGCGCTTTGCCTATCACGCCATCGATGTGAAAGGACAAGAGCGCCGCGGAGCGGTCGACGCTCAGGACGAGCCCGGCGCCATTGCCAAGCTGGGCCAGCGGCAATGGCATGTTCTTTCCATCAGGGCCGATACGGCATCCTACGTCCACGACGCCTCATCGCGCACGAACGGTTCTCGCTGGTTGGCGCGTCGCCTCTCTGCGAAGCAGCTGGCTCTGTTTACGCGCCAATTTGCTTCGCTGATGCTGGTGGCTCCGCTCGAGGAATCGCTGAGGACCATTGCGCGGCAGACCGAGAAGGAGAAAGCTCGCTTCATACTCGGCAACGTCCATGCCGGTATCGTCGAAGGCTTGCCTTTGGCCGAAGCGCTGCGGCGCGAGGAGCCGAGTTTCCCCCCGGTCTATCGCGCGATGATCGCAGCGGGAGAAAGCTCGGGCAGTCTGCCATCGATCGCGATGCGGCTGGCAGATATGCTGGAGCGGCAGGCAACGGTACGTGCGAAGATCGTGGCGGCACTTGCCTATCCATTGGTGCTTTCTCTCGTCGCTATCGCGGTGGTTTCCGGCCTGATGATCTCGGTCGTGCCGCGGGTGGTCGAGCAGTTCGACAACGCCAGCCGGCAGCTGCCTTTGCTGACGCAAACCGTCATCGCGCTTTCGCAAGCGATGGCCAACTGGTGGTGGGCCATGTTGCTCGCTTTGGCCGTTGGTGGCGCCGGCTTTCTGCGGGGCTTGCAGCAGCCAGGCTTCCGGCTTCGGGTCGATGCCGCCGTGTTGGGCTTGCCCTTTGTCGGCCGCTTGGTCCGCGACGTGCACGCAGCCGGACTTGCGCGAACACTCGCCACGATGATCGAGGCGCGCCTGCCGCTGGTCGACGGTTTGCGATTGGCAACGCGCACGGCTTCCAACACGGTTCAGCGAAATGCACTCGGGATCATCACCGAAAAAGTGCGGGCCGGCGGGGCCCTTTCGACAGCCTTGCGCGAGGCAGGGACCTTTCCCCCCTTGATGGTATATCTTGCAGCGAGCGGAGAGTCTGCCGGACAACTCGCGCTGATGCTCGAGCGTGCCGCCGATTACCTCGAACGGGAGTTCGAAAGTTTTACGGCAACCGCCATGGCGCTGCTGGAACCTGCGATCATTGTCGTCATGGGGGTCGTCGTCGCGCTCATCATTCTTGCGATCCTGCTGCCGATCCTGCAGCTCCAGAACCTTACCGGACTATGATCATGTACGCACGAACTGACGCCGCCACAGCGAAACTGCCAGTCAATCGCAGAGAGTCCGCTGCTCAAGCTTCAGCGCATATGAGCAGCGAGCAGGGATTCAGCCTTGTTGAACTGATGGTCGTCCTGTTCATCATGGCGCTGCTGGCCGCTGTGGTTGCGTACAACGTGATCCCGGTGGGCGACAAGGCGAAGGTCGTTGCCGCCCGTGCAGACATCGCCACGCTCGACCAGTCGCTCGAGATGTATCGACTCGACCTCGGTACGTATCCTTCGCAGGGAGAGGGACTGGCCGCATTGCGTCAACCGCCGGCAGGGCTCGCAAGCCCTCAGGATTATCGCAGTGGGGGCTACATCAAGGACTTGCCCAACGATCCCTGGGGGCACCCTTACCAGTACAAGGTGCCTGGTGAAGAAGGCCGGCCGTTCGAAGTCTTTTCGCTTGGCGCTGATGGTCAGCCTGGAGGATCCGGGCTCGACGCCGACGTGACCGCAAGGAAGGACTGACACAATTCCCGTGCCCGCTCCTGATGGCGTGATCGTCCTGCTGCCTGCGGTGCCCGGGGCGCCCTGGCATTGGTGTGCCGTCGCAGCAGGCGCACTGGGCGAAGAGCGTCAGTGGGCCCCAGGTGAGGACGTGCCGTGGGAAGGGGGAACCCAGGCCACAGCACTGGTTCCGGCGGAGATGGCGCCGGTCACCGATAGCCAGTTGCCGGACTTGCCCGTTGCGCAGGCTCTGGCTGCAGCCCGCATTTCTGCCGGAAGGGGTGAGCTAGAAGAGGATCGACATGTCGCGGTGGCCGCACAAGACGGGCGGCTTCTGACTGCCGTCACGAGCCCGGATCTCATGGACGGCTGGCTCGCCACCCTGATCGCGAGCGGTCTCGCGCCCAGAGCGATTGTCCCTGCCGCACTTTGCTTGCCGCGCCCCGACGAAGGAGCGCTCATCGCGGAACTGGGCGGTCAGACCCTTGTTCGAACACCGCACGCTGCTTTTACAGGAGAAGCTGCGCTCATCGACGCCCTGGCGGATCAGCTGCGTGCCATGTCCGCCAACGAGATCGAGGCCGCGCTTCTCGCACTACACGCTTCACCCGCGCTGGACTTGCGGCAAGGGCGTTACGCCCCCCGGCGTGTTTCCTACTTCACGGTCGCTGACTGGCTGCCTCTAGCCAGGCTGGCCGCCAACGCTGCGCTTCTGGCGCTGCTGGCAATGTTGACGATCATCGTCCGTCTTGACCTTGATGCATCGGCACGGGAGCAGCAGGCCGTTGCGAAAGTGCAGCAGCGCTTTCCATCGGCAGTCAATCTGGACACGGCCGAGCGGCTGGTGACCGCTGCTTCGGCGCGGCAGGGCGCGGGAGCCCAAAGTTTTTCGGCGCCGATGGCGGCGTTGTTGTCAGCCATTTCCACTGTGCCGGGTGTGGCGGTCCGCGATATCGCATTCGATGGGCTCGGATCGCTCAGATTTACGGCGGCAGCAGCAAGGGCGGAGGATATCAACACGGTGCTCCGGACGTTGCAGCATCAGGGCTGGAAGGTCACCGTGCCGCCCAGTCTGGCGCCGGATCCCACGGGCGCAACAGTGGCCGCAATCACACTGAGGGCGGAATGATGCTGGCAGGAGTCAGGCAATGGAGGTCGCAGCTTACGCGGCGCGAGCAGCGGCTGATCGACTTCGCGGTGGCACTCACGGCGCTAGTCGTGCTGGTTTATGGCATCGTGCTTCCCGTTGGCGCAGGCTTCGACGCAGCAGCGACGCGGCACACCGATGCGGTTCGCAGGAGCGCGAAGCTCCTCGAGGAGGTCGATGCGATCGATCGAAAGCCCCACAGATTGCAGCGCGGCGCGCCAAATCTTGATCAGGCTCTGTCTCGGTCGGCACAGGCTGCAGGGCTGATGATCCAATCCAATGACAGACAGGGCAGCGGGCAGGTACACGCCAGCCTTGTCGGGGCAAATTCGGCGATGGCGCTGTCATGGCTGGTTCGATTGGATGGCGACGGGCTTCGAATCGTCAATCTTGCAGTACGACCTGCCAACGATGGTACGGTCGTGCTTGATCTTGTTATCGATCGACCATGATCGGGCGCCTTGTTGTCTTGCTGGATCGACGCATGCCGCGCGGCGCAGTGGCAGGGATCGCGGTCCTGGTCGCTTTCTCTCTCGTCCTCGCGCTGCCGCTCCGGCTTGTCGCGGGGGCGGTGCCGGGTCTTTCCGCGCGCGAAGCGGAAGGCAGCGTGTGGCACGGCGTTCTTCGCGAAGCTCGGATTGGACCATTCGCGGCGGATACGCTCGAAGTTCACTTGCGACCGCTCCCGCTCCTCGCTGGAAAGCTGGAGCTTGCTATCGCAACTCGCAGTCTCGAAGCATCCTGGGCGTTCAAGGGAAAGGTCGGACCAACAGGGCTCGCCGACCTCGACGGCACGCTTCCGCTGGCAGGCGGACTTTCAGGGCTGCCGATCGACAGCGCCTCGTTCTCGGAATTTGGCGCCGTGTTCGACGCGAACGGATGTCAACGCGCTGGCGGCATGCTCTCAATTTCGGTTGCCATCCCCGGCAGCACAAAGCTTGATCTGTCAGGTAGCGCGCACTGTTCGGGAAGGGACCTTGTCATTCCGCTGCGCGGCGCAGGCGGAATGGAGCGACTTGATCTGCGAATCTTGCCTGATGGCCGGTGGCAGGGCGACTTGGCTGTTGCAGGGATATCGGGAGAAGTCCAAGCGCAGCTGGCCAAGAGCGGCTTTGCCGCTCGCCCCGGTTCGACCGATATGGTGATGCGGGCGAGCGGCAAATTCTAGCGCTATATCAGCTCGCAATCTCTGTCAGGAACCAGACGCGCTTTTCTGCCTGGTCGGTCCAGTCGTCGGCCATACCTTCGGTCGCATTGTCGCCCGCCTCACCGGCGGCTGCTTTCACGGCGCGAATGCGCTCGACGAGCGTGGCATTGTCGTCGCGCAGCGACTTGACCATCGCGAGTGCATCGACCTTGGCGCGATCGTCATCCTTGATCACGGTCTTGTCGGCAATTGCGCCGATCGAGGTCAGGGTCGTCCCGCCGTTCTTGCGGACGCGCTCGCCGATGATGTCGGTCAGGCCGAACAGCTCGGCCGACTGCTCGTCGAACAAGAGATGCAGGTCGCGAAACTGTGGGCCGGCGACATGCCAATGATAGTTCTTCGTCTTCAGATAGAGCGCGAAATAGTCGGCCAGCAGCCCGTTGAGGCTGTCGATCAGGGCCTTCTTGGCATTGTCACCCGGCATGATAATCCCCTTTGCATGATTGGGCCTTGCTGTGGTCGGCCGGTTATACGCCGTCGGCGCAGAAAGGTTTCATGCAAATGGCGGATGGCACTGATCGGCAGTTTCAATCAGGGAACAGGTTTAGCAATCCTCAGGAGCAAGGCTCCCATAGCTGCCGACAAAACGGATCCGGCCAGAATCCCGATTTTTGCCTCTTCTGCGAGGTCTGGATGTTCCGGGAATGCTAGTCCGGCGATAAACAGGCTCATCGTGAACCCTATGCCGCACAGAACGGCCATGCCCCAAAGGTGCATAAGGCTGGTTCCGGCCGGCCGAGAGGCGATGCCCAGCTTTTCCGAGACCAGCAACGCCATCAGCACGCCAACCTGCTTGCCGATGAACAGGCCTGCGGCGATGCCCAGCGGCAGAGGGGCCAGCGCAGATCCAGCACCCGCACCGATCAGGGAAACGCCTGCGTTTGCGAGCCCGAACAGCGGGACGATGATGAAGCCGTTCGGAGCGACCAATGCGTGCTCCAGGCGCAGGAGCGGACTGTCATGCTCCGCATTCAAGGCCATTGGTACGGTCAGTGCGGCAAGCACTCCGGCAACCGTTGCGTGGATGCCCGAATGGAGCACAGCAAACCAAAGAACAACGGCAAGCACAATGAAGGGCCAAGTTCGACGCACCCCTGAACGATTCAGGGCGATCAAGGCCATCAGCACCACGGCTGCCCAGCCCAGCCAGATAAGGCTGATCTTGGCGGTATAGAACAAGGCGATGACTGCAACCGCGCCAAGGTCATCGACGATGGCGACCGTCAGCAGGAATAGGCGCACGGAAGGCGGGATACGCTTTCCGACGAGCGCGAGGACGCCCATTGCAAAGGCAATATCCGTTGCAGCCGGGATGGCCCATCCGGCGTGCAGGTCGGGTCGGTCGTAGGTCACGGTCAGATAGACCAGCGCCGGCACAGCCATGCCGGCAATGGCAGCAATCACCGGGAGGCGCCGCCGCTGTGGGTTTGCCAAGGCGCCAGTGATGACCTCACGCTTGATTTCGAGCCCCACCACGAAAAAAAACACGGCCATCAAAGCATCGTTGATCCAAAGATGGATGGTGTTGAGCTTTGCGATGGGCGTCCAAGGCAGGGCATGATGCAGCAACTCGTGCCATTCATGGGACAGGGGCGAGTTGGCGAGACCGAGCGCAATGGCTGCGCATGCCATCAGAACGAGGCCGGGAGCTGCCTCGCTTGCCAAAATTATTTCCATCCCGCTTCGAGACTTTTGGTTTTCTGCCATATTCGAACCAAATCCTCGTTAAGCTTGCGTTGTCATTGCGCCATCTGCGGGCATACTTGCAGGCTTGTACGAATGTCGTCAAACGGCAGGGGCCCACGAAATGACGCCGTTGACCATGGCCTTCGACTTGCTGGGCAGGATCCAGCATGAGCTGCTGCTTTTTGCTGGCGTCTGGTTTGCCGTGGGCGCCATCGATGAATGGGGCGTGGATATACTTTGGCTCTGGCTTCGGCTGACGGGGCGGGTCGGAACGGGAAGGGTACGCGAGCCGAGCAGTGCGCCACTGCGCGGAGTAGCTGCCGTGCTAGTGCCCGCGTGGCATGAATCCAATGTTGTCGGCGCGATGTTGTCGCATTGCCTCGCCGTCTGGCCCCAGCGAGAACTGGTGATCTACGCCGGATGCTATCGCAACGATGCCGAGACGGTGATGGCCATTGTCAACGTCGGGCACGATCCCCGCCTGCGCATTGTAGTGCACGATCAGGATGGTCCGACGACCAAGGCCGATTGCCTGAACCGGCTGTATGCCGCCATGCGCGAGGACGAGGCGCGGGGCGCTCCAAACGTTCGAAGCGTCATCCTTCATGATGCCGAGGACATGGTCCATCCGGATGCACTCGTTGCACTGGACAGGGCCTTGGACACAGCCGACTTTGCGCAGTTGCCCGTTCGGCCCGAACCGCAGGCTGGATCGCGATGGATCGCGGGTCACTATTGTGACGAGTTTGCAGAAAGCCACGGCAAGGGCATGGTGGTCCGCGACTGGCTTGGAGTTGGCCTTCCGGCAGCTGGCGTTGGCTGTGCCTTCAGGCGCGACGCCATTGAAGCGATTGCAACCCGGCGCGGAGCAGCTGAACCTTTTGCTGCCGAATGCCTCACCGAAGATTACGAATTCGGTCTCCTTGTCGGTGAAATCGGGAAGCGAGCAAAGTTCTTGCGTCTGCGCGATGCCGACGGTGCGCTTGTTGCGACGCGTGAGTTCTTTCCCGGGACATTGGTCAGCGCCGTGCGTCAGAAGACCCGCTGGCTTCACGGCATAGCCTATCAGGGATGGGAAAGACTGGGATGGAGCGCACGGCCGCTTGAGTTGTGGATGCGATTGCGCGATCGGCGCGGGCCGCTGACGGCTATGGTGCTCGCCGTCGGCTATCTGCTTTGCGTCCTTGCGCCGGTGACAATGCTGGCAGCGTGGAGCGGCCTGTGGACGCCACCTCCGGTTGATCCAGCCATCCGAGCCCTTCTCATTTTCAACTTTGCCGCTCTCGCTTGGCGAGTGGGAATGCGGGTTGCCTTCACGACTCGGGAATACGGCTTGCATGAGGGGCTCTGCGCCATCTTGCGGATGCCGCTCGCAAACGTCGTGGCGATCATGGCGGGGCGACGGGCCCTATCGGCCTACGTCGCTACGCTGCGAAGTGGGGCGGTCACGTGGGACCATACCACCCACATCGGTCACCCTTCGATCTCGTCGGTTTCCGCGCAGTGATTGCAACGATCGCGGTCAGTCCATCGCGACGACGGGGGCAGCCCTTGCTGGCGCTGCTGGCGATCATCGCGCTTTGGGTGGGAATGCGCGCTGTCCTCATTGCTTCCAGCGCCGAGGAGGCCGGTTTTTTGCCTAAGCGAGGTTTCGAGCGCCGAAGTGCGCCAAGTGTTCGACGGCCGCCTGCCGCAATGCTGAGCGACATCCATCACCTCGAGGGCCATGCGCCTGGATCGACGCATTTCCGGGAAAGGCAGAGAACACCATCGGCGACCATTTTCGAACTGCCACCAAAGCTTGCCAATTCTTCGTCCGTAGCCGCAGAGACCGAAACCGGGCCCCGATCAGCCTTGATCGGAGATGGGACTTGCCGCAGCGACACGCCGGCCAATTGCGAACGCGTTGGCGACATTTGGCCGAAGCTCGCTGGCAGCGCATCCGCGTCCGGCCAAAGATGGTCTGGCGATGCGTGGCTTTTCCTTCGAGGTGGCGGTGGTCGTGAAGGGGCATTGGCATCTCTTCTGCCCTCTTACGGTGCAAGTCAGTTCGGCGTGGTTGTTCGCCGAAGCTTCGGCCCTGGACCTCGTGGTGCTGCCTTTGCTTATTTGCGCATCGCAGGTGCCACGACAGGTGAAGATGGCCAGGCTGCAGCAGGTCTTGGTCTTCGGCCTTCGGCTGGGTTGCCCATAGCTTTCCTGGCAGAGGCGCGCCTGCAGAAGGAGCAAGATGCCTCCCGCGTGAGACCCGCACTGGCAGCGGTGAGCGAGATTCCGCCCGTCGGGATGCCGCTCGGATTGGAGGCGACGATCTACGCACAGGGTGGTTGGGTCGGCGGTCGAAATGCAACCCCCTTCTTCGACGCGCAGGCCAACGTGGAAAAGCCTTTTCCGCTCGACGCGAAGGATACTGAGTTGCGCCTGGGGGGCGGTGTCTGGACCGGCGGGCAGCGCGGCGCGGCGCGGCTCGATATTGGGCCGAGGGCTGCGCTCAGATCGAGAGTCGCTGGCGTGCCACTTCAGGCGGCACTCGATTGGCGGTTTCGAGTGGCAGGCGATGCGCGGCCCGGATCCGGCCTCGCCTTGACGCTTTCGACCGGGTTCTAGGCCGGCGGGTGCGAAAAAGAACCGGCTCCGGCGTTTCCTTGGACGCCCGGCTGCGCTAGCGAAGGGGGGAGATGGATGTCTACCTTCCCATCGCCAACCTTGCCGTCAATGGCCTGGTGATTATCGGGCTGGGCGCGCTGACCGGCCTGCTTTCCGGCATGTTCGGTGTCGGGGGCGGCTTTCTAACGACGCCCCTCCTCATTTTCTACGGCGTTCCACCCACGGTCGCTGCAGCATCGGCAGCCAGCCAGGTGACAGGGGCCAGCGTTTCGGGCGCATTTGCCCACGCCAGGCGCGGCGGCATCGACTACCAGATGGGCGCGGTGCTTGTTGCGGGCGGCGTGATCGGAACCGGCTTCGGTGCCCTGCTCTTCCGTTTGTTGCAGGCACTTGGCCAAATCGATACGGTCATCAATATCCTTTACGTCCTGCTGCTGGGTGGAATCGGGGGACTGATGGCCCATGAAAGCGTTGCCGCGCTCCGTGCGCAGCGACTCGGCGTTCCGGTGCCAGCAAGAAAGCGGCGTCATCATCCGCTTGTGGCGAGCCTGCCGCTACGTTGGCGGTTCTACCGTTCCGGCCTGTACATATCGCCTCTCGCGCCGCTGCTGCTGGGCATGGCCACCGGCATTTTGACGATGCTGATGGGCATAGGCGGCGGCTTCATCCTCGTGCCAGCCATGCTCTATATTCTCGGCATGGGGGCAAGCGTTGTCGTCGGCACGTCACTATTCCAGATCCTGTTCGTCACGATGGCAACGACGATGATGCACGCCCTGACGACGCGGGCTGTCGACATCGTTCTCGCCTCGCTTCTCCTGCTCGGTTCGGTGTCCGGGGCGCAGATCGGCGCTCAATTTGCGCAGAAGGCGAAGCCAGAACAGCTTCGGTTGATCCTGGCGATCATTGTCCTGGGCGTTGCAGTCCGCATGGCGCTTGGGCTCGGTTATCGGCCGGATGAAATCTACACGCTGGTGCCGCTGTGATGCGGTGCGCATTCCTGCTGCTGATCCTTGTCCTGCTCGGTGGAGCGCGAGAACCTGTGCTCGTACCCGAGATATCCCAGCACGAGATACAAGTCAGGCAAGGCTTTACGGGCGCAGACCTTTTGCTCTTCGGCGCCATTCTGTCGCCAGAAGGCACCCGTGCCGCACAAGGGACGGATATCGTCGTCGTGCTCGAGGGGCCGGCCCGCTCCATCGTATTGCGTGAAAAGCAGAAGGTTGCGGGCATCTGGGTCAACGCCGACAGCACCGAGTTCCGCTCAGCTCCGACGTTCTTTGCGGTTGCAGCAACCCGGCCAATTTCGCAGATCGTAGATGACAAGACTGCGGCAATCTACGAACTGGGGCTCAAGTGGCTCCAGCTTTCGCCGATTGGCGTAATTGATCCCAGCGAACAGCAGCGTTTTGCGGCTGGTTTGGTGGACCTGATGCGGCGGCAGGGGCTTTATCAGGAAGACGATGGCGCCGTGCACACCAGCGGCGACGTGCTGTATCAGGCGCGTATATCTCTGCCATCCAGCGTGCAGACCGGAACATACACCGCCGAAACCTTCGCCATACGGAACGGGAAGGTGGTGGCGTCCGCCATAACCCGGGTCGAGGTGAAGAAGGAGGGGTTCGAGCGCTTCGTGGCCCTGAACGCGGAGAACAACGGACTGATATACGGGCTATTTGCGGTCCTGCTGTCTGTCGGAATGGGATGGCTCGCGGGACGATTGTTCGCGCTGGTCTGACCGGGTGCGAGGGGCAAATTTAGCCGGTTGTTAACCCTGCTTGGACTAGCCTAGGCCGGTAACAGCGTGCCTGCGCGCGCAAGGGGCAGGGCTTACCAATGACCGAGATGATCGTGCAGGGCTTCACTGCCACAGCCGCGAGCGAGGACAATGCCCGCCAGCCAATCGGTTCGGTGATCGATGTCGCCGGGTCCGGCAGCCAAATTGCGTTAGATTTGAAGCGTCTTGAGGAATGCATGGCAGACGCCGATCCTTCGGTGTCGATTTCTGGCCAAGTGGGCAGCCAGATCAAGATCCGGGTCGGAAATTCGTGGCTTCTGGCCAGCGTCCGGACGCAGCGTCACGAAAGTGGCATGAGCGACTGCATCGTTGCGCGGGTCGATTTCCTTGGGGAGGGCGAGGAAGAGCGCCTGACGGGGCGGATCTTTGCTTTCCGTCGTGGCGTGACCCGCTATCCGATCCCAGGCTCTCTGGTCTATCCCGCCACCAGTGCGGACTTGCGTCAGATCTACGCCAGTGATGGCCGGGCCAACGTGTCGATCGGGACGGTTTTTCCTAGTCGTGACATCCGCGCCGGGCTTTACGTCGATGCCCTGCTCGGCAAGCACTTCGCGTTGCTGGGTTCGACCGGTACGGGCAAATCGACGAGCGCATCGCTCATCCTTCATCGCATCTGTGAGACTGCCCCGCAGGGCCATGTCGTGATGATCGACCCGCACGGCGAATACGGGCAAGCATTTCGCGGCATCGGGCAGCTGCTTGACGTGTCGAACCTGCAAATGCCGTACTGGTTGATGAACTTCGAGGAGCATTGCGAGATATTCCTCACCACGAGCGGCGCGGACCGGCAAATCGATGCGGACATTCTGGGGAAGTGCCTTCTGGCCGCACGCCAGCGCAATCGCCTTGCCGAACAGATCGGCAAGATCACCGTCGACAGCCCGATTCCCTACCTGCTGTCGGACCTGGCCCAGATCTTGTCCAACGAGATGGGCAAGCTGGACAAGGGCACGAATTCGATCCCCTACATGCGGATCAAGTCCAAGCTGGACGAGATCAAGAACGACCCGCGCTACCAGTTCATGTTCTCCGGCATGCTTGTGGGAGACACGATGAGCGAGTTCATCTCGCGTGTCTTCCGCCTTCCAGCCGATGGTCGTCCCATTTCGATCATCGACGTTTCCGGCGTGCCCAGCGACATTGTGTCGACGGTCGTGGCGGTCCTTAGCCGGCTTGTCTTCGACTACGCAATCTGGTCGCGGGACGAAGAGACGAGGCCGGTGCTGCTGGTTTGCGAAGAAGCGCACCGCTATGTGCCCAACGAGAAGAATGCAGACGGTTCTTCCGTCGGTCGGATCCTCTCCCGCATCGCCAAGGAGGGCCGCAAGTACGGCGTCAGCCTGGGGCTGATAACCCAGCGACCATCCGACCTGGCCGAGGGCGTGCTTTCCCAGTGCGGCACGATCATCGCTATGCGCCTCAACAACGAGCGAGATCAGGCTTTCGTGCGCGCCGCCATGCCCGAAGGGGCGCGCGGATTCCTCGATTCCATTCCCGCGTTGAAGAATCGGGAATGCATCATCTGCGGCGAGGGCGTCTCGATCCCTGTCCGCGTCACTTTCGACGAACTCGATGCACCGCTGCGGCCAGCATCGGATGATCCGTCGTTCGCACAGCTCTGGTGCAAGAGCGGTGGCGAGGAGGCCTCGGTCGAGCGGACAGTTCAGCGCTGGCGCGCACAGTCCCGATAACAAAGACCTAGACCGCTGGAGCCATCCGCCCGGCGCTGTCGCCATCGACGTGGGTTTCCTCGGCGCATTTTTCCGGGGCAACCGCTCTTGCCTGCGCTCGCCAGCCAGATCGCCGATAAGCGATGAAGGCAAGGATCATCGATATTGTGGATCCCACCGTGAAGGACAGCCACAAGGCATCCGATCCCAACGCACCGCGGGCCAGTGCATAGAAACCGAGCCGTACCGGGTACATGCTGATCGTCAGAATGATGAGCGGTGCGAAAACCACCCCGCCTGCTCGCATGGTTCCGAAAAGCACGATCGTGACGCCGAACAGGATGTAGGTCCAGATCGCCAGGTACTGGATGTGCCGTGCCAGTTCCACAGCCGGGCTGCTCGCGCCGAGAAACAGGCCCAGAACGGGGCGATCGAAGAGCAGGATAAGGGCCGTCAGCGTGCCGGTCATTGCAAGGTTGAGGACGATTCCTGCCCTGGTGATTTTCCCGAGCCGCTGGGTAAGCCCCGCACCGATGGTCTGCGCTGCCATGGCCGATACGGCGGCCGAAATCGCCATGGCTGGCATCTGCACGTAATTCCACAATTGCAGCGACGCTCCATACGCCGCGCTGAAAGTGGCTCCCTCGCGATTCACCAGGCCGACCATGACGATCCCCGCCACCGAAATGATCAGCATCTGGGCGCCCATCGGCAGGCCTTTCCCGATGATGTAGCGTAACTCGCTCGGCTGAGGGATCAGATAGCCGATCTCGGCTTGTCGCAACCGCAACGGCAGGTTGCGCGCGTAGACATAGACAAGGAGCGACACCATCGACACGATCGACGCAATCGTCGTTGCGACCGCTGATCCCGCGATTCCAAGCTTTGGAAATGGCCCGATTCCGCCTATCAGAAGGGGATTGAGCCCCACGTCCAGCGCGACCGAAAGTATCATGAAGCGCAGCGACGTTTGGGCGTCTCCTGCACCGCGCAGGCCCATTCCGATCATCAGCGTGATCATCGATGCCGGCATCGAGATGAAGATCACGCGCAGGTAATCAAGCGCGTAGTGAAAGACCTCCGGCGGTGTAGCCATCGCGCGCAAAAGTGAAGGTGCCAGCATCCAGCCCGCCGATGCCACGATGATCGCCAAGCCGACGCATAGTCCCAACGCACTGCCGAAAGTGCGGCGCGCCGCATCGATGTTCCCGGCACCAAAGGCCTGACCGACCTTGATCGTGGCGGCCATCCCGAAGCCGAACACGCCGGCAAACACCAGGAACATGATCACATTGGCGTTGGCCGTGGCGGCAAGGGCATTTTCACCCAGCAACCTGCCCACCCAGATCGCGTTGACCGAGCCATTGAGCGACTGCAGCACGTTCGAAAGCAGCGTGGGAGCCGAAAATGCGATGAGGGTGCGCAGAATGGGGCCGCGCGTCAGGTCTCGATGCCCGGCGCGAACGGGAGTGGCTGCCGGGGCGTCCATAGGGTCAGCCCTTTCTGGTCAGTGCAGCCAGCGCCGCAAAGGGGCCGCTGGATGGATCGCCGGCCAGATTATGCTGGATCCGCGCGCGGTCCGCTTCGGGCCCTTCGGCGAAAGGATCGATCGCCAGCGCAAGGCTCTGGGCGATCGCTTCGCCAAGATCAATCGTCAGGCCCTCGAACTCGATCTCATCGCATTCGTTCGCAGTTATCTCGAGCTCTTCGTCGGGCGCATGGTGGCCGGGGGGCACGAAGCGAAGATTCACCGGCTCTTCGACGTGGACGTTGAAATCCTCACCGGAAATCGCGCAAGCCTGAACGATGTCGGCCACAAGAAGGCCGGAAGCGAGAACGTTTTCGCCTTCCCGGACCAGCACGAGTTCAGCGTGCAGCGAATCAACGGCGCTGATAGTGAAGCGTGCGGCAAGACGGCGCCGCTCGTCTGCGTCAGGCTCCAGCACGATCGGCGCGTCGGTAACCTGGCGCAGATCGATTACCCGGCTGAACTCTGTGGCAGGCGCGCTCACTTCCCGATCTCCGCGGAAAGAACCCGGTGCGCCGGGACAAGCGCCAGACCTGCTGCGAAGGCACGGATGCGCTGGGCAACCAACAGCGGATCCGCGCCTTCTACTAAGGTGACATTGCGCGACACCGCTTGGGCGAGCGGCTGCTCGCCCGCCGCCAGTGCTTCCCTGTAGGCGCCGAGGCGACCGCCCAGCGTGCTCATCAGCTTGCCGACATGCTTGCCAACCATGAGATCCCCCACGCCGCTTTCACGAAGTTGCCCATCCATGTCCTCGACGAACAGCTCGGTGAGGCGAACGGACGGCTCGATAAGCTCCTTGTCCCTTTCCATGCGCAGCAGCACGACGCTCAGAACCAACGTGATCGCGTCGAAGCGCCCGGCTACGTTGTCGGCAATCCCGCAATCGCGATACCACTCCTTCTCGCGGGCGATCTCGACAACCTTGTGCCACAGCGGGCGGGCAACGGCGCGGTCGTCCTGCGTCTGGCCGAACAGGCGGGCGAGCAGCGACATGGACTAAAACCTTTCCAATGGCAGGCGGCCGTTCAGGGCCAATTCAAGCTGGCAGTCTAACGGGCGAAGACCACATTTGGCAGGAAAGCCTGCCATTGCGGTAATGCCGTTTGGGCCCTAAGGCTTGCCGCGATATAGGGACCCGGGGGCGCATGGCAATTGTCCGGGTGTACACCCGGATCAGTGGATCGGAGCAACGAATGCGGAATACCGAGGTCAGTTTGCGCGCCGTGGCAGTTATCGGCCTTGCGGCGCTTGCCTCGGGTTGTGCGAGCATCAAAGATCATCGCGGCTACCTGGTCGACCCCGCGCTGACCGAATCCGTCCAGCCGGGCATCGACAATCGCCTTTCGGTCGAACGCGCGCTTGGCCAGCCGACCTTCAAAAGCCAGTTCGGCAAGCAAAGCTGGTACTACGTGTCGATCGATACGAGGCAGGCTCCGTTCATGCGGCCGAGGACCCGGGACGAGAAGATCATCAAGATCGATTTCGATCCGGCCGGCAACGTCGCCAGTGTCCAGCGCGGCGGGATGGAAAAGGTCGTCCGGATCGAGCCGAACGGCGACAAGACGCCCACGCTCGGCCGCGATCGCAGCTTCTTCGAGGACCTTTTCGGCAACATCGGTGCCGTTGGCGCTCTTCCGGGCGGCACGGCTGGCAGCACCAGCGGCCCGAACGGGTCTGGTCCCAACGGAAGCTGACGCGCGCTTGAATTCGTGTCCATGCGTCACATATCGCGACGCATGGACGACAGCAGGGCGAGCCACGGCCTGATCCAGTGGCACGGCACCACCATCATCGGGGTGAAGAAGAACGGTCGCACGGTCATCGCCGGCGATGGCCAGGTATCGATGGGCAACACGGTGATGAAGCCGAACGCCCGCAAGGTGCGCCGCATTGGTGACGGCAAGGTCGTCGCCGGATTTGCTGGAGCCACGGCCGATGCTTTCACCTTGTTCGAAAGGCTCGAGCGCAAGCTTGAACAACATCGCGGCCAGCTGATGCGCGCTGCTGTGGAGCTGGCCAAGGACTGGCGAACGGACAAGTATCTTCGCAATCTTGAAGCGCTGATGATCGTCGCGGATACGGAAACCATGCTGGTTCTGACCGGCAACGGCGACGTGCTTGAACCTGAAGGCGGGATTGCTGCAATCGGTTCGGGTGGAAACTACGCCCTCGCTGCGGCGCGTGCCCTGACCGATTACGAAGACGACGCTGAAAAGATCGCGCGCCGCGCCATGCAGGTTGCTGCCGAAGTCTGCGTATTCACCAACGACCGCGTGACGGTCGAGGAAGTCTGATCAAATGACCGATACCCTGACCCCAAAGGCCATCGTGCGTGCGCTCGACGAGCATATCGTTGGTCAGACCGACGCCAAGAAGGCCGTGGCCGTGGCCTTGCGTAACCGCTGGCGGCGTCAGCGTCTATCCGCCGACCTGCGCGACGAGGTTTCGCCCAAGAACATCCTGATGATCGGGCCGACGGGCTGCGGCAAGACCGAGATCAGCCGGCGTCTGGCAAAGCTCGCCGACGCGCCCTTCGTGAAGGTCGAGGCGACCAAGTTCACCGAGGTCGGCTATGTCGGCCGCGATGTCGAGCAGATCGCACGTGATCTGGTCGAGGAGGCGATCCGGCTGGAGAAGGAGCGCCGCCGTGAGGCGGTGCGCGAGGCGGCCAGCAAGGCGGCGATGGACCGGCTGCTCAAGGCGCTGGTCGGCGATGGCGCCAGCGAGGCGACGCGCGAGAGCTTCAAGCAGCGTCTCTCGGACGGTTCGATGAACGATGTCGAAGTGGAAATCGAGGTCGAGGACGCGCCGTCGATGCCGATGGAGATCCCCGGCATGGGCGGCAACATCGGCATGATCAACCTGTCCGACATGATGGGCAAGGCCTTCGGGCGGCAGGCGATGAAGCGCCGCAAGATGCGCGTCGCCGATGCCTGGGACAAGCTGGTCGACGAAGAGGCCGAGAAGCGCATGGACCAGGACGATGTGGCGCGCGTCGCGCTGCAGAACGCCGAGACCAACGGCATCGTGTTCATCGACGAGATCGACAAGATCGCGGTTTCGGATGTGCGTGGTGGCTCGGTCAGCCGCGAGGGGGTGCAGCGCGACCTGCTGCCGCTGATCGAGGGCACCACGGTCGCGACCAAGTACGGCCCGATGAAGACCGACCATGTGCTGTTCATCGCCAGTGGCGCGTTCCATGTCGCCAAGCCCAGCGACATGCTGCCCGAACTGCAGGGCCGCCTGCCGATCCGGGTCGAACTGCAGGCACTGTCCGAAGACGACTTCGTGCGAATCCTGTCGGAAACGCGCGCCAACCTCGTCGAACAGTACCGCGCGCTGATCGCGACCGAGGAGGTCACGCTCGACTTTACCCCCGAAGCGATCCGCGCGGTCGCGCGCACGGCGGCGCAGGTCAACGAAAGCGTCGAGAACATCGGCGCGCGGCGGCTGCAGACGGTCATGGAAAAGCTGCTCGAGGAAGTGAGCTTCGACGCGGAAGACCGCAAGGGCGAGACGGTGACCGTCGACGAGGCCTACGTCGCCGCGCGGCTCGACGGCCTTGCAGCGAACGCGGATCTGTCGAAGTACATTCTTTAGTCGGTTTCCGGGCCGAGCAGGCGGCGGATGCGCGGTGCGACAGCGAGCAGGGCCAGTCCCGCCGCGATGCAGATGCCGGCAACGAGCAGCCAGAAACGGGGGGCGGGCAAGGTCTCGTAGAGGCCGCCCATGCGCCCGCTGATCAGGCTGCCGGTCGAGATCGCGAGCGCGTTGATTCCGATTAGCGTGCCGCGCCATGCTGCCGGCGCACGCGACGCGAAAAGCGCCATGCTGACCGGAGCGGCGTAGAGGTAGCCGATCGCGCTGCTCAAGTGGAAGGCGACTGGCAGAGGGATCGGCGCAAGTCCATGCGGGCGACCGAACAGTGGCCCGCTGGCAAGGAGCACCACGCTGGCGCCGAATATCAGGCAACCCGTAGCGATCTTGCCGAGCGGATCGGGTTCGAAGCCGCGCGCTGACTGCCATCGCCAGATGGCGAGGACCAGGGGCACGAAGACGACACCGGTCAGTCCATCGAGCGATTGAAACCACGGTATGGGGACGGTGAGCCTGCCGACTTCAAGATCCACGTGATCGCGGACCCAAACGCTGTAGACATTCCAGATCTGCGCCTGTGTCGCCCAGAACAATGCGATGAAGGGCCAGACGCAGAGGAGCCCGACGACCTTGCGGCGGTCCCCGGGCGCTGCGAGGCGGCTTTTGCTAATTCCGTTCGGGGTGCGAGGGGTTTCGTCAGGAAGAAGACGTGCGCCGGCAAGATAGACCAAAAGGCCGACCAGCATTCCAAGTCCCGCGACGGCGAAGCCTGCATGCTATCCCCAGATCGCCGCTACCGTGCCGCTGACGAGCGGAGCGACGAAAAGTCCTGTATTCACAGCAACGTAGTAGTACTGAAACGCAGCCTCCTCCCGCCGATCTCCCGCCGCATAGAGCGCCTTGATCTGCGCCGAGAGATTGCCGCGCAGCAGGCCCGCGCCGGCCACAAGAAGCACGAGCGCGAGCAGGAACAGTCGATCAAACGCGAGAGCGAGGTGGCCCGACGTCATCAGCAGGGCGCCCGCGCCGACCGCGATCTTGCGGCCGATCAGCCGGTCGCCGAGCCAGCCCCCGACCAGCGGCAAGCCGGTGGCCATCGCCATGTATAGCCCGAAAGTCTGGGTGGCGATGGCAGTATCGCTCAGATGCCCGGTCATCGTCTCGAGGACCGAACGGTAAAAAGCGAAGCCTAGCACACGGCTCGTCCGCTGCGCATCCGGCAGCAGGTCGCCGGTCATGTAGAGGACCAGCATGGTCTGCATCCCGGCGAACGAGATGCGGTCCCAGAATTCGGTGCCGGCAAGGACCCACAGGCCCGGCGGATGGCCGAGAAAATCGCCGCGCTGCGCCAGCCGTCTGGTCTGTCATCGGTTTCCCCCCGGTCACCAATCTGCGAGCAAGCGTGCAGCGGGACGGGCGCGTTGGGCAAGCGCTTTGTCGCGTCTATCCGCAGAAGGCGGCGGAGGCCATTTCGAAGCTTGCGCCGCTACCCTGCCAGATTTCGCCGTAGTCGAAGTCGGGATTGGGCGTCAGCATCACCAGCGAGCGACCCAGCGCCGGTGCGATGATGTTGCGCACTTGCGTGCCGTCGACATCGCCGCGCCGTTCGACCAGCGCGACTTCGCCCTTGCAGCCCTTCAGTGTCGCCGGGAAGCTCCAGACGCCAAGTGCGACATAACCGAGCGATGGTTCGCTCTGCCAGAGCAGCTTGCGCTGCGCTTCGTCCACCAGCTTGCCGCCCATCAGCGCCTTGTCGAAGCTGATGATGTCGTAGGCCGTCCCGAGCAGTCCGCCCGATGCACCATAGCCGGCGACGTCGATCTTGTCCTTCGAGGCCGAGTAGGCGACGATTTCGCCAGGCCGGGCGAAGCGGGTGTGCGTCATGCCAGCCGGTCGAAAGACGGTGCGTTTCAACAGAGCGGAGATGCTCTCACCGCTCGCAGCCTCTAACATCGCTCCGGCAACGATCGTGTCGCAATTGTTGTAGCGGAAGCGCCCCCGTTCGCCTGTCGGGGGGGCGAGGCATGGGGCGAGAACGTTGCTTGTGCGCCCGCGCGCAAGATAAGGGGGAATGGCATCGTCGGCCACGCCGTCTTGCGGAGACGCAAGGCCCGAGGTGTGCCGGAACAGCTCCTTGAGCGTGACCGAACCCGAAGGATGGCCCGCAAAGGCGGGCAGACGCGCGGCGAGCGTGTCGTTCCAGCTGGTCTTGCCCTCCTCGACCAGCTTGGCCGCGGCGACCGAGACCATCTGTTTGGTCACCGAGCCCAGGACCCAGCGCTTAGGCACCTTGACGCCAATGACGTGGCGCTCGCCCGTCCCCGACAGCACTTCGCCAGTGAAGCCCCGGGCGGCGAGTGCGCTCGCCGCTGCATCGAGCCGGTCTCCTGCCTGCGCTGCGGTGCTCGCGCTCGAAGCCAGCGCGAGAATGACAAGTCCGGCAAGCGCGCGCATCGATGAGTCCCCCGTGGCGGTAGGAGGCACTATCGCCTAAGTGCGGATCATCGCCAACAGGAACTAGTGCAATGACCTACCAAACTCCCGAGGACCGGCCGATCTACCGCTTGCTGACCGGCAAGGACGACCGCGCCTTCTGCGAACGCGTGTCCGAGGCGCTGGCGCAGGGTTGGCGACTCTATGGCTCCCCCTCGATTACCTACGACGGCGGAATGGACTGCGTGAAGGTGGCACAAGCGGTGGTGTGGCACGAGGCCGACGTGGTGAAGTGAACTCCGCCTACTCCGCCGCTTCGCTGATCTCGTCGCTCTCGGCGGCCTGGCGCGCCCACATCTCGGCGTAGAGACCGCCCCGGCGCAGCAGTTCGGCATGGCTTCCCTGTTCGGCAAGGCGGCCCTGATCGAGCACGAGGATGACATCCGAATCCGCGATCGTGGACAGGCGGTGCGCGATCGAGATGGTAGTGCGGTCGCGCGCGACGTCACGCATGGTGCCCAGGATTTCCTGCTCGGTACGGGTATCAAGCGCACTGGTGGCTTCGTCGAACAGCAGGATCGGAGGGTTCTTGAGCAGGGTGCGCGCAATCGCCACGCGCTGCTTTTCGCCACCCGAGAGCTTGAGCCCGCGCTCGCCGACCTCGGTGTCGAAGCCTTGTGGCAGGCGGTCGATCAGGTCGCTGATCGCAGCGCTCCGCGCCGCCGTCTCGATCTCGCCCTGGCTCGAGCCTTCACGGCCATAGCCGATGTTGTAGCCGATCGTGTCGTTGAACAGCACCGAATCCTGTGGAACGATGCCGATGGCAGCACGCACACTCGCCTGCGTCGCCTGGCGGATATCCTGCCCGTCGATGAGGATTCGGCCGCTCTGCGGATCGTAGAAGCGGAACAGCAGCCGTGCGATCGTGCTCTTGCCCGCGCCCGAGGGGCCGACGATGGCAACGCGGCTGCCCGCGGGCACTTCGAACGACAGGCCGTGAAGGATCGTCCGGTCGGGCTCATAGCCGAACACGACGTTGTCGAAGGTCACGGAAGGACGGCGCACGATCAACGCCGGTGCACCCGGCGCGTCGGCAACCTCGACTTCGGTGTCGATCAAGCGGAACATCTCGGCCATGTCGATCAGACCTTGGCGGATGGTGCGGTAGACCATGCCAAGCATGTCGAGCGGGCGAAACAGCTGGGTAAGGTATGTCTGGACGAACACCAGTTGGCCGGCCGTGTACTGACCCTTGGCCCAGCCCCAAACGGTATAGGCCAACGCTCCGGCCATCAACAGGTTCACCACCAGCGCCTGCGCGATGTTGAGCAGGCCGAGGCTGTTCTCGCTCTTCACCGCCGCGTCGGCATAGGCGCGGGTGGCGGCGGCATAGCGCGCTTCCTCGCGCGCTTCGGCGCCGAAGTACTTCACCGTTTCGTAGTTCAACAGCGAATCGACTGCGCGCGAAAGCGCCTGCCCGTCGAGCTTGTTCATGCGTTCGCGAAGGTGCGTGCGCCATTCGGTGATCGTGCGGGTCACCCAGATATAGGCGACAACCGCGAGCCCGGTAGCTGCGACGAGGCCCCAGCCGAAGTTCAGCTGGAAGATCACCGCGACGACCACCAGTTGAAGTACGGTCGGCGCTATATTGAACAGCATGAAATAGAGCATCGTGTCGATGCTCTTGGTTCCGCGCTCGATCACCTTGGTCACCTCGCCGGTGCGCCGGGCAAGGTGAAAGCGCATCGAAAGCCGGTGCAGGCGTGCAAATACGTTCTCGGCCAGATGCCTGGTCGCATCCTGGCCCACGCGTTCGAACACGATGTTGCGCAAGTTATCGAACGCGACGCCGGCAAATCGGCCAGCGCCATAAGCCAGCACCGTCAGCATCACGAACTGGATTGCCCGCGGCCCCGTGGTGTTCATGGCGTCAACCGCCCACTTGAGCGCATAGGGCAAGGCAAGCTGGACGCCGGTTGAAACGAGGATCAGCCCGCACGCCACCAGGATGCGCCAGCGCAGAGCCGGATTGTCTCTCGGCCATAGATACGGGAGAAAGCGCTGCAGCGTGCGCCAGCCATCGTGGCGGGCGTTGCTGTCGGTGGTTGTTTCGGGTGGCATCGCCCTTCAAATAGGCGGTTTCTGCGCCGGTGCCAGTCCCGATGCAGCCAAGCTAGGCTGGCGGCATGAACAACGGGTCCAGCGGCCGAAGGCCATCGGGCATGTCGAACAGGATCCGGCGCGCTGCAAAATCTATCGCAACGCGATGAAAGAGCCGCAACTGGTTCATGCCGAGCAGCAATGCGGGCTTGCGGCCCAAGCCGAGATGATCGAACGGCGGCGCGTCGGCGAATACGAGCGCGGTGTTACCCAGCACCAACCGTCCGAGCTCGAGCCTGCGGGCAAAGCCCACGTCGGCGAAGATCGTTTGCCCGGTGACCGAAAACAGGCGCGTTTGCTCTGCTTGGCGTCTCTTCGCCAACGCCTTTTGCAAGGCGCGATTGCCAATCGAAGCGTCCGAGCCGGTGTCGATCACAACGGCCGTGCGCACGCCATCCAGTACGGCGTCTGTCATGATCAACTGTCCGGATTTTCGCCTTGCAGTGACGGTGATCTCGAACCCCTTGTTTCCGCCGAGATCCTCTGCCTCGCCGACCGCCATGCGGTTGCGGTCGAAATCCAGCAGGACGCGCTGGCCTTGAAGGCTGTCGAGCCCGACGATTCCGTCAGCACCAATGTTTCCGCCATCCAGCAACGGCGCGGACAACCCATAGAAACTGCGCGAGCCGAGGCCGATTTCCTCGACCTCGACCAGGTCGACATCCTGCACGCCAGCCACCCCGACCATCCGCGCGGTTCCCGCAGGCCCGAGTCCGAGCCGCGTGGCTATGTCCCGGGCGAGGACTGTCCTTTCGGCACCTGTGTCGACGAGAAAGTCATAAGGACCCGCTGCTCCGATCCGCACAGGAATTGTCATGCGATGGTTTGCGTCTCGTCCGAGTTCGATCGTCTCGGTTCGCGCGGCATCTGCAGGCGGCAATGGCTGCGCCAGTGCGCTGGCTGAGGCAATAGCCACCAGCACCAGGTACAACCCCGCCGCAATGTGCGGTCGTGGGCTCATGGCATCCTTCTCCGCTTGGGAGCATACGCCTCGGGACACCGCAAGGCCATGCGGTTTGTGTGTGCTTGGTCTACGATCGGATCCGAGCGGTGAGGCGCGCCAGCAGGGGTACATGCGATGCGATCGCGATGATCTCCTGCAGCGCGGGATGTCGGACTAACGCAAGAGCGCCGAGCCACGTAAAGGCACCTGCCACTGAGCACAGGGCGAGACCAAAGAATGTCATCTGCGAAGGGGGCAGCCACAGCACATAGCCAAGCGCAAGTGGTGCCAAGGCTGCGACGGTCGTTGCTGCGCTTCGCAGATAGATCACGAAAAGTGCATTGACGTCGAAGCCGATAATCCTGCGCATGAAGCCGAAGTAGAGCAGCAGCCACGCCAGCCCGTAAACCAGGCGAGAAGCGGCAGCGCCAGCGATGCCCCAATGGCAGCCGATCGCCAGCAACCCGATCGACATCGCCGTATCGACGAGGTTTCGAGCCAGAAGCGGGTTGAGCTTCCCGGCGAGGATCGGAAGATCGATGTGCAGTGGCAGGGCCACGAGCAGGATCTCGGTCAAGGCGATCATGGTCAAAGGCATCGCCGTGGCAGCCCAGGCTGGACCGTAAAGAGCACGAATTAAAGGTTCGGAACCGAGCGCAAGGCCGGCCATTCCCGGCCAGACCACGCCGGAATACCCGGCGCATACGCGAAGATAGGCAGGCCCGAGCGAATCCCCGCGGTCACGAATGCGTGCGAAGGCAGGGTAGAAGACGCTGCCGATCGCACCAGAGATCAGCATGCGGAACTGATCGGATAGACTTGCCGCGCGACTGAACAGGCCTACCGCGAAAGCTCCGAGAGCCTTGCCGACGATAAGATCGGGCGTCCTCGTCCCCAAAGCACCCGATAGGTAGAGGAGCGTGGATCGTGCGCCAAAGCCGAGAACGCCGCTGACGCCGTCGAGACGGAGTCTGCGGGGCAAGGTGGGGCGGAGGATCTGTGCGGTGATACCGCGGGCGAGGGTCGAAGCGACGGTCGCCCAGGCGAGCGCAAAGGAGGACGATCCTGACGCGGCGAGACCGAGCGCAACGGCTCCTTGTGCGATGGCTCCTGACAAGTTGACGACAAAATGTCCGCGGAATTGCATCGCGCGGGCCATCAGCGCCAACGGCACGATCGAAAGCGGAGCGAATAGATAGCTGACGGCTATGACCTGAAGCACCGGGGCCAGCGCGGCCATCTTGTAAAAGTGGCCGAGGGGGATGCTGGCCGACGCCAATGTTCCGGCGATGGCCAAGGCGAACAAGATCGCAACCGATCCACAACGCTCCACTTCGTGGCTATCGATGACGGGCAGGCCGGAAATGTAGCGAGCCAGGCCGAAGTCCTGCAGCACGGAAACCACCAGTGCAGCGGCCATGGCAATCGAGAACAGGCCGACTTCCGCCGGGGTCAGGAAAAAGCGGGAAATGATGACTGACGTCCCGAACTGGACTGCGAACGACAGGTATTGTGCGGCCATCGCCCAGACTGCGGCGCCGCGGACGCTCATCGCAGCAGGCTCGCGCCCGAACTCTTGGTCCTTGTCTTGCAGCTTGTCAGTCAAGGAGCAGGGTCACAGCTAGCGAGGCAGCTCTTGCAGGTTCGCC
>NZ_AP029021.1:3285000-3317500 GCF_037076535.1 Novosphingobium olei | reverse complement strand
ATCTGAGCAGGGTGAGCCGGCCCCTAAGACGAGCCCGAAGGGGGTAGTCGATGGGAACCACGTTAATATTCGTGGGCCTGGTGGTGTGTGACGGATCATGTGTGTTGTCACTCCTTATTGGATTGGAGTGGCTTCGAAATGGTTCCAGGAAATAGCCCCACCGTATAGACCGTACCCGAAACCGACACAGGTGGTCTGGTAGAGTATACCAAGGCGCTTGAGAGAAGTATCCTGAAGGAACTCGGCAAATTGCCTCCGTACCTTCGGAAGAAGGAGGCCCCATATATGCGCAAGCACTTGTGGGGGGCACAGGCCAGGGGGTAGCGACTGTTTAGCAAAAACACAGCACTCTGCTAAGTCGGCTTCAAGACGACGTATAGGGTGTGACGCCTGCCCGGTGCTCGAAGGTTAAGAGGAGGAGTGCAAGCTCCGAATTGAAGCCCGAGTAAACGGCGGCCGTAACTATAACGGTCCTAAGGTAGCGAAATTCCTTGTCGGGTAAGTTCCGACCTGCACGAATGGCGTAACGACTTCCCCACTGTCTCCAGGATATGCTCAGCGAAATTGAATTCTCCGTGAAGATGCGGAGTACCCGCGGTTAGACGGAAAGACCCCGTGCACCTTTACTGCAGCTTCAGAGTGGCATTAGGAAAGAATTGTGTAGCATAGGTGGGAGGCTTTGAAGCACCGGCGCCAGCTGGTGTGGAGCCATAGGTGAAATACCACCCTGTTGTTTTCTGATGTCTAACCCAGGACCGTTAGCCGGTTCGGGGACCCTCTGTGGCGGGTAGTTTGACTGGGGCGGTCGCCTCCTAAAGAGTAACGGAGGCGCGCGATGGTAGGCTCAGGCCGGTTGGAAACCGGCTGTTAGAGTGCAATGGCATAAGCCTGCCTGACTGCGAGATTGACGAATCGAGCAGAGACGAAAGTCGGTCATAGTGATCCGGTGGTCCCTCGTGGAAGGGCCATCGCTCAACGGATAAAAGGTACGCCGGGGATAACAGGCTGATGATTCCCAAGAGCTCATATCGACGGAATCGTTTGGCACCTCGATGTCGGCTCATCACATCCTGGGGCTGGAGCAGGTCCCAAGGGTTTGGCTGTTCGCCAATTAAAGTGGTACGTGAGCTGGGTTCAGAACGTCGCGAGACAGTTTGGTCCCTATCTGCCGTGGGCGTCGATACTTGAGAGGAGTTGCCCCTAGTACGAGAGGACCGGGGTGAACATGCCTCTGGTGTACCTGTCATTCCGCCAGGAGTGCAGCAGGGTAGCTATGCATGGACGGGATAACCGCTGAAAGCATCTAAGCGGGAAGCCTCCCTCAAGATAAGGTATCATCGAGTCGTGGTAGACCACCACGTTGATAGGCCGGGTGTGGAAGTGCGGTAACGCATGAAGCTAACCGGTCCTAATAACTCTGTTCATGCTTGAGAATCCCACCATCAATGACAGCCTTGCGGCTGCCAGATGGGCGGTATCCAGCCAGGACAAAACCTCATCTGTATCATCGATTAAAATCTTTGCGCCGGCTCTATTGCTTGGTGACCATAGCGTCTGTGACCCACCCGATCCCATCTCGAACTCGGCCGTGAAACCAGTCTGCGCCAATGGTACTAACGCTCAAGCGTTGGAAGAGTAGGGCGTCGCCAGGCATTAAAGCCGACGCAAAGAAAACCCATTCACAATCTCAAGGGCCTTCGTGCCCTCCAAAAGGGGCCCTCCAAGGCCCCTTTTTGCGTCACAATCGACGCACACATCAGTGGCGCGGGGAAAAGCAGCCCGCCGCTGGATCGCTCGCCGATCCAGAAAACAAAACTGCCAAAGGGCTGGCACACCCAGCCCAAACATGGTGTCGCGGGGTGGAGCAGCCCGGTAGCTCGTCAGGCTCATAACCTGAAGGTCGCAGGTTCAAATCCTGCCCCCGCAACCAATGATCTCCATTAGATACTCGTACCTCCGGTAGACTCCTCCACGCCGCTGTGCGAGCTTGCCTGCGGGATAACGCGCTGGCATTTCGAAGCCGAGTGGCGATCTCCAATTGCGTGGAGATGATGGATGCCATTCGCCGAGCCGGGGTGCTTAGAGAATAACGTCGAGCCCTTTCACCGGACCCATGATCTTGTCGAGCAGGTGACCGTTCGCGATGTGCATGACATTCGCGATTGCGCCCTAGCGCTGTGTAACTTCGCCGCGGAATTCGATTTTCGTGCTGCACTATGTGGTGACATAGCGACCTCGGAGCCCATGGTGGATGCCCAGGGCAATGTGCTCGCCGCCGATGCGTTCGGATGGCTCGGCGATGGGGAGCGTTGGTGGGAGGACCATCGCTTGGCCTTGCGGTCGCCCTTGCCGCGGGCATGCCGTTATGAGGCAGAACCGTTCTGGTGTAATGCGCAAGGCTTCCACACACTCACGCCGAATCCCTATCTGGACGAGATTGGCCTTACCGACTTCTTTGAGTCGCGATTCCGCGCCCGTGCGACAATTGTCGTGCCCGTGCACCTGCCCTTCGCACAGGTGTCCGCGAATTGCTTCATCCACCGGGATCTCGCGAAAACCGACCTGGCCGAGGAATTCGCGGAGCTTGGCGCTATTCTCGGACTGCTCACCCGGCGTTTTATTTCGACCTATGTCAGTACGATGCGGTCGCATAAGCGGCGGATCCCCGGAAATTGCGATCTGACCAAGCGTGAAGTGGAGTGCCTGCGCTGGGCCGCTTTGGGCAAGACAGATCGCGAAGTCAGCGAGATTATCGGGATAAGCCACGCGACTGTGCGCTACCATTTGCAACGCGCCGCAGAAAAACTCGAGTCTGTCAACAGGACGCAGACCATCTTCAAGGCAGGACAACTTGGGTTTCTGGGGGCAAGCAACTAACCGGATTTCGCTGCTCTATTTTTTGCAACACATCGTCCAGATCATTGCGTTGGATCGATAGCCTGCGACCCGTCATATCGCAGTGCACCATGACCAAGCCGGCCCTGCCCAAGATCGATCCGTTCCTGCTCTGGCTGGTCGGGACCATCATTGCGGCCAGCATCATTCCGGCTCGCGGCGCGGGCGCCACCGTGTTCGGCATTCTGGCCGACATTGCGATAGCATTACTGTTCTTCTTCCACGGCGCCAAGCTTTCGCGCGAGGCGGTGCTGGCGGGCATCGGCAACTGGCGGCTGCATCTTCTGGTGCTGCTTTCGACCTACGCGCTGTTCCCGCTGCTCGGCCTGATCGTGGCGCGCTTTTCCGGCGGTCTGCTCGATCCGCTGCTGGCCAACGGTGTGCTATTCCTTACCCTGCTGCCATCGACGGTGCAAAGTTCCATCGCGTTCACGGCGATGGCCGGCGGCAACGTTGCCGCGGCGGTGTGCAGCGCATCGCTTTCAAACCTGATCGGCATCATCGTCACTCCCCTGCTGGTGACGTTCACCATGGATGGGTCTGGCGCCATGGGCGCGTCCGGTCATGGATCGGCGGCGGGGCTCGATTCGGTGCGGTCGATCGCGACGCAGCTCCTGTTGCCGTTCCTTGTCGGCCACTTCCTTCGACCGGTGATCGGGAGATGGATCGATCAGCACAAGGCCATCCTCCAGCCGATCGATCGCAGTTCGATCCTGCTGGTGGTCTACAGCGCGTTCAGCGCGGCGGTCGTGAACGGGATCTGGCACAAGGTCGGGCTATATGACCTTGCCGTGTTGCTGGCGGCGTCGGCGCTGATCCTGGCGCTGGTGATGGGGGCCAACGCGCTGGCTGCCCGGCTTGCCCGCTTGCCGCGCGAAGACGCCATCGTCCTGCTGTTCTGCGGTTCGAAGAAGAGCCTTGTTTCCGGCGTTCCGATGGCGGGCGCGCTGTTCGCGCCGGCGCAAGTGGGCGTGGTGGTCCTGCCGCTGATGATCTTCCACCAGCTCCAGCTGTTTCTTTGCGCCTGGCTGGCCGCGCGGTTCGGGCGCGAGATGACGGTCGCACCGGCCGTGCCGCGTCCCGTGCAGGGCGAGGCGGCGATGCTCGATCGGGCGGGCGAGATCGGGTTGCCGATTCCCGAAGCCTGCCAGCCGGGCGTGGTCGCCAACCTCGAACTGCTGGGCCGCCATGCCGAGACGCTGCTGCGCGAGGATCGCGCGTGAACGCCTGTGCCATCGCCGCAGCGGTGCGCCGCGGGCAAGTGTCCGCGCTGGCGGTGGCCGAGCGCGCGATCGCGGCCTGCGGAGCCGACAGCCACGTTGCCGTGACCCGCGTTCTTGCCGAGCGCGCCCGCGATGCAGCCGCGAAAGTCGACGCGACGATCGCTGCCGGCGGCGATCCCGGACCGCTGGCCGGCGTTCCCTATGGCGTCAAGGATCTGTTCGACGTGGCCGGTCTGCCGACCACGGCGGGTTCGGCCTTTCGCCGCGAAGCGGAGCCTGCCCCGCAGGATGCAAGCGCGATCCGCCGCCTGGCCGACGCGGGCGCCGTGCTCGTGGCAACGCTCAACATGGACGAGTTCGCATATGGCTTCGCGACGATCAACGCGAGCTACGGCACAACCCGCAATCCGCACGATCCTTCACGCCTTGCCGGCGGAAGCTCCGGCGGTTCGGCCGCGATCGTCGCTTCGGGAGCGCTTTCGTTCAGCCTCGGATCGGACACCAATGGTTCGATCCGGGTGCCGGCGAGCCTTTGCGGCCTTTACGGGCTGAAGCCCGCGCACGCGTCGTTGCCGCTCGACGGGACGTTTGCCTTCGCGCACAGCTTCGACGACATCGGCCCGTTCGCGACCAACCTTGGCGACTTGGCCCTGATCTGGGAGGTCCTGCTAGGGCGCGCAGTCGCGGACGGCGGGGCCGCATATCCGATCCGCGTCGCCCGCCTTGGCGGCAGGTTTCGCCAGAACGCCGACCCGGCGCAGCTTGCCGCGATCGACGCCGCCGCGCCGGATGCTCCGCTGGTCGAACTTCCCGACATTGCCAAGGCCCGCAGCGCGGCATTCCTGATGACCGCCTATGAAGGCGGTCATCTGCATCGGGACACGCTGGCGCGGGACGCGATGGCCTATGATCCGGCCGTGCGCGACCGATTGCTGGCGGGCGCCCTGCTGCCCGACGCGCTCTACGAACATGCCGTGCGCTGGCGTGGCGAATTCAACGCGCGGCTTCGCGCCCGGTTTGCCAGGTTCGACGTTCTGCTCGCGCCGGCAACGCCCTGCGTCGCGCCGTCCATCGCCGATCCGCGGATCGAGATCGACGGCGCGCTCAGTCCGGCGCGCGCGGATCTTGGGATCCACACCCAGCCGATCACCTTTACCGGCCTGCCTTCGCTGTGCGTTCCGCTCAAGCGGGCGGGCCAACTGCCGCTCGGGCTGCAGATCATCGGGATGCCCGGTTGCGAAGCAAGGATGTTGCGCTTTGCCGTCATGCTGGAAGAGAAGGGGCTGACCGGGGTTACCGCGCCGATCGCCGGAAGCACATTCGGGGCGCATGTGGGGGAATTGACATGACGGAGGCGCAGGCCAGCGCACTCGACCGCCGCTTCAAGCTGAGCGAGCGCGGCACCAGCGTGAGGACCGAAATCCTTGCAGGCTTCACCACCTTCCTGACGATGGCCTACATCGTGCTGGTCAACCCCGCGATCCTGGGACAGGCCGGGCTGCCGGTGGCATCGGTCGCGGCGGCGACCTGCTTTGCCGCGGCTTTCGCCTCGATCCTGATGGGGCTCGTTGCCAACACGCCCCTGGCGCTGGCGCCGGGGATGGGGCTCAACGCCTATTTCAGCTTCACCGTGGTGCAGCAGATGGGCGTGCCCTGGCCGATTGCGCTCGGCTGCGTGTTCATTTCGGGCGTGGCGTTCCTGATCCTGACGCTGACCGGCGTGCGGCAGATGATCGTTTCGGTCATCCCGCATCACCTGTTCGCAGCGGTGGCCGGCGGCATCGGCCTGTTCATCGGCTTCATCGGGCTGAAGGATGCGGGGATCGTCGTTGCCAACCCGGCAACGTTCGTGGGGCTTGGTCCGGTCACCCAGCCGGGACCGGCGCTCGCCCTGTTCGGCCTCGTCGTGATCGGCACCTTGAGCGTGTGGAACGTGCGCGCCGCGATGCTGATCGGTATTGTCCTCACGACGATAGCAGCCTGGGTGTTCGGCCAGGTCACCCCTCCGACCGAACCCTACAGCCTCGCCGCACTCACCGGCACCGCGTTCAAGCTCGACATTTCCGGCGTGTTCGGGCTTACCGGCAGCCACGGGCTCGGCTTGCTTGAAATCCTCTTCGTGTTCCTGTTCGTCGATCTGTTCGACAACATCGGCACGCTGGTGGCGGTGACCAAGCGCGCCGGCCTGATGGATGCCGCCGGGCGCATTCCGGGTCTCAACCGTATCCTGATGACCGATGCCGTGGCCACCATGGTCGGCGCCATGGCGGGCACCAGCACCGTCACCAGCTATGTCGAAAGCGCGGCCGGGGCGCAGGCGGGCGGGCGCACCGGACTGACCGCCGTTGTCACCGGGGTGCTGTTTCTCGCCACCATGTTCGTGGCGCCCTACGCGCAGATGGTCCCGCTGGCCGCCACCGCGCCCGCGCTGGTCGTCGTCGGTGGACTGATGCTGCTGCCCTTGACCGAGGTCGATTGGGAAGATCCGATGGCAGCGATCCCCGCCTTCCTCACCGTCGCGATGATCCCGCTGACCTTCTCGATCGCCAACGGCCTTGCCTTCGGCATTACCGCGCACGCGCTGCTCAAGCTGCTCAAGGGGCAGGCGACGCGCGCCGACTGGTTCCTATTCACGCTCGCGGCGCTGTTCGTCGTGCGCTTTGCCTGGATGGCCACCGCATGAATTTCCGACTGACCTTTTCCGCCGCCGCGCTCGCGCTCGCGCTTCCGACGAGTGCCGAAGCCCAGCGGCTCGACGAAACTCCGCGCACCGTGGTGATGACCGCGTTCCGGCCCGAATGGAACGCGCTTGTACCCGCGATCAAGGACGCGCACGAACACAAGATCAACGGTGGGACGTTCCTGACCGGCACGCTGGAAGGCAAGCCGGTGATCCTGATGCAGAGCGGCGTTTCAGTCGTGAATGCAGCGATGAACACCCAGCTTGTGCTCGACCGCTTCGCCGTCAAGCGCATCGTATTTTCGGGGATAGCGGGGGGCGTCGATCCCAGGCTTTCCATCGGCGATGTGGTGGTGCCCGAGGACTGGGGCCAGTATCTCGAAGCTTCTTTCGCGCGCAAGAGCAAGGGCGGATGGACACCGCCGGACAAGGGTGATCCCGAAAGCCCGGCGAACTGGAACTTCATCTTCCCGCGTGGCACGATCATGGGCAACGCCCTGACCGCGCCCAAGCGGATCTATCGCGTGCCGGCCGATCCCGCGCTACTCGCCTTGGCGCGCAGGGTCGTGCCCACGATCGCGCTGGAACGCTGCGTGCCGCCTTCCGAAAAGATGCTGCCCGGATCGGAGCTGTGCCTGCCGCGCACGCCCAAGGTGGAAGTGGGCGGCACCGGGGTGACGGCGGGGATCTACGCCGACAACGCCGAATTCCGCATCTATCTGCACAAAGCGTGGCAGGCGCGCGTGCTCGACATGGAAAGCGCTGCGGTGATGCAGGTCGCCTATACCAACATGGTCCCGGCGATCGTCTTCCGCAGTTTGTCCGACCTTGCCGGTGGCGACCAGCACAAGAACATGGAAGATACTTTCGAGCACCTGGCGTCGGTCAATTCCGCGCACGTGGTCCGCGCCTTCGTGGCTGCGCTGGCGGACTGACCCGATGGGGCTTTCCACCGTCACCGGATCGAACGGCATGGTCACCGCGCCGCACTACCTTGCGGCAGAGGCTGGGCTTTCGATCCTGCAGGACGGCGGCAACGCTATAGAAGCGACGGTCGCCGTGCAGGCGTGCCTTGCGGTGGTCTATCCGCACATGACCGGCATCGGGGGGGACGGCTTCTGGGTCATCTCGGAACCCGATGGGGCGGTCCATGGCATCCACGGCTGCGGCGGCGCGGCTGGTGCGGCAACGCTCGACCTGTACGACGGGCTCGATACGGTGCCGTTCCGGGGGCCGCTCGCCGCCAACACCGTCGCCGGGACGATTTCGGCGTGGGAGGCAGCGCTGGCGAGCGGTGGCGGCAACCTGCCGCTGGCGCGCCTGTTGCGCGATGCGATTGCGCATGCCGAGGCCGGAGTCGCCGTCACGGCAGGGCACGCCGCGCTTGCGGTGAGCAAAGGCCCGGAACTGCGCGTGCAGCCGGGCGCCTATGCCTCGACGTTCGAGCCCGACGGGCGGCCCTTGCGCCAAGGCGAGGTGCTGCACCAGCCGCTGCTCGCGCAGACCTTGCGCCGCCTGTGCGAGGACGGCCTCGCGAGCTTTTACACCGGCGCGCTTGCCGAGGACATCGCCGCCGATCTCGCGGCGCTGGAAAGCCCGGTTTCCGCCGATGACCTCGCGGCGCACGCCGCCAGCCGCCCCGCACCGCTGACCACCCGCTTGTGCGATGCGCAGCTGTGGAACAGCGCACCGCCGACGCAAGGGGCGGCCTCGCTGCTGATCCTCGCCCTGTTCGACCGGCTCGCGGCGGGCGAGGCGGAGGGCTTCGATCACGTCCACGGACTGGTCGAGGCTACCAAGCAGGCCTTCCTCTTGCGCGACGTGCACCTGGGCGATCCTGCGTGGAGTCCGTTCGACTGGCAGGCCTTGCTATCCGACGCGCCCGCGCTCGACGCGCTGGCAGCGAAGATCGATCCGGCGCAGGCATTGCCCTGGCCGCAGCCGGCGCAATGGGGCGATACCTGCTGGTTCGGCGCCGCCGATGCGCAAGGCCGCGTCGTCAGCGCGATCCAGTCGACCTACTTCGAATTCGGCTCGGGGCTGGTGCTGCCAAAGACCGGGATCACCTGGCAGAACCGGGGCAGCAGCTTCCGCCTCGCCAAAGAAGGCTGGAACGCGCTCAAGCCGGGCCGCAAGCCGTTCCACACGCTCAACCCGGCGCTTGCGCGTTTCGACGATGGCCGGGTCATGGCCTACGGCACGATGGGCGGCGAGGGCCAGCCGCAGACGCAGGCCGCCCTGTTCAGCCGCTATGCCCGCTTCGGCAGCGACCTGCAGGAGGCGATCTCGGCCCCGCGCTGGTTGCTGGGCCGGACCTGGGGCGACCAGTCGACCACGCTGAAGCTCGAGGACGGTTTCGACGAGAGCCTCTACGCTGCGCTCGCCGCCGCGGGGCACCAGGTGGAGCGGGTCGGGCCGCTGACCGCCACGATGGGGCATGCCGGCGCCATCGTCCGCCATCCCGACGGACGCCTGGATGGCGCGACCGACCCGCGCAGCGACGGCAAGGTGGCCGCATGGTAGCGCAAGCCGAGCAGGTCGGGGGCGCGCGTGCGGTTTCTCGCTGCGATGCGCTTACCCAGCCGCCGTTCAGCGAAAGCGGCGAAGGGCTGACCCGAACCTACCTTTCGCCCGCCTTCCTTGCCGCGCAGGATCGCATCGCCGAATGGATGCGCGATGCGGGCATGACCGTGTCGCGCGATGCGGCAGCAAACCTCGTCGGGCGCTACGAAGGGGACGATCCGAACGCGCCATTACTCCTGATCGGCAGCCATATCGACAGCGTGCGCAATGCCGGCGCCTACGACGGTCCGCTGGGCGTCATGCTCGCGATCGAGGCGGTCGGCGCGCTGCATGCCGCAGGCAAGCGGATGGCATTCCCGATCGAGGTCATCGCCTTCGGGGACGAAGAAGGATCGCGCTTTCCAGCAGCGATGCTGACCAGTCGCGCGGTTGCCGGCACGCTCGATCCCGCCGCGCTCGATGTTCGCGATTGCGATGGCGTTGCGTTGGGCGATCTGCTGGACGTCACCGTCTACCCCTCGGCCGCCCGGCCGCGCGGTTCGGTGTTCGCCTATCTCGAAGCGCATATCGAGCAGGGGCCTGTGCTCGAAGCACAGGGGCTCGCGGTCGGGACGGTCACGGGCATCGCTGCGCAGATGCGCTACGAGGTTGAACTGATCGGCAGCGCCGGTCACGCCGGCACCACCGCGATGGGTCTGCGGCGCGACGCGGTGGCCGGCATGGCGGAGATGGTTCTGGCGACGGAAACGGTCGCGCAGGACAGCCTGGGGGATGTTGTAGCCACCGTGGGTATCGTGCAGGTACCTTCAGGGGCCGCCAACGTCATCGCCGGGAAATGCGCCTTCACGCTCGATGTCCGCTCCGGTTCGGAAGCCCGGCGCGATCGCGCGGCCGACGAAATCCTGCGTCGTTTCCGGCGCATAGCCGATGCCCGCGATCTCGGCCTCGCCGTGCGCAAGGTCCACGACCTGCCCGCCAGCCCGTGCGCGCCCACGTTGATGGATCTGCTCGACGCCGCCGTTCACTCTGCAGGCCACAAGCCCTTCCGCCTCGTTTCCGGCGCCGGTCACGATGCGATGATCATGGCAGCGCTCTGCCCCACCGCGATGCTGTTCGTGCGGTGCCGGGGCGGGGTGAGCCACAATCCTGCCGAACATGTCGATCCGGTGGACGCCGAAGTGGCGCTGCGGGTCATGCTCGGCTTCATCGACCGCCTGGGAGCCCTGCATGCCGCCGCTTGACCCGACCTATTTTGGCGACATCGACCCGCCGCAGCGTCTGCTGATGGGGCCGGGGCCGGTCAACGCCCACCCGCGGGTGCTGCGCGCGATGGCGGCCGACCTGCTCGGCCAGTTCGATCCCGAGATGACCGGCTTCATGAACCAGGTCATGGCGCTCTATCGCCCGGTGTTCGGGACGCAGAACCAGTGGACCATGCTGATCGACGGTACCGCCCGCGCGGCGATCGAGGCATCGCTCGTCAGTCTGGTCGAACCGGGCGACACGGTGCTGGTGGTCGACTTCGGCCGCTTCGGCCTGCTGCTGACCGAAATCCTCCATCGGTTGGGCGCGAAGATCGAGACAGTCAGCGCACCGTGGGGCGAAGTCGTGCCGCTCGACGCGATTGCCGAGGCGATCGAGCGGGTCGGGCCGAAGGTCGTGGCCACCGTCCACGGCGATACATCGACCACGATGGCGCAGCCGCTCGAAGGACTGGGCGCGCTGTGCCAGGCGGCGGGCGCCTATCTCTATGTCGATGCCTGCGCGACGCTGGGCGGCATGGAGATCGCGGCGGATCGCTGGGGCGTCGATATCGTGACCGGCGGCCTGCAGAAGTGCCTTGGCGGCCCTTCCGGTTCCGGTCCGATCACGGTCTCCGACCGCGCGGCCAGCCGCATTTTCGCGCGGCGGCATGTCGAGCAGGGCATCCGCCGGGCCGACATCGTCGATGGCGCAGGCCCCCGGATTCCGTCGAACTACTTCGATCTGGCGATGATCATGGACTACTGGTCCGAAAAGCGCCTCAACCACCACACCGAGGCGACGTCGATGCTCTACGCCGCCCGCGAATGCGCGCGGGTGGCGCTGGGCGAAGGGCTGGACGCCCGCTTTGCGCGGCACCGCAAGGCGGGGGCGGCGATGACGACTGGCGCGCGGGCGCTGGGCCTCGTCGTCTATGGCGACGATGCCTATCGCATGACCAACGTCACCGGCGTGTACATCCCCGAAGGGATCGACGGCGAAGCGGTGCGCACGATGATGCGCGAACACTTCGAGATCGAGATCGGCACCGCCTTCGGACCGCTGCAGGGGAAGATCTGGCGGCTGGGCGCGATGGGCTACAATGCCATGAAGCACAAGGTTCTGCTGACGCTCGGAGCGCTTGAGGCCTGCCTGAAGGCGCAAGGGTTCAGCCTGCCGCTGGGCGAGGCCGTGCCGGCGGCGCTGGCGGCGTGGGAGGCGGCGTGACCCAAGCGCGCGATCTCGTCGGTTATGGCCCGACGCCGCCCGAGGCTGCCTGGCCCGGCGGGGCGCGTGTCGCCCTGCAGTTCGTGATCAACTACGAGGAGGGCGCGGAAAATTCCGTGCTCAATGGCGACAAGGGCTCCGAAGCGTTCCTGTCCGACATGGTCGGCGCAGGTTCCCATCCGGCGCGCGCGATGGCGATGGAAAGTCTTTACGAATACGGCAGCCGCGCCGGCTTCTGGCGACTGCACCGCCTGTTCGCCGAACGCCAGGTACCGGTGACGGTGTTCGGCGTCGCGATGGCGATGGCAAAGAACCCGGCGGCAGTGGAAGCGATGCTCGCCGCCGACTGGGAGATCGCCAGCCACGGCCATCGTTGGATCGACTACCAGTACGTGCCCGAAGACATCGAGCGCGACCATATTGCCCGTGCGATCGAGCTCCACACTCAGGTGACTGGCAGCCGCCCGCTCGGCTGGTACCAGGGGCGGACCTCGCCCAACACTGCGCGCATTGTCGTAGAGGAAGGCGGCTTTCTCTACGATGCCGACAGTTACGCCGACGACGTGCCTTACTGGGATGCGCGCCATGGCAAGCCGCAGCTGATCGTGCCCTATTCGCTCGACGCCAACGACATGAAGATGGTCGCGCTCAACGGCTTTACCGAAGGCGAACAGTTCTTCCGCTACTTGCGCGACACGTTCGAGCAGTTGCGCGCGGAAGGCGGGCGGATGATGTCGGTGGGCCTGCACGGCCGCATCGCCGGGCGCCCGGCCCGCGCCCGCGCCGTCGCGCGGTTCGTCGACCATGTGATCGCCAGCGGTGACGCTTGGATCGCCCGCCGGATCGACATCGCCCGGCACTGGATGGACCTGCACCCCTACGTCGAAGAGGCGGCATGAGAATCGACGACCCCGCTCTCCTCGCCGAAGTGACCGCCGCGTTCCATGCCTATGAAGCCGCGCTCATGGCCGACGACATTCCCGCGATGGACGCGCTGTTCCACGATGCGCCGACGACCAACCGCTTCGGCGTGGGCGAAGTGCTGTGGGGGATCGATGCGATCCGCGATTTCCGCAAGGGGCGCGGCGGATCGCCCCAGCGGCGGCTCGGCCACGTGGCCATCACCGTTTATGGCGATCGTTTCGCCACGGCCGATGCGGAATTCTTCCGCGAAGGCGCCGATCGTCGCGGGCGGCAATCGCAGGCCTGGGTCAGGTTCGATGACGGCTGGAAGGTCGTTTCCGCCCACGTCAGCCTCGAAGGAACGACGTCATGATCGCGCTGTTCGAACACAGCCCGTGGGTCGAAGCGCGTGCCGATGCGCGGCCATCGACCGGCAACCGCCATGCGGATCTGATGGCGGTGGTGCACGCCGCCTCGGATGATGAACAGCTCGCGCTGATCCGCGCGCACCCGGAGCTGGCTGGGAAAGCGGCGATCGACCGCACCTTGACCGCTGCCTCGGCCGCCGAGCAGGCGAGCGCCGGGCTCGACCGGCTGAGCGAGGCGGAATTCGCCCGGTTCCACGCGCTAAACGCCGCCTATCGCGAACGCTTCGATTTCCCCTTCATCATCTGCGTCCGCCTGACCGACAAGGCGGGCATTCTCGCGGCAATGGAGCAGCGCCTGCGCAACGACCGCGAAACCGAGATCGCCACTGCGATCGCGCAGATCGGTGAGATCGTCCGTCTTCGCCTGGAGGATCAGGCATGACCTTCGACCTGCTCGAATGGCTGAACCTTGCGGTCCGCTGGTTCCACCTGACCGCGGGCATCGCCTGGATCGGTTCATCGTTCTATTTCGTTTGGCTCGACAACCATCTCGTGCCGCCGAAGCAGGGTGATGCTTCGGGCGAGGTCTGGTCGGTCCACGGCGGCGGGTTCTACCACAAGCAGAAGTATCAGGTGGCCCCGGCGCACATGCCCGAGGACCTGCACTGGTTCAAATGGGAGGCCTATACCACTTGGATCACCGGCTTCTCGCTGCTGGTGCTGGTCTATTACGTCGGCGCGTCCAGCTTCCTGCTCGATCCGGCGAAGTCCAGCCTGACCGCATCGGACGCGATCATGCTTGGCCTCGTCTCACTTGCCGGTGGCTGGGGTTTCTACGACGTGTTGTGCCGTTCGCCGCTGGGCAAGGACAACCGCGTGGTAGGGGTGGTCTGGTTCGCCTTCCTGATGTTTGCGGCGTGGTTCCTGAACTCGGTGTTCAACGCGCGCGGGGCCTATCTGCACGTCGGCGCGATCATGGGCACGGCGATGGTCGGTAACGTGTTCTTCGTGATCATCCCCAACCAGCGCAAGGTGGTGGCCGCGCTGATGGCCGGGCGCGAACCCGATCCCGCGCTGGGCAAGGCCGCCAAGCAGCGATCGCTCCACAATAACTACATGACGCTGCCGGTGCTGTTCATCATGATCAGCCACCACTACGCGATGACCTATGGCGCGGCGCGGCCATGGCTGGTGCTGGCGCTGATCGGCCTGACCGGGGTTGCCGTGCGCCATGTCTTCAACCTGCGCCATCGCGGTGCGCCGACCGGCCGGGCGATGCTGGTGGCGGGCGCAATGGCCTTGGTCATGGTGACCTACGTTTCGGCCGAGAAGCTGACGCTGCCGGCCGAGGCGAAGGCCGCCGCTCCCGATGCTGCCCCGGCCAGCTACGCCAGCGTCCAGCCGATCTTCGCCAGGCACTGCCTCGCCTGCCACGCCGAACATCCGAGCAATGCCGCGTTCACCGCGCCGCCGCTTGGGGTTGAGCTCGACAGCTACGAGCGTGCGCGCATCTATGCGCCCCGCGTGAAGAAGGTTGCAGTCGACAGCGAGATCATGCCGCTCGGCAACACGACCGGAATCACGCGCGAGGAACGCGACACCATCGGCCGCTGGATCGCGGCGGGAACCCCGCAATGAGCACGCTTTCGACCCATGTCCTCGACACCATGCACGGTCGGCCCGCCGCCGGCGTGAAGCTGCGACTGGAGGACGCCTTTGGCGTGGCTCTGTTCACGGGGCAGACCAACGACGATGGCCGCTGTCCGGGAATGCCCGAATTGCCGCCGGGCCGCTACGCCCTGACCTTCGAGGTCGCCGCCTACTTCGTGGGCGCGGGCGTCGCGCTGCCCGATCCGCCGTTCCTCGACGAAGTGCGGATCGCCTTCGGGATGGCTGAGGCAGGGCACTATCACGTGCCGCTGCTCGTCTCGCCCTTCGCTTATTCGACCTACCGGGGCAGCTGAGGCATGGCGGTACGCTTCGTACTCGATGGGCAGGTGGTGGAAATCGCCGAGCCCGATCCCACCGGCACCCTGCTCGACTATCTGCGCGGGGCCTTGCGCCGCACCGGCACCAAGGAAGGCTGCGCCGAAGGCGATTGCGGCGCCTGTACCGTGCTGGTCGGCGAAGCGGCGCGCGAGCGGGTCGCATGGCGCGCGGTAAACGCCTGCATCCTGTTTCTGCCGATGATCCACGGCAAGGCGCTGATGACGGTGGAAAGCCTGGCGCAGGGCGGCGAACTCAACCCGCTGCAGGCCTGCATGGCGGGCAACGGAGCGTCGCAGTGCGGCTTCTGCACGCCGGGCTTTGTCATGTCGCTGCACGGCCGCGCGATCGGTGCGCTTGGCAGCGAACTGCCGGTGGCGGACGTGATCGCCGGCAATCTGTGCCGCTGTACCGGATACGGTCCGATCGTCGAAGCGGGCGAGAAGGTCGCGTGCCTCGCGCAGGACGACAGCGCGACACTCGCCGCGCTGCGGGCGCTTGGCGCGGATGGCGCGAGCGGCGTGTTCGGCGCGCGCCGTTGGTTCGCGCCACGCTCGTCCGACGAAGTCGCGGCAGTGCTGGCCGAACACCCGCAAGCGCGCATCGTCGCCGGCGCGACCGACGTTGGGCTGTGGGTGACCAAGGCCTTGCGCGATCTCGATACGCTCGTGTTCATCGGCGACGTGGCGGACGTCAAGGCCATCGAGGAGAGCGATGCCGGCGTGCGTCTGGGCGCTGGCGTGCGCTATGCCGAGGCCCATCCGGCGCTGTCGCGGCTGCACCCTGACCTTGGCGAGCTCGTCCGCCGCATCGGCGGCTTGCAGGTGCGCAATTCGGCCACCGTCTGCGGCAATATCGCCAATGGCTCGCCGATCGGCGATGGTCCGCCAGCGCTGATCGCGTTGGGCGCCGAGCTTACGCTGCGCGGGCCCGAAGGGCGCCGGACGATCGCGCTTGAGGACTATTTCCTCGACTACGGCAAGCAGGACCGCCGCGCAGGCGAATTCGTCGAAAGCGTGTTCGTGCCGCGCCCCGGTGCGGCTACGCGCGTTCACATTTCCAAGCTTTCGCGCCGCTTTGACAGCGACATCACCGCCGTGCTCGGCGCCTTTGCGCTGACAGTCGATCAGGGCACGATCGTCGCCGCACGCGTGGCCTTCGGCGGTATGGCTGCAACACCGCGCAGGGCGCCTGCCTGTGAGGCGGCCCTGATCGGCCAGCCATTCGAAGAAACGACCATCGTGTCCGCCGCCGCCGCGCTGGGCGAAGACTTCGCGCCGCTGACCGATGTTCGCGGCAGCACCGCCTATCGCATCGAAGCCGCCAGGGCGCTGCTGTGGCGGCTGTGGCATCGCGAACAGGGCATGGCGGTCTCGGTGCTGGAGATCGCCGGATGAACGCCGAAGCCGCACCGCTCTGGCCGGTCGAGACCAAGCCCTCCAACCCGCACGACAGCGCGCATCTGCATGTCGCCGGCCTTGCCCGCTATGCCGATGACGAGCCGGAACCGGCGGACATGCTGCACCTCGCCTTCGGCCTTTCCAGCGAAGCGCGGGCGCGGATCACCGGGCTGGACTTGTCCGAAGTCCGCGCCTTTCCCGGCGTCGTCGCGGTCTTCACCGTGGCCGACATTCCGGGCGAGAACAACGTCGGCCCGATCGCGCACGACGACCGCGTCCTTGCCGATGGCGAGGTGATCAGCCACGGCCAGCCGGTGTTCCTTGTCGCCGCGACCACCCGGCTTGCCGCGCGCAAGGCGGCGCGCCTCGGCAAGGTCACCTACGAGCCGCTGCCGCCGATGGTGACGGTCGACCAGGCCCGCGCCGAAAACAGCCGGATCGAGGCGGACCAGCGCATGGCGCAGGGCGATGCCGCCGCCGCGCTCGCCACCGCGCCACATCGGCTGGCGGGCACGCTGCGGATCGGCGCGCAGGACCACTTCTATCTCGAAGGTCAGATCGGCCTCGCGCGCCTTGGCGAGGACGGGCAGATCCACATCGTCAGTTCGAGCCAGCACCCGAGCGAGGTGCAGCATCTCGTCGCCCACCTGCTGAACAAGCCCAGCGCCGACGTGACGGTCGAGGTGCGGCGGATGGGCGGTGCCTTCGGCGGCAAGGAAAGCCAGGCCGCGCTGTTCGCCGCCGCCGCTGCGCTCGTCACCCATCACACCGGCCGCCCCGCCAAGTTCCGCTGCGACCGCGACGACGACATGATCGTCACCGGCAAGCGCCATGATTTCGAAGTCGCCTACGAAGCGGGACACGACGACGAAGGCCGCCTGCTCGCGGTCAAACTGCGCTTTTCGGCGCGTTGCGGCGCGACGATGGACCTGTCGCCAGGCATCAACGACCGGACGATGTTCCATGCCGACAACTGCTATTTCCTCCCCGACGTCGAGATCCTGTCCGAAAGGCTGAAGACCAACACCGTTTCCGCCACCGCCTTCCGGGGCTTCGGCGGTCCGCAGGGGATGCTGGCGATCGAGCGCGTGTGCGATCACGTCGCCGCGCGGCTGGGGCTCGATCCGCTGGCGGTGCGGGCGCGCAATCTCTACGGTCGGGGGCGCGACGTCACGCCCTATGGCATGCCGGTTGAGGACAACATCGCGCCGCAACTGATCGCCCGCCTGCGCGAAACTTCGGATTATGATGCGCGGCGTTCGGCGATCGCGGCGTTCAATGCGACGAACCCTGTGCTCAAGAAGGGCGTCGCGCTCACGCCCGTGAAGTTCGGCATCAGCTTCACGACAACCCACCTCAACCAGGCGGGCGCTCTGGTCCACGTCTATGCCGACGGTTCGATCCAGGTGAACCACGGCGGGACTGAGATGGGGCAGGGGCTCTACATCAAGGTGGCGCAGATCGTCGCCGACGCTTTCGGCGTGCCCGTGGGGCAGGTGCGGATCACCGCCACGCGCACCGACAAGGTGCCCAATACATCGGCGACCGCAGCCTCTTCGGGCGCTGACCTCAACGGCATGGCGGCGCACAACGCGGCGATGGCGATCCGGGACCGCATGGCCACCTTCCTTGCCGGCGCCTACGGCTGCGCGCCGGACGAAGTGCGCTTTGCCAGGGGCGAGGTTGTCGTCGGCGGCGAGACTATCGCGTTCGGCGATGCCGCCCGGCGCGCACACCTCGGGCGCATTTCGCTGTCCTCGACCGGGTTCTACGCCACGCCCGACATCGCCTACGACCGGCCGAGCCACAAGGGCCGCCCGTTCTACTATTTCGCCTATGGCGCGGCGGTGAGCGAAGTTGTGGTCGACACGCTGACGGGCGAGCACAAGGTCCTTGCGGTCGACATTCTCCACGACGTCGGCCGCTCGCTCAACCCCGCGATCGACCGGGGCCAGATCGAAGGCGGCTTCGTCCAGGGTCAGGGCTGGCTGACCACCGAAGTGGTCGAATGGGACGACAGGGGGCGGCTGCTCAACCATTCGCCGGCCACCTACAAGATCCCGACGGCCAGCGACCGGCCCAAGCGGCTGCGCATCGACCTGTGGGACGGCGAAAACCTGAAGCCCACCATCCACCGCTCGAAGGCGGTGGGCGAGCCCCCGCTGATGCTGGCGAACTCGGTGTTCTGCGCGATCTCCGCTGCCATCGCCGCCACCGCGCCTGACAAGGCGGACCTACCACCGCTCGATGCCCCGGCAACGCCCGAAGCGGTGCTGCGCGCGATTGCCGGGCACCGGTCTCAGTGATCGACTGGCTCGCCCATATCCGCGATCACGCGCCCGTCGAGCCGCTCGCACTCATCAGCGTGCTCGCAACCGAAGGCTCCGCGCCGCGCGGTGCGGGCACCCGCATGGTCGTGACCGCACAAGGCGGTTACGGCACGATCGGCGGCGGCGCGCTCGAACTGCGCGTGATCGAACAGGCGCGCGCTATCCTGGCCCACCTACCGGGCACATGGCGGGTACAGGACTATCCACTGGGGCCGCTGCTGGGCCAGTGCTGCGGCGGGCGCGTGCGCGTGCTGGTCGAACACCTCGACCGCGAAGCGCTCGGCTGGCTGGCGGATGCTTCCGAAGGACGCACGCTGGTGAGCCTGCTCAAGCCAGGCCGGATCGAGCGGCTGGTGGACGATGGGCCCGCCACAGCGCTTTCAGCGCGGGGTGACCGTCCGCGCGAAGGCACGCGGCTTGCCGAAACCATCGGCACCTACCGCCGCCCGCTCTATCTGTTCGGCGCCGGGCACGTGGGGCAGGCGATCGCCCGCCACGCCGCCGGCCTGCCGGTGCGCCTCGCCTGGTTCGACACGCGCCCCCTGTTCGAAACGATCGACGGCGTCGCCATCGTGCCCGAATCGGATATCGAACAATGCGTGGCGGAAGCGCCGGAGGACGCCGCCATCGTCATCCTGACGCACGATCACGGGCTCGATTATCGCCTGACCCGCGCCGCGCTCGAACGCCCGCCCGTCGCCTTCACCGGGCTGATCGGTTCGCTGACGAAGCGCGCCCGTTTTCTCTCGAGGCTCGAACGCGATGGCGTGTCCGCACAGGCGCGTGGGCGGCTGACCTGCCCGATCGGCCTGCCCGGCGTGACTGGGAAGGAACCGGACGTCATCGCCATCGCCGTGCTCGCGCAGCTGCTGCAGATGCGGGCGATGGAAGCGGCATGACGCTCCACGCCTATCGCGGCGAGATCCTCAGCCTCGCCCACGATCCCGCCGAAGCGCCGGACGCGGTGCGCCACGATCCGGACGGCGTGCTGGTGATCAAGGACGGGGTGATTGTGGCGCGTGGCGCTGCGGATGATGTTCTGCCGCGCTTCCCGGGCGTGGAGGTCGAACACTTGCCCGGCCTCGTCGTCCCCGGCTTCATCGACGCGCACGTCCATTATCCCCAGCTCGACCGCATCGCCAGCCATGGGGAACAGCTGCTCGACTGGCTCGACCGGCATATCTTCCCGGCGGAGAAGGCCTTCGCCGATGCGGGTCACGCGGAAAGCGTGGCTGAAGCCTTCCTTGATGAACTGCTGCGCCACGGCACGACCAGCGCGCTGGTCTTCGCGACCGTGCATGCCACCTCGGTCGATGCCTTCTTCGCGGCGGCCGAGCGGCGCAATCTGCGCATGGCCTGCGGCAAGGTGCTGATGGACCTCGGCCCCGAAGGCCTGCGGGACCATCCGGCCAGCGGGCTGGCCGAAAGCGAGGCGCTGATCGCGAAGTGGCATGGCAGGGCCCGGCTGACTTACGCCGTTACCCCGCGCTTCGCCCTGACATCGAGCGACGAGCAGCTGGCCATCGCCGGGCGCTTGCTGGCGGACCACCCGGGCGTCCTCCTCCACACCCACCTGGCAGAGAACGTGCGCGAGATTTCCGAAGTCGCCGAGCGCTTTTCGGACGCCGCCGACTATCTCGATGCCTACGACCGGTTCGGCCTCGTCACAGACCGGTCGGTCTTTGCCCACGGCGTGCATCTGCCAGACCGCTCTTGCGCGCGACTTGCCGAAAGCGGAGCCGGCATCGCGGTTTGCCCGACGTCGAACTTCTTTCTCGGCTCCGGCATGTTCGATTTCGCCCAGGCCGAAGCCCACGAGGTGCGCCTCGGCCTGGGCAGCGACATCGGCGCGGGCACCAACCTGTCGCTGCTCCACAACGGCGGCGCGGCCTACCAGGCGGGCTTGTTCAAGGGCTACCGGCTGGATCCCTTCCGCGCGCTCTGGCTGGCGACGGGGGGAAGCGCCCGATTGCTGCACATCGACGACACGGTCGGCGCTCTCGCCGAAGGGCAGGAGGCCGATTTCGTCGTGCTCGACGATCGCGCCACGCCGCTGCTGGCCCGCCGCACCGCCGGGGCCAGCCTCGCCGAACGGCTGTTTGCCATGCAGGTGCTGGGCGATGATCGCACCGTGCGCCAGACTTACGTGCTCGGCCGCTGCGCATGGGACCGCGATGCGCTAGGATCGGCGCCATGACCGACCTCGACCGTTTCATCGCCGGCCTGCCCAAGGCCGAACTGCACCTGCACATCGAAGGCAGCCTCGAACCCGAACTGATGTTCGCGCTGGCCGAACGCAACGGCGTGACCATCCCGTACGCCAGCGTCGAGGATGTCCGCGCGGCCTACGCCTTCTCCAATCTGCAGGATTTCCTCGACATCTACTACGCCGGGGCCAGCGTGCTGCTGACCGAGGCCGACTTCCACGATCTCGCCATGGCCTACTTCGACCGCGCGGCGGCCGATGGCGTGCGCCATGCGGAGATCATGTTCGATCCGCAGACCCACACCGATCGCGGCATTGCCTTTGCCGCCGTGATCGAAGGGCTGCTGTCCGCCATGGCCGAGGCGGAAGCCAAGCATGGACTGACCAGCGCACTGATCCTGTCGTTCCTGCGCCACTTGTCTGAAGAGGCCGCGTTCGAGACGCTGGCCATGGCCGAGCCGTGGCTCGACCGGATCGCCGCTGTGGGGCTGGACAGTTCCGAGATCGGCCACCCGCCGTCCAAGTTCGCCCGCGTCTTCGCCGCGGCGCGGGCCAAGGGTCTCAAGCTCGTCGCGCACGCAGGGGAGGAAGGGCCGCCTGCCTATGTCTACGAAGCGCTCGACCTGCTCCACGTCGATCGCATCGACCATGGCAACCGCGCACTTGAGGACGAGGCGCTGGTTCAGCGCCTCGCGGGCGAGGGCATGACGCTGACCGTCTGCCCGCTCTCCAACCACAAGCTCTGCGTGGTGGGCGACCTGGCCGATCACCCGATCGACCGCATGCTTTCCGAAGGACTGAAGGCGACGATCAATTCGGACGATCCGGCTTATTTCGGCGGCTATGTCGCCGACAACTACCGCGCGGTTGCGCGCGCGCGGGGGCTGTCGCGCGAGGCTTTGGTCCAACTCGCACGCAACAGCTTCACCGGCTCGTTCCTGCCGCCCGAGGCCGTCGCCGCGCATCTTGCCGCCATCGACGCCTACGCGGCACAGGCAACCTGAGGAGTTCCATGCGCCGCCTTCTCGCCGCTCTCGCGCTGTTCCTCGTCGCCCTCTCTCCCGCGCAGGCGCAGGAAGCTCGCCGCAAGGTAATCATCGACGACGAAGGCTTCGCGCTGATGCACCTGATGCTGCTGGAGGATGCCGGCACCGAAGTGGTCGGGGTGACCAGCGTTTCGGGCAATGTCTGGGCCAACCGCGCCACCGCCATGGCGCTGCGCGGCCTCGAACTCACGGGACACCAGAAGGTGCCGGTGGCGCAGGGCGCGACCTTCCCGCTGCTCAATTCCCAAGCGCGAACCGAGCGGTGGGAAGCGCTCTACGGCAAGCTCACCTGGAAAGGCGCGTTCATGAAGCAGTGGGCCGAACCCACCGCGCAATCGACGCCGCCCTATCACAGTCCGTTCGACCCGGTCGACTTGCCGTGGGGCAACGCCAAGCTGAAGCCGCTGGTCGAGCCAGCCGCTGCGTTCATGGTCCGCATGGTCCGCGCGCATCCCCACCAGATCACGATCATGGCCTGCGGGCCGCTGACCAATCTCGCGCTGGCGCAGCGACTCGATCCCGAATTCGCGTCGCTGGTCAAGGAACTGGTCGTCATGGGCGGCAGCCTCAATCCGCGCCAGACGCTCGACAACCGCGCCGCCGCCGATTTCGCGCGCGAATTCGTCAACACCCCGCGCCGCGAATTCAACATTCGCTTCGATCCGGAAGCTGCGAGCATGGTTTCGCACGCCCCTTGGCCCAGGGTGACGATCGTCCCGGTCGATCCCTCGACCGGCACGCAGCTTACCCCGGCTCTGGTCGATCGTCTGGCGAAGGCGGCGCGACCGCCGGTGGCCGCGATGATCCGGCGGATGGAGCCGGGCTTTCCGATGTGGGACGAAATCGCCGCCGCCGTCTGGCTCGACCCCTCGCTCGTCACCGACAAGGAGCGGCTGTGGTATGACTTCGATACCCAGTTCGGCCCGGGCTATGGCGACATGCTGACCTGGCGCGACGCCTACCGCCCCGGGTTGGACGAGGGCCAGGCGGACATCGTCCGCAGCATCGACGTGCCCAAGATGGAAGCGCTGATCGAGCGCATTCTCGCCCGACGTTAAGGTTCAGCCCAGGCGTTCGGGAACGGCTTGGGCTTCCTCGGTCAGGGTCTCGGCGGTCATCACCGCTTCCCAAGGGAACACGAACCAGCGCTTGTCCTCGGCGCGGTCGATCGTTTCGGCGGCATAATCTACCCGGGCCTGCGAGCGGATGTTGTCCATCAGCACCGCGAACTTGAGGTTTTCGGGATTGCAGCCGTTGTCGGCGAGCAGCCTGCGGATGTAGACGATCGTGCCGCCGCTGTCGTTGATGTCGTCCACGAACAGCAACCGCGTGCCCTCGCTCGACTTGGTCGCGACCTTGCCGAGCAATTCGTCGGCGAAACCCGGCACTTTCGACGAATGGTCGATCGACAGCATCGGCACCTGCAACTCGTGGCTGATGTAGACGGCCGGCACGAGGCCACCGCGACCGATACCGATGATGAAGTCCGGCTTCCACGAACCCGTCGCCAGAGTCTTCGACAGACCGCGCGCCTTGGTGAGAAAGTCCTCGTAGGCGATGTAGTTGAGAACAGGGGCGGAAGTGTGGGTCATGGCCTGAAGAAGGTCCGTCAACGATTGCGGGAAAGCGGCCCGGTTACCGTTTTCCGGCGATTCCGGCAATGGGTTCGCGTCTGGTCATCCCCCGTCGACTTCCTCCGCCATCACCTGCGGCTGGATCGCGGCGGGCCAGGCAAACTGCGCAAAGGCGGTCTGGATCTCGCCCAGCACGATGTCTGCGGCGTAGGACGGTGGCCGCGCTGCCGCCGTGCAAAGCGCCAGCGTCATCGGGCGCAGGACTGGATCACTTATTCGGGTAAAGGCCAGCCGTCCTGCGCGTACCTCGGTCATGACGTCGAGCGAAGTGAGAATGCCGATGCCGACCCCTTGCTGCACGAGCGAGGTAATCATCTGGATATCGTCAGATGACACCTTCTTGTCGAGCGTCGCGCGCGTGGTGCCTTCCAGCACGAGAACTTGCTGGTGCACCGCCAGCGGATGCGTAGGAACCACCACCGGCGATCCTATGCAGGCGGAAAAGCGCGCTTCCTGTTGCTGCGCAAAGGGGTGACCCACTGGCGTGACGAAGCCCAGATGGACGTCGGCGAAGGCATGGACGGTGATGTCGCGATAGGATTCGGGGTCGAAGAAGATGCCGAAGTCCACCTCGTTGCTGGCGATCATCCGTCGCACCGCGTCGTTCCCGCGCACCCGCACGGCGATCGAGATGCCGGGATAGCGGCTCTGGATGGCCTGGATTGCCGCCGGGATCACCCCCTTGGCCAAGGCGTCGATGATCGCGATCTCGACATGGCCGCGCTTCAGTCCGCGCAAGTCCTCGATCTGCGCGCGCACTTCCGAAAGGCTTTTTTGCCAGCGCCCCCCTGCGGCCATCATGATCTCGCCTGCAGCGGTTAGCCTCAGGCCCGTCGGCAGTCGTTCAAACAGCGGCATGCCGATTTCGGCTTCCACATTCAGGATCTGCCGATCGATCGCCGAGGCCGAGACATTGAGTTCGTCCGCCGCCTTTCGGATCGAGCCGAGCCGGCCGACGGCCATGAAGTAACGGAGGAAGCGCGAGAACGCGGGCATTGTCAGGCCTACCTATTTTTTGCAACGCAGCGTCGGAATCATTGCAGTTGCGAGCGAAGGGTCAAGACCCTAGGCCAGCCCTACCGCATTTTTAGAATGCAGTGCAAAACGAACGGGGGCGCACATGACAGGGGAATGGTCGATGCAGATCGCTGCCTGCACCGTGTCCCGGCCTTTCGCCCGACTCGCCTGCATCGCACCATTGCTTGCGCCGTGAAGTCGCTGTCGATCCTCTCCCTCTCGGCATTTTTTGCGGCGCTATTGCCCGCCGTCTCGCTTGCTCGTCCACTTCCGCTGGACCCGGCGCGCGAGGCGGCGGTCTCCTCCCTGTTCGAGGCTGCCCGCCAAAGCCCGACGCACTTGCGCGTCTTTTTGCGGCCGATGCCCAAGGGGGGCGATCTCCACAACCACCTCGGTGGAGCGATCTATGCCGAGGATTACCTGCGCTGGGGCGCCGAAGCCGGCTTGTGTGTGTCGGCCGATGGCCTGTCGGTCGCATCACCGCCTTGCGCCGAGGACCGCAAGCTCTCAACGTTCAGCCAGAACGATGAGTTCGGCTATGATCGGCTGGTTCATGCGCTTTCCACGCGGGGCTGGCAGCGGGGCGTGGGGCGCAACGATGCCACCGGGCACACGCAGTTCTTCCGCTCCTTCGCGCGCTTCGGCCCGATCGGGTCGCAGTCGGCAAGCAAGATGCTGGCCAGCGCTCGCGCGATCGCTGCCGGTGACAACCTCTCCTACTTGGAGCTGGACCACAACACGACCACGCTGATGGACGCGGTACTTGCCGCCCCTGCCGGGGTGCTGACCGAGCGCGACCTGCCCGCGCGGCTGGATGGCGAGATCGCGGCGTTGCAGCCGCTGCTCGCCAAGGCGCGCGCCGAACTGACCGCAGACGAAGCTACGTCTGCGGCCGTGCTTGACTGCGCCGGCGCCCATCCTGATCCAGGGTGCGGCGTTTCGGTCCATTACCTTTTCCAGGCGATGCGCGCCCTGCCGCCTACGCAGGTATTCCGTTCGCTGATCCTCGGCTTCATGATGGCCGATGCGGACCCGCGCTTCGTTGGCGTCAACATCGTCATGCCCGAAGATGCGATGGTCGCGCTGCGGGACTACGACCTGCACATGGCGATGTTCCGCCTGCTCGAGGCGAAGTATCCCCACGTCCGCCGTACGCTTCACGCTGGCGAACTGACGCTTGGTCTTGTGCCGCCTGCGGAACTGCGAAACCACATAGCCAAGGCGCTCGATGCGGGGGCCGAACGGATTGGCCACGGCACCGACATCGCCTTCGAGGATGACGCCGAAGCGACCATGGCGCGCATGGCTCGCGATGGCGTTGCGGTCGAGATCAATCTGACCAGCAACGACGTTATCCTTGGCGTTCACGGGGCGGACCATCCCGTGCAGCTTTATCGCGAACATGGCGTGCCGGTGGTCCTGTCCACGGACGATCAGGGCGTGCTCCGTTCGGACATGACCAATGAATATGTCCGCGCCGTGCGCGAACAGGGGTTCGACTACCGCGCGCTCAAGCAGGCTGCCCGCAGCGGACTTCATTACGCTTTCCTTCCAGGCAACAGCCTCTGGACCGATTTCGCGGGATTGCGTCCGGTGGATGCGTGCGGGACCGACCTTGCCGCGCCCGCCTGCGCCCAATTCCTTGAACGCAACGAGAAGGCCCGGCTGGAAGCCGACCTTGAGGCGCGTTTCGCAAAGTTCGAGAGCGATCGGTTGGCGGTCGCTTCGCGCAAGTCATGACTGTGGCGCGCAAGCCGCAGCTGCAAGAAAAGTTTCACATGTTCGCATCTGACGTATGGCATGCCGCACTGCAGCATGATTGAGTGGGATAGGGCATGCGCTTGGGGAGAGGCGCTTGGCAATCAAATGTGCAGCGGGAATCCAGGGGTTCCCTGCCGCCATCAACAGGGGGGTTTGAAACCATGACTGCTCGTATGAAAACCGTTGATGCTGCGCTGCAAGCGCGGCTTCGTCGCCATATCCTTGCCGCAGGGCTGCTCGCTTGTACCGCGATGTCGGCTCCGGCTCTTGCGCAGGACGCGCCCGCGCCTGCCGACGATCCGAAGGAAGAGATCGTCGTCACCGGCTCGCTCAACGCGCTGCCGCTGAAGGACGTCGGCACGGTCTTCGGCTTCGACAAGAACCTTGTGGAAACGCCGCGATCCGCATCCTCCATTTCGAAGGAGCAAATGGAGCGTTTCGGTATCACCGAAATTTACGACCTCGTGGCGCAGTCGCCCGGAACATTTACCAACTCTTTCTTTGGTGTCGGCGGCGCCTTGGACATTCGCGGCACACCTGGTGAAGTCTATTTCCGCGGCATGCGTCGTCTTGACAACCCCGGCAACTATCCCACGCCGATCGGCGCCTCTGATCGCATCGACATCGTGCGAGGTCCTGCATCGCCGATCTTTGGTCCGTCGAAGACCGGTGGCTACATGAATTTCGTGCCCAAATCGGCACGTGTGGCCAACGGCAAGTACATGGACAGTGCGGCGGGCCAAGTAACCTACACTGGCGGCAGCTGGGGCAAGAACGTCCTTTCGGCGGATATTCGGGGGCCGGGGCACCTCGGCACACAGGAGTTCGGGTACAGCCTTTATGCGGAAGTAGAAGATTCGGGCAGTTACTACCGCAACATGAGCACCAAACAGACCATCCTGCAGGCTGCCTTTGACACCGACCTCGCTTCGAACCTGCGCCTCGAATTCGGCGGAATGTACCATGATTTCAAGGGGCAGCAGAACGGCGGCTGGAACCGTCTGACGCAGGATCTGGTCGACAACGGCACGTATATCACGGGTTCGGCAAAGCCACTCGACACCAATGGTGACGGCCAGATCTCGCACGGCGAGGCGGCTGCAGCCAATGGCGGGCTTGGGCTCAACCCGTTCGGGAGTGCCTTTTGTTCTACACCGCCATTCTCCAATCCATTCGGCGGGCTGACCAACGCCTGCCTTGCAGCGGTCTATCCGGATATGGGCTTGACCAACGTCGGCACGGCCAAGCTGAGCCGCCGGGATACGCTGACCGGAAAGAATGACCGGCTCGATAATACGGCTAAAACGGGGTATCTGGACCTGATCTTTGACGCTGGCGAAGATTTCGAAATCAAGAACCAGTTGTTCTATGACGGCTACACAAACATCAACGAGAATACTTATGGATTCTCGCAATTCCATGATTCGTGGGTGATTGAAGACAAGATCGTCATTTCCAAAACCTTCCGGACCGATGTCGGAAAATTTGCGATTCAGGCTTCGCCCTCATTCCGCTACACCAGGTTCAAGCATGGCGACGATTTCAACTACGAGTACTTCCACCGTGTCGATCTGACGAAGGGCTATGACGCCTTGTCAGATCGCCTGCTTTCCACCGAATGCGACTGCAACTACACGTCGTATCTCAAGGGGCACTATTCCGACATTGGGCTGGCCGGTCTGGCGGACCTCGATTTCAACTTCGGCCTCGATCTGACGCTCGGCGCTCGTTACGATTACCTGAAAGTGACTACCGTCGACATCGCGGCAAAGCTTGAGGATCCGTCTTCGGCCGCCAGTGCGCGTGGTGGCAAGGGCGCATGGTCGTGGTCGGCCAGCGCCAACTACAAGACGCCGTTCGGCCTGGTTCCTTACGTGACGATTTCCCGGCAATCGACGGTCGTTGCTGGGCAGGGCGCGGAAATCTATGCCGGCGACGTGACCTCGGGAGCTTTCATCAGCGCCTCTAAGCTTTACGAAGGCGGGGTTAAGGGGACGTTCCTCGACAACCGCCTCTACGCCGCCTTGTCGATCTACAAGCAGACCCGCACCGACCGCAATTCGCAGGCCATCGTCACCAACCAAGCTGTCGAGACCAAGGGCATCGAAGCCGAAGTCCGCTGGTCGGTCGACAAGCACCTTCTGCTTACCGCCAACTACACTAAGACAAAGGTTTACAACCTCACGGCCATCGGCAGTGGTGCGTTGTTCAGCTTCTTCGGCATCGAAGACTTGAAGGGCCTTGACCCGGCCTTGTTCCTCGGCGGGCAGCCTATCGGCCTTGTGCCTATCGCGAACAAGGAGGCCTCACGCCGCGCTGGTATCCCCGAGGATCTCTATTCGGCAACGGCGACGTACTCGTTCGACAATGGCCTCGCCGTGGCGGGGAGCATCACCCATGTCCCGTCGGTGTTTTCGGGCCAGTCGCAGGTGGTAAAGCTTCCTGCCTATACCCTGGTCGATGCAAGCCTGTCCTACGCCACGGGCCCGTGGCTGTTCCGCGCGGTCGTGAAGAACTTGACCGACGCGAAGTACTTCCGTGCCAACTTCACCGAACTGTTCGGCAGCACGATCGCTCTGCCCGAGCGTCCGCGCAGCTGGCAGGCTTCGGTGGTCTACAAGTTCTGATGTCCTGACGCGGGGCAGGGGGCGTCTCTCGCAAGAGGCGTCCCCTTTCTCCGCGATGTTTCAAAGTTTCGAGGTTATATTGATGCAATTGCTGGCCCGGGCCGTTCTGTTCGCCGGTGCGCTTTTCGCGACGGTTTCGCCGGGCCTTGCAATCCCTGTCGCCCCTCCGTCGCTCGTCGCCCGGGTGAAGGCCTGCGCGCCAGCGCGGCCATGTGCTGCCCGGCTGCCGGTACGTGTCGTCGTCGTGACGATGTTCGAGATCGGCAAGGACACCGGCGACAAGCCCGGCGAATTCCAGCTCTGGAAGGAACGCCGCAAGCTCGACGTCACGCTGCCCTTCCCGCAGGGCTGGCACGATCTCGCCTACGACCCCCAGACCGGCGTGCTCGCCATCGTCACCGGCATGGGCTCGATCAAGTCGGCCACTGCCGCGCTCGCCCTCGGCCTCGACGATCGGCTGGATCTGTCGAAGGCGTATTGGCTCGTCGCGGGTATCGCGGGGATCGACCCTGCCGATGCCTCGGTCGGTTCCGCCGCCTGGGCGCGCTTCCTCGTCGATGGCGACATTGCGCACGAAATCGATGCGCGCGAAATTCCCACCGACTGGGAGAGCGGCTACTTCGCCCTGCACAGCAAGGGCCCGTCCGATCCCACACCGCTCGAACCGGTCAATGGCGAGATGTTCGAATTGAACGCGGCGCTGCGCGACTGGGCCTTCGCCCTGACCAAGGACGTGAAGCTGCCTGATGATGCGACGATCACGGCGGCCCGCGCCCACTATGTCGGCTATCCCAACGCGCAGAAGCCGCCCTTCGTGCTGAAGGGTGACAACCTTGCCGCGATGACCTTCTGGCACGGCGCGAAGTTGACCGAATGGGCCAACGACTGGACCCGGTTCTGGACGCGCGGACAAGGGGAATTCGTCACCTCGGCGATGGAGGAAACCGGCACGTTCCAGTCGATCGAGTACCTCACCCGCGTCGGCCGCGCCGATCGCAACCGCGTCATGGTGCTGCGCGCGGGCAGCAACTTCACCATGCCGCCACCGGGCGTCGCCCCGGCACCCTATCTGTTGAGCGAGAACCAGGGCTATGCCGGGATGACCGCCGCACTCGAAAGCCTCTATCTGGTCGGCGGCAAGGTGGTCGATGAGATCACCACTCACTGGGACCGCTACGAAAAGGCCCCGCCCAAATGAGCATGGCTGGCTAGGTCGGACCGAACCGTGGCGCTCACACTTATCCGCAACGCTGCCGTTGTCGCCACGATGGACGATGCCGCCCGCGAAATTCCGGGCGGCGCCATGGCTTTCCGCGACGGGGTGATCGTCGCGGTCGGCACCACCGTGGAGCTTGCCGCTTTCGCGCGCGACGCCGATACGATCGTCGAGGCGCAGGGTTGCGTGATCACGCCCGGCCTCGTCAACACCCACCACCATCTTTACCAGTCGCTCACCCGCGCCCTGCCCGGCGCGACCGAGGCCTCGCTGTTCGGCTGGCTCAAGCGGCTCTATCCGGTCTGGGCGCGCTACACCCCCGACGATGTCTTCGCCGCGACGCAGCTGGGCCTCGCCGAGCTGGCGCTTTCGGGCTGCACCACCAGTTCGGACCACCTCTACCTCTTCCCGAACGGCGTGACGCTCGACGATACGATCCATGCCGCCGCGGGCATCGGGGTGCGCTTCCATGCGACGCGCGGCAGCATGAGCGTGGGCGAGAGCTTGGGTGGCCTGCCGCCCGACAGCCTGGTTGAGCGCGAGGATGCGATCCTTGCCGACTGCATCCGCGTGATCGATCGCTTCCACGATGCCGCCGACGGCGCGATGGTCCGCGTTGGCGTTGCGCCGTGCTCACCGTTCTCCGTCAGCCAGGGCCTGATGCGCGATGCGGCCCTGCTCGCGCGCGACAAGGGGGTGATGCTCCACACCCATCTCGCCGAAGATGCCGACGATGTGGCGTTCAGCCTGGAACGGTTCGGCTGTCGTCCGGGACAATACGCCGAGGAGCTTGGCTGGACCGGGTCGGACGTCTGGCACGCGCACTGCGTCCAGCTCGACCACGCCGAGATCGACCTGTTCGCGCGAACGCGCACCGGGGTCGCGCATTGCCCAGGCTCCAATTGTCGGCTCGGTTCGGGCATCGCGCCGGTTCGGGCCATGCGCGATGCGGGCGTGCCCGTCGGTCTCGGCGTCGATGGATCCGCCTCCAACGACGCGGCCAATCTGCTTGGCGAAGCCCGGCAGGCCATGCTGCTCCAGCGTGTGAGCCACGGCGCTGGCGCGATGGCGGCGCGCGAAGCGCTGCATATCGCCACGCGCGGCGGTGCCGAAGTGCTTGGTCGCAGCGATCTTGGCCAGTTGCGCGCAGGCTTTCGCGCCGACTTTGCGATCTGGGACATGGCGCAGCCCGCATCGACCGGCGCCTGGGATATGGTCGCCGCGCTGGTTCTCGCCCCCCCCCATCAGGTCCGCGACCTTTTCGTTGAGGGAAGGGCGGTCGTCCGTGGCGGCGAACTTGTCCGCATCCCGCGCCATCGCATCATCGCCGCCGCGCAAGTCTCGCTTGCCCGGCTCATGCAGGAGTAGCCGTCCATGTCGGGAGCCGAGCGCACGTTGGTTGGGCGCAAGTCCGTCGCCACCCGCGAACAGAGGCGCGATCCCGACTACTTCCCCGGCTACGCCAGCGCGATCCCGCTCGGCATCCAGCATGTCCTTGCGATGTTCGTTTCGAACCTCACGCCGCCGATCATCGTTGCAGGGGCTGCCGGCTTCGGCTTCGGTTCGGCAGACCCCGCACCGCTCATCTACATGATCCAGATGTCGATGTTCTTCGCAGGGCTCGCCACGCTGATGCAGACGGTCGGCCTCGGCCGCATCGGCGCCAGGCTGCCGCTCGTGCAGGGGACGAGCTTTGCCTATATTCCGATCATGATCCCGATCGTCGCCGGGCGCGGTCCCGCCGCGATGGCGGAACTGTTCACGGCGGCGCTGGCCGGCGGGCTGGTCCATGCCGGGCTCAGCCGCTTCGTCGGCCGCATCCGCTTTGCCCTGCCGCCGCTCGTCACCGGGCTCGTCGTCCTGATGATCGGGCTGTCGCTGATGCGCATCGGCGTGCAGTACTCGGCCGGCGGCGTTCCGGCGATCGGGACGCCCGCGTTCGGATCGGCGCAGAGCTGGCTGCTCGCCGGCGTCGTTGTCGTCGCCACGCTCGGGCTCAAGTTCTTTGCGCGCGGCATATGGTCGACCGCCTCCGTCCTGCTCGGCCTGCTTGCCGGATACGCCGTCGCTTTCGCGATGGGCCGCATCGCGTTCGCTCCGGTGGCAGAGGCGCACTGGGCCATGTTGCCCGCGCCATTTCCGTTCGGCTTTGCCATCTCCGCCTCGGCGGTGATCGGCTTCGTGCTGACCGGCTTTGTGTCTTCGATCGAATCGAT